>JAQCEQ010000025.1 GCA_027618565.1 Planctomycetota bacterium | reverse complement strand
CCTGAGATTGGCCACCCCCCTACCTCCCCCTCCTCACCGCTCCTCGCCCGGCCATCGCCGGACCGCGATGCGCCTTGGCGGGACCAGTGTGGCTGCTTGCCGCCGGCGCCGCGTGACCACCACGCTCGTGTCGCCCGTCACTCTCACTCTTCCCACTCGGGGCCGCTCCCTCCGCGCGCCAACCTCGCCCGCCGCTGGGATCTCTTGCCACAGGTCCCCGCGTTGCATGCCGGGCTCGCCCGCCCTTCGCCTCCCGTTCACGCCGCGCGGTCCGCTCACGCCGCCCTTCTCGCTCGCCACCCACTCCTCGTTCGCGCCCCTCTCCCCGCTCGCCCTTCTCCGCCGCCGTCGCCGCCGCCGCCGCACTCGGCACCACCGGCAACACCTTGGGCATCGCGGCGACGTCGATCTTCTTGCGGGTCAACTTCTCGATCGCGCGCAAGAGGCCAAGCTCTTCCTGAGAGCAAAACGAGAGTGCAATGCCACTCGATCCCGCGCGCGCGGTGCGGCCGATGCGGTGCACATACGACTCCGGCTCCACGGGGATGTCGAAGTTCACGACATGCGTGATGCCGTCGACATCGATCCCGCGCGCAGCGATGTCCGTGGCCACCAGCACCGGCGATTCGCCAGTCCTGAATGCCTCCAGCGCTCGCGTGCGGTGGTTCTGCGCCTTGTTGCCGTGGATCGCGGAGGCCGTGATACCCGCAGCGGACAATCGCTTGACCACCTTGTCGGCGCCATGCTTGGTCCGCGTGAACACCAGCGTCCGCTGCGCACCGTCATTGAGCACATGCACGAGGAGCGGCAGCTTCTGGAGGCTCCCCACATGGAAGACGCGCTGGTCGATTCGCTCCACGGTCGTCGCTGAGGGCGTCACCTGGACTCGAGCCGCGTCATGAAGGAACGAGTCGGCCAACCCCTGGATCTCGCGCGGCATCGTGGCGGAGAAGAGCATCGTCTGCCGCTTGGTGGGCAGCGCCGACATGATGCGGCGGATCGGGATGATGAATCCCATGTCCAGCATGCGGTCGGCCTCGTCAAGCACCACGAAGGAGATCGACTTGAGGTCGACCACTCGCTGCTCCATGAGGTCCATGAGTCGACCCGGAGTGGCCACGACGATGTCGACGCCCGCCTTGAGCGCGTTCACCTGCGGGCCCTGCCCCACGCCGCCGAAGATCACCGCGCACCGAATCGACGTCTTCGCGCCATACGCGGTGAAGCTCTGCCCGATCTGCGCAGCCAATTCTCGAGTGGGCGCCAGCACCAACGCCTGCGGCGCGCGGCCGTTGGGCATGGCGTGGGTCTTGGTGTGTGCGTTGGAGCGCGCGTGAGAGCGGCCGTGCCTCGCAGGCCCGCGTCCAGGCTGCACGCTCACGGCCGGGCCGCCCGCGCCGCGCTCAATCAAGTGCTGCAGGATCGGCAGCGCAAAGGCAGCGGTCTTGCCGGTCCCGGTCTGGGCGATGCCCAAGACATCACGGTGTGCCAGCGCCGGCGGGATCGCCTGTGCCTGGATGGGTGTTGCGGTCTCGTACCCCTCGGTGCGAAGTGCCTGAAGAATGGGAGCGACCAACCCGAGCGAAACAAACTGAGTAGACAATCAAAAACTTTCTGGCCTATGGCCTGTCGGAGACCGCATGTTGGCAGAGGCACATCGCGCCGCGCCTAGAACGGCGCGTCACACTTTGCCACAACCTTGATTGCGGGCTGCCGGCTCGATCCCAGTTTCGACTGAGGCCACCGGCTGGAGGGGGGAGTGTAGCAGGTTGCGGGTGGTACATCAAGTCGTTGGATTTCGCTGCCGCGCCGCTGAGAATCAAGAAGTGCCTTCGAAGGCACATTTTGATTCCTGTACGCCACGAGTGAGTGTGGCCCACGGAGAAGTTGGTGGGACCCGGCTCCTGAGGGGGCGGATCCCGCCAACTTCCCGCCAACTTCCCACGACACTCTCCCTTCACCCTCTACAACACTTCCGCTGCCAGCTTGGCCAACTCGCTGCGCTCGGTGCGCGCCAGCGTGACATGGCCCGCAATGCGCTGGCCCTTGAGCCGCTCGATCGCGTGCGACAGGCCGTTGCTGGCACTGTCCAGGTAGGGGTTGTCGATCTGCCCGATATCGCCGCATAGCACGATCTTGGTGCCGTCGCCGACGCGGCTCACGATGGTCTTCACTTCGTGCGGGCTCAGGTTCTGGGCCTCGTCCACGATGAAGAACTGCTTGGGGATGCTGCGGCCGCGGATGTACGTGAGCGGCTCCAGCACCACCTTGCCGGTGGCCACGAGTGAGTCGATGCGCTGCTCGGCGTTCTTGCCGTCGGGCTCGTTGCCGCGCTCGCCTCGCATGCTCACCAGGTAGGTGAGGTTGTCGAAGATGGGCTGCATCCACAGCGAGAGCTTCTCGTCCTTGTCGCCGGGGAGGTAGCCGATGTCTCTCCCCAGCGGCATGATGGGCCGCGCCACCAGGAGCTTGTCAAACCGCTCTTCCCTCACGCACTTCTGCAGGCCAGCCGCCAGCGCCAGAAGCGTCTTGCCGGTGCCCGCAGCACCGATCATCGTGACGATGCGCACCTCGTCGTCCAGCAGGAGGTCCAGCGCCATCGTCTGCTGCACATTGCGCGCAATGATCCCGTAGATCGGCTTGCGCGGGCCGCTCACCGGGATCAGGTGCATCGTGTCGGCCAGGCGCCGCGCCAGCCCCGTGTGCGACGGGTCTCGCGAGTCCACCAGGATCACGAACTGGTTGGCGATGAGCTCGCCTCCCTTGATCACTTCCCCGTCCGGCCCCACGCGCGAGAGCATCTCCACCTGCTCGCACGGCAACTGCCGCTCCGCGTACAGGGTGTCGATCATTTCCGTGGGCACTTCGATGGTGACATAGCCCGTGTGGAGCCAGTCCGCGTCCACGCGGTCGTGCTCAAAGTCTTCCGCCGCGATCCCAAGCACATCCGCCTTCACGCGCGCGTTGATGTCCTTGGAGACGAAGATCGTGTGCAACCCCTCGGCCTTGAGCCGGTACGCGACATTGAGGATGCGGTGGTCGGGATGCGTCAGGTCAAACGCAAAGTTTTCGGTGGGCTGCGCACGCTGCACGCGCACGGTGCCGCCGGTCGGGTTCCACGCCACGCCCTCAAAGAGGTGTCCGTTCGCGCGCAATCGGTCCAGCGCACGGATCACTTGCCTGGAGTTCCGACCCGTCTCGTCGTTGTTCTTCTTGAATCGATCCAGCTCCTCGATCACCGCCAACGGGATCACCACCTCGTGCTCCTCAAACTTGAAGAGCGAGTTGGGGTTGTGCAGGAGCACGTTGGTGTCCAGCACGAAATGCTTGCGGACATCCTTGTCGCTTGACTTGGACTTGGACTTGGAGGACTTTGCGCCGGACTCCCCTCGCTTCACTCCATCCGCGCGCGTCCCAGGGTCACTCCCTGGTTGTGCGCTGGAATCGTCAGTCATCGGCGAGAGGTGAGGAACGACAGTGGGGCCGATCGCGTGCACGAGCACCTCCTTGTGCTGCGCCTGGACAAGCGGGGCGTTGGCCGTCGGGCCTTGAACTCGGGCCGTCGGGCCTCAACCTCGTGCGCCAAGCGCAGGGATTGAACGGGGGCCAGCCGTGGCCCCGATGCGAATATACGATTGCATCGGCCCGACGCAAGTCGTTCGATGAACGAACGGCCTCGGACGGGTCAAGGACACCCACGATGGCGAAAAAGACCCACAAGAAGACGACGCGCCGTGCCCCCCAGGCGACGCGCGGTGCCACCAAGCCCGCCACCACCGGCTCCCCGCGTCGCCCCCGCCGCGCGCCCGAGCCCACCCCACCCGGCACCGTCGGCGACCTGCTTGGGGCGCTCAACCACCTGGCCCCCTTCCACCTGGCCGAGGATTGGGACAACGTGGGCCTCATCGCGGGCGATGCCGGCGCCGCCTGCTCGCGAGTCCTCCTCGCCATCGACGCCACCCCCGAAGTCCTCGACGAGGCCATCGACCTGGGCGTCCAGGCGATCGTCGCGTACCACCCGCCGCTCTTCGAGAAGACGCGCCGAGTGGCCGCCGGAAGCGCCGCTTTCGAGGCCGCCCGCGCTGGAATCGCACTCCTCTCGCCCCACACCGCGCTGGACAACGCCGCCAACGGCGTCAACGACATGCTCGCCTGGGCCGTGGGCGACGGAGGCCGAGCGCCGCTGGTCCCCTCCACCGCGCTGCCCGAGGCCGAGAGCCTTCGCATCGTGACCCATGTTCCCGCCGACGCCGCCGACGCCGTGCGCGACGCGATGGCCCGCGCGGGTGCCGGCCGCATCGGGAACTACACGCACTGCTCCTTCGCCGCTCCCGGCACCGGCTCGTTCATGGGTGGCAAGGGCACCAATCCGGTCATTGGCGCCGCGGGTCGATTGGAGTCGGTCGCCGAAGTCCGCCTGGAGATGCCCTGCTCCGCGGCCGCACTTCCGGGTGCTCTGGCGGCACTCCGCCGCGCGCACCCCTACGAAGAACCCGCGATGCACATCGAGTCAGGCGCCCCGCGAACAAGCGCCACCGAAGGCGCGGGACGGGTGGTCGTGCTGGCCAAGGCCGCCACGACCGACGCCACCGCTCGCCGACTCACCTCCATGCTTGGCGTGGACCAGGTGCAGGTCTCTGCGACTGATGCCAAGCGCAAGCATGCGATCGTCGGCATCTGCGCCGGAAGCGGCGAGTCGATGCTGGACGCAGCGATCGACAAGGGCGCGACGCTCTTCGTCACCGGAGAGATGAAGCACCACGACCTCCTGCGCGCGCGCGCCGCCGGCGTCGATGTCATCCTCTGCGGGCACACGGAGAGCGAACGCCCCTACCTCCCGATCCTCGGCGAGCGACTGGCGGCGGCACTACCCGGCATGGCATTCACGCTCAGTCATCTCGACCAGCCGCCGCTGCGGGTGGTCTGTCGTGCGGGCCGCTGAGTCGGCGAAGCCCGCGCTCCGACGGCCAGGACTCAAGACTGAACCTACACCCTCTCCCGCGCCAGCGCCGCGGCGCCGATCACGCCCGCGTCGCCACCAAGTTCGCTTTGCACGATGTCGCAGTCGCGAAGAGTGTCGGGGAAGACATGCGTGCGAAACGACTCGCGCACCTGCTTCACGAATGGCGCGCCAAGCGCCTCGCTCACGCCGCCACCAAGCACGACGCAGTCCACGCTCAACATCGTGATCTGGTTGGCGATGGCCAGGCCGAGCACACCAGCAGCAGCGTCGATGACTTCTCTCACAAGCGAATCGCCCTCACGCCACAGCCGCGCCAGCGCAGCCGAGCCGATCGCCTCGCCGCGCTCCTCGGACTCCAGCAGTACATGAAATCGGCTCTTGGGATGGAACCCCGCTCGCGTGCGCATCGACGCCACGATCCCGTTGCGGCTGCACAATTCCTCAAGCGTTCGATGTCCGCGAGGCGCCCCGGGGAACAGGATCGTCTGCCCGATCTCGCCGGCGGTCCAGGTGGGACCGTGCCAGAGTTTCCCATTGAGCACTAGCGCACCGCCGATGCCGGTGCCGACCCACACGCCCAGCGCGTGTTGGCGCGACTTGGCGGCTCCGTGACGATGCTCGCCCCAGAGTGCCACATTGACATCGTTGTCAACGGTGACTGGCACATGCAATCGCCGCGCGAGGAGTTCGCGCAACGGCACCGACTTCCACTTGAGGTTTCCTGAGTTGATGACCGTGCCACGAGGGATGTCGATGGCGCTGGGGGCGCCGATGCCGGCTGCTCGAAGCGACTTCTGATCCACGCCCGCGTCCTCGCACGCCGCGCCGACCGCTTCCACGATGCGCGCCAGGACGGCATCGCGGCCCTCCCTGGCCTTGGTCTTCTTCTTGGATCGACCCAGCACGCGCCCTCGAGTGTCAACGATTCCAACGGAGAAATTGGTGCCGCCCAGGTCGATGCCAACGACGAGGTCCTTTGATCGCGCCATGGAGGGAGGCTAGTGTGAAGTCACGCCCCGCTCAGTGCGCAGTCACTGCGCCGCCGCTGCCCCCTGCTTGAGCGGCGTGCCACTCCACAACCACGCCCACAGATGCCCGATGTCGTCAAAGATCATCACGATCGCGGGCAGCAGCAGGAGCGTCAGCACGGTCGCGGATATGAGCCCCCCGCACAGCGAGATCGCCATCGGGATCAAGAATCGTGCCTGGAACGACTGCTCCATCACGAGCGGCGCCAGGCCGAGCACGGTCGTGATCGATGTCAGCAAGATCGGCCGAAAGCGTTGCGTTCCGGACCACACGAGCGCCTGGTCCAGCGAGTAGCCCTTGGCGCGGTGGACATTCACGAACTCCACCAGTAGCAGAGAGTTGTTCACCACGACACCCGCCAGCGCCACGAATCCGATGAGGCTCAGGAACGACAGGTCGAAGCCCAGCAGGATGTGTCCCCATACCACGCCGATCACGCCAAACGGGATCGCCAGCATGACGGCGAATGGCTGCCAGAAGCTGCGGAAGAGCCAGGCCAGAATGACAAAGATCAATCCTGCTGCCGTGCTGGCCACCAATGGCAGCGTGGCAAACGCATCGGCCAGATCCTTCTGCTTGCCGCCCGACTCCACCGTGACGCCTGGGTGCTCCGACTGGAGTCGCGCGAGGAGCGGATCCATGGCCGCCTCGATCTCCTCCGGGATCACCTGCGCCGCGCAATCGGCCGTCACCAACACGACGCGCTCCCGGTTCTTGCGGCGAATGGATGCGTAGCCCTCCGTCTCCTTGACTCGAGCGATCTCGGAAACCGGCACGGGTTGCCCCGCCGGAGACACCACCCACGCCTCTTCCAACATGCCCGCGCGGCGCCTGGCACTCTCGTCCAGCGACACACGGACATCGATGTCCTCGCCACCCTGCGTGAATACATGCGCATCCCGCCCGTAGATCGCCGCACGCAACTGCTGCGCGACATCGAGCGGCGTGAACCCCGCGGCGCTGGCGCCTGGCCGCAGCTCCACCTGCACCTCTGGCGTGCCGGTGGAATCGCTATCGATGGCGTCCAGCACGCCCTCGAAGGCGAGCAGGCCGCGCCGGAGTTCCGACGCCACCAGCGAGAGTTCGTCGGCGTCGGGTCCCGACAACTCGTAGGTGATGTCCGCACCGGAGGGACCGCTGGATATCTCACCCCACGAGAGCCGCTCCACCTCGTCGGTGTTCCCCAGTGCGGCGCGGATGGAGTCCAGCACCTCAGCGCTGTTGCGCTCCCGCTGCTCCAGGGGCAAGAGCTCAATGATCATCTGCCCGACGTTGCTGGAGGAGTCGTCCGCACGCCCGGTCTCAAAGTCCGTCGACTGCCCGATGATCCCGATGACGGTCCGCACTTCGGGCTGCGAATGGGCCGCCTCCGCGACACGCTGCCCAAATGCCCCGGTTCGGTCCAGCGGCGTCCCCATCGGCAGTGAGTAGTTGGCCAAAAGTGTCTCGGCATCGTCGGTGGGGAGGAAGGTGAACGCCAGCTGCCCGCCAAGCACCATCCCCAGCGACACGATGAACGCAGAGATGCCACCCGACACGGTGATGTAGCGGTGATGGACGCACCAGTTGGCGGCTCGCGCGTACGACGCCGTCATGCGAGGCCAGGCCACGGTGTCGCGCCATCGCTCAAAGGGCTCCACGAGGCGCTCCAGCCAGTTGCCGTGGCCGCCATCCTTCTCGCGCCGCATGATCGAGTGGGTGATGTGCGACGGTGCGATGACGAACACCTCGAACAAGCTCACCAGGAGCGCGATGGACACCACCGCCGGCAGCTGCGTCATCAGGTCGCCGATCATGCCACCAAGCAACCCCAGCGGCAAGAACGCCACGATGGTGGTGGAGATGCTGGCGATCACCGGCCACTGGATGCGCGCCACGCCCTGTATCGCTGCTTCCTCGGCGGGGAGTCCGCCGGCGTGCATCGTGTCGATGCTCTCCGCCACCACGATGCCGTCGTCGGTCAACATGCCCAGCACCAGGAGGAGCGCGAACATCGACAGCAGGTTGAGCGTGAGTCCCGTTACCGCCATCACCAGCATCGTGCCGCAGATCGCGGTGGCGATACCCGTCATGACCCAAAACGCGGTCCGGAGGCTCACGCCCATCAACAACGCGAAGAACACCAGGACCGCGCCAGCAATCGCATTGCGCGAGAGCAGATCAAGTCGATCCTCGATGATCTTGGCCAAGTTGGTGGAGATGCTGGTCCCGACCGGCACCGGTCCTCGCGCCTGTCCCGCCTGCCAGCCCTTCGCGAAGTACCCGCCGGTCAGCGCATCCATCCCGCTGGTCGTGAGCGGCTTGCCGTCCAAGCCGGCGGCATAGCCACGGATCAATTCTGCCATCTGCACCACATCCTGCGTACCAGACTTGAAGACGGTGATCGTGGCGCCCGGCTTGCCGTCGATGGTGAGTTTGACATCCTCGTCGACGAATCGCTCCTCAACCCGCGCCACGTCGCTCACGCGAATCGCGGCACCGTCCGAGGATGCCTTGACCACGATGCTGGAGATGTCTTGGGCGGTTTCTAGCGTGCCAAGCGTCCGCACGGCGACAGTGCTGTCCGACGACTTGAGCGAGCCGCTGCTCACCTCGCGAGTCCACGAGGTAATCGCATCCGAGAGTCGCGTGAGCGAGAGTCCGTGCCGAAGGAGCGCCGCACGGTCCGCATGGACTCGCACCTCGTACTTGCGCAGCCCCGACACCACCAGCATCCCCATGCCGGGGAGGTCACGCAGATCATCCTCCACGCCGCGGACGATGCGCTTGAGCACCTGCGGGTCCACCTCGCCGCTGATGTTCAGCTGGATCGCCGGCATCAGCTTCTCCATCTCCGTCACGCGGATGCGCTCGGCGTCCGCGGGCAAGTCCTGGAGTGCATCCACGGAGTTCTGGACATCGGACTGGCGCTTGCGAACATCGGCGCCATCCTGGAACTTGATGACGATGTTCCCCGCGCCCTCAAAGACGGTGGTGGTCACGCGATCCACATCCTGGATGTCGATGACCGCATCTTCCACCTTTCGAGCCAGCGAGTCCTCCACCTCCGCAGGGCTGGCCCCGGGATAGATCATGGAGATCATCACCGAGTCGGGGTCCGTGGTCGGGAAGAATTCGCGCCGCAGATTGAGCGCGCCGACCACGCCCCCGATAATGAGCGTCCACATCAGGAGGCTCACCGCCACCGGGTTTCGCACGAAGAAGCGGACGACGCTGCTCATGAACCCGCACGCTCCGATGCCTCCACCGGCTGGATCGTGGATCCGGGTTCCGCCACTCGGCTGGAGGCATCCAGCACGATGACCGTTCCTCCCGGCACACCATCCTCGATCACCACCCACGACTCATCGGGCAGGCCGCTGTGGGCCAAGACGCCGCGATAGGGAAACGCACGCGTGATTGGCACCGCGCGGATCTGGCCGCCCTCCACCACATGCAATCGATCACTGCGAATGGCCCGGCGCGGGACGATCGTGCGCGCACCACCGCCGCCCACCGCCACGGCCACTTCCACCACCGCGCCCGGCGGGACGCGCTTGGCATCGGCGCCAGCGAACTCGATGTACGCGCCAAGCGTCCGCGTCGCGGGGTCGTCTTCAGGTGCGATGCGCTGCACACGCCCCGTCACTGGCGCGGTGGCGGAGCCAGCGCCGCCCGATCCTGCACCCGTCCCCGCCAAGCCACCGTCCATCACCGTCGCCACATCGCCCACCGCCAGGCTCCACCGAGCTTGGGCCGGCAATCGCAATTCCACTTCCACCGCCGAAGGATCCACCACGCGCGCCACCGCTTGCCCTGCCATCACACTCTCGCCGAGCTTGAGGTCAAACTGCTGCAAGATGCCGGCGATGGGCGCCCGAACGGAGCACCGCGCCTCGTTGTTGACCGCAATCTCCCGCGCGGATCGCTGCGACGCTGCCTGCGCCTCCAGCTGCTGCCGCTTCGGTCCCGTGCTGGAGAGCTGCTCCGCGAGCACCACCTTCTGACGCTCCGCCTGAATCCGTCGCGTGCGCGCGTTGTCCACCTCGCGGATGCGAGCAGCACCGTCCGCGTACGCCTTCTCGAATCGCTCAAGGTCCTTGGTGGAGATCGCCACATCTTCCGTGGCCAGCCTGACCTGTTCGCGAAGCGCGTCCTCCTGGATCGAGAGCGCCGTGATCTGCGCGTCCAGTGACTTGAGCGCCTCGTCCACCATCTCACGCTGCCGGACAAAGTCCTCCGCGTCAAGCTGGACGATCACCTGGCCTTCGGTGACCGGCAAGCCTTCCTTGGTGCTGTCAGGCACGCTCAGGACGGTGGCCGAGACACGCGCGGGCACCACGCTGGCACGCAACGCGGTCGAGATGCCGAAGCCCACCCACTGCCGGGGCACTTCCACAGACATCACACGCGTGACCTGCACGCGCGGAAGGGATCGACCGTCGTCCTGCGGCGGCTGTTCCTTGGTCGCGATGAGCGCCACCACGATCAGGATCGATCCGGCGATCAATCCAAACGACACCAGCAGCCGGAACACGACGGAGTGCATCGGGAGCCTGCGCCGCGGTGCCGGATCGATCACTTCGCCCTCGCCAGGCTCGTGCTCCAATTCGTCGTCCGACTCGTGCTCCATGGGGACGGAAAGCGTAGGCGATGAGGCAATTGCCCGCCGATAGACTTCGCTCCAATGTCCACGGACGCTCCTGACTGCAGCGAGTCCCTCACCGAAGCGCAGGTCCGGCATGTGGCCAAGCTCGCACGCCTCGCGCCGACCGCCGAAGAAGTGGCTCGGGACCAAGTCCAGCTCGCCGCCGTCCTCAAGCATGTCGCCAAGCTGCAGTCGGTGAATGTTTCCGGCGTGGAACCGATGGCGCAGCCGTTCCCCGCAAGCAATCATCTTGCAGCCGACGAGCCTGGTCCCTGCCTCACTCCCGACCAGGCACTGGCGAACGCACCCAAGCGCCTCGATGACTTCTTTGCAGTGCCCAAGGTGCTTGGGGAGGGCTCGGCGTGAGTGCGGGCGGCGGCAGCGCGGCGACCCCGCTTGGCTCGGACCTTGTTGACCTGCGCGACAAGATTGCCTCCCGCGCGATCTCCTCCGAAGCGGCCACCCGCGCCACGCTCGATCGAGCCGAGCAACTCAACCCCACGCTCAACGCCTTCCACGAGCTCCACGCCGAGCGCAGCTTGGAGCGCGCACGAGCGATCGACGCTCGCATCGCGCGAGGCGAACTCGTCGGGCCCCTTGCCGGCGTTCCCATCGCCATCAAGGACAACATCGTCACCAGCTGGGGCACCACGACCTGCTCCTCCAAGATCCTCCAGGGATTCAAGAGCCCATACGACGCCACGATCGTGGCGCGCCTGGAGTCTGCCGGTGCCATCCTCTTTGGCAAGACGAACATGGACGAGTTCGCGATGGGTTCATCCGGCGAGACATGCGCCTGGGGCCCGGTGCGAAACCCGTGGGACACCACCAGAGTCCCCGGCGGCAGCAGCGCAGGCAGCGCCGCCGCGGTTGCCGCGGGCATCTGCCACGCGGCGCTGGGGTCCGACACTGGTGGCTCGATTCGCCAGCCCGCCGCCTTCAGCGCACTTGTTGGACTCAAGCCAACCTATGGGCGGGTGAGCAGGTACGGCCTCGTCGCCTTCGGGTCCAGCCTGGACCAAATCGGACCGCTCACTCGAAGCGTCCGGGACGCCGCGCTCGTTCATTCCGTGATGGCGGGCCACGACCACCGCGACTCCACCAGTGCGATTGAGCCCACCGGCGATCCCGTCGGTGCTTGCGACGCGCGCGCCGCCGACCCTGCCTCGCTCAAGGGACTTCGCGTGGGCATTCCGTCGCAGTACCTCACGGGGAATCACCCAGGCGTGGACGCGCTCTTCGCCCGCGCCCGCGCGCAGCTGCACGGCCACGGGGCCACGCTGGTTGAAGTGGAACTCCCGCTGACGGAAGTCGGCATCTCTACCTATTACGTCATCGCCCCCGCGGAAGCCTGCAGCAACCTTGCCCGGTATGACGGCATTCGGTACGGTCATCGAACTGCCAAGCCAGGCGACCTCTTTGACCTCTACGCACGCTCCCGAAGCGAGGGCTTTGGCACGGAAGTCAAGCGCCGCATCATGCTGGGCACCTATGTGCTCTCCAGCGGCTACTACGACGCCTACTACCGCCGCGCGCTCCAGGTCCGCCGACTCATCAAGCAGGAGTTTGACACCGCGTTTGCCAAGTGCGATGTCATCCTTGGCCCCACAGCGCCCACGCCTGCGTTCCGGATCGGCTCCGTGCAGGATCCGGTCACGATGTACATGAACGATGTCTACACCGTGAACGCCAACATCGCCGGCATCTGCGCGGTGAGCCTCTATGGCGGCATGGTGAAGGACGCCTCAGGCGGCGGCGAGAGTGGAGCGGGGAGCGGAACCGCCAGCCCTGATCTCCCGATTGGTGTCCAACTCCAGGCGCCGGCGTTCCAAGAGCCACGACTCTTGGCCATCGCGTGTGCGTTTGAGTCGATGATTGGGCGCGCCCCGGTGGCACCGATCTCCCACCTCAGCTAGCCGCTCCACCGAGCCCCTCAGACCCCGGCGGCTTCCAAGATTCGCGCGGTCACGCCAACTCGCACTTCCGGCGAACTTGCCCGTGACACCCACGAGGTCGCCGCGCCGGAACGTCGTTTGCCGATCGCCGCCGCACCGCGTGAATCGGACCTCCACACCGAGATGTGCAGCCGACACGCGCTGGTGTCAAACGTGACCTGAGCCGCTCGCTCCGCGGCATCTCCAAACGGACGCCGCGTGCTGCCGGTCACCCGGAGCATCGGTACAAGCAGCATGCCGCCCCAGAGCTCGCCATCCGGTCGCTTCGCGAGCAACAAGCGTCCACGATTCACGCACGCCAAGGCGTGCCAATGCTCTTCGCGACGATGCACCCGCCGGGACTTCGCGGGGATCACTTCCGTCAGCCCCCGCGCGCGCGCGCGGCAACTCTTGGCGACCGGGCACTCCCCGCACTTGGGGCCTCGCGGTGTGCAGACCATGGCACCCAGTTCCATCAGTCCTTCATTCGCCACCGCTGGGCTCCGCGCCGCCGAGACAAACTCGCCCGCCCACTCCCAGAGCAGCTCCGGAACCGGTGCCTGATCCAAGGGTCGCTCGTCCCCCAGGACCCGCAAGATGACACGCGCCACGTTGCCATCAACGATGGGTTCCGTCTGGCCCCCGACAATAGAGAGGATCGCTCCCGCGGTGTATCGACCCACTCCGGGGAGGGCGAGCAGCGCTTCCATCGACATGGGGACCCTGCCCCCGTACTCGTCGCGGAGAACCCTGGCGAGCCGGTGCAGGCTTCTCGCTCGCCGGTAATAACCAAGTCCCGACCAAGCCCGGACCACCGCCGATTCAGTCCCGTTCGCCATCCGATTCGGGGACGGGAAGAGCCGCATGAAGGTCTCGAATCGCTCCACCGCACGGCTCACCTGCGTCTGCTGCAACATGAACTCGCTAACCAGTGCCCGCCAAGGGGTTCGATGGCTCCGCCAGGGCAAAATCCGTGCGTTTTTTGGGAACCACCGCTCCACCCCCCGGACCAGTGCTGACAGGGTTTTGTCGCCTTGCGCCATGTGGACTATCCGAGGTAGGTTACGAGTCTTGCCGGGACTGCCCTGACCGAGAGAACCCACGAATGGCAAAGCAATTTTACACGCTCGCTGAAGCCGCCCAGAAGCTTGGCAAGTCGACCGACGAGGTCAAGTCCCTCGCTCGTGAGCATCGACTTGGAACCTTCTTCCAGGACGGCGCCGAACTCTTCCGAGTCCAAGAAGTGGACCAGTTAGCCGACGACGACCTCTCCATCGACGACCTGGAGCTCCCGCCCGATCTGGGGGCTGGTTCCGGGCTCGACACTCTCGACGATCTGAACCTCTCAGACCTCCCGCCACTCACCGACGCCCCGCTCAACATCGACGAGGCCACTCCCAGCATGAGCAGCGGCCGCGCCGCCGCCGACATCGGCGCCACCGACGATTTCGCGCTGGACTTGGGTGACATCTCGCTGGAGGACAGCGATCTTGGCGCTCTGGTCTCCCACGCTCCCCCGCCGCCGGCTCCCGCCGCCCCGATGGCGGGCTTGGCGGCCTTCGATAACGACTTCGGGATCGACCTCGCGGATGACTTCGCTGCACCCGCACCGCCCACTGGCCTGCCGGCCGTGGAAGTTGTTCCCGCGGAAGACCTTGATGCCGCCCTGGATGTCGCCGGCGCCGACTTTGACTTTGGCGCCATTGGGCTTGCCGAGAGCGGCTCCGCCCACGGCGGCACCGCGATTGCCGGCGCCGCCCTCGATCCCGCTCCTGCCGAGATGGGTGAGAGCCCTGTCCTCTCCGACAGCTCCATGCACTTTGGGGCCGTCGATGCCGACGACCCGCAGTTGGAGACCGTCGGTTCCGGCAGCGGCTTGATGGACCTCACTCGCGAGAGCGAGGACACCTCCATCGGCGCGGCGATGCTGGAAGAGGATTTCGACGCTGCGGCCTCGGGCTCCGCCGGGCTGGAAGGGATCATCGGCGAGGACATTGACGGCGCCGGCGCCGACTTCGGCGATGCCGCCGCACCCGCTCCTGTCGTCGGAGGCGCGCTGGCCGGCTCTGGCATGGTGCTGGCGCCCGCACTGGATGGCGGCTGGAGCGGGCTCACCGCCGGCGCGATGCTTGGCGCAACGCTGGCCGTCGTCCTTTGCCTCTTCCTCTCCAGCGCCACGCTCTTTGGCGGCGGCAGCCTCTATCTGGATACCCTCCAGGGCAACCTGTGGATGGTCACGGGCATCGCCGGCGGCGTGGTCGGGCTGGGCATGGGAATCGGATTTTTCGTCGGCCGGGCCACCGAGTGACGCTCTGTCGCTGGGGCTTCCGAGAATGGGGCGGCTCTCTCGCCCTCGCGGTGGCACTGTCCCTGTGGCTCGTCGAGACTGGTCGCGCGCCGTGGGTGTGGCTGGTGGCGTTCCTCTGGCTTTGCCTCGCGGCCTTTTTCCGGCAGCCCTTCCGCGCCGTCCCACGAACCGGCGAGGACACCCTGCTCTCGCCCGCCGACGGCAGGATTTCCGCGGTGGAAGCCGTACATCATCCGACGATGGCTCGCAACGACCGCGACACGATTCCTTCGGTGGCATCCGCCGCGACCGCCAACGCGATCGTCATCCGCATCTTCCTCAGCGTCCTCAATGTCCATACGAACCGGGCGCCGTGCGCGATGACCGTCACGGACATCGTCCACCGGCCGGGCCGGTACCTGGACGCGCGATCTCCGGAGAGCGCCAAGGAGAACGAGATGGTGGACATCACCCTTGTCCGGCCCGACGGGGTCCGGATCGGCATCCGCCAGATCGCGGGCGCCATCGCCCGCCGGATCATCTGCCAGCTCCAGCCCGGCGACCAGCTCGTCCGCGGCGAGACCTGGGGACTGATCAAGTTTGGGTCTACCACGGAGCTGGTGCTCCCAGCGCACGCCGACTGCGAAGTGCTCGTCAAGGAGGGTGATGTCGTGCGGAGCGGTGCGACCCCGCTGGTGCGGCTCAGGCCGCGGTCCGAGACTCGACGCGACGGTTCCGTTCCAGCACTCGACCCAGCTCCCTAGCGAGCAGTGCTCCAATCCGCCGGTCGTTGGGTTCGTAGGCACGATCGCTGTCGCGGAAGGCAATGATCACAGCCTCGGCGCGCGACTCCCCCCAGCACGGCGCGACCAACGCGCTCCACCCGAACATCGTGCCGTGGAGATCGCTCCAGTTCGGCGTCGTGGTGTTCGGCTGCAACGCGACCAGGGCGTGTTGCGCGGCCACCGCGGGGGCGTGTTCCTCGGCAAGGTTGCGCAGCATGCCTTCCACCGCGCCGCGGGAACGCGTGGACTTCAGGTACGCGGCCACGGTCCAGCCCCCGTTGGCCGTGGGCAGCAGGAGCGCCGCGTTGGCCGCTCCCGTGCGAAGCACGAAGGCCGTCAGTCCCGTACGCAGCGTCGCGTCCATTTCCACTTCAAGCGACAGCAGCGTTCGGAACTCCGACACCACGCTGGCCTCCGCCACGAGGCAGTCGCAGTGCGATCGCTGCTCCGCCAGCGACACCGCCAATCGGCCAACCTCGGCCTGTGTCTCCTCGCGCTCGCGACGCATCCGGCGGCAGGCGGCTTCCAGCACAGCGATGCGCCTCGCCGCTTGCCGCTGCGCCATGGCCCTGCTCACGAAGGTCGCCAGCAAGTCCATCCGTTCCTGCGATGTCGTTCCCAGGTCGATGACCCCCTGAAACCCCATGTGGACCGCCTCGTCCCACTGTTCGTGAGGCGGCGACACCGACGCCAGTGCCACGGCACACGACTTGGTCGCCACGCGCAGCAATCGACACTCCCACACAGACAGGTGTTGGCCAGCGCTGGGGGCGACGATCACCAGGTCAACAGCCCCCTGGCGGATGAATGGCGCACACCCGGCGAGCCGCGCTTGCGAGCGCACATTCCCACGGGGGCCAGCTGCATAACGGACCTCGCGCTCCAGGTCCGCGCCGCCGCCAACCAGCAGTACACGAACTCCTCCGATCCATCGCTGAGGGCGTGGAGCGAAGGAACCGAGAGGCGATTCGACGATGTGAGGAGCCAATGGCATGGAAAAACTCATTCCGCACATCGACCCCTCTACAGGCGCACTGAAGCGAACCCACCGTCAAATGGGCGTTTTCGGACCGGAGGGAGTCACGGAGGGTGCATGGGCGTACTGAGGGACAACCTGCGCAGGGTCTGCGTGCCAGAACACCGCCTCGCTCGTCGCAGCATTGAGCAGTGCCCGGGCCAGCCCCCGTGCCGGGAGGTCTCCCGTTGCGCCCCAGCCCCGATGCAACCGGACCCAAGCCGGCGCATGGCGGTCAAAGATTGCGAGCGTGGAGCCATCTCCACCCTCAAACCCAGGCAGAGACATCTCCAGCGACTCCAAGACAAGGCGGATCGATGGACCAGCGCCGGTCTCGAACACAGACAGCCAGCAGGCCTCGCCACGCGCGGCGGTGAAGACGGCCATGCCTCCCGCATGTCCCTTCTCGCGCGACTCGAGCGCTGCCAGCCCGAAGGCGTGGGCCGACGGGATGCCGGCGATCGGAATGTGTCGAGCCTCAGCGATCGCCTGCGCGATCGACACGCCCATGCGAACCCCCGTGAATCCCCCCGGACCGGTGCCGACCACCACTCCCGAGAGAGGCGATGGATCCGGAGCGAGGCGATCCACCAGCGAGGCGATCAGGTCGCCACCGGCCACTGCCACCTGGTCGACCTCGCCCAGGATCTCCATGCGTACCCCATCCCACTGTCCGGTGGCCACCGAGACGTGCGGCGTGCTGGACTCGATCGCCAGCCAAGTTCCCCTCGGGCGCGTGACCCCTCCCATCACTGAACCTCCATGAATGCGCGCAACGGGAGTGACTCCATGGCCAACTCATCGGCACGAGGCGGCGGACCGCTCAGGTCAATCGGCACAACGGCCCCATGCTCGTGGTCGCTGTTGAGCAAGAGCAATTGGGGCCCCATCGCCTCCGCCCCAGTCTCCACCAGGGCATGTCCGCAGACCAGAAGCCTCGCGTCCACCATCTCGAGGAATCGAGCCACGCTCTCGCGCGTCTGGCCCCGCCCCCAGGTGAGCTGCCAGGCGCCGCCCGTGATCGGCGCGAAGTCCGCCGCGCTCAGCGGGCGGCGAAAGATGCTGGTGTCAAAACCGGGAAGCTGCGCTGGCCCCGGCGTGGAGTGGCTCACAAAGAGCCCCCACGGCGAACGGAGCACGAGCGGCATGGACAGGATGAAGGCGTCGATCGCCAGGCTGACCTCTTCGCTTCGATCCCCAAAGATCAGCTCCAGCCCCGCCTCGAACAGTGCCGTCTGTTCACCAAACCCCTTGGCCACGCGGAGCTTGAACGCCTGCGCAACCTCGTGGTTGCCGATGAGCGGGTGGACCTGCGAGGGGTACGACTGCACCGCATCGGCCACGCGACAGAGCGTCCGGTACGAGAGGTCCGCGCCGTGGATGAGGTGTTCACCGTGGATGAGTTCATGCAGCACCACATGCCGATCGCTCCCACGCTCCAAGCCAGCGAGTCGCATGATGATGCCGTAATGGCGCGGGTTGTCGTGCAAGTCGCCGGTCGCCAGCAACCGACCGTGATCCGGGAGCCATTGCACCGCGCCGTCCCGACCCTCGCGCGACATCAAGGTGTTCCCAGCGCATTGCAGCAGGTCGCAGACCGCTGAGGCGTCCTGCAGGTCCAGCGATGGTTCGGTCGCCTCACTCACGCGGTGGGTCAATCTGTGACCAGCGCAACGACCGGGACCACGCCCGAACCGGTCGGCGTCGTGATCTCCACGGGGGCGAACAGGAACCCCTTGGTGCCGGTAGCGGGAGTAAAGGAAAAGGTGACTGACGAGTGGTCACCCGCGGGAGCGTTTGAAACCAGCGCCGCCGACGCGAATGGGGTCATCGACCTGACGGACTGGACGGCGCTCCACTCGGGTCGCTGCACCGCGCCACGCGCACTCGGGTTGTAGTGTTCCAGGTCCAGCGTGAGCGTCACCGGCGCGCCGGCCTTCACCCGGTTCGCCAGCACCAACTGTTCGGGTGCCCACCAGTGGCGGTCGAATCGCGCCGCATCGGCCTTGCTCCCGGTGAGTTCGTGCCGCACACGCAGCGCGACGAGCGGCGCATCTTCTCGATCCGTCGCCACGATCCACCACAGCCTCGGATCGCCGGAGGCGGGCGCACTGAACTCCCACTGAAGCGTGTACTCCGCGCGCGGCTGGTCCTTGGCGGGGTCAAAGCCGACACACACCGGTGGCCTGCCGTCTGCAGAGAGCACGCGGAATGGCTTCCCGTCCTCACTGCGGAGCGTGACGATCCCCGTTGACTTTCCCTTGAGCGCGTCCACGAACGCGGGGGTTGCCTCCACCGGCAGGCTGGCAACAGCCTTCATCTGCGCCACGAGCGGCGCGCTGCCGTCGTCCAAGACGATCTGGATCTTGGCGTCCTTTTCGCCCGGGGTGGTCGGCACGGCCAGCGTGGCGCTGAACGGGATCGACCCGCCAGCCGGAATCACGGTGCCGGCCACCAGACCGACATCCGTGCACTTGCAGGAGGGGACGGCTGCGCGGACCGTCACGGGCGCGGTGCCGGCGTTGTGAAGTGCGAACTGGGCGGTGTGCGTGCTCCCCGGCCGGACGCGTCCAAAGTCCTTGGTGCCGTTGAGGAGCGTCACCTGTTGGAGAGCCGCCGCTCCCAGCGTGGCGGCAACCGTGGCGACCAGCAGCGCACGAGCCGATCGCAACCACCATCCCATCCGCCAACATCCTGCTTCGTCCTTCATCTGCGGCTAGTGTACGCGCCCTCATGGATTTCTCGGCGCTCCTGACCTTTGACACGCTTGCAGCATTCCTCACCCTCACGGTGCTGGAGGTGGTGCTTGGCATCGACAACCTGGTCTTCATCGCGATCAGTTCGGGCAGGCTTCCCGCGGAACAACAGAAGGGGGCGCGACGACTGGGGCTGGTCGGCGCAATGGTCATGCGGCTCGGGCTGCTCCTGGCCCTCAGCTGGCTGGCGGGGCTGACAGAACCGTTCTTCACAGCGCAGGTGATGGAGCGCGACATCGCCGTCTCATGGCGCGACGTGGTGCTCGTCGTCGGCGGCCTGGTGCTCCTATGGAAGTCCACCATGGAAATCGGTCATGTGATGGGCGATGACGGCCATCGGGCGCAGTCCGCCACGAAGCGCGCCACCATGACGGTGGTGATCGCGCAGATCATGCTGATGGACATGGTCTTCAGCATCGACTCCGTGGTCACCGCGGTGGGCATGGTGGATCCGGACAAGGTCATCATCATGGTGGCTGCCATCGTCACCAGCATGGTGGTCATGCTGGTCTTTGCGGAGCCGGTGAGCAACTTCGTATTGACGTACCCATCGGTGAAGATGCTGGCGCTCTCGTTTCTCCTGCTCATCGGCATGATGCTGGTTGCCGACGGATTCGGCTTCCATGTCCCCAAGGGCTACCTCTACTTCGCCATGGCCTTCAGCGGCCTGGTGGAGGGCCTCAACCTGCGGGCTGCCGCCAAGCGACGAGCCGCGGATGCGGCGCTGGCAGCGCAAGAGAAAGGGGCGCCCGCCGTTCCCAGCGAGCGCCCCTGAGTGAATGACCGACTGGTCAGGCTTCCGAACGGTTCAGCTGCCCCAGCCGGCCAACATCGCGCCAAGATCGACACCATCGGTCGTGCCGTCGCCGTTGGTGTCGCCACCGGTGCCACCCCAGCCAGCGAGCAGGATGCCGAGATCGATGCCATCAATCATGCCGTCACAGTTGAGGTCGATGCCGGCGCATGGCGGCTCGCAGCTGACATCGCCGGTGACATTGATGATCTTGTAGATGCCGCCGCCGTGGTCGGCGACATAGATCTCGCCCTGGGCATCTTCACCAAAGGCCGAGATCTGGTTGACCGCTTGCGCGCCGGCCGCCGTGGCCAGTTGCGAGGTGCGCGAGGTGAGTGCCGTCGCCACGCCATCCACGACCTTGAGCGACCAGAAATTGCCGGTCACATAGTCGGCGTAGATGTAGTAGCCCTGAAGCTGAGGGATCGAGCATCCGCGATAGAGACGACCGCCCGTGATTGAGAATCCACCGGTGGTCCCGCCCGTGTGATTGTGCGTCACGATTGGGTTCGTGAGGCTGGGGTCGCTGGGTGTGCAGCCGGAGAGGCCAGTCGAACTGTTGCCCTCCTTGCAGCGCCAGCCGTAGTTGCGGCCACCGGCGGCGTTGTAGGCCTGGTAGTCGATCTCCTCGACGGCGTTCTGGCCGACATCGCCGATGTACAGGTCGCCGGTCTCGCGATCGAACGCGCAGCGCCACGGGTTGCGGAGCCCAATGGCCCAGATCTCGTCGTCGCCGTTAATGCCGACAAACGGGTTGTCGGACGGAATCGTGTATGGGGGAACGGTGCCGGCGACGTTGGGATCGATGCGCAAGAGCTTGCCCAGCCGCTGCGCCGTGATGTCCTGCGCGGTGTTGCCCGGATCGTTGGCGCTGCCACCGTCGCCAGTGCCGATGTACATGTGGCCATCGACGGGGCTGAACTCGATCCAGCCACCGTTGTGGTTGGTGTACGGCTGCGCCCAGGTCATGACCTGCAGCGCGCTCGTGGAGTTGGCGACATTCGGGTCCGCCGACACCTGATAGCGAGCGATCACGGTGGATCCCGCCGTGTTCGTGTAGTTGACGAAGAAGTAGCCGTTGGTGGCGTAGTTGGGGTGGAAGGCCAGGCCGAGCAACCCCTGCTCGCTGCCAGCGCTGGTGCCGCCGCCGGAGATCGAATCGATGTTCAAGAAGCTGGTTGAGAGCAGCGTGTTCGTGGTCAGGTCGATGATCCTGATGTACCCGCGCTTGTTGCACACGAAGAGCCGCGAGTCGTCGCCGGGGGCGTGCGTGATGGCGGTCGGGTAGGTGATCCCCGTCGCGATGAAGAGGGTGTCAAGGGTGATGCCCTGGGCGAACGCCCCGGCGGTCAGCGTGGCGGCGCAGAGTGAGGCGGCGATGGTGCTTCGCATGGTCTTTTCTCGTGGGTCCGTTGGGTCGAAACGGAAGCAAAACAACCACCGCAGGGCGGCTATTTCGACCAACTATAGGGCACAAATGCGCGAACTCCACTGAGGTGAAAGAATCCTCGACGAATCAATGATTCCGCGTGCCGAATACACGTGTTATAGGACTATCGACGAGGCGCTTGCGCCGCTTCGTTCACGGTTGGCGCCAGCGCGAGCGCCCCCAACCCGATCCGCTCCAGCTGCCCGAGCGACGCTGCGATGCGATCCGCGTCTCGATCCTCCACTGCCTCGGCAAGTGCCGGCAGCAGGATCACTCCGTACCCATCATTCCGATCGCTCGCGGTGAAGATGTTCCGATACCAGGGTCGACCCAGAAGGCCCGCCTGATCCAGCCACGACAACTCTGCGCGGCGGGCGCGATCATCCGAATCTGAACCGACCTCAGGATCATCGCCGACCGTCAGCCACGCCACACTCGCTGCCCCCAGTGCCTGGCCTGCTGCGTCCCACTGCGCGGGATCTCCCAACAAGCCACGCGGGTCCGACTCGCAGCGCACACGGATGGCACGCACGCGACCCACTGCCAGCCCGAGGGTGGCTTCTGGCCAGCACACTCGACCCGACTCCATCCCATCGGCCAGCCGACACGCAATCGCCGCGCACATGCGGGACACCAACGCAGCGCCTGCGTAGTCGTCACCCACGATCTGTCGATACCACGCAACCGTGTCGTAGTTGGAGTGGTAGCTGGTGCCCGGTGCACCATGTGTCCCCAGGGTGATCGAGGGAATCCCCGCGTAGCAGACAAACGCCACATGGTCGCTGCCGCCACCGGCTGGCGAGGCCCGGAACGAGCCCGGCGCGTCACCTTCCACCTCGGCAAGCGCCGTCATGGAGGGATCCACGCCGGGAATCGACGCGGCGGCCTCGCGCACGATGTCGGCGATCGACGGCGAGGCGCTCGAACCAAGCTGCGTTCCCATTGCCGCCATGTCCAGGTTGATGTACGCGATCGCGTGCTCCTGCAGCCACGGCACTCGCGCCTCCACCCACTCTGTGGAGCCGATGATGCCGTATTCCTCGGCACCCCACGCGCAGAAGAGAATGTCATGGTCGGGTCGATGTCCAGCTGCGGCCGCTTCCGCCATCGCCTTGGCCACCTCCATCAGGACGATTGTTCCGGCAAGCGGGTCCGCCGCTCCAAATCCCCACGCATCGTGGTGGCACCCGATGATGACCGTGTCCAGCGCGTGAGTGTCGCCAGAGCCCTCCAGCCGCGCAATCACATTGGCCGTCTCCACGATGCCGCGCCACTGCTCCACCTTGACTCGAACCTTGAGGTCTGGGCCCCCGGTGAGCCGGTACGCCATCGGCAACCCGCCTTGCCACGCTGCATCCGGCACTTCCACGCCCCGCATACGACCGATGATCTCCCGCGCCGCGCCGTAGCCGAGGGGTTGCACGGGGATCGTGGGGAGCCCAACGGTGGCGGCGTCCAGCCGGGCGGCATCCTTGGTGGCGGGCACATGGGGCGTGAGCGGGTCGCCGGGGTACGGAAGCGGATTCACTGTGCCTCGCTGGATGCAGGTCGCGTTGGCCCAGCCGCCGTCGGGATACACCGGGCCCTTGTTGATGCCACTGTCGGCGGGGTCGGTGTAGAGCAGGACCGCGGCGGCACCGGCCGTCTCCGCACTGGCGGCCTTCTGCGCACGGAACGCGCCGCCGTAGCGGATGAGCACGATCTTGCCTTGGCAATCGATCCCCTGCTCGCGCAGCCGCGCAAAATCCTGCGGCAGTCCGTAGTTCGCGTACACGACCTCTCCGGTTACATCGCCCGAGCCGCTGTACGCGTTCCAGCCGAAGGTCAATCCCGGATGCGCGGTCGTTGGGTCCTCCGCCAGGTTCTTCTCGCGCAGGTCCAGCGCCAGCACACCGCGACGACGACGGTCCGGGTTCTTGCCTCCATCGGACTCCTCGCCAAATCGAGCCCCCTGCTCCGCGTCAGCCGTGACCGGCAAAGGAGCATCGCCTGGAGCGGCGACGATTTCCACCAAGGCACTCACCGGCTGCGCCAGGTACGGATAGAAGCGATCGACCTCCACGGAGAGTCCCATCGCCCTGAATGCCTCGGCGATCCGCTTGATCTCGCGCATGTCGCCGGGCGTTCCAGCCACATGCGGCTCTGCGCCCAGGAGGTCGTGCCATTTCGAGAGCGACGCAGGATCGATGCGCGGGACAACGCTTGAAAGGAGCGATGTGACCTCGTCGCCTTCAACAGTGAACGCCAACGCGGGCACTGCGCACGCCATCGCAGCCGCAAGGCCAAGCGACACGATCAATGCGTACCCGCCGCAGACTTCCTGAGCCACCATGGATTCCCAAGGTGGCAAGCACGCCCATTCTTCTGGACATAGTCCTGGTGATAGTCCTCTGCGGGGAAAAACTCAGCCGCTGGCTCGATGACGGTGACGATCGGCTTACGGTACCGGCCTGCCGATTTCAGCGCTGCGACAGAGTCAGCGACCGCCTTTGCCTGCTCGTCGTTCACGGTGAAGATCGCGCTTCGGTATTGGTCGCCCACATCGGGGCCCTGCCGATCCAGCTGCGTTGGATCGTGCAGTTCAAAGAATCCATCAAGCAACTGCTTGTAGGTGATCTTTGCGGGGTCAAACCGCACACGCACCGCCTCCGCATGTCCGGATGTGTGCGAGCACACATCCTTGTAGGTCGGGTCCCTGGTCGTGCCGTTCATGTATCCGCTCGTAGCCTCCACCACTCCGGGTGCGAGCGAGAAGGAGTGCTCCACTCCCCAGAAGCATCCGCCGGCGAAATAGGCGGTCTCAAGGGTTGGGGGTGCGGATCCCTTCCCGTGCGGCCCCTTGATCCCGGCCTGAAGGTCCGTTCCCTCGTCCTTGAATTCCAGCGACGCGCTGTTGACGCAGAAACGGAGCCCGGTGGGCGCCGGGCCATCCTCGAAGACATGCCCCAGGTGCGCGTCGCACCGCGCGCAGTTGATCTCGGTGCGCACCATTCCGTGCGTGTCGTCCCGAACCTCGGCGACATGATCCGGATCAAACTTCTGGAAAAAACTGGGCCAGCCTGTCCCTGATGTGAATTTCTCGCTCGACGAAAAGAGCGGCAGGCCGCACACGACGCACACATAGGCGCCGTCCTTGTGGTTGTCCAGGAGGTTGCCGCAGAACGGCCGCTCGGTGCCTGACGCCTGCGTCACTCGTCGTTGTTCGTCGGTCAGTCCGGCTGCCAGCGTGCTGACTTGGGCACGGGAGAGCGGCATCACATCAAAGCCACGCTTGGAGATCTTGGTCGATTGCATGTTCGTCGCCTCGCCGGTTCCACCTTGCACGGTCGTCGCGCTGCTCGCCGCCGACTCATCGTCCGCACCCACGAACGCCGCGGGATTCACCACCCAGTGTGCCAGCATGTCGCGGCGCTCGATCTCCTCCAACTGCTCCCACTGCACGAACGCGGCGCAGACCGCAAGTGCGGGCAGCAGCAGGAAGAGCGCCAGTCGCTGAGATCCACAGGAGCAAGCCATCGCGGAAATCGTATCCCGCAGGCGCCCGGGCACGGACTTCCCGCTACCAATCGGCGCAATCTCTTGACTTCCCCGGCAGAAAACCTATACTGTGTGGTTCGACGGCCGCGGGGACCGACAAGGCCCCAACGCCGTGCTTGCGCCACCAGGCGCTTCTCTGTTGTTTCTCTGACATGTATTGGGGCCGAACTGGCTTCGACCGGCCATGTTCAGCTTGAAGCTGCGCGTCGTGGAGCATCCTGGCCACGTAAAAAGGATGCAAAAAGTACGACTGCCAACACGCAGTACGCACTCGCGGCCTAATTCGCCGCGCGGTCGCTCGCCCGATGCCTCATAGGGTGAGCGCCCGTATCTCTTGAGGCTGGTTCCAAAGGGCTGGCATGCCCCGGCGGGACGAGACAATTGCGTGCCTGGTCACTCCATCATGCTGTCGCTGGCGGGATGGGTGACGAGATCAAATCAGCGAAGACACGCGTGGATGCGGCCTGTTGACGGGTTTGGGACAGGGGTTCAATTCCCCTCGGCTCCACTTCGTACACGGCGCGACTTTGCGCGCCTGGGGGTTGCGCATGCATACACGGCGCGACTTTGCGCGCCTGGGGGACTGTTGTCTCTAGAACCCCCTACCTCCGCAACTCCCGCTCAAACTCGGCCAGCGCATCCGCCCCAATGTCCGGGATGTCCACCCGCTGTGCGCCAAGCGTGGTGCCTGTGGCAAACGCCAGATCGACAAAGGCAATCTGGTACGCCGACATCGCGTTCACTTCGCTGGCCTGCGCATCCGCTAGCCGCGCGGCGGCATCCAGGACATCCGTGCTGGTCCGCAACCCAACATCAAACTGCCGCTGCTCGACGGACAGAGTCCGCGCCGCCAGCTCCGACTCCAGCCGCGCTGCGATGATCCGCTGCCAAGCGTTGGTCAGCCCATCGGCAGCGTCCAGCACTTCGTTGGTGATTGAGCCCTTGCGCGCGTTCTTCGTCTGGAGCCGTTGCAGTCGAGTCAACAGCGTCCGGGCCAGCGTTGACCTGGCCGCCTCGTTTCCAACTGGGATCTCCACGCCGAAGGAGATCGAGTAGATGTCTTCGTCAGGGATCGATGAGTACGCGTTCCCGGCTGAAGTGCCATCGCCAAGGACTTGATAGTTGTAATCCAAGACGAACGACGGCAGCATGCCGTTGCGGGCCACCATGATTCGCTCCGCGTCCGCGGCCAGCGACAGTTCCAGCTCCAAGAGCTCCATCCGCCCGGACATCGCGCGATCCACCAGCAGGCCAGAGTCGATTCTCGGCTCCGTCGGCGACGGAGGGTCGGTGATGACGATCCTGGTCTTGCCGCCCTGCGGCAGGTCGGGCCGGTTCATCAGCACCTTGAGGTCGCGCTGCGCCACGCGCACGGCGTTGTCAGCAACGATGACGCTCTCCAGCGTGCCGCCCAGCCCGCTCTCTGCGCGGAGCACGTCAAGCTCGGAGCCTTGGTCGGCCGCAACCAATCGCCGCGCACGCTCCGCCTGTTGCTTCGCCACCTCGTACTGCCGCACTCGCACGTCCAAGACCCGCGTCACTCGATACAGGTTCCAGTAGGCGCGCTCCACATCCGAGAGCAGCCGGATGACGCTCAGCTTGGTCTGCGCGTCGATGGTCTGCGCGTCGTACCGTGCGATCCGGATCGCCGCGGTGTTGACCTCGATCCCCGCGTCACGCAAGAGCGGCTGGGTGATGTCCACTTCGAAACCCGCTTCCCATGGTTCCGCCAGCAGCAACCCGCCATCAGAGCGATTCCCCAGTGTTGACACCTCCAATGAACCGCCGGTCACCAGCGGCAGTCGAACGCCGCCAGAGAACGAGTCGGAGTCCGTCGGAATGCCTTCCTCCAGCTGCGTGAGCAACGACTCATTCGTTGTCGTGTACGAGCCAAAGATCACTGCCTCAAACGCCGCTTCTGCGGCAGACAAGGCGGTGATCCCAATCCGGGGCTTGAACAACTCGACCTTGAGCGAGAAGTTGTGCTCGATCGCCGCGGCGCGTGTCTCCGCCAGCGACAGTTCGATGCTCTCCGCCTGCTCCTGCCTGGGCAGCGCATCGACACGCGCCTCGTCCACGGCCTCCACAAGCGACTTGCCCGGCTCCACGCCACCGGCACCCTCAAAGTCGCTGATGCCGGTGACATCCATCGCCGTAGGCGGGACGGACATGTCCCTGGAAAACAGTTCCTTCTGGCAGCCGGCGAAACCGCCAATCAGCACGAGGGCTGACACCGTCGCCACCCGTGCCGTGACGGCCGCGGACTGTGCCATCGAATCAGCCACTCGCGTGTCTCTATTCATGTCGCAACGCCTCGATCGGGTCCAGTCGTGATGCCTTCATCGCCGGGACGAAACCGAACACGACGCCAACGATGGCGCAGAAGCCAAAGCTCATGAGCACAGCCCAGAACGGCACGTACACCTGTTCCAGCCCCGCATCCGGGATACTGGCCACGCCAAGTGCCATCAGCCGCCCGATGCCGATGCCGACAAAGCCCCCGACGAAGCTCAGCGCCACGGCCTCCAAAAGGAACTGCGCCATGATGGCACCCGGCGTGGCACCGACGGCCTTGCGCAAGCCGATCTCGCGCGTTCGCTCGCTCACGCTCACCAGCATGATGTTCATGATGCCGATGCCGCCCACCAGCAAGCTGATCCCCACCACGCCGCTCGCCACCGCCGTAATCCCCGACGCCAGTGACTTGAACTGGTCGATGTACTGGTCGATCGCCTCCACGCGGAAGGTGTCCGGGTCTTCTGCGGTCAGCCCACGCATCCGCCTCAGCAAGTACCGCGCCTCGCTCTTGGCCTCGTCGGCCAGCTCCGGGCTCTTGAGCATGGCACTCACGCGCAAGAAATATCTCCGACTCTGGTGCAGCTTGTCAGCCACAGAGAACGGCACAAAGACCTCGGCCGTGGGCCCTCCCATCCCGAACATGCGGGACTGGATCGTCTCCACGATTCCTACGATCAGGTACCGGCGGCCGTTGATGAGGATGGTCTGCCCGACAGGATTGCCCACCAGCGCCAGTTCCTGGGTGGCGCTCTCGTTGACCAGGCAGACTTGGCGCACGCTTTCCTCGTCAATGCGGTTGAAGGTTCGCCCTTCGATCACCTTTCGGCTCTCGCAGGCGTGCCAGTCCGGCCAGATGCCGGTGACCGACACGCCGTCCAGCCGCTCAGTCTCGCTCTCGATCGTCGCCTCCAGGTCAGTCACCGGGGTAATGGCCTTGATGCTGGGCCACTTGTCGCGCAGCTCCGCCACCTCGTTGGGCTTGAGCCGGATGTCCGACCATCCAAATCGGTTGTTGGGGACACCATCGGGACGGTCAGGAAAGATGAACACACGGCTGGCTCCAAACGACTCGAACTCGGCCAAGACCTTGGTCTTCAGCCCGCTGAGCACCGCGATCACCGCCGTCACGCTGGCGACTCCGACCACCACGCCCAGCGTGGTGAGCAGGCTTCGCATCTTGTTGGCCATCAGCTGGCCAAAGGCGAGGCGGACGGCCGAGATCCAGAAGTACCAGCGATTCACGGCGCGCCTCCCCCCAGCCGCACCCCTTCGTCCCTGTGGGACGGATGATCGGCCACCACCTGCCCATCTCGCAGGCGAATGACCCGCTGGCAGTAGGACGCGACATCGTTCTCGTGCGTCACGATGATGATGGTCTGGCCCTCGGCGTGCAGCGACCGGAACAAGCGAAGGACATCCGCGGTCGTCTGCGAATCCAGGTTGCCAGTTGGCTCGTCCGCCAGCAGAATGCTCGGAGAGTTGAGCAGCGCGCGTGCAATCGCCACCCGCTGCTTCTGCCCGCCGGACAGCTGACTCGGCGTGTGGTCCATCCGGTCCGCCAGCCCCACGCGCCCCAGCACTTCTTCCGCCATCGCCTTGCGGGCCTTGGGCGACAGGGATTTGCGGGAGTACACCAGCGGCAACTCCACATTGGCCAGCGCCGACTGCCGCGAGAGCAGTTCAAACGACTGAAACACAAAGCCGATCATCTCGTTGCGGACATGCGCCAGTTCCGTCGCGCTCATCGCTGAGACTTCCTTGCCGTCCAACTCGTAGGTCCCGCTCGTGGGTCGATCCAGGCAGCCAAGCGTGTTCATCAGCGTGCTCTTCCCTGAGCCAGACGCACCCATGATCGCCACCATCTCGTTGCGTCCAATGTCCAGCGTGACCCCCCGCAGCGCGTGAATCTCCTCCACGCCGACGCGATAGATCTTGTGCAGGTCGCGAATCCGGATCATCGGTGGCGACGCCCGCCTCCGCCGCCGTCCATCCGGAACTCCATGCCTTCCTTCTTGCCGTCTTCCTCGCCACCCCAGCCATCCTTGATCTCTTCAAGGGTATCACCCTCCTTGAGCACCTCCAGTTGCTTGAAGGGACCAGTCACCACGCGATCACCCTCAGTGATCCCCTCCAAGATGATGGTCTCAGTGAGGCTGCTTGGTCCGGTCTTCACCACGCGCGCGGTCGCCTTGCCGTCCACCTCCAGGAAGACGATCGCCACGGTCGGCGCGCCCGGATCACGCAACGGGTTGTCGCGCAGCGACGCTGGAAGATCGTCCGCCTTCTTGTCCACGACCGCCTGGCTTGGCACCGCCAGCCCGGTGTGTCGCGCCAACTCCACTTCTACATTTGCGACGAGCCCAGAGAGGATTTGGCGGCCGCCCTCCAGGTCCAGTCCGATGCGAACCTGGAAGATGCCGCTCTGGTCCGCGCTCTGATTCTGCAGGGTTCCTTCGCGCTGGAGGGATACCTCGTCCACCTCGCCCGTGAAGACCTCTCCCTTGTACGCGTTGATGCGAACCTCAGCTGGCTGCCCCACCTGGATGCGAGCGATGTCCGCCTCGTTCACCTCAGCAACCAGCCGCATGTTCGTAAGGTCGGCCACCGTCAAGATCACGGTGCCGGCGTTGTTCATCGTGCCGACCATGACCAGCTCACCCTGCTCGGCGTTGAGCTTCACCAGCACGCCGTCAATCGGCGACTGGATGATGCATCGTTCCAGGTCCCGCTGGGAGCGTGCGTAGTCCGCCTCGCTGGCCGCAATCTCGTTTTCAAGGGTGACAATTCCCTTTTCGGATCGAGCCAGATTGGCCTCGGCACCGGCTGCGCTGGAAATCGCGTCGTCCAACTGCTGTCGGCTGATGTCGCCGGACTCGTAGAGCGACTTCTGGCGCTCCAGCGACTTTCGGGCAGCGGTCGCGGTCGCCCGCGGTCCTCCCAATCCAGCCTCTTCGCTCTCCAGCCGCGACTTGGCACTGTTTCGTCGTGCGCTGGCGCTCTCCATCCGGGCCCGCAGGTCCCGGTCGTCCAGTCGGACAACCACATCACCCTTCTTGACAAGATCGCCCTCGCGAAACGGCAGTTCGACGACTCGCTCGGAGACTTCCGCCGAGATGTCCACCTTGGTCACCGGTTCCACGAGTCCCGGGCTGGAGACCCGCTCCACCACTTCCTTGATGCCGACTGGCTCCACACGCACCTGCCGAGCGGTGCCGGACCCGAAAGAGGGCATCAGGCTCCAAAGATCCTGACCCCCCACCACCACGATGGCGAAGGCAATTCCAAGGACGACGAGCACGATCTTGACGGGTCGGGGCATGGCGGGAGGTCGATTCTATTCAGCCCCTCACCGCTCCGTCAGAAAACGAAAACCCCCTCCGGCGAACCGGAGGGGGTGTGAGTGACTCAGTGTTCGGCCAGCGAGGAGCCGACCGCAGTCAACGATCTCAGCAGCTGGTGCCGAAGACACCCAGGAGCGCCGCGAGATCCTCGCCGTCCGTAATGTCATCTCCGGTCACATCGCCACTAGGCGTGCCCCAGCCACCCAGGAGGAGGGCCAGGTCCGCGCCGTCTCGGACGCCGTCACCGTTCAGATCGGCCGTGCACGCCGGTGCACCTTCGGGGGTGCCGAAGATGTTGAAGGCGCAGTTGTAGAGGTCGTTCGGGTCGTCGCCAGTCTGCACCACATAGTTGGCGGGCAGGGTGTAGCGGACGAATCCGGGCGACGGCTGCGTCACGGAGCGCCAGGAGAACGGTCCGGTGGCATCGATGAGACTAATGCCGTTCGGCGAGTAAATGAACCACGCGAAGTTGCTCAAGATCGAGCCGCAGGCTGCGTTGGAGGCATACGCGGTGAGGTAGTAGTCGCCAGCGTCCAGGGTCACATCGACGGGGATGGAGTGCGAGGCATTCGCCGCGCTGTCTCCACCATCGTCGTACGGGACCGGGAACGCGACCGAACCCGATGCCACCTGGTCTGCTGCCAGCGGCTTCGCAATGCCATTGCGGCTCCAGATGACCCAGTTCATGGTCTCATTGGTCACGCCGGCCGGGGCAAAGCCCTTGACGACGAGCTCAGAGAGTTGCCAACCGGTCGCGCCCTCGGGGGCCGTGAGCGTGAAGGGCATGGCAAGCCAACGGTCCGGGAAGGTCGCCGCGATGCAGCCACTGGAGAGCCCCAGGTTCGTCGCTGCACCAGAAGTGGTGTTGATGATGTTCTTCTGGGGACCAGTGGTGTAGGCGACATACTCGAACGAGGTGTCAAACGCCGCCGTGCCGACCGCCGAGTCATTCGGCCAGTCCGTGCCGGGGGAGTATCCACCGACGCGGAACAGGTAGTAGTCGCCTGCAACCGCATCGATGAGCGTGACGCCCTCGGTGCCAGCCACGACGCCGCAGGAGTCATCCACACAGCCGATGTAATTGTCCAGCATGCCTTCCGCGCGGGTCTGGTCGATGACCGGATCCGTGCCGAGGGCGTAGACCTCAATCGCGCTGTCGATGGAGGGAGCCGCGGGATCCTGCCCGGCGCAGGCCGAGAGGGTGAGGGCACCATCGCCTGGCGACTGGATCACATACCAGCGGTCCTTGCCAATCGCAGAGCCACAGTCGGAGACAGTCGGGCCGGGGCCGTCCGTCGTCGCTTGGGTGTTGTCAAATCCGAAGCTGTCGCCGACGGTCACCATGACGGCGCCCGTCATGCAGTCACCGGCGCCAACCGGCGTCGGGCAGTTGTAGATGAAGTAGCCGCAGTCCGTGACCGCCTGGTCGACGCACGACTGGTCCCATTCCACGAAGCAGCACAGCGGGTTGAAGCTGCAGACGGTCTCGCAGCAGGTAAAGTCCATGCAGCCGCCGGTGGCATGCACCTCGATGCAACTGTCCGCGCTGGTGCCGCACTCGCCGAAGGCACCGCCCTCGAAGCTCACGGTCAAGAGGTACGAGGAGTCGCATGCGTAGATCGGCGCCGCCGCGTCGGTCTCGAACGGGACGGTCACGATCACGGCGTGCAGACCGGCATCGATCGTGGAACTTCCAGCGTGCGGGCAGCCGCCCACCTGGAATCCGTAAAGAACGTCATAGGCGACGCAGTCGATGGCATCGGCGGGGAAGTCGATGATGAAGGCGACGGTGTTGGCCAAGGCGACGCCGGTGCTGGAGACAGCCTTGAGGTCAAAGCTGAGCGTGCCGGCTTCAGTCGTGGCCACGGTGAACCAGTCGAGGTCGCGGCTGGTGTGGGTGGTGCCGCCGGTCGGGATGTAGGTTCCCATCGAACCCGACACCGACACGGACGATCCCGTGGCGACGGTGCCGAGGTCTTCGAAGAACTCAGCGCCATAGTTGCAGCCGCCGTTGGGGTCGCCCACATCGTGGGAACAACCGTCGGTGGAAGCGAGGGAGCCCGCGGGGGGCGTCACATCACACTGGGCGAAGCCAACTCCAGCCACGAAGGCGGAAAGGGCGCAGCCCGCGAAAGTCACTCGAGTCATAAAAGTCTCCGACTAAAACCTTCCCCAACAGGAGGCGACAAGCCTCCAGCAAGGCTGGACATAGAAAGGTAACCCATAGCGCTTCAATCACAAGAGAACGCGCCAAGAATCCGTTACCGCCAGTCGATCACCACTTTCCCGAACTGGTTACCGGACTCAAGTCTGGAAAATGCACAAGCGCCGTCGGCGGGCCGGTGCACCGAATCAACAACTGGGCATACCCTTCCTCGGCTCCACAGAGCCACCACTTCAGCGAATTCTTCCATCGACCCCATCGTGGATCCAAGGATCGAGAGTTGGTTCCAGAACACGCGCGCCAGGTCCGTTGGGGGGGCCGCCCCGGTGGTGCACCCGCAGGTCACCAGGCGACCGGCGCGTGCCAACGACTTGAGACAAGAACCGTGGACCGCGGCGCCGATGCTTTCAATGATCACATCCACGCCGCGCCGGTTGGTGAGGCCACGGACCGCCTTGGACCAATCGGCCCCCGTGTCCAGGAGTCCGGCGTCCGCTCCCAGCGCGGCGGCTCGATCCAATTTCTCCTGGGAGCGGCTGGTCACGATGACCCGGCAGCCAAGGTGCTTGGCAAGCGCGAGCGCCGCGAGCGCTACTCCACCGCCGATGCCGGTGACAAGCACGATTTCCCCGGAGCGAACCTGCGCTCGCGTGGTCAACATGCGCCAGGCGGTGAGGTGGGTGAGCCCAACTGCGACCGCTTGGATCGGATCGGCGTTGCCGATGGCCAGCACATTGCTGACGGGAGCCGTAAAGAATTCGCGGTTGGCGCCCTCGACATGTTCGCCAATCATGCTGATGTCCTCGCCTGCCGGTGACGAGTCCGGCTGCCGGCACTGGTTGGCCCTGACCGCGGCGTTCATGAGCACGCGCTGGCCCACCCACGCGGCGTCGACCCCTGCCCCGACGGTCTCCACCACCCCGCAGCCATCCGAGCCACTGGCAAAGGGATACTTCGTGTCGATCCCTGGCAGCCCCCTCCCGACCCAGAGGTCCAAGTGGTTGAGTGCGCTGGCCTCCGTGCGGATGAGGAGTTCTCCAGCGGCGGGCGCCGGGGTGGGAGCGTCGTCGATCAGCCGGACGCGGTCAGCGACGGGGGAACCCTTTTCTGTGATGACCAGTGACCTCATGGCGGGAAGCGAGCATAATGCCCGGATGCGCTTCCCGCCTGACTGTCTGCGAGCGACAATCGCCCCGCTCGCCATCGCGATGACCATCGTCGCAAGCGCTCCAATCGCCACTGGCCAGGCCCCTGCCCCGCCGGCACCTCCGTCCGCGTCCCAGTCCGGCTCCCAGCAGGCCGTGACGCGATCCCCCATTTTGGTCGCTCCCGCCAACCTGGACTTGGGATACATGACCCCTCGGGCCATCGTGACCGGAAACTTCACCCTCGCAAACACGACGGACCAACCCATCACCGTCCGCGCGGCGGCGCCCAGCTGCACCTGCACGACGCTTGACATCAGGGGGAAGGTGATCCCGGCGCACGGCACGCTGGATGTCCCGGTCAAGATGAAGGTCCCCGCGGCGCCCGGTCGCAAGACGGCCCAGGTCAACGTCGTGTTCGAGGGCCTGGACATCGTCTCGGTCCTCAACATGGGGGGCGAGGTCGCGTTCCCGATTCGACTCACCAGCGTGGACAAGGGGAATCAAACCAATCCGTTCATCGACGCGCATACGGACCCCACGCGGACGAAGGGCACGATTCACGCGGAGAGCCTGGACAGGAAGCCGTTCACGGTGACCGCCGTGCTTGGGAAGCCCCCGGTGTTTGTGGGGTTTGACCCCGCCACGGAGACCCCACGCGCTGCCTACGACATCGCTTACGACTTCAGCGACGCCACCTGCGAGTTGGTGCCGCGATTCCTCACCGTTGAGACGGACCGCCCCGACTGCAGGCTCCTGGACATGCGCGTTCGCCACGAGTGCACCAAGATCCAGGCCAAGATCCCCTGGGCCGAGTATCGCATCAACGCCGGCGCGATGGTCGCGGGAACCACGGCGCCCGCCGACATCCACATCAAGCGCGCGGGGACATCGCGAGCCATCTCGGTGTCCAGCAGCGACCCCGAGATCGCCGTCGGGATTGCCAACCAGGTGGGCGACGGCGACGGCGTGGTCGTGGAACTGACTCTGGCTGCAGCCGAGGCGGCGCGACCGGGGCTCCATGTGTTCCCGCTCACGATGAAGCTGGCCAACCCGCAGGGACAAGCGATCGAGGACTCGATTCTGGTCTATCTGCTCGTTGATCCGAAGTGACCCCCCGGACATCGCCGCGGCGCCCACCGATCTCTCATCAAAAACAGCATTCCGAATGCTCGTTTTGATGAATGCTCAGGGGTCCGAGTCGGGGTCCAGGTCTGAACCAAAGGCCGTCACGCCGTCTCGGGGTGGTACCACAGTCGGCGCACCAGGTCCGCGATGTCCGCGCCCGGGCGCGTGGCCTCGGGGTTGCGAGCCAGACCCAGCTGCACGATGTGCTTTGCCACCGCGATGGCCACCACTTCGCTGCAGGCCATGATGGAGCCGACCGGGGGGTAGATGATGCCGTCGCGCAGCGATGCTTCCGTGACCTGCGAGGCCAAGGTCCGCGCGGCCTCCAGGAAGACCGACTCCGGCACTCGCGACGCTTGCGTGGCGTAGACCGCCATGCCCACCGCGGGGAAGATGTAGACATTGTTGCCCTGACCCAGCGTGATGGTTCTATTCCCCACGGTGACCGGCGGGAATGGGCTGCCACTGCCGAAGATTGCCCTGCCACCGGTCCACTCCATCGCCTGCTGCGCGGTGCACTCGCTCTTGGAGGTCGGGTTGGAGTAGGGAAAGATGATGGGTCGACTGTTGAGGCTTGACATCTCGCGGATGACTTCTTCGGTGAAGGCACCTCCCTGCGTGCTCACGCCGATGAGCGCGGTGGGCTTGAGTTGCCGGACCGCCTCGATGAGCGTGCTGCACGGCGCCGCCGCATGGGCAAACGGCATCTGGAAGTCTGAGAGCCCCGACATCTGCGAGGTCACCAATCCACGCGAGTTCATCAGCGAGCATCGTGCGCGGGCCTGCTCGATCTCCAGTCCCTCCGACTCCATCTCCAATGCGATGAGGTTGGCGATGCCCGTCGCCGCGGCGCCTGCACCCAGGAAGAGCACTCGCTGCGACTTGAGCGGCTGGCCGAGGACTCGGCACGCTCCAAGGAGACCCGCCAGCGCCACGCCGGCGGTTCCCTGGACATCGTCGTTGAAACAGCAGCACCGGTCGCGGTAGCAGTCCAGCAGCGCGACGGCGATCTTCCCCGCGAAGTCCTCGAACTGGATGCAGCACTGCGGGAAGACATGCTGCACCGCGTCCACGAACTCCTCCACGAAGGCGAGGTACTCGTCGCCCGTGGCTCGGTGTTGCCGCAGGCCGGGGTAGAGAGGGTTGGCGAGCAGTGACTCGTTGTTGGTGCCGACATCCAGGTGTACGGGGAGCGTGGTCCACGGAGGCACGCCAGCAACCGCGGTGTAGAGCGCCAGTTTTCCCACGGGAATGCCCATGCCGTTCGCGCCCAGGTCGCCAAGGCCGAGGATTCTCTCGCCGTCCGTCACCACGATGAATCGAGTGTCAGCGTCTGGCCAGTTTCGAAGGACCTCGCGCAGTCGGCCCTTCATCCGAAGCGACAGCCACATGCCCTTGGGTCGACGCAGGATGTGCCCATATTCCTGGCATGCTTCACCCACCGTCGGCGTGTACACCAGCGGCATGAATCTCCCCAGGTCGGATCGAAGGAGCCTGTAGAAGAGCCGCTCGTTGCGATCCTCCAGTTCTGAGAGATAGATGTACCGCTCCAGGTTGGTGGGTTTGTGCGAGAGGTGCGAGGCGCACCGTGCCAACTGCGTTGCTGGGTCATCGACGCTGTCTGGGAGGAGTCCCTCGATTCCCAGTTGGGCACGCTCATCTCGCGTGAAGGCCAGTCCCTTGTTCCGCCGCGGGTTGTAGATCGTGTTGAAGGTCGACTGCGCGGACGCGCTCTCAAGATCCATCTCGGAAAGGTACCGGACGGGGACGAGGGAGTGCAGAGTGGCCTTGTGCCGCGCCGGCCCCATCAACACTAGAAGTGGCCGGGCACTTGCCTGAGACCTGAACAATGGAAGAGGCCGGCCACTCCCCTCGAGCGGCCGGCCTCGGTCCGACGGTTATGTTCTGCGACACCACTCCGCAAGCCGCCGGTGGAGCCCCTTTAGCTCCCTCCGGCACACACCATCGAATCCTGCGGGTGGCGGGTCAAGCGAAAGGGTTTAAAATCCTCTTTGGCGCGCGGCACCCCCCTACGGCTTCGGCAGCCCGGCGTCGCGTTCCACCAGACGCGCTCGCAGCGGTGGCATCGGCATGGTGGGGTCAGCGTCCGCCTGTTCGCGGCGCTCCTCGTCCGTGGCGTAGACGCTCAAGTAGACGTCGTCGCCGTCGGGAAAGCTGGACATCGACATATCCACCCACTCCACGACCTCCGGTGAGGGCGGCAAGTCGCGGATCTGCTCCTCCAGAATGCTGTCGACCAAGCGCGTGTAGAGCTCGCGGTCGGTGAGGTGATCCGTGTGCATGAGGTAGACGCCGATCGTGGCCATGTGCTTGATGAGTTCTCCCAACGCTGCGGGGATCGCTCCATCGTCAAGCTCCTCCGGCTCGACCGGCTCGTAACCGATCTCCGCCAGCTGCGCAGCGTTGGTGGTGACCGGGGCCATCTCCAGGTCCCACACCAGCGTCCAATACATGCGGTCCTGCGTCCCACCGCTTGCCACGGCCTCCGCCAACAGGCCGTCAATCGCCCGCTCCCGCTCCTTGCGCCGCTGCTCCAGCACGTTTGCCTTGATCATGGTCCCCTGCTTTCTCTTTCTGTTGATGTGACCTACGGCGCCCACAGTAAGGGCTATCTGAGACCTTGCCCGAAGTGAAGCCAAACTTCCGCACCCACCCCGAGGATTGCCACCAGATACCCTTGCGAAGGGAATATCTGACCGATCCTCGGGGGAGCCCGCGAACTTCGGCATCGAATTCGCCACTTGCTTTTCCATGCGTTAGGGTGGGGGGATGAGGTTGAAGCCGCGGGAGGTGCCTGCCGAACTCCTTTCATTGGCCCAACGGCAGGCAGGCGTGGTCTCGCGATCGCAAGCGCGCGCCGCCGGTGTCTCGAGCAAGACAATCTTCCTGCGCGTGTCTCGCCGGATATGGCTTCTTTTACCATTTTCCCTCGTTCTGGATCCCACGCAGCCGGCCACGCCGCACCAGACTGCATGGGCACTCTGGCTTCGCGCCGGCGAGGGAAGCGTGCTCTCGGGACGGACTGCGCTGGAACTGCATCGGACTCGGTTGGACTGGCTCTCTCGACTGCCTGCCCTGGTCATCGTGCCCAAGACGCGCCACACCAGGATCCCCGGCGCCGTGGTTCGAAGGGGCAACCACGGCACCCTGCGCACCGTGAGCAAGTTTGGATTGCCCTTGCGATCGCCGCAGGATGCGCTGATCGATGTCGTCCCGTTCATGGTGGAACAGCATGCCGTGGACGCCCTGGACTCCGCCATGCAACTGGGGCTCTTCACCCATGTGGGGCTGCTGAATGCCCTCAGGGATCGCGTCGTCCCAGGGTGCAAGCACGCGGGGGCGATCACTCGTGCGATACAGAGCCTCCGCTTGGAGGGGGAGTCACATCTGGAGCGGAGGTTTGCCGCGCTCCTGCGCGCGGTGCCGGGTCACGGGCTCCAGGCGGGGCATCTGCTGTTGGACGGCAGTGGCGTTCCCGTGG
>JAQCEQ010000024.1 GCA_027618565.1 Planctomycetota bacterium | reverse complement strand
GCCAAATCCAGGTTGAAAGGCCGCACCGGCACCAGCCAATCCAAGCCCGGGAAGAATCTCAATCGGCAAGGCCACCGGGACATCGGGCGGCAAGAACACGCTCGAGTCCAGGTTGAGCTGGTAGTCCTCACGGTTGCCCAGAACCGGGTCCAAGGCGAACCCGATGTACCCCGCCAGCCGCCAGGTGTAGGTCTGCGCCAGCACGGCCGGGACATCGTCGCCGCTCTGGAATCGGTACTTCAATCTCCATGCCGTCTGGACGCCCTCGTCCACGAATCCGGGCATGCACGCATCGTTGTTGTTGTTGCCGTAGAGGGTCCAGCCGAGGTGGATCTGCCGGAGCCGGTTGAGCTCTCGGGTCTTCTTGCTCTGCGCCACGCCACGGAAGACAGCAGTCATGACGATGCCGGAGAGCACGGCGATGATGCCGATGACCACCAGCAATTCGACGATCGTAAATCCTCTGCTCCGTGTGTTCATGGCATCACCGTCGCGTCATTGGAAGTGTACGACCGTGCTGCCGTTGTCAAGCACGAATCCCGCGATTCGGCCTGCGAGGTCAATGCGTCTGGCTCACGGTCACGGGCTGCACCAGCCCGGCCGCGATGCGAGCGTGACCGCTGCCCAGGTCACCGATCGGGTCGGGAGGCACGATTTTCACCACCTTTTGGCCAAGCGTCGCCTCGCCTCGCTTCACCTTGGCTTCAAAGGCGAGGCACTCCGCGAGCAATCGATTCAGGATCTCCGGCTCCGGGACATTGGCCACGCGCTCGCCCTGGACATAGATGATGCCGCGACGATCCCCCGCGAACACGGCGACATCGGCGCCCTCGGCCTCGCCCGGGCCATTCACGATGCATCCCATCACGGCCACCTTCATCGGCAGCTCCAGCCGGGGCATGAGGGTGCGCTCCACTTCCTTCACCAGGGTGAAGAGGTCCACTTGGATCCGGCCGCAGGTGGGGCAGGCGACCAGTTCCACTCCCTTGCGAGCTCGCAGCCCTAAGCAGCAGAGCATCTCGGCGGCGTCCTTGACCTCGTCGATGTGGTCGCTGGCGTAGGAGATGCGCACCGTGTCGCCGATGCCGTTGGCGAGCAGCGACCCAAGCGCCACGACGCTGCGAATCGAGCCCGTGTCGCGGGTGCCCGCGTGGGTGACCCCCAGATGCAGCGGGTAGTCAAACCGCGCGGCGATCTCCGTGTACGCGTCGATCACCAGCGCTGCGTCCATGCTCTTGGCGCTGATCACGATGTCGTGGAAGTCCCGCTCACGGAAAATGTCCAGGTACTCCTCCAGCTTGGCGATCATGATGGCCAGCAGGTGGCCGCTCCTGTGCCCGGCGAAATACTGGCCCAGTTCCACCGCGCGTCTCTGCTTGTCCTTGCGCTCAATGATCGACCCCTCGTTGACGCCGATCCGGATGGGGATGCCGCGGGACTTGCATGCGTCGATGACGGCGTTGACCTGGTCGCGGTCGGAGATGTTGCCGGGGTTGAGCCGGATCTTGTGGACGCCCGACTCCACGGCCTCCAGCGCGCGCTGGTAGTGGAAGTGCACATCCGCGACGATCGGGACGGACACCTGGGGGATGATCTGGGCGAGGGCTTCAGTGTCCTTCCGCTCAGGCACCGCCACACGCACCAGGTCCGCACCGGCCTTGGCGTAGCGCTCGATCTCGGCGACGCACGCGTCGATGTCGTAGGTGTAGCCGGCGCACATCGTCTGGACCGATACCGGGGCCGAGCCGCCAATGAGCACTCGACCCACCCGGTCGTCGCCGACGGTCACCTGTCGAGTTGCACGCCGAGGCAGCATCGAATGATTCTACTCGCAGGCTGACCCGAATCCGCCTATCGTCCCGCGACCACAGGAGACCCGATTCATGTCCTCAGCGATCGCGACTGCGCCAGTGTCTGGTTCCGGCCTCAAGTGCCGACTCTCGTTCATGATGTTCCTGCAGTACGCGATCTGGGGAGCGTGGCTGCCCATCCTCTATCCGTTCCTGATGGGACACCGGAAATTCACGCTCGAAGAAACGGGCTACTGCCTCTCCGCCGGAGCGATAGGCGCAATCTTTGGTCCGTTCATTGCGGGGCAACTGGCCGACCGCGTGTTCTCCACGGAGAAGTTGCTCGCGGTGTCGCACTTCCTAGGAGCCATCCTGGTCTGGATGCTCGCTGATGCCGCGGACTTCAAGACTTTCGTGGTGCTGAGCCTGGTGTACGGCTTTGTGTACGCACCCACGATTGCCCTCACCAACTCCCTGGCGTTTACCCACCTCCCGAACCGGGACCGTGACTTCGGCCCCGTCCGATTGTGGGGCACGATCGGCTGGATCGTCGCCGGCATTGCGGTCGGGCAGGTCCTCCTCCGGCACTACACGCCCGCGATCGCTGCGGGGCTAGAAGGGGACGCGTTGAAGGCCGCCCAGGATGCCGTCACCGCCGAGCAGAACTCGGGCCGTGCGTTTGCGTTCCAGATGAGCGCGATCCTGGGCATCGTGATGGCCGTGTTCTCCCTCACGCTGCCACACACGCCTCCGAGCAGGAAGGGGGGGCAGAAACTGGCTTGGGCTGAGGCTCTTGGCGAGATCAAGTACCAGCCACTGCTGACGCTGTTCCTGCTTGCCGTGCCGGTGAGCATGATCCACCAGTTCTATTTCGTGTTCACCAGCGATTTCGTGAGCGGCATCCAGAATGCGGCGAACAACGAGGCCGCCAACTCCTTTGCCAGCACGGTCAACTCGATCCTTGGTGTGGGTGGAGGAGGCCTCATGACAATCGGCCAGATGACCGAGATCGGCGTGCTGGCCCTGATGCCAATCTTGGCCACCAGGCTCTCCAGGAAGTCGCTGCTTGCCATCGGGCTGGCGGCCTATGCCGGCCGAATGGCGTTGTTTGCGTACGCGCCAAGCCTCGCGCCCGTTCTCCTTGGTGTAGCCCTGCATGGGCTCTGCTTCGGCTGCTTCATCTTCGTCGCCTTCATGATTGTCGACGAACACACGACGAAGGACATTCGCGCGACGGCGCAGAACTTGTTCAACCTGGTGATCGTGGGCATTGGCATCATCGTCGGCAGCTATTTTGCGACCGGCGTCGTGGGCACATGGGCCAGCGCAGGTGGATCGATGGACTTCACCAAGCTCTTCAGCGTCCCGATGTGGATGGCGCTGGCATGCCTGGCAGCGCTGATCGCCTTCTATCCCAAACACGCGAAGTCGCATTCGTGAGCGCCTGAAGCGCCGGAATTCTGCGCCATGGAAGGCGTGACGCGGAGCTTCCGGGCTCAGTTCTGCATCGGTGCGCTTGCGTGTCGCGCCAGTTCCTGCACGCCGCCAGGGAGGCGGAGCGCATCCAGCGGCGTCCCTTCAGCGACAGGAGTGCCGTCCAGTGTGGAGATCGAGAAGGGGGACTGTCCGCTCATGTGCTGCTTGAGCGACGCCTCCAGTGTCGATCGTTCCGCATCCGGCAGCTTGGCAAACGCCTCTCGGCCGCGGCACTTGGGGAACCCGCTGCAGCCAAGCCAGGGGCCGCGCTTGCCATCTCGGAGGTTCATTGGCTTCCCGCACTTCTCGCAGCTCCGCGTGGTGACCAGCGGGGGCGCCGAGGGGAACTTGATCTTCTTCTTCTTGTCGATGTTGAGGATGAACCTGGTGTCGGAATCCTCGCTGGTGAGGAACTCACCGAACCGACCCTTGCGCAGGATCATCGGCTTTCCGTCGGCAGGGCACCGGAGGTCGACACGCTCGGGCAGCATGGGCCGACCGCGACGGTCCACAGGGGCCGCGTACTTGCACTCCGGGAAGGTCAGGCAGGAGAGGAAGCGCCCGTTGCGCCCGAAGCGGTACCCCGTCTGCGCGCCGCAGGCGGGACAGGCGTAGGGCGCCGGTGTCATCTCCGCCTTCGTATGGACCATGTGCTCGTGGGCGCGGACCAGCGTCGGCTTGAAGGTCTCATAGAACTCACGCAGCATCTCGCGCCAGCCCATGGTGCCGTCGGCGACCTCGTCCAGCTCCTCCTCCACATGGCGCGTGTATCCGACCTCGATGAACTGGTCGGGAAATTCCCGCACGAGGAGGTCTGTCACCACCATGCCCAGGTCGGTGGCAGCGAGGCTCCGGCCCAGGCTTTCCACGTAGCCGCGATCCAGGATCACGCCGATGATGCTGGCGTAGGTGGACGGTCGGCCAATTCCTTCCTCTTCCAGCTTCTTGACCAGCGTGGCCTCCGTGAAGCGGGGGGGCGGCGCCGAGAACGACTGCCGAGGCTCCACGGCGAACGGTGCCACGACATCGCCCTCCTTGAGGGGCGGGAGATTTTGGTCCTCGTCGCCGGTCGGCACGCCGGCCGCGCGATAGAAGCCATCAAAGGCGAGCGTGCGCCCGTTAGCCTTGAGCGTGGCGCCCGGCCTGTCGCTGCGCTTGAGCAGAATGGCGGTGGAGTCCCACTCGGCATCCACCATCTGGCACGAGACGAATGACTTCCAGATGAGCGTGTAGAGCTTCAATTGCTCCTCTTCCAAGGTGCCACGCAGCGACTGGGGCGTGCGGGAGGGGTCCGTGGGACGGATCGCCTCGTGGGCTTCTTGGGCCCCCTTCGTGTTGGCCTTGTCGTAGAAGCGGGGCTTGCCGGGCAGGTATCGATCCCCAAACTCGTGGCCGATGAAGTCGCGCACCTTGGAGAGCGCCTCGCCCGAAAGGTGGAGCGAGTCGGTTCGCATGTAGGTGATCAAGCCGACCAGGCCCACGCCGGGGACATTCACGCCTTCGTAGAGGCGCTGGGCGACTCGCATCGTGCGGTCTGGCCGGAAGCCCAGGCGACTGGACGCCGCCTGCTGCAGCGTGCTCGTCTTGAAGGGGGGATAGGGGCGCTTGGTGGTCCGGCTGGTCTCGATCGAGGACACCGTGAATCGCGCCGCAGGATCCACATCGCCGGTCACGGTCACGACGCGGGTACCTCGACCCAGTCCATCCTTGTCTACCAACTCAGTGGCCCGTGGGTTGAGCAATCCAGAGGCTTCCACAGCACGCAGTGCCGCCGGCACAAGGTCTGCTTTGGACTGGCAATCAGCCTCGATCTTCAACCGCTCTCCAACGATGTCGATGACATCGCACTCGATGGCCTGGTGATCGGACATCCACGCCGACTGTTCGCGGGCGATGGGGCCCTTGCCGCGCTCGTCGCGCTGACCCATGAAGGCAGTCCACTCGCCGACCAGGCCCGGTGAAGCACTTGGCGAGGAGGCGCGGACGGCGATGGACCATCGCTCATCGGGGCGGAAGGCCTCGATCTCGCGCTCGCGGTCCACCACGAGCCGAGTGGCCACGCTCTGCACGCGTCCGGCGCTCAGCCCACCAGCCACTTTCTTCCACAGGAGCGGCGACACTTCATATCCCACGATGCGATCCAGAATGCGTCGCGCCTGCTGCGCCTCCACGCGCTTCATGTCGATGGCGCGAGGGCTAGCAAACGCCGCGGTGATCTCGTCCTTGGTGATGGCATCAAAGGTGACGCGCTTGGCCTCAAGTGGATCCACCCCCAGGAGGTCGGCCAAGTGCCAGGCAATCGACTCTCCCTCTCGGTCCAAGTCAGTCGCGAACCAGACGCAGTCAGCAGCCTTAGCCAACTTCTTCAGCTCGGCGACCGTCTTTGCCTTACCCTCACTGACTTCGTAGGTCGGCTCGAAGTTGTTCTCGAGGTCCACCCCGGGGACGGGCGCCTTGACTCCCTTCGGGTTGCGCGCCGGGAGGTCCCGGATGTGGCCGATCGACGCCTTCACGACGAACCCTGGCCCCAGGTACTTCTCGATGGTCTTGGCCTTCGCCGGACTCTCCACGATCACCAGTTGCATTCCGCCACCAATGGAAGGGGCGGTGGAGCGCTTGGCTCTTGGCACCGCCGACCGCTTGGCGGTCTTGGTCGCCGCCTTCTTTGGGGCAGTCTTACGGGCGGTCTTGGGGGCTTTGGAGGCCATGTGGGCGTGGAACTATCTAGAGATGTCTCGTCTGCGTCAACCCAAGAAATGGGGGAAGAATCGCAGATTCGGTGCCATCCCCCTCTGGGGGATGACTTTTTTCTAGAAATCAAAGTTATCAGACAGCGCCGCGCGCACATCGACCAGTCGTCCCTCGCCCATCGGAATCCACACGGCACCCGGGATGAGGCGAAGATGCCGAAGCCACGTGCGTTGCTGCTTCGCGTATCGGCGCGTCCGAATGGCGATCCGTTCGATGGCATCGTCCTCGCTGCATTGGCCGTTGAGGCATGCCAACATCTCGGCGTATCCCACCGCTTCGCTCGGCTGGCGCAAGAGCGGTCCAACCCGGCGCAGCCGCTGCACTTCATCCGCGAATCCCGCCGCGATCATCGCCTTGACTCGCGCATTGATGCGGCGGTTGATTTGCTCTACCTCCCACTCGAGCCCCACGATGCTCCATCCGGGTGGAAGCTCGCTGATCCGTGCACCCCATTCGACCTGATGCGAGGACAGCGGCCGCCCCGTGAGTTGCGCCACCTCGAGGGCGCGAACCGTGCGCCGCCGATCGTTGACATGGATTCGACTGGCAGCTTCGGGGTCGACGGCCGTCAGTCGGCTGCGAAGGACCTCCAAGGATTCCTCCTCAAGCGCGGCACGAATGGCCTCATCGGCCCCAGGAAGCGGCGCCAGCCCGTCGATGAGTGCGCGAACGTAGAGGTTGGTACCACCAACCACGATCGCCAGCCGGCCGCGTGTGTGTATGTCGGCGATCGACTGCCGCGCACCAGCCAACCAGTCAGCAACCGTCGGTTCGTCCCGATGTGGATCGGCGATGTCGATCATGTGGTGCGGAACTGCCTCGCGCTCCACACCCGTTGCCTTCGCCGTGCCAATGTCCATGCCCTTGTACACCTGCATCGAATCGGCGCTGACGATTTCCGCTGGAGCCATCGCCGCCAGCTCCATGGCAAGCGAGGACTTCCCGCCAGCCGTGGGGCCCACGATGAGCAGCGTGCGAAGAGGGGGCTTGGTCGCGTGGAGGGGCACGAGGATGCCCGTATCTTCTACGGAATCATGGCCAAGCGCTTCATCGACGATGTGGATGTCCGTGGCAAGCGAGTCTTCGTGCGTGCGGACTTCAATGTCCCCATCGAGGGCGGTCGAATCTCGGACGACCGTCGAATCCGGCTCACCGTGCCCACCCTGACATCGATCCTCTCCCGTGGCGGATCCGTGGTCGTGGCCAGTCACATGGGGCGGCCCGAGGGCAAGGGCTATGAGGCTGGCGAATCGATGGAGCCGGTGCGAGCCCACCTGGAGCAGTTGCTTGGACGGCCCGTTCGCCTTGTGGGGCCGACTCCCACGCACGCTGATGCGCGAGCCGCCGTCTTGGCCTCCAAGCCTGGCGATGTCATCCTGCTGGAGAATCTCCGTTTTGAGAAGGCGGAGAAGAAGGGGTGCCCCGACTTTGCCAAGCAACTGGCCGAGTATGGCGACATCTATTGCAATGATGCTTTCGGGGCGTGCCACCGTACCGACTCCTCCATGCACGCGCTGCCGCTGGCGATGGCGGGGAAGCCGCGAGTCGTAGGGCATCTCTTGCGTCGCGAACTCCAGTACCTCCAAGGCGTGCTGGACCATCCCGCCAGACCCTTCGTGGCGATACTGGGTGGCGCCAAGGTGTCCGACAAGCTCCCGGCGCTTCGCAATCTCCTGGACCGGGTCGACACAATCCTCGTGGGCGGCGCGATGGCCTTCACCTTCCTCCGTGCCAAGGGCTTGGGCACTGGTGCGAGCCGCGTGGAGCCGGCCTTGGTCGATGATGCGCGTGCGATCCTGGAACTGGCCGCAGCGAAAGGGATCTCATTCCACCTCCCCAGTGATTTTGTCTGCGCGCAGCAGTTGGCCGCAGGTGTGGACACAGTGGTGGAGGGCCCGGCCATACCGGACGGTTGGATGGGACTGGACATCGGGCCAAGAACGCTTGCGGAATGGGCCTCGATTCTCAGCAACGCCGGGACGGTGATGTGGAACGGTCCCGTGGGAGCGTTCGAGACGCCACCCTTCGACGCGGCAACCTTCGCGCTGGCGAGGGCGTGCGCCGATCGGGCGGCTTCTGGAGGAATCGTCGTCGCGGGTGGCGGAGACACCGCCGCCGCAGTGGCGCAGGCGGGCGTCGCGGATCGATTCAGCCATGTGAGCACGGGAGGCGGCGCCAGCCTGGAGATGATGGAGGGCAAGGCATTTGTCACGCTGGACTCCATCGAAGATGCTTCGGAACTGGCCTCGGCACGCGTATAGTGTGCTTGGAGTGTGCACCATGATCAGATCGCTTCCCATCATCGTCCTCTCAACCGTCCTCCTGCTTCCAGCCGTCGTTTCGATCCCATCGGCCACCGCGGCACCGATGCAGGACGACAAGAAGCTGAAGCCTGGCTCGGATGCGCCTTCCTTCAAGGACTTGGAGGTGGTGTCCGGGCCGGAAGAAGGCTTTGACGACCTCTTCAATTCCAAGGTCCTCGTGGTGGAGTTCTGGGCCACCTGGTGCGGCCCGTGCAAGCGAGCCATCCCGCATCTCAACACGATGGACAAGGAGAACCACTGGCGCGGCCTGTCGGTGCTCGGCATCTCCACCGACAAGGAGCGGGATCCGGTCGATCCCTTCGTCAAGGCGAAGGGCGACGCCATGGGGTACTTGGTCGCCTGGGACAAGGGTGGCGAGACGGCGAGGCGATGGATGGAGGCGGCGGGCCAGAAGGGCATCCCGTGCACCTTTGTCGTTTCCAACAAGAAGATCCTCTGGATCGGCAATCCGCACGACAAGAAGTTCGACGACATCGTGCAGTTGGCCCTCTCGGGTCGATACGACCCGGACATCACGCCCAAGGGCGAGCCGCTCATCGATGCCGCCCGGAGCGCGGCCAAGGTAGGCAACTTCAATCAGGCGATCCTTCACTACGACGCGGCACTGGAGCTGGACCCGCGCGTGATGTTCAATGCGGCGACCGAGAAGTACCTGATGCTGGCCACTCAGAAGCATGACGCCGAGGCCGCCAAGGCTTGGGCCGCGCAGTGCCTGGACACCTACGGCGATGGACCCGACGAACTGGCCGAGATGGCCGTCTTCGTGGCGACCTCTCCGCGGCTTTCAGATCACGACCTTGACGCGGCGCAGGCGCTGGCGGAGAAGGCGGTCGAAGTCTCGGGCGGCACCGATGCTGGTGCCCTCGCCGCACAGGCTCGCGTGAGGTTTCTCCACGGCGATCTCAGCGGTGCCTACTTCGCGCAGCGCAAGGCCTACAAAGTGGCGCTGCCCGATGCCAAGTCGGTCTTCAAGGCCGACCTTGACGGGTACCAGGCAGCGCGCGAGGGGGTCGCCGGTCGGGAGTGAGGGCGGACCCACACATCCTCCAGACGCATGGTCGGACGATCGTCGGGGCATCGGTGCTTTCTGCTGACTTCTCCCGACTCGCGTCAGACACGCGCGACGCCCTTCGATCCGGCGCCGACTTCATCCATGTCGATGTCATGGACGGCCACTTGGTTCCCAACCTGAGCATGGGGCCAGCGGTGTGCGGTGCGTTGCGGAAGTCGTTCCCCACGGTGGCCCTTGATGTCCACCTCATGGTGGAAGAGCCCGAGCGATTCCTGGAACCCTTCGCGGCTGCGGGTGCCGATGGTCTCACGATCCACGCCGAGGCACGAGGCAATCACAGGCGCCTCCTCCGGCAGATTCGTGCCCTTGGTTGCCGACCTGCCATCGCGATCAGCCCACGCACGGCGGTTGCACGCATCCGCCCGATGCTGGACGAGTGCGACATGGTCCTTGTCATGAGCATCCATCCCGGTTACTCCGGCCAGGCGTTCATGCCGATCGCGCTGCGAAAGGGAAGGGCATTGCGTCGCCTGCTCGGGGATCATCAGCGGCTCCAGGTTGACGGAGGGGTGAACGCAGCGAACGCATCGGCCTGTCGGGAGGCCGGGTTTGACACGCTGGTCAGTGCCACGGCCATCTTTGGGGCGAAGGATCGATCCGCCGTCATTGCTGCGATGCGCGGAGGCGACCGCCGCTCGCACCGTCGCACCGCTCGGGAGGCGGTCAGTTCATGAGTGCCATCACCTGGGATCTGGACGAGCCAATCACCGACAAGCGTGCGGTCAAGGAGGGGCAATGGGTGCAGTGCCCTGCCTGCTCGGAGACCGTGTTTCGGCGCGCCCTTGAAGTCAATCTCATGGTGTGCCCCAAGTGCGACCACCACCACCGCATCTCGGGGAGGTTGCGCGTGGAGCAACTGGTGGACACCGGCACCTTCGAGCCGATCAACGCGCACATGGCGCCGATGGACCCTCTGGTATTCACGGACACCAAGCCCTACTTGCAGCGCATTGCGGACGCTCAGGCGAGCACTGGTGAGAACGATGGCGTGCAGACCGGCACCGCCTATGTCAAGGGCCGGCGGATCATGCTGGCGGCGATGGACTTCACCTTCATGGCGGGGTCGATGGGGAGTGTGGTTGGCGAGAAGATCACCCATGCCATCGAGCACGCCACCGACCACGACCTCCCGCTGATCATCGTGAGCTGTTCCGGCGGTGCCCGCATGCAGGAGTCTGGCTTCTCGCTCATGCAGATGGCCAAGACCAGTGCTGCGCTGGCACGGTTTGACCGTGCCGGGGGGCTCTTCATCTCCGTCCTGGCCGATCCCACCACTGGGGGCGTGACGGCCAGTTTTGCCATGTTGGGCGATGTGATCATCGCCGAACCAAGGGCGCTCGTCGGCTTCGCCGGGCCGCGTGTCATCAAGCAGACGATTCGCCAGGACCTCCCAGATGGATTCCAGACCTCTGAGTTTCTCTTGAAGTCCGGCTTCGTGGATCGCATCGTTCATCGTGCCAACCTGCGGACGGAGATCGCCCGCTTGGTGGACTACGCGGGGAAGTGAGTCCGTGAAGACACTCAAGGGACCCGATCAGGGCACGGACCCGGCGCGGGCCAGAACGCCCGGCTGGGCGGTCGCGCTCTGGCTGCTCTCGTTCGCCGGATCGATCGCACTTCCCTTCGAGCCCTGGGGACTGTGGCTCCTTGCCCCCGTCTCGCTGGTGCCGTTGGCCGGACTGGGGCTGGCCGTGCAAGGCTGGCGGACGAGGACCCTTGCGGTGCTGGCCTTTGCTTCGACCGTTCCAGCCTGGCTCTCCTTGGAGTGGTGGATCCAGGATGTCAGCGTGCTGGGGCTGCCTGTCCTGGCGTGTTACATGGGACTCTGGTCAGCCGCCGAACTCGTCGCGCTGCGGTCGCTCGCCCGACGGCGGCCCAACTGGCCAGCGTGGGTGCAGCTCTCGCTTGTGGCGGTCACCTTCGAGTGGCTCAGGGGCGAACTTGTGCTTGGCGGGTATCCGTGGTTCTCCCGTGGCGTGCCACTGGTCGAAGCACCGGTGCTGGCACAGTCTGCTGACCTCTTCGGGGTTCCGATGCTCACGCTGCTGTGCGCCGCCATGAGCGGGGCGATCTTCGCGATCGCCGTTCCCCGACGGCGGCGGGAAGGGTTGGTTGTCGTGGCGTGCGTCGTCGTGGTCACGCTCTGCTATGGATCCTGGAGGATGCACCAGGTCGACAGCGCCCAGGAGACCTCCCGCGCGGTGGAACTCCTCGTGGTTCAGACGGACCTCCCCACGAGCAACAAGCTTCGGTGGGAGCCTCGGGACCAGGTCATCGATGTGCGGCGATGGGTTGGACTCACCAGGGACGGGGCATCGGAGGCGCCTCCTCCGGCGCTGGTGGTGTGGCCCGAAACGGTGCTCCCGGGATTCGGGCTGGAAGAGGAGACGGTCCAGGTGCTCTCCGCGGGCGGCTCCTACCCCGGCTCCATGTTTCGAGACGCGATTCGAGAACTCTCAAGCGAGGTCGGTGCGCCGCTCCTGGTGGGGAGCCACGCAACCACCATGCTTCGTGTCGAGGGCGATCGGTGGGCCTTCGATGACTCGTTCAACAGTGCCTACATCGTGGGCCCTCTGGGGAACCTGCAGCGGTACGACAAGGTGTTCCTGACTCCGTTCGGGGAAACCATGCCAGTGATCTCACGCTGGAAATGGCTGGAGGAGCAACTGCTGGCACTTGGGGCGAGTGGCATGTCCTTCGACCTGTCGGCGGGTGCGCGACTGGACTCGCTGGAGGTTTGCCCAGCAGGCGCGAGCCCGTTCCGAATCGCCACGCCGATCTGCTTCGAGGACACCATGGCCTGGGTGGTCCGAAGCCTGGTCTGGGATCGCGGCGTCCGGAAGGCGCAGGTCATCGTGAACCTTTCCAACGACGGATGGTTTGGGAGCTCAGTCGCTGGTCGGCGCCACCACCTCCAAATGGCGCGGGCTCGGGCGATCGAGAATCGGACCGAGCTGGTCCGATGCGCCAACACGGGGATTTCGTGCCAGGTGGACGCGGCCGGCCGCCTCGTGTGGATGGCCGCTCCGTCGGAGGAGGGCGCGCACCGGCTCTCCGTACGGCTCGCGTCGTTGGACCCGCCCTTCGCTTCCATCGGAGGCGTACTATCACCCATCGCTGCGATGGTGCTGCTTCTCGGATTCATCCCCTCGCGACGCACGACGCGGTCGTGCGCATCGGCCGTGCTGTCCGTCGTGCTTCTGGCGTCGATCTCCGGGTGCAGCAGCGGCACGAATCTGCCATCGGCCTCCGATCGGCCGTGGAGCACCAAGTCGGCCAGCATCAGCGATCCAGATGCGGCCAGTCAGGGCGGCCCAGCCAGGTTGGCTCCGGCGGCAACGCGCCAGCCCTTTGCGGTGACCTCGGACCTTGGCAATACCCAGAACGCCACGGACCTCCTGTTGCAGGCCGCCGCCGCGCCTGATGCCGAGCTCAGGGCGAGGGCGGTGGAGTCTCTTCGATACTCCTCGGGTGCTCTCTCGGCCGTCTGCGAGCGACTCATCGGGGATGTCAACCCCGCCGTCCGATACGCCACATGCATCGTCATCGGGGACCAACGAGCGTGCGAGCTGGCGCCACTCACTCGACCGCTCCTGTTTGACCGGTATCCCAGCGTGCGTGCCGGCGCGCTCTACGCGCTCTCGCGCTGCGGAGAGTCGGTCGACCTGACGCCGTTGGGAACAATGTTGCTGGGGGAGTCCGAGACCGACCGAGCCAATGCTGCGACGCTCCTTGGCAAGCTTGGCAACCCCAGCGCCTTGCCTCTCCTCCGGACTGCCGTGGTCCGCGTCAGCGCTCGTGCCAACCCCGATCGAGAGGCGATCTTCTTGCTGCAGGTGGCGGCAGCCATGGTCGTGCTTGGTGACGAGACGCAGTTGGACCCTCTCCGCGCCGCCCTCTTCCAGCCGGAATCAAAGGCTGAACGAATCGGCCTCGCGTGCCAACTGGTCGAAGAGATCCGGGACTCCGCGGCGCTCCCTCACCTCCACCGCATCATGTCCGCGGACGGGCCGCAGACGCGCCCGATGGAGCTCCGGATCGTGGCCGCGACGGCCTTTGTCCGTCTGGGTGGCGGACCGCTGGCTGGTCCCGAGTACCTCGGCATGGAGGGTGCCAAGAGCGCCTCTCCCACCATTCGCGCGTCGGCGGCGTTCCTGCTGGGGGCGGTAGGGACGCCCGACTCACGAACGGCGCTCAGCGTGCTTCTGGCGGACGAAGACTCGTCCGTACAGATCGCGGCAGCGGCGGCAATTCTGAGGGGTCCTGCCGGCTCAAGGGGACTCGCCACGGGCAGTTGACAGCCGACCGTTTATCCGGTCTAGAATGCGTCGCTCATTGGGTCGACCGTCTCGACCCTCACCCACGAGACCCCACGTGCACATACTCACCAAGATTTTCGTCGTCCTGGTCGCTTTGCTTGCTGTGGCAACCGTCCCGTTTGTCATCGTGCAGGCGTCCAATGAGTCGACCTACCGGACGAACTACATCGAGCAGAAGTCAGCCGCCCAGTCCGCGCACGACGAACTGGGCGCCGTGCGCGCATCGATGACGCGGACCGAGAGCGACCTTCAGGCACAGCTCGCGGCCGCCGATACCGCTCGCGCCAAGTTGGCCGCGGACCTGGAAGCGAAGGGCGCGGATCTCATGCGCTCCATGCAGGATGCCGAGCGCCTGAAGGCGCAGGCCGCGCAGCGAGACGCGACCTTTGCAGTTCTCGCCGAGAGTGATCGGTCGAGGGGTGTCTTGGTGGAGTCACTCGCCAATGATCTCGGCGAAATGCGTGATCGGGCGGTCGCGGCCGAGCGGCAGTTGATGGAAGTGCAGAAGCAGCTGGAGGTAATCGCCAGCGACTTCGATGCGGCGCGCAGCGCACAGATGGCCCTCCAGGAACAACTGCAACGACTTCGCGAGGCCAAGGCCACCGCCACGGCCCGGGTCGCCGCCGCCGAACTGGTTGCTGCGGACGCCATGGCGCGTTCCGCGGCACTTGGTGCCTCAGGCTCCAGCGCGGAACTCCCCGAACCGCAGCCGGCCCCCGAGACGGCTGGCGTGCAGCCGACCATCGAGCTGGAGGCGCGCATCACCGCCGTCCGTCGCGATGGTGACACGGTCTACGCGGAGATCGACCAGGGGAGCCGGGCGGGCATCGCCAACGGTTGGCGCATGATGATCGCGGACGGCAACAACTACATCGCCGACCTTCGGATCATCAGCGTGGATACCAACTCCGCTGTGGGGATTGTGGAGGGCGAGTCCGCCCTTCGCGGCAGCGTTGAGGACGGGCAGTCTGCGCTGGCGCAGCCCGACTGACCCCTAGCCCAAGCGAGCCGCCAGGAACACCCGCTAGTAACATCCCATGGCCAAGACCGAAGCGAAGCCTCGAAAGAGCGGCGAGTTGGACGTGTACACCGTCCTCTTGGTCATCGTCACCCTGCTGCTCGGAGCGGCGGTGGCGTACACGGTGAAGCAGAACATGGACCTTGGCTCCCCGGACTCAAGACCCGGGAGCGCCATCGAACCTGTCGATCTCGACTGAGATCCTGGTGCCTGGGTGGACCACCTGACTGCGGTGCACGGCTGCTAGGCACAGTCGCTAACCTTCCGGGCATCACATAGTCGCCCTCGCACGGGCGCGGAGGATCGCATGCTCTTCGACAGGCTCCTAGGACTCTTTGGCACGGACATGGGAATCGACCTGGGGACATGCAACACCCTCGTGTGCGTCCGGGGGCAGGGCATCGTCCTCAACGAGCCCTCCGTCGTCGCCGTGCGACGAGGGACCAACAAGGTGCTCAACAATGGCACGGCCGTCGGTCTCTCAGCGAAGGCCATGTTGGGCAGGACGCCTGGCTCGATCTCCGCGATTCGCCCGCTCAAGGACGGCGTGATCTCGGACTTCGAGATCACGGAGGCGATGCTCTCGTACTTCATCCGCAAGGTCTGCGGTAAGCGTCGGTTCTTTGCGCCGCGCGTCGTGATCGGCATCCCATCGGGCATCACGGCGGTGGAGAAGCGTGCGGTGCTGGACAGCGCCGAGCGTGCGGGCGCCCGGACCGTGTTCCTCCTGGAGGAACCCTTGGCCGCCGCCATTGGTGCTGGGCTTCCGTACCGCGAGGCTCAGGGGTCAATGATCGTCGACATCGGCGGCGGCACCACCGAGGTGGCGATCCTGAGTCTGGGCGACATCGCCCGGTGCGAATCCATCAGACGCGCTGGCGACGACTTTGACGAGGCCATCATCAAGTTCGTGCGCGAGAAGCACGACATCCTGATCGGCGAGCAGACCGCCGAGCGCATCAAGATCGAGATCGGCAGCGCCTTCAAGATGGAAAAGGAATTAGCACTCGAGGTGCGGGGTCGGCACGTCCCTTCGGGCATGCCGCGCAAGTGCACGGTCACTAGCCCGGAAGTCCGGGAGGCCCTGCAGGCACCGCTGGCGGACATCGTCGCCGCCACGAAGCGGACGCTGGAACTGGCGGAACCCGAGCTTTCGGCGGACCTGGTCAATTCAGGCATCATGCTCGCCGGCGGCGGCGCACTCCTGCGCGGGATCGACAAGCTGCTGGAGCAGGAGACCGGCCTGCCGGTGCGGATTGCCGACGATCCACTCACCTGCGTCGCGCGCGGGACGGCCGAGTACATCGAGAACCTCGACCTGCTGGGTACCACACTCGAGTCCGACGCCGAAGAGGGCTGAGCGGATGAATGCGTAGGCCAGGACCAATGGTCTGGTGTGGCGCCCTGGCGCTGGCCTGTTCGTTCGCTCCCGCCCGGTTCCTCAAGCCATGGACTGGCGAACTTGGCGAGGTTGCCTGGATCCCCTTCATGCCGCTTGGGCTTGTGATGGGGCAGGCCAGGGCGTGGTTGCGGCCACCGATTCCCGAACTGGACCTCCAGTCTCCACTCGCACAACAGTTGATCCGCGAGCGCAATGCCTACCGCGGCCTCTACCACTCGATGCGGATCGAGACCGAACGCCTGGTACGAGAACTGGATTCCGTCTCCCGGGCTCGGCTCGCCGTGCGCGACGACCGCACCGCTTTGGTGCCGGCCAGCGTGGTGGGGGTGGACGGCGCTGGCCGCAATCCGCTGATTCGCATCGGGCAGGGAGCCTCGGCCGGCATCCAGGCGGGGGATGTCGCCATCTTTGGAGGCGACTCGCTCGTCGGAAGGGTCGTGTCGCCTGTGGGGCGCGCCGGATGCTCCGTGTTGCCCGTATGGAGTCCTCGGGTGGGTCGCATTGATGCGCGCGCGAAGGATCCGGTTGGTGGAGTCGACCTGCCTGTGCAGGTGAGCGTCCTGGCGTCTGGTTCGATCGTGGCGCAGGCACCCTCCGGGATTGAACTGCCTCGCGGGACGGAGATCCTCCTTGATGACCGCGAGTGGCCCGCCGAGGCGCAGGGCATGCTCATCGGGACCGTCGTGAAGATCGAACTTCCGGATGAAGCACCACTGCAGCGCAGGCATGTCTTGCGCCCGGCAGCCCCGACCAAGGGGCTGGATGTCGTCGTGATCAAGTTCTCTCGGCTGAGAACGGCACCATGAACTGGACGATCTTCGCCATCGCGCTGTTGCTGGTGGGTGCGATCGATCGCTCCTTCTTGCCGGTGTTCGAGGTTCGTGGGGTGGTGCCCACGCTCGTGCCGGCGCTGGTGGCGTTCGTGGCGATGCACGCGGCCCGCCCCACGGCCATGTGGGCAGGATTCCTGTGCGGCCTGACCGTGGACCTGCTCGGACCCGTCCCTGTCGAGGGGATGGCACTGGTCGTCCCCGGTCCCTGGGCACTTGGCCTGGCGCTGGCGGCGTGGACAGGCGTGCAGCTGCGGGGCATCCTGTTCCGGCGCAGTCCCGCCGCGTTTGCGCTGCTCACCTTCCTGACTGGATTGCTGGCGTCCCTCGTGTGGACCTTCGTCTTTGCGATGCGCGGCTGGTACCCAGGCGAGGATTTCCCGTGGCCTGGCTCCGCGTTGGGTAACTTGACCACGCGCATCTTGGATGCGCTCGCCTCCGGAGTTCTGGCCATTCCCTTGTGGTGGCCACTGGAGCGATGGATCGGCTGGTGGACCTTCCCGCTTCCTGCCCTCCGTCGTCGGTAGGCGCCCGTAATGACTGCCATTCGATCGCCATGACAGCCCCACAGCACCAGACTCCAAACGTTCTGCTCTTTGACGATGGATTGAGCGATTTTGGACCGCTCTCGGCGACCCGGCTTGCCTTTGAGCATCGCGCGGGCGCGCTGTGCCAAATAGAGCGTGTGGGGGCAATGGGAGCCTCGATCTCAGCTGGAGCCGCCACCACGGATCTCTGGAGCCTCCATGCGGGGCGCGTGACGGAGCGCTGGGGGACCACACTTGCGCGAGCCGGAACCGGACCGACGCACGCCATCCATGGGCTTGCCTCGCCCACACAGTGTGCAGCAGTGCTGTCGCTGCCCGAAGGGAACCAGTTGGTGGATGGCGCGGGACGGCTGGTCGGCGCGGCGCTTGGTGGTGGCCTCCGAATCGAGACCTTGGCGGGGAACGAGTGGAGGTGCGACCGCTCCGCGCCCACGCAATCCACCAGCGAACTCCTTCCGGTGCACCCATGGCACTTGCTGGACCAGTTGCCCTCACGACTCGCCGCGGACATCGAACTCCTCTCGCGCGTTCCCGGTGCCACCAGGGAAACCACGCCGCTTGGCACGATCGTGCGGCACGGATCGGTCACCATCGAACCCGGCGCGGTGCTGGACGCACGCAAGGGTCCCATCGTCCTCTGGGACAACGCCGTGATCGGCGCCAATGCGGTCATTCAGGGCCCGTGTGTCGTCGGGTCTGGCAGCAGCGTCTCCCCGCGCGGATTGGTCAAGCCAAACACCGTGATCGGACCGACCTGCCGGGTGGGCTGCGAGATCGGCGGATCGATCATCTACGGGTTCTCCAATGCGGTCCATGATGGCCACATCGGCGACAGCATCGTGGGCGAGTGGGTCAACATCGGCGCCGGATCTTGCGTGAGCAACCTCCTCAACACCTACGGAGAGGTCGTCGCCTCGCTGGGACCGTCCAAGCCGCGTTTCCAGACCGGGCGCACGCACTACGGCGGCGTGTGCGGCGACCACGCCAAGATCGCGATCCTGGTGGCCATCCCGACTGGATTCTCGATCGATGTCGGCGCCATGGTGGCAACAACTCGCTCACCGCAGACGGTCGGCCCGTTTGGCTGGGTCACGCCCGAGCGCTCGTCCGTCAATCGACTCTCCAGATTTCTGGAAACCGAGGAGGCGATGATGGCGCGCCGGCAGATGAAGCTTGGCCCCGCGATGCGGTCGTTCCTGGAGTCGCTCCACACGCGCACTGCGCATGCGGCGGCGGCGAATGGCTGAGACCCTCTACATCATCGATGGGCACGCGCAGTTCTTCCGTGCGTACTACGCCATCCGTGGCGGGCTCACCAGCCGGATCACCGGCGAGCCCACGGCGATGGTCTACGGCTTCGCGTCGATGCTTGCCAAGCTCTACAGAGAGTGCCGCCCGGAACATCTGGTGCTGGTGATCGACGCTGCCGGCGACGACCAGACCTTCCGGAGCGACCTCTACCCGGAGTACAAGGCGAATCGCGACCCCGCGCCAGAGGACTTTCATCCGCAGGTGGTGCGATGCCTGGAGCTGGCTCGACTGCTGTCGATCCCCATCTACGCACATGAGCGCGTCGAGGCTGACGATGTCATCGCCACGCTCGTGCGGAAGACTCGCGCTGAGCACCCGGGGTGGTCGATCCGCATCGCCAGTAAGGACAAGGACCTGGGCCAGCTCCTGGACGAGCGTGTCTCGCTCTACGACGTCCAGACGGCCGTGGAACTGGACGCCGAGGCGCTCTTTGACAGCAAGGGCGTGCGCCCCGAACAGGTCGTGGACATGCTCGCGCTCATGGGCGACACGGTCGACAACGTGCCGGGCATCCCCGGCATCGGCCCCAAGACGGCCGCGCAGCTCATCACCACCTACGGCTCCATCGAGGGGGTGCTGGAGAATCTCGCGGCACTCACGCCCAAGCGTCGCGAGGCGATCGAGAAGGGGCGCGACACGCTGGCGCTGTCGCGGCAGCTGGTGCGGCTCAAGGACGATTGCGCGGTGGAGATCAATCCCGCAGCGGCGCGGGCAGACCTGGCGCAGGCGAATGCGCCCGGCGTCCTGGAGCTGTTCCGGCTCTTGGGGTTTGGGGGGCTGCGGTCGCAGTGGACCGAGTTGCTCGGGGTGGCGGATGTGAATTCGGCAGAGCAGTCAGAGCCAGTTCGCGCGCAGCCTCCGGCACTGCCACGGCGCGAGGTGCCGGCGAGATCTCGTAACGAAGACCTCCCGCTCTTTGCGATGTCCGCGAGCGCGAACGATGCAGACTCCGGCGGGTTGGCTTCCGAGGCTGCCGCACCTCCACTGGGCAGCTACTCGCTTATCGCCACTCGGGCGGAACTGGACCGATTCGTGGCTTCCGCACGCGAGTCGGCCCGGAACGGAGGAGTCCTGGGCGTGGACACGGAGACCACTGGCGTCCGACCGCGGGTCGACGCTCTGTGCGGTGTCTGCCTCAGCATCGCCCCCGGAACGGGCGTGTATGTGCCGACGAGAAGCCCAGAGCCTGCGTCGCACTTGCGGACCGAGGAGGTCATCGAGGCGCTTCGCCCGCTTCTGGAAGACGCATCCATCCCCAAGGCGCTCCACAACGCCAAGTTTGACATCCAAGTCCTACGGGCCGCTGGTATCGCGCTGCGTGGCGTGACCGACGACACGATGATCCTGGATGCCATCGTCCATCCCGAAGATCGAAGCCACGGGCTCAAGGAGTGCTCGGAGGCGCTGCTCAGCGTGCGGATGCAGCCGATCAGCACGCTCATCGGATCGGGGCAATTCCAGCGCCGTTTCGACGACGTGCCACTGCACTCCGCACTTCCATACGCGGCGGCCGACCCGGACATCTGCTTACGGGTTCGGGAGCATCTCCACCATGAACTCACCGATGCGCGCGAAGCCTCGCTCTACCGCGATGTCGAGCGCCCCCTCGTCGAGGTGATTGCCGCGATGGAGTACGAGGGGATCGCCCTTGACCGCGAAGAACTGGCGCGGCAGCGGAACCGACTTGGTGCGATGGCGGTGGACCTGAAGGACCAGGTCCTGCAGGCATCGCCGCGCTCATTCAACCCAGACAGCCCCAAGCAGCTGGCAGAAGTTCTCTTCAACGGCCCGTCCGACTTCCCGCCGGGACTTGGCCTTCCCATCGTCAAGAAGACGAAGACAGGGGTGAGCACCGATTCCGAGGTGCTGGAGTCACTGGTGGATGACCCCACTTGTGACAGCACCATCCCCGGTCTGATCTTGCAGTACCGGCAAGTCACCAAGCTGGTGGGGACCTACCTGGTGGCGCTGGATGAGGCGGTGGTGCCTTCGACCGGCCGGATCCACGCCTCATTCCATCAGCTGGGCACCGCGACGGGGCGACTCTCCAGCAGCGATCCCAACCTCCAAAACATCCCGATCCGATCGGAGATGGGTCGCGACATCCGGCGCGCCTTCACTGCCAGGGCAGGAAACTTGCTGGTGTGCGCTGACTACTCCCAGGTGGAACTGCGGATCCTGGCGCACCTCTCAGGCGATGCGGGGCTGGTGGAATGTTTCGCCCGCGGCGAGGACATCCACCGTGCGGTCGCAGCGGAAGTGTTCGGCGTGGAGCCTGCGGCGGTCACTGATGCCCAGCGTGGCGTGGCCAAGATGGTCAACTTCGGCATCGTCTACGGCATCACGGCGCACGGCCTGTCGCGAATGCTTGGCTCCGACGTGCCGCTCTCTCGCGCCAAGCAGATCATCGATGACTACCGGGCGAGATTCTCCGGGATCGACCGCTTTCTCCAGTCGTGCGTCGAAGAGGCCCGGCAGACTGGCGGCGTGCGCACGATCCTCGGCCGGCGTCGCCCCATCCCCGAGGTGCACTCGCGCAACCCCAACCAGCGCCGTCTGGGCGAGCGCATCGCCATCAACACGGTGGTGCAGGGGAGCGCCGCGGACCTCATCAAGGTGGCGATGCTCAGGGTGCATGAGCGCCTAGCGCTCCAGCACCCTCGCGCGCAGCTCTTGCTCCAGATCCACGACGAACTGGTCCTTGAGGCTCCGGAACCGGAGGCATCCGAGGTGGCACGGATGCTGGAAGCCACGATGGCGGGGGCGATGACGCTCTCGGTGCCCCTCGTGGCCGAGGCATCCATCGGTCGGACCTGGGCGGATTGTTGACTGGCGGCGGCTGCGCCAATCGCGGAGCCCGCCCGCACTCATCGATGGATCCAATGACTTGCCACCTTCAGGAGGCTCGGTTACGATCCCCGGTCTTACATGTTGGGGCGGTAGCTCAATTGGTTAGAGTACCGGCTTGTCACGCCGGTGGTTGCGGGTTCGATTCCCGTCCGCCTCGCTCCCAGCTCAACGCCTCCCGCCCTGCGGGGGGCGTTTTTGCTTTTCAGGCGCCGGTCTCCTGCACTGCGCGCCACTTCACGTTGCAGCCGATGGACGGCAAGTGCGGTTCCGCGACCGGGCGTCCGAAGAGCACCTGGGCCAGCGCAGCACGAAGCGCCGCGCCATCGCAAGGGAGCCCGTTGCGCGGGGTCGAGCCATCCAACTGGCCTCGATACGCCAGCCGGCCATCGGCGCCAAAGAGGAAGAAGTCCGGTGTGCATGCGGCTCCAAAGGCCCGCGCCACATCCTGCGACGCATCGAAGAGGTACGGGAATCCCCAGTGCCATCGCTTCGCCGCCGCCGCCATCCGTTCGGGTGCATCCTCGGGATAGGTCGCCGGGTCGTTGCTGTTGACCGCGACGATGCGCCATCCCGCGGAGGTGGACTCCGCGTCCAGCTGCGACAGCTGGTCGGCGACATGTTCCACAAACGGGCAGTGATTGCAGAGGAAGGCCACCAGCACCGGGCTGCCGGCGAAAGACGCGCTGGACACGTCGCTGCCGGTGCAAGGGCAAGGCAATCGGAACGCCGGGAGCGATGTCCCCACCTGAAGCGAGAGCGTTGATTCGGTGGCTGGCATGGCGCAAGAGTACCCTTCGCCGGTGCAGGGACGACCTGAGCGCGACGATGGCCCTTCCGACGAAGACATCGATCGCTTTGGTGGCGACGACGGTGACCTGGACACGGATGATGGAGATGACGCCGCGGGCAGCCGTCCTCGCACGGCCGAGGAGCTGCGCCGACTCCGCGCCGGCTACTGCCCCAAGTGCGGAGCCGAGGTCCATGAGGACGCCGACATCTGCCCCAAGTGCTTCGAGTGGATCACGGGCGATGTGCTGCGCAGGCATCCGGCGGCCGCAGGGCTCGGCCGCCGCGCGTTGATCGCGGTGGGGCTGCTCCTCCTGGGAGTCATCCTGTTCCTTGCGATGCGCGGGGCGTTCTAGGGAGCCGTCGGGTAGGGAGTTGGCGTGAGTCTCGGCTCGCCCGGCGCCACAATGCCTCGTGTAGGGCTCGAACCTACGACCCGCTGATTAAGAGTCAGCTGCTCTACCAACTGAGCTAACGAGGCGAATGGCGAAGTGTAGCGGTGTCGCACGGGCTTGGCAACGCAGGGCGTCGAGGTGCAGCGCGAGAGCGTCGACGCCCCACGGAGCGCACCGGCGTTGCACGGAGCAACACCTCTCCAACCGACTCCACCTACTACTTGCCGCAGCAGTTCTTGTACTTCTTGCCGCTGCCGCACGGACACGGCTCGTTGCGACCGACGGCCCCGGCACGCTTCGGCGCGGGAATCTCTGGCGGTGGCGGCGCTGTTGGTTGCGGAGGCGCGCTGGCAGCATCGCCGGCGGGCCTTGGCGTGGGCTCGCCCTTGGGTGCGGCGGCGGGCTGGGCTGGCTGCGGCGCCAATCGTCCCTTGAGCACGATGTCGGTGAGGCGGTCACGGATGTTGGAGTGCATCTCGTTGAAGTATCGCGCGCTCTCTCGCTTGAACTCGATGCGCGGGTCCTTCTGCGAGAAGTACCGCAAACCGATGGCGTCGCGCAGCTGGTCCATCGCGTGGAGGTGTTCCTTCCAGGTGGTATCCATGATCTGCAGGAGGATCCACTGCTCGAACATCGTGAGCTCGCCGCGGTGCACCTCACGGATGCGACGCGCGACGACCTCGCGGCCGTGCTTCTCGATGGCGGCCACCTCCTCGTCGGAGAGGAGGACGCCGTAGGTCTCGCGGAACCACTCGGCCACCTGCTCGCCGCGGGCGCCCGCCGCGATGGCATCCTTCGCCCGGCGATCGAATCGCTCGTCATTCCAGCTCTCGGCCTCGTGAAGGAGGATCTGACGCAGGTCCTCGGGGCCCTGGCCTGGCAGGCGGTCAGGCGCCCAGTCCAGGCCGTATCGCGTGTTGGCCCAGCGGCAGAGAAAGCCGAGTGCGAGCGCTGGATTGCCGGCCATCTGCGCCATCGTCTGCTCCAGCGCAAACGAGATCGGGTAGGTGACTTCCCGGCGTGCATAGAGCTCGCGGACCTTGGTCTTCAGGCGGCCCTCCGCTTCCGCAGGATCCTTCACGCCACGAAGGTCTTCGTGCGGGATCGTGACCCCAAGCTTGTTGGTGGCCCAGTTGGCGAGTTCGTTGGTGCCGTAGTCCGGCGCGAGGAACGCCTCGATGGGCGTCAGGTCAACCGCCGCGCACTGCACCTTGGCGGCGCCTTCCACCGCCCGGCGAATGGCGTGACGATCCGACCCTGTCAAGAGTTCATCCGGCACCTCAAACCCAAAGTGAGTCCTGGCCCACGACTTGATGCCGTCCCGGTCCCACTCGCTGGGGTCGGCCTCTTCGTGGAGCAATTCACCAAGCCCCACCTCCACCTGAGCCCACTTCTCGCCCACGGTGTCGACGCGGATGACCTCCAGCGTCTGTTCCCGGTCTTTGCCAACAAACCGCCCCGGCTCGACCATGACCCCGAAGTGCTCCCACACCCACTCGGAGACGACCTTGGGGACAAAGTGCTTGTCCAGGAATCGGCGTGACGCGTCGGCCAGCTCCTCATCCACGAATCTCAGCACGATGGCGCGGACATTCTTTCCTTCCACCACCGGCTGACGCATTCCGTAAAAGGACTGTCGCTGGTGCTCCATCGGCTCGTCGTAGTCCAGGATGCTCTTGCGGATCTGGAAATTGCGCTCCTCCACCTTGCGCTGCGCCTTCTGGATCTGGCGCGAGAGCATGGGGCTCTCGATGGCGTCGCCTTCCTTCATGCCCAGGCGACTGAGCATGTTGAGCGTCGCCTTGCCGGCAAACATCTTCATGAGGTCGTCGTCCAGGCCCAGGAAGAACCGGCTGGACCCCTGGTCACCCTGTCGGCCGGAACGGCCGCGGAGCTGGTTGTCAATGCGGCGGCTCTCGTGTCGCTCAGTGCCGACGATGTGGAGCCCGCCGATCTCCTCGGCATCCGTCCACATCGCGAGGCGATGGCTCAAGAAGGCACCCTGGGAATCCAGTTCCCGCTCGCACTGCTCGGCGCTCATCCGGGAAGCCTTCTCGGTTTCGACGCCGCGCTCGTGCTCCACCCAATGCCGCATCATGCGCAGTCGAGCCTCGTCTCCGGTCAGGGCCTCGGCGTCCTTCTTGGGAAGGCGAAGGACTTGCGTCAGCTGGTGGCGGTAGCAGCGCGCGAGGATCTCTTCGTCGCCCATGACCGCCTCCACCTCGCGGGGCGCCAGGTTGCGGCGCTGCCAGTACGTGAGGAGCTCCTCACGAGAGAAGGTGCGAAGCTTGATGTCCGTGCCGCGGCCCGCCATGTTGGTGGCGATCATCACCGCACCCAGCGAGCCGGCGCCGGCGACGATGTCCGCCTCGCGCTCGTGCTGCTTGGCGTTGAGGACCTCGTGCGGGATGTTGTGCGCCTTGCGGAGCATCTCGGCGAGTCGCTCGGACTTCTCCACGCTGGTGGTGCCCACCAACACCGGCCGCCCAACATCGTGACAGCGGCGGATCTCCTCGACCACTTCCTTCCACTTGTCCTTCCCCGTGAGGAAGACAATGTCGGCGCGGTCGCTGCGCTGGATCGGCAGGTTGGTGGGAATGCTGACCACATCCAGCCGGTAGATCTCGTGGAACTCCGTGGCCTCGGTGTCGGCGGTGCCGGTCATGCCGGCCAGGCGCTTGTAGAGCTTGAAGAAGTTCTGGACGGTGACCGTGGCCACGGTCTGCGTCTCGTCGCGGATCCGCACGCCTTCCTTGGCCTCCATCGCCTGGTGGAGCCCGTTGGACCACTGGCGCCCGATCATCTTCCGACCGGTGTTCTGGTCGACGATGATGATGCCCTCCTGGCCGTCCTCGTCCGCCGCGACCACATAATCCTTGTCGCGCTGGTAGCAGGTGTGCGCACGCAGCGCCTGCTCCAGGAGATGCGGCATGTCCATGTTCTCTCCGACATAGAACGAACCCATGCCGCCCGCGCGTTGCGCCTCCTCGATCCCCTGGTGCGTGATGGTCACCTGGTTGCGATCAAGCTCCACCTCGTAGAACTGCGTGACTTCCTCGCGCGCAGCCTCCAGGGCGGGAATGGCCTTCCGTGCGACGCTCATGTCCTTCTGAAGCTGCGGGATCGTGCCCTTGTCGCGGGTGTTCCGGATCTTGCCCTCGATCGACGCCACCTTCGACCGCTGTGCCGAGACCGCGTTATCCGCCTCCTGCCAAGGCTTTTGCTTCGAGACAAGGTGCTTGGCAATGCTGTCCGCCTCGGCATACCGCGGCCGCTGCTGGTACGCAGGTCCTGAGATGATGAGGGGGGTCCGAGCCTCGTCAATGAGCGTGGAATCCACCTCGTCGACGATGGCAAAGTCGCGTGACTTCTGGACCTGGTCCTGCCGGCGCGTCTTCATGTTGTCGCGCAAGTAGTCAAAGCCAAACTCGCTGGTCGTCCCGTAGACGACATCGCAGCTGTAGGCGGTTGCCTTGCCCTGCTGCGACTGCATGTGGAGCGGGTGGATCGCGCCGACCGTGAGTCCGAGGGCGCGGAAGAAGGGGAAGGTCCAGTCTCGGTCACGCTGCACGAGGTAGTCGTTCACCGTGACGACATGCACCTGCTTGGCCTCGCAGGCGGCCAGGTAGCACGCGAGGGGGCCGACGATCGTCTTGCCCTCGCCGGTCTTCATCTCGGCGATCTGGCCCTCCGCCAGCACGATGCCGCCGATGATCTGGACATCGAAGGGCCGCGCGCGGAAGGGGGGCACGCGACCGTGGTTGGGGTCGTTGGGATCCGGGTAGGGGAGCGCCTTACGGACTTCGGCGTAGTACTCAAGGGGGATCTCCACCATCTGCCACCCCTCCACTGGCTCGGCACATCCCTTGAGCGCCTCGACCGGCTCCGAGGGCGGGAGCGCCGCGGATGCAGCCGTCAATTCCCCGTACAGGGCACGACCGCGTTCAGACAGGATCGTCGGGTCAAACTCCCCGGCGGGGTTGAGCGTCGCACGGATGCCCACCGCACGGTCCATCACCTCGCGCGCGACGGCAAAGACATCCGGGATGAGGTCATACGCATTGGCGCCGGCTTGCACCTGGGATCGGAACGCCTTGGTGCGCTCCATGATCTCGGCGTCGGTGAGCGCGCGGACATCGTCCTCGCGAGCATTGACTTGGTCGACGATGCGGAGGTACCGGCGCACCATGCGCTGGTTGCGGGTGCCGAAGATCTTCTTGGCGAGAATGCCGAAAATTGGAACGCCCATGTTGTGTGTAGTCCTTTGAGTGTGTCGGTCAGGGTCGAACGCGAGCGGCGCCACGAGGTCACGTGGGGCGCCATGATGCGGCACGGCCGCACCAGAGGTGGCTCAAGCGTTCAAGGGCGGGGGGGCGGCGGCTCGCCCGCTGGCGGCCCACGACGGGTCCGAGGGCAGTGCCGCAGCGCAGTCGTCGGCGCAGGGCGGGCGATGCGCCAGCAGCCCCGCAGGTGTTCGGACGGCGCGCCGGCACAACGGACCCGCCGTCGCAGAACCGTGCTCCAGGGAGCCGCGGTCCAGCCAGCATATTTGGCCGCAGCGCTCGGATCCGGCGTTGGGGACGATTGTTCCAAGCCATGTCCCGGCAAGGAGCATCACCAGGAAGAGATGTGCCAACATCATCGCCATGCGAACCCCGCAGTCTAGCGTCCGGCACGCCCACCCACGCAGCGGATCGTGCGGATACCCTCCCAACCTCGGGCTGATAGCTCAGCGGCCTAGAGCAGCCGACTCATAATCGGTACGACCTCGGTTCGAATCCGAGTCAGCCCACTCCTTCCTCCGATGTCGAACTCCATTCCCGACGCGATCCGCGCCTCGTCCAAGCCCTGCCTCATCCCTTTCATCGTCGGGGGCCACGCCACGATGGGCGCGTTCGAGGAGGCCCTGCTCGCGCTTGATACCGCTGGCGCTCCCGTGATCGAGGTCGGCATCCCCTTCAGCGACCCCATCGCGGACGGACCCGTGATCGCCCAGGCCATGCATCAGGTGCTGGCTGGAGGAACGACGGCACGGGGCGTGCTTGCTTGCGTGAAGGCACTCCGGGAACGATGCCAAGCCAGGCTCGTGGCGATGGTGAGTGCCTCGATCACGACCCGCCTTGGCGAAAGCGACCCCGCACTCGCCTTCGCTGCGGCAGGGTTTGATGGCATCATCGTGCCGGACCTGGATCCCGATGAGGCTTCACACCTTGCGGTGAGCGCCAGGCGACATTCGATCGGGTTCATTCCACTTGTGGCACCCACCACTGAGCCCGCGCGCGCCGCGACGCTCGCCTCGATGGCGACTGGCTTTGTCTACGCGATCGCGCGCAAGGGAATCACTGGGGGTGACGGGCAAGCGAGCTTGGATCTCGCGGAGGTGTCGGCAACCGTCGGTCGCATCAGGGGCTCCGCCACAGTGCCGGTCGCGGTCGGGTTTGGCCTCTCCAGTGCCGCAGATGTCACTGCAGTCACGCAAGGGGCAGATGCAGCCATCGTCGGCACGCCGTTCGTGCGGGCCATGAGCGCAGGCGGAGCAAGCACGGTTGCGGCGCTCTATCGCCAGCTCACCGGTACCGCCGCATCACCCCGATGACCACTCCCTGGACGGTGCAGTCGGAAACGATGATTGGCTCAAAGTCGGGGTTGGAAGGCTGCAGGCGAATCGTCCCGTCGCGCTGCGTGAAGATCGTCTTGAGCGTGGTCTCGCCGTTGGGCAGTAGCGCGACGACACGTTCGCCATTGCGAGCCGTCGAACGCCGCTCCACGATCACGTAGTCGCCATCCAGGATGCCCTCGTCGCGCATGGAATCGCCGTCGACCTGGAGGGCGAACATGTCGCCTTTCTGGCCGCGCACCGGGCCGAACATCTCGTCCAGTCGCAGGCACTCATTGTCTTGTGCACGCTCGATCGGATAGCCGGCGGCGATTCGACCCATCAGCGGGAAACTCACGCCAGCTTCTTCATCGGGCGGGATCGCATCACTCGCAATGGCCAAAGAGCGTGCCTTGTTCGCATCGCGTCTCAGCACGCCCTTCCCGATCAGGGCCTCGACGTGCCCGAATGCCGTGACCTTGCTGACGCCGAGTTCGTCGGCGAGTTCCTGCATGGTCGGCGAATAGCCGCGCGTTGATCGCCATTGGCGAATGAGCTGAAAGATGCGAAGTTGCTTGGGAGTGAGGTTGAGCGTGGACATGAGTGATGTCTTCTGGGAGTTCAAGCCGCTGGATGCCGAGGAGGCGATCCAGCCAGTCGCGTGGGGGAGTTGGAAGGAGCCAGGCGCCGGGCCACGACCGGGCGGGGGCCAGTCGTTCGCGGGAGCCAGCCGGCGCGCCGAACAGCAGTGAAAGCGTGGAGGCGATCAGCCGCACCAAGGCGGGCCAGACCTCGCCAACACCCCGTCGTAACTGTTGGGGGGAAGGAACTGGACAATGCGGGGACCAAGATTGCCGTGCGGACGGGCGCAGGAGCACGAGAGACTCGTCGTGTGGGACCAGGTAGGTGACGAAGTCCCCGCCGGGTCCCATTTGGACCAGCGGCATGGCTGCTTCGTGGCGAAGCGCAGCCAAGCGTTGAGGGGAGATGAGTGTCATGGTGCTGGTTCATCGGACAGTTGTCTGGCTGGTGTCCACTCTTTGTTCGGTACATGTTACCCGTCCTTTCGTTTGGTTCAAGTTCTCGGACGCTCGATCCTCCTACCATTTCGACGCACCAATGCCAGTCCAGCCTCCATCCCTCCCAGACCGCGCGGCACGGCTTGGTTGGCCGCTTCGAGGTGACCTTGCCTTCCTGAACCACGGTTCCTTTGGCTCGGTCCCCACGCCGATCCAGAACGCCTACGACCGTCATAGGCAGGCCGTCGAGGCAGACCCCATCGAAGTCCTCGGGAGACAGTGTGAGGGGCTCCTGGCCGGGGTGCGGCGGCGCGTTGCGGAGTTCGTGAATGCCGACCCTGACGCGATTGGCTTGGTGACCAACGCCTCGGCGGGGGTGGGCGCCGTGCTCCGGTCGGTCCCGCTTCCAGCGGGTGCCCGACTGGTGACGACGAATCATGTCTACAACGCCGTCCGCATGGCGATGCGGCACCGGGCAGTCGAGGTGGGCGGGACCGTGGAGGAGGTGCACTTGCCGCTTCGTGCCGTCGGCCCGATCGACCTCTCGCCGCTCCTGGACTCGATCCGCCGCGACGACCCGCCGGCCGTGGTGATTGTCGACCAGATCACCAGCCCGACGGCGGCGGTCCTGGATGTCAGGTCGGTCGTGGCCGCCTGCAGGGCTCGCGGCGTGGCGGTGCTCATCGATGGCGCGCATGCTCCCGGGATGCTGCCGATGGACCTCTCCTCCATCGACGCCGACTGGTACACGGGGAACCTCCACAAGTGGACCTGCGCCCCGAAGGGTTGCGGATTCCTTCATGCGTCGCCACGCGTGCGCGGCATCACGCACCCCGAGACCATCAGCCACAACCTTGGACAGGGGTTCGAGAAGGAGTTCGGCTGGCAGGGGACGCGCGACCTGGCGGCGTGGCTCACGATTCCCGACGCGCTCGACCTGTGGGACTCCATCGGAACGGCGGCAGTCCGGGACCACAACCACGCACTGTGCCGCGCGGGGAAGGAGTTGCTGGAGCAGGCGTGGGGAGTGGCACCGATTCAGGCTTCCACGCGCGACGCGATGGGCAGCATGGCGATCATCTCACTTCCACAGCGAATCCGCGGGCCATTCGAGAACCCGGACTCCCTCATGGTGCATCTGCACGACGAACATCGCGTGGAAGTCCCAGTGATCGACTGGGAGGGACAGTGGCATGTGCGGATCAGCGCGCACCTGCACAACACGATCGAAGACTACGAACGATTGGCTGCGGCGATCGGTCGGGCGCTCAAGGCGCTGGATGCGACGGCCGCGAGCTCGCCTGCGCCTGCTTGAAAGGCACATATTCCTCGTTGTACCAGCGGGCCCAGGCCCACGGGTCCCACGCCAGCTGCGCGGTGTTCTGCCCCCAGTCCATCGAGGTCATCGTGACCAGCGAATTGTGGACATCGACTCGGTAGGAAATGGCGACCGCATCGCGCACACGCAGCACCACGCCCTCTTGCAGCACGCCGATCACGGGCTGGAACGCGCCTGAGTTGTCGCCGGTCACGGGGATCAGGCTGGCCACATAGGACTGCTGCGTGCCAATGGAAATCCAGGCAAGGTCGCCCTGGTCCTGAACCGGGTCCTGCGCGATCTGCGCCATCATCAAGAGGGGAATCGCGGGCAGCGCCGTGATCGCGCCCGCCAGCAGGCCGGCGCTGTTCACGATGCGATGGTTGCGGCACCGAAGCGCTCCGTCCAGCACTGCGAGCACTTCGTTGCACGCGGGAGTCTCGATCCGCCGGGTCGCCTCGTTTCGGATGGCCGGATCGCGCTCATGGATGGCCACCCACGCCAAGGCACCTTGGCCGGCTCCACCCTGCGAGAGGTAGTGGTCCAGCAGGGCCAGCCGAACATCGTCCTGCTCCTTGCAGAGCACCTCGTGAAGGGTCTGGAATCCGCGCCAGTCGGTGTACTCGGTCAGTCTTGCCATGCCTGCGGCGCGCGCGGACGGATCCTTCTGCTTCCCAAAGTGTTCCGTCCGGAGCGCGAGTACTTCACGCTGGAATGCGCGCTGGTCAAAATTTCCGCTGGGTTCCGCCATGGACTCATCGGCGCCTGCCCGACGAGGGTCCAGATCAGCAGTCTTCGCGGCGGCAACGGCACTCGCATCTCCGCCCTTGGCGTCGTATATCGGAGGAACCGAACCGGAGCTTGGGAGAGGTCTCGTCAGGTTGGGAGGAACCGGGGAATCACTCGTGGCATCAGCGGCCCCCTGATGCAGCTGGGCACAGGCCGAACCGGCGAGGAGCGCCACGGCCGCTGCAGCGACGAGCGATGGGATGCGGCTCAAGCGGGGGACGGGAGCGAGTCGAGTCATGATTGTTGTCCTTTGCGGATGCATCGAAGGAACCATCCCCCGCGCCAACCCCATTACTCTATGCCCGATGAACACCGATGCCACGCCGCCACGACTGATTCCCCGACTCTATGAGCAACTTGGCCCAGAACCCTTCTGGACTCTGGCGCGCGCGTTCTACGGGCGGCTCGATGCCGACCCAGCGCTCCGCGGGATGTTCCCGGAGGACCTGGAGGAACCGATCCGCAACCAGGCAGAATTCCTCATCCAGTACTTCGGGGGGCCGGGCGATTACTCCGCCCGCAAGGGCCACCCGCGACTGCGCATGCGTCATACGGCGTTCCGGATTGGTCCTCGCGAACGCGACCTCTGGCTGGGCCACATGAAGGGCGCGCTGGAGGACAGCGGCATTCCGAAGCCCGCGGCGGAGGCGATGTGGGAGTACTTCGTCTACACCGCCGACTTCCTGGTCAACGCTCCGCCTGAACAATGACATCGGTGCGACCAAGCTGTCTCACTGCATTCTCGGCGTTGTCACGACTGGAGAAAATGCCCAGCACGACGCGGTATGCCGCGCGGCCGGCGACCCTTGTTTTCTCGATGACCGGATCTCCCAGCTTGAGGCGATCACACTCAGGCTTCAATTGGGCTGCTCGACGAGTCGCCGACGCCTTGCGGGTGTAGACACCGGCCTGCATGATCCAGCGCTTGGTGGCGGCGGCGGGCGCGGGCTCCGGGGCGGTCGTCACAGCCGGTGGTACGGTCGGCTTGGTTCGTGTCGCCGAGGGGGCGGAGGCCGAGGCGGATGTCGAGGGCGAAGTCGCCCCAGGCCGCGTGGCAGCAACCGAGCTTGCCAGTTGGAGACGCTGCAATTGTGCTCGGGCCCGAGTGGCGTCGCGGTTCGCAAGCAGCGGGATCGCCGCTTCAAGATCGGCCACTGCCGATGTTCGATCTCCCTGGGACTCGCTGATCGATGCCCGCGTGACCAGCGCCTCACCACGGACCGAGCCATCAGCTGAACGCGCGGCGGTAGTCAACAGAAGCTGAGCTCGACCCAATTCCCCAAGCCGCGCTGCTGCGGAGCCAGCGATCAACGCGGCACGCTCACGGTCGGGACTGGCAAGCGTGGCTTCGGCAGCCGTCCCCTCGTCGTACGCGTTGAGCCACTGGCCGGCGCGGTAGGCCTGCTCGGCCTTGGCCAATCCAGAGTCCCGATGCCCGGTCGTGGTTGGCGCGGTCTCGCAGCCGCCGATAAGACTTGCGACCATTCCCAAGGTCGCGATGGCGCACGCTGTCGAGCGGGAGAAAGGAGCATCCATGCCGTGGGACCTATCGTAACCGCATGTCGCTCGCCCGACGCTTCCAACGATCGCTCCTCCTGCACGCTCGCCGCACTTTGGTGATCGACGACTGGCGCAGCTGGCGGGGGATCGACCTACTCGCCGCCTCCTGGATGTTTGCCGGGGCACTGGATGTCAGCCGTGCGCCCCGCGTGGGCATCATGCTGCCCACCTCGGGCCTCTTTCCCGCGGCCCTCATGGCGTGCTGGCAGCGAGGCCGTGTCCCGGTGCCGCTCAACTACCTCTCTTCACGCGAGGAACTGGCCCATGTCTGCGCGGATGCGGGTCTGGACGCCTGCCTCACCGTGGAGCCGATGCTCCAGCTGGTGGGGGGGCTGCCATCAACCGTGCAGCCGATCCTGGTCGACCGCTTGAAGCGGCGGCTCCCGCTCCCACGACTCTGGATTCCCGGCACGGCGCCCGACGACCTGGCGGTGCTGCTCTACACGAGCGGGACCTCGGGACGCCCCAAGGGGGTCATGCTCTCCAACCAAAACCTCCTCGCCAATGCCGAACAGGTGCGCGACTGGGTGCACTTCACTTCGCGCGACTCCCTGCTCGGGGTGCTTCCGCAGTTCCACAGCTTTGGCCTCACCATACTCACGATCCTGCCGATCCTCATTGGCGCTCGCGTGATCTATACGGCCAAGTTCATGCCCAAGCGGCTGCTGACGCTTGCCGCGACCCATCGCCCCACCGCCTTCATCGCCATTCCATCGATGTACAACGCGCTGGCGTCCGCGCGCGATGTGGATGCCGACGCCTTCCGCTCCCTCACGTACGCCGTGAGCGGCGCCGAGCCGCTGCCGCGCGCCGTCTCGGATCGATTCAGGGAACGATTCGGCGTGCAGATCTCCGAGGGCTATGGCCTCACGGAAACCTCGCCGGTCGCCAACTGGTGTCGCCCCGAAGAGTTTCGTCCCGGCAGCGTTGGGCCGCCACTGCGTGGCGTGGAACAAGTCATCATCGATCCCACGACCGGCCAGGCTGTCGCCGCGGGTGCCGAGGGCGAGATCCGAATCCGTGGCGACAATGTGACGCGCGGCTACTTTGGCCTTCGCGAGGAGACCGCCGCTGCGTTTGACGAGCACGGCTACTTCCGCACCGGGGACATCGGCCACTTCGACGTCGACGGGCATCTCTTCATCACTGGTCGACTGAAAGAGATGCTCATCATCTCCGGTGAGAATGTCTTTCCGCGCGAGATCGAGGAGGCCATCGAGAGAAACGAGGCGGTGAAGGCCAGCGCGGTCATCGGCAAGGCGGACGAGTCCCGCGGGGAGGTCCCCATCGCGTTCGTGGAGTTGCACGAGAACGCCGAGCTGACCGAATCCGAACTGAGATCCCAGCTCCGCGAAGTGCTCCCGCCCTTCAAGATTCCCCGTGAGTTTCACTTCGTCCAGGCGCTGCCGAGAAACGCGACGGGCAAGATCCTTCGCCGTGCGCTCAGGGACATGGTCCCCACGCCCCAAGGATCGCCGCCAAGTCCGCCCCGTCAATGAGCCCGTCGGCGTCCACATCGCCTCCGCCTGATGGTTGGCCGCCCCAGTTCCCAAGGACGACCGCCATGTCAGTCCCATCCACATCCCCGCTGGCATCCAGGTCAGCATCGCACGACACGCAGGCGATCCCATCGACCGTCAGGACGGCGCTCCCGACCTGGCCCGGGACAAAGCCCACCCTGATGAGAAATTCATCACTGCAGTCTGCGCTCACCTGGATGGCGCTGGCGGCATCCCCCGAGGGGCACTGGCCGATGATCGGCTCCGCGCAGTAGACCAGCGCCAGGCTGGCGCAGGTGCCTTCGTACAACTGAAGAGTTGGATCCTCCTCGCCGCCACAGGTGGAAATGAGCACGGTTCCGCGCACTCCGGTCACGCGACACCAGAGATCACGCTGGACATTCTTGGCCCCACCGGGGGTGCATCCCGGCGGGAGGGCTGGGCCATCCAGGGTGGCCGCGAGGTGCTGGAGATCGAAGGTGCCTTCACCAATGACGGCTGCGTTGGCGCAATCGTCATAGGACGGGGGCGCCACGCTGCAGTTGGCCACGGTGGCCTTGACGCACACCGTATCCCACGCCAACGAGCAGCACAGGGGATCGATCGCACAAACCGCCTGGCAGCAGTCGCCGTCGAGGCAACCGGGACCGGCGTGTGGGACATCGCAGGGCTCGCCAATGCCACATGGCTCGCCGCAGATTTGGTTCACATCCACTGAGAGTTCGTACTGGCTCTCCGCACACAGTCGCTGGCTGTGGTCGGGAGTAGGGAACACGCCCGGGCTGACCACCACCACCCACGCTCCTGCCTCAACGCATGCGGCGGCGGAGACCGGGCCACACAGTTCAGTCTGCACCACAAGCGGCGAGGGTCCCCATGGACTGCAGGAATCCTGAACCAGCGCCGCAAACGCCGGACCTGCCGACTCAAGCGTCAGCGTGACCCTGGCGACCCCATCGCCGTCGATATCGGAGACCACAACGGAATACACATCCAGGTCGGACAGTCCATCCGTCACCGGAAGCGTCCCGCACAAGGCGCCACCCGGCGCGATGACGGTTGCGGGTTGCCCGCACGACGCGTCATAGGACACGCAGCCTTCGCCGTGCGTGCCCGCAGTGGGGGAGCAGTCGACCGGGCAGGCGCCCGTCAGGCAGATCGAGTCGGCTATTCCAGCGCAGATGAAGTCCCAAGAGTTCTGGCAGCACTCCGGGGCGAGCGCGCACACAGCCTCGCAACACGTGGCATCAGCACACGCGGTTGAAGCGTGCGGCGCGTGGCAGTCGCCCGCCTGGGGATCGCCGCACTCAAGCACCGTGCCCTGGCACATCGAGCTGGCCAAGATGGCGCACAGCACATCCCAACTCTCGTCGCAGCAGAAGGGATCGATGGAGCACACGGTCGCGCAGCACGCTGCATCGGCGCAACTCGCGCCCGAGTGGGCCGAGTAACACGAGCCGGTCCCGCTCGCCCCGCAGATCTGGCATGTGGCATGCGCGAGGGTGACGCAGTGGGCGTCCCAGCCGTTCTCGCAACAGGTCGGATCGAACTGGCAGATCGTCTCGCAGCACGTGACATCGTCGCATCCGTTCCCAGCGTGCGGGACGAGACAACTGAGGGGGACGCATTGCACCTGCGCGTGAGCCTGAGGGACCCAGGCGCACGCCAAGATGTACACCCACAGCCAGGGTCGCCATGGGGGGTGAGGGCGAGGAGCAACCCTCGACCGAACGGGCTCGTGGGATGGCTCACGCATGGTCCAGTCCCACAGTATCGCCGATCGACCGGCGAAAGCAAGGAACGCGAAAAAAACCCCCCGGTCCGAAGACCGGGGGGTGTTGAGGCAGGATTCTGTCAACCTCCCGAGGGAGGGTGACCAGGAGGCGCGATTAGACGCCCCAGTTGCCCAGAATCATGGCGAGGTCGGCACCGTTGGTGGTGCCGTCGCCGTCTGCATCGCCGCCGGGGCCGCCCCAGCTGCCGAGGCAGATCGCGAGGTCGGCGCCGTTGACCTGGCCGTCGCCGTCCAGGTCGCCGTCCACGCCGCCGCCACCGCAGTCGACGCCGTTGGCCGTCGACACCGAGAGGGTGCCGGTGCCTAGCGGCGTCGTCGCGGAGTATCCACCAAGCACGATGAAGTAGGTGGTGTCGCAGCTGGCCTCGAAGGTGAGGAAGCTGCTGTAGCCAGCGCACCCATCGCCGTCATCGTTGCACGCCACGACCGAGGTCGCGTCGCACGAGGTGAGGACGGCAATCTTCGAGTCGAACGTCGCCTGGTTGCAGGTGGACACGTCGTACGAGCCAGACTGGGTCGGGCTGAACGCGAACCACTGAGCGTTGTAGACGATGTCCGTACCGGCCGGACCGGGGTCGCAGTAACCGGTGAGGTCAATGTCCTCGGTCATTCCGGTGTTGTTGAACGCCGTATCGCCGGCCGAGATGACCACGGACTGGGCGCAGGACGTGCCTGCGCCGCCGCCGCCACCGCCGCCACCAGTAGAGATGACAAGCGTGCCGGTGCCGTAACCCGCAGCGCCGTAGGCGCCGAGGCGGATCAGGAGCGTCTGGCCCGAGGTGGCATCGAAATTCACCGTCGACGACAGGCCGCAGTTGGCATCATCATCGTTGCAGGCGATCAGGTTGCCGCCACACGCACTAAGGACATCCAGGCGGGTGTCGAACGATGCACCACAGGTGGTGGCCGAGAACGATCCAGCAGCTGGTGCCGTGAAGAGGAACCAGATGTCGTTATAGAAGGTGGCATCGAAGCCGCCGCACGACGGGTCGGTGGGGTTGGCGCCGTCGGTGGTGGCACCGACCGTGCTGAACGTATAGGAACCCACGCCCACGCCAACTGCATCAGCGCAGTTGTCGTTGGCAGGTGCTCCGCCGCCGCCGCCGCAGACTGCGCAGGATGCGACGGCCGCATTAGCGCAGATCTGATCCCATTCGGTGTCGCAGCAGAAGGCATCGACGGCGCACACAGCCGAGCAGCAGTCCGCATCGGCGCAGGCCGGGGTTCCGTTGGCCACGCAGCAGTCACCTGCCGCGGGGTCGCCACAGCCGGCACCACCGCCGCCACCGTCGCAGTCACCGCCATCGTTGCCGAACTGGTCGCAGTTCAAGAAGATGGGGATGCCGTTCCAGTTGTAGGAGCCGTCGTCGCAGTAGCCGTCGCCAACCCAGAAGTCTGGGCAGCAATTGCCGTTGCAGTCTTCGATTTCGCCAGCTGGGCAGGCTTGGTCACCGACGAACATGATGTTCATCTCGGTGGCACCAGTCGCGCCATTCCAGCCACCCATGAGGATGGTGACGGTCTGACCACTGGTCAGTCCGACGAAGACGCTCGACGAGAAGTTGGAGCAGCCTGATCCGTCGTCGTTGCACGCGAGAAGCGTGCCACCAGCCTCTGGGCACATGTCGTACACCTCGATGCCCGAGTCGTACGGCGCGGAGCCAGTGCAGGTCTCGATCTGGTAGTTGCCGGTCTGCGTGGCGGTGAAGGTGAAGTACACCTCGTTCAGGAACGGTGCACCGCCGAAGCCGCACGACACCTGGCCCCAGTCGGTCAGCGCGAAGGTGGTGTCGAAGGCGGTGTAGCCCTCGAACGCCTCGATCGCGTTGGCGCACTGGTCGTTGGCAGGCGGGGTGGCGTCGCACGCAATGCCGCTCACTTCGAGGACATAATCGTTCACGGCACCAGTGCCGCAGGCGAAGCCGTCGAAGGAAGAGGGGAGCGCAACGACATAGTAACTGCCCGCGGGGACGCACTGGAACGAGGTGCCGGGGCAGGCGCCCGCGGTTGCGCTCGAACCGATGATGCCGCCGCAGGCGAGGTCCACCAGTGCCGCAAAGCAGGGGGCCACCGAGGAAATCGAGAGCTGCACTTCGGTGCCCTCAGTCACGGTCAGGTAGTACCAGTCGGTATCGCGGGTGCCGCCGGAGGCCCAGAAGGTGCCACGGACAGAATCGCCCAAGGCGATCGACTCGGTTTCGCCGGCTGCATTGCAGCCACCGTTGGTGTCGTCGCCGCAGGCCTCGGCCTCGGTGGTCGAGTTGGAGGGAAGCGTGCAGGAGGCCTGGCAGGCCGCGCAAGCCACGGCAGCCTGATCGGCGCAAATCTGATCCCATTCCGTGGCGCAGCAATAGGGGTCCGCAGCGCAAACGGTCTCGCAGCACGTCGAATCAAGGCAACCCGTCGTCCCTGGGTTCGCCACGCAGCAATCGCCGCCGGAGCCGCAGCCGCCGCCGCCACCGTCGCAGTCACCGCCATCGTTGCCGAACTGGTCGCAGTTCAAGAAGATGGGGATGCCG
>JAQCEQ010000002.1 GCA_027618565.1 Planctomycetota bacterium | reverse complement strand
GTGGCCGCGGGCCCGGCGGCAGTGGCAGCGGAGGATCGGGATCGCAGCGCCCCAGCGGAAGCTCCGGGGGTCGCCCGTGATCGCGCGTTCGCGACGGCACTGCTGGAACGCGCATTCGTCGCGTCGTGGCTCTGCGCTGGCCATGGTGATCTGGGCGATCGCGATCCTTGCGGTCATCGCGGCCGGCACGCAGGTGGCAGGCTTCCGCCAGGCGGTGCTGGGGCAAGAGGCCATCGCGCGCGTGCAGGCGCGGTGGGCTGCAAGGGCCGGCGTCGAGACGATGCTCGCCCTGATGGACTACGACACGGAGTATCCCGAGTCGGACCGGCCGATGCTCCTGGTCAGCGAGTTGGAGAACTACTCCACGGGGGAGCTGGAGACGGGCACCTACGACATCCGGCATGTCGTCGACGGGGTTGAGTGGGCGGGTCCGATGGACGAACACTCTCGGATGAATTTAAATTCAGTCGACAAGGCACTCTTGGGCAACATCGAGGACATGACCGTCGACGTGGTCGATGCCATCGTGGACTGGCGTGACACGGACGGGACGGAATCAGCCATCGGCGCGGAGAGCGACTACTACCTCAACCGAGGCATGGGGTACTCGCCGCGCAACGCCAACTTCCGCAGCCTCGCTGAGCTGGAGCTGGTGACCGGCGCCTATCCGACCAGCGTTCGCGGGGAGGACTGGGACCTTGACAACCGACTGGATGCCAGCGAGGACGACGGCGACCTCAGCTGGCCCGAGGACTCCGGCGACGGCGTGTTGGACTCCGGGTGGGCGCGGCTCTTCACCGCCGTCAGCCGGGACACCGGACGTGCCTTGGATGGCAGCGATCGCATCAACCTGAAGAACTCGTCGATTGAGTCGATCCGAGAGGCCGCCCCCTCGCTCTCCGCGGAACAGGCGGCGGGCTTGGTCACCTTTTCGCGCGGCAACAATGTTCGACTTGAGACGCTCATCTGGGTTCCACTCAGCCAGGCCGTGACCGGTGCTACCAGTCCCACCACTACGACCACGCGAGGCCGCTCGGGTCGGTCCAGTGCGGGTGCGTCCAGCGCCAACTCGGCCGTTCCCGACCTGACCGACGACCAGCTTCGCCAGGTGCTGGACCGTTGCACGATGACGGACTACCTGCGGCCGGCACCGGGGAAAATCAACGTGAACGTGGTGAGCCGAGATGTCCTGGTCCAGATTTTCGGCATGAACTTCAAGGAGGCTGATAACCTCCTCGCGAAGAGGGATCGAGAGAGGGACGGCTTCACATCGATCTTGGACCTGCTGGATGCAGGTGTCGACCGGCAATGGCTGGCGACCAATGGTCGTTATCTAGATGTCGTGAGCAATGTCTTCACCATCTCATGCAAGGGCCGGTCCCTGAACGGGCTCGCGGAAGTCGAGCTGGTGGTGGTCGTGGACCGCTCGGCGCTGCCGGCGCATGTCCTCTCCTACCGCGAGAACTGACATGGCAGATCGAACCGACCTCACCATCGACCCGACCTGCGTGGCGGTGATTGCCGGAGCGCCTTCCGCCGACGCCGAAGCGATCACGGTGAAACTCCTGGTCGTTCGCGCTGGAGCCGAGGTCCTCCACGCGGACGGGGCGGCGTCGCTGGATTCGCTGCGCGCCACGCTCGCGCAATGGCGCTGCGGCAGGCTGGTCGCGATCCTGCCATCGGGCTCCACGCTCTGCCCTGGAATCCCCCTTCCCACGGAGGACTTTGCCTCCGCCGTCGCGGCCGCCGCGCTCCAGCGGGAGATGCTGGTGGCTCAGGGAACACCCGCCCACCGCATCGCCGTGGCCGCTGCACAGTCCATCCATTCCAAGGCTGGTCGATACGGGCTAGCCACCTCGTGGCTGCCGTGCGACCTGGTCGGCTCGTGGGCCAGACACCTTTCCGCTGCGATTCGTCCCTGGAAAACATCGCGCAGGCGTGCCGACACCTCGATCCGGCTCTCCTTCGTCGCGCCGGCGGCGCTGGCGTTTGCCGCCGTGGATGCCGCCGCGGCCGAAGCATCGTCCCCGGTCGTGGCCCTCTGGCTCGAACCCACCTCCACCGAGGATGGAGAGCCAGCGCTGGACGCTTCCATCACCGTCTCCGGTGCTTCGCTGGCGGCCTGCAGGACGACCCGGCTGGAACTGGAGGAGGCCGGCAGCATTGGGTCCGCGGTCAGGCGGTTCGTGACCGAGACTGCGGCTATGGCGGGTTGGCCCGATGCCACCACTGCGGCGGCAGCGATGGCCAGCGAGGCGATCCCACCGGGAACGTTGCCGACGCTGCATGGCATTGGGTTCTCGGTCGAGCGCCTCTTCGGCGGCGACATGTCGCGAGTCACGGTTGAGGTGGGCTGGTGGGAGTCATTCGGGCCAATGATGGTTGCTGCACGCATGGCATCGCCGTCCATCAGAGGATCTGACGCTGCTGGCACCATGGCGTCGCTCGCCACACTCCAGAGCGAGCCGCCGAGAGAACGGCGCGGACTGATCGGGCGAACGATTCTGGCGCTCCAACAGCCCCATCGTGCCTGGCGTGTGGCTGTCGCGGCGGTGCTCGTGATGGCCCTGGCCCCCATGGCCTTGGAAGGGGCGCGATTGGTGGTTCTCCAGTCCGCGTGCGGCGATGAGCCTGCTCTCAAGAAGCGCGTCGCGGGGACACAGGCCAGGCTGGCCATGTATCGAGATGCCGACAAGCACGCATGGAGCATGACCAAGTTGCTGGCGGACCTCAGCGCCGTGACTCCGGATGGCATCGAGCTCCGGTCCATCCGCGTGACCCACGGTGGCGAGGTTGTCCTGCGGGGCGAGGCCAAGCCCGCCGGTGGCAGTTCCGGATCCGAGGCGATCCTGGAGATGGAGCGACTCATGTACGCCTCCCATGTCTTTGACAAGGTTCGCAAGGACTGGGATCCGGCCGACGGGCGCGGCATCACCAAGTTCAGGCTTGAGGCTGGCGTGAGCCGCCCGTCCTTGATGCCTGACTATCCCGCCGCGCAGGACTACGCCGTGAAGACCATGCGGGAGCGTCGGTACGGCCCAGCGGAAGATGCGGAGCTAGGCGTCGGCACCGTGGGCGCCACGACCGCAGCGTCCAGTGCTTCCAGTTCAGGCGGCGGGGAGGAGTCTCCAGAAGCCAGTGCCCCGGTCACCCCATCCGAGTTGGTCCCGCCCGACGCCAACGGCGCGACGCCGGGCGAGCCCACCCGCACCGCCAGCGCCGGCGGTCGTGAGCGCGGTGGCGGAGGCGCAGCAGAGGGCGTCGCGCGTCGAGGTGCACCGGTCACGCGAACCGGTGGCGGCGAGGACGAGATTCCACAGCCCCTGACGGATGCCCAGGTTGAGGGAATGACCTACGCCGAGGCGCAGGCAGCGCTCCCCCTGTACGCGACCGCACGAAACAAGAAGGGCATCGACGACGAGACCAAGGTGCGGTTGCGCTCGGATTTCGACCGACTCATGGACCAGCTCAAGAAGCTGAAGCCCCCCCCGCCGCCTCCCTCAGCTCCGGGGGCACCATGAGCGCCCCCATGACTACTCAGCTGCCTGAGCCGCGTGAGGTCCGCGAGACCAGCCCGAGCGTGAGCACAAGCGCGGCACTTCGAAAGCGCTGGGACACGCTCTCTCCCGCCGGTCGTGCTGGTGTCTGGGCCGTGGGAGTCCTTGCGGTGTACTTCGGGCTGGAAGACACAGCCTGGCGGTGGGCTGCGGAGTGGCGCACGGAGGGAGACAGAATCGAACAACTCATGCGGCGAGACCAGACGCAGGTCGCCGAAGGGAACGCCGCGAGGAATCTCATCCTGATCCACGGAGACCTTCGTCCGCCGCGAGACGCTGCGAGTGGAAGCCAGGAGTTGGCCGAGGCGATCACGCAGGCGATGGAGCGCCAGCACATCTCCGGCTTCTCGTTTGAGGCGCGAGGCGCGAGCAAGCTCCCCGCGGGGAGTTTTGCCAACGCCGTCCCGGCGGGACAGCGCGTCGATCGAGCCAGCGTCGAGGTGTCATTTGAGTCACAGGTGGAGGAAGCCATCAAGGTCATCGCCGAACTGGAGTCGGAACCGGCTCTGGACGCGATCCATTCGCTGGCCATGGATTGGGACGAGACCCGGCGGAAGGTGACGGTCCGGCTGGTTCTGGATGCCTGGGTGCTCTCGACGGGTCGAGCCGCGAGGAGGACACCATGAGTCCCCTCGAAGGCATCCGGCACTCACTGCCGTCGGGCGTCCGGTGGTCTGGCCCGTTCATCGTGGCGTTGCTCTCCATGGCCATTGGGGCGGTCGTGGTCCTGGACGGGGTCGTCTCCCTCTTTGGGTCGTTCACGGTTCCCAGCCCGAGCCCCGAGGGGGCTTCGCTGGCGGACGCGATGGCCGTCCATGACCAGTTCAGCGATCTCTGCGTGCGACGCACCGAGGGACGAAGCCTCTTCTCGCCCCCATCGCCACCACCACGTCGCGTGGTCGTGGCTCCTCCCCCGCCGCCGCCAACGCCGCCGCCAACGCCACCAACGCCGCCCGCGCCTCTGGTGCCACCGTCCTACACCGGCCCGGAGCCGGTGGGGATGCTGCCGAACGCCGTGATCTTTAAGTCGGCGGGAACGATTCGCATCGGCGAGGAGTCGGGGGGCGTCAAAGTGCTGGAGGTCGTGGATGGCCGGACGATCCGATTGGGACACGCCGGGGGCATCTATCTGGTGGATGCCTTCAAAAAGTCGACACTGGACTCGATCTCGAGGCCCTGGACGGAGGCCGGATTGCCCGACGGCGTTGGAACGGGAATTCGACCGCTCATCCAGCAACCCGCGGATCCAGGCTCTGAGGAGGGTGAGGACACTCGAGGTGAACGGAGCGCCGAGGATCCTGAGGCGGCGCTGCCCAGCGCTGCCAACGACCCAGCCGCCGCCGAGGCCACTCCCAGCGTCGAGGGCGCCGTGCCCGAACCGATCAGCGAGGAGTCTGTCTCGGCGATGTCGCGCGAGGATGCCATTGCGGCGCTCATGCGCATCCGCGATGCCAAGAACAATCCACAATTGTCGCCCAGTGACCGATCTCGGATGGAACTGGAGCAGAAACTCCTCCTGCAGCACCTGCAGACCGCGGCCCGACCGACGGTGCCGGCGTCACAGCAGCCACCCGCACCCAATCCGGTTCCAGAGCCACGCTGACCCTGGCTCCTCACCCCGACCATGACCATGTCCACTCCCACGATCATGCCGCTTCCCCGCGCACGCTGCCTCCGCGCTGGCACACGCGTCGCCGCCCTGTTCCTGGCGATGTCCGCCACAGCCATGCAAGATGGCTCTTCGGGGCGAGCCACCGAGCCAGACCCGCAGCCCGAAGTCCCACCAGCGTCCGCGACGGCACAAGAGCCCGCGGCCACGGCGCCTGAGGCGAGCGCAGGCGGTGGACGCGAGTCCGCGACGGACGCGGGCGCCACAGCAACCGGGGCTGCCCCGGCCACCGCACCAGCCCAGGATCGATCGCAAGGATCCGGATACCGCAGCGATCGTCGCACGCTCGACGAGGGCCTCGTCCCGTGCAACTTCACGAACCAACCGATCGAATCGCTCTACCCCATCATCGTGGAGTACACGGGGAAGACCGTGCTGCCGATCGGGAGCGCGGTGCGGACCGAGAAGGTCTCGATCCTGAACGACAAGCTGGTGACGAAGAGCCAGGCGCTGGAGCTCATCTTCCAGGCGCTTCGGCTCAACAATATCGGCATCGTGGAGACGCCCGAGTTCATCATGCTGGACACGCTCACCAACGCGTCCAAGTTGCAACCCATCACCGTGCTTGGCCCCGCGAACGATGTCATGCGAATGGCAGACAACGGCCAGTTCGTCACCAAGGTGTGGCAAGTCCGGAACACGAAGGCTTCCGCGATCTTCGACCGGATCAACGCGTCGCTGCCGGACTACGCCAAGATCGAGGTGGACAATTCGTCCAACCAGTTGATCCTGGAGGGAGATGTCGGATTGTGCAAGCGAACGCAGGAGCTGATCTCGATCCTGGACGTACCCCCATTCCAGGACATCCGCACGGAGACGTTCCGGCTGAGGTATGCGGATGCGCAGACGATCGGCACGGTCATTCAGGAATTGTTCAGCGCATCGCGATCGGGCGGCGGCGCGTCCAGCGCGGCCAATCGGAATTCGGGCAACCGGGGCAACCCGCGCGCCGCTACCCCGGGCGAGACGGCGCAAGTGGGAACGTCGGAGTCACTCCTCGTCTCCGTCATCCCGGCCACCAACAGCATTACCATCCGGGCCGAGCCGGAAATCATGAAGGACATCACGGGGCTCATCCGCGATGTCTGGGACATCGACCCGCAGCGCGACGGAAGCCTCTTCCGCACCTACCAGCTCAAGCACACCGACCCGCTCAAGGTGCAGGACATCCTGCAGAACCTGCTCGGATCCGGAGGCGGTTCCGCATCGGGCAACCGGCCAGGCCAAGGCGGCCGGGTGGCTGGAGCGCAAGGCGGCGGCGGTGAAACCGGCGCCACGGCTGCAGTGGAAAACATCTTCCAGATCGAGGCCTACCCAGATTCCAACCGCTTGGTGATCCTGAGCAAGACGCCCGACAATTTTGCCTGGTTGGATCGCATGATTGAAGAGCTGGACCAGCCGGTCCTGGCGGGAGCGCCTCGAGTGGTGGAGCTCAAGTACGCCAGCGCATTGGAGGTGAGCGAGATCGTGAATGCGATCCTTGCGCCGCCCGGCGCGCAGGCGTCCATCTCGGCGCCGGAGGAGGGGCTGAGCGGCATCGACTTTGCCACGGCTGGATCGGGTTCGTCGAGTGATGCAGCGGGGACGACTGGGTCCGGCCAGCAGATCCAGTTCCCCTGGCAGGCCAGGACCGGTGGCGCCAACCAAGATCCGCAGGCCGAAGTGAGCGCCCTGATCGGAAAGAGCCGCATCGTGCCGAACGCCGGGCAAAATTCACTGCTCGTTCTGGCACCGCCGGAAATCGCCGACGCCCTCGTCGCCGTGATCAAGGAATTGGACCGTCCAGGGCGCCAGGTGATGATCCTGGTCACGCTGGCGGAGGTGGAACTGGGCGACCAGTTCGCCATGGGCATCAAGTTTGGGCCGACTGGCACGGTGAACCCGTCCAACTCCACCGACTCCATCCTGGCGTCCACCGAAACGGTGTTTGACCGCGACAACATGGACTTCCCCAAGTACTTCACGAACTTCGTCTTTGGTGGGACGATCAACGCGGACATCGTGCTGCAGGCGCTCGCGCAGAAGACATCGGTGCGCATTCTCCAGGAACCCAAGATCTTCACCAGCGACAACCAGGAGGCCAAGTTCTTCATCGGCCAAGATGTGCCCTTCCAGGAAGGGGCCACCAGCGATGCGGCTGGCACGACCTCCAGCTTTGCGCAAGTCCCCGTCGGCATCGGCCTCAATGTCCGCCCCCGGATCACCGCAGACGGGCATGTCGCCATGGAAGTGGAAGTGCTCCTCTCCAATGTCAACACCACCAGCGCACAGAGCCTGCAGGCGGGCGGCAATCCGGTCATCGACCGTCGGCAGACCAACACCACCGTCACGGTGAAGGATGGTCAGACGATGGTGCTCTCCGGCGTCCGCATCGAGACGGAGAACAAGCAGAAGGACGGCATCCCGATCCTGGGCGACCTCCCGATCCTGGACCTCATCTTTGGCTCGGTTGACAATGTGTCAAGCGTCAAGGAACTGCTGATCTTCCTCCAGCCCATCGTCCAGGAGACGCCCGACACGATGGGCGACCTCAACGCGGAAGACCTGGAGCGCCTAGAGGCCCTTCGCAAGAAGTTGACCGACGAAACCAAGAAGAAGATCTTCCAGGGTCGCGCCGCGCCCCGCGATGTCGACCCGACACCGGCTCCACCCGCGGTCCCGGTGGAGAGCGCACCCGCGGCGTCCAGCATGCCTTCGCCATCAGTGCCTGAAACTCCAGAGCCCCCAGCCGGGGTCAGTCACTCCTCTTCGCGGTAGTCGTCGTACCCGGCGAACTCGTCCTCGTCCTTGTCCTCGTCTTCCTCGTCCTCGTCCTCGTCCTCGTCCTCGTCCTCGTCTTCCTCGTCGTCGGCGGCGTCTTCCTCGTCGTCGGCGGCGTCTTCGTCGTCTTCAGACTCGTCCTCTGATTCAGCGTTGCCTCCGTCGCCGGTGTCGTCCTCGGTGTCGCCCTCGGTGTCGCCCTCGGTGTCGTCCTCGTCATCCTTATCGTCATCACCGGGCTTCCGGCGAGCTGGTGTGGGCGAATCGAATGGGGTGGTGAACACGGTCATGGGTGGTTCCTCGGGGAGTGGCGGGGACTATCCCACTCACTCCCAGAGTTGTCAACCCCGCCCCGGACCGGGCGGCGACCCGTCCCGCTCGCCCAGCGGTCCAAGGAGGGAGTATCCATCTCGATCCTCGACGATTAGGGTGCCTGGACCAAAGCGAATCCCCGCAGGTGTCAGCCCGGACCGGTCCACGGGAAGCGACACAGGCGCGCCACTCCACCGGAGTCCCTGGCCAAGGTCCATGATGCCAATGGCGAGCCGTGGTGATGGGAGAGTCCGCGTGGGCACGATTCCGCGTGGCGGCTGTGAGGGGGGAGCAGCCTCGGACTCCAGCAGCACGGCCACGGCAAGCCCGCGCACCGCGCACTGCCTCACCGATGAACCGGGCGGGATGGAGGCCGCGCCGATGGTGCGCCCATCCCAGCCATGGCTCCAGACGCCGTCACGATCCCACGCGATCGCCCCCATTGCCGTCGAAATCCAGCGGGCCGGGTTGGAGGGGGAGCCTGGTTCGATCTGCGCGATGGGAGTCCCGCAAAAGGCCAGGCGCGCCGGCATCACCGCGTCGGTCCCGCCAACAACCATCCCGCCGAACTGGAAGAGTACCGGTGTCGCCTTGGTGATGGTGATCCCGGGTACCTCCCAGTCCATCTCCAGATGATCACCCCACCAGCGGAGGCAGGTGATCCATTGGCCCGCTGCCAGCACGATGGAGTGGTCTGAGATGACGACTGAGCTACGGACCTGGTTGACTGGATTGACTGGAAGTCCACCGGCCACGCCGATCGTCGCGCCCGTTGCCGCGTCGGCCAGGCGTACCACGGTTTCCTGCCCCGATCCAGCCTCGCCGCGAACGCCGATGATCCAGAGCCGGTCGCCAGCCGGCACCAAGTCGGCGATCGAGAGCCCGGAGTCCTCCGTTCGCCATCGAGTCTCGACGGTGCCATCAGCCACGGAGAGCGCCGCGACAGTACTCCCACGGGCGACGACGAGGGTGCTGCCGAGGGTGCAGGCCGACACGCCTCGCGTGAGTGGTGCCCCGCGCGGAGGAAAGGCGGGCTCGGGCGCAGCGCCAAGAATGGCGTCGATGGACAGGATCTCCGTGGCGATCGTGCCGTTCCGTGAGTCGATGAACCTCACTTGCAGTCCGCTGATCGCTACGAGCCGGTCGCCCTCGGTGGCGAGGACCTCAGGGGGTACGGGGCCGGGCAGTGGTGTCCGCCAAGCCACGGCGCCCGTGGTGGTGTCAATGGACTCGAGGAATCCAGCTCGCCAGCCAAGCAATCGATCAGGGGCATGTGCTGCGGCCGATGGTGAGGTAAACATGGAGGCTGAGGCCTCACCCATGGGGCGGACGGCGACCGGGCGGCATGGGATGCGCACGACCTCGCGCAAAGACTCAGCCATCGAGGCCGGGTCGGTCGAAGGGCGATCCTTGTCGGTGGTCCCAGGCGTACCGGCCCCATCGGGTCCGGAGGGCCTCTCCAGCTCGCGCAATCTGTCGATCCACATCTGCTCCCCGCTGTCCTGCGCCCGGGGCCAAGGCAAGGCTTCGGCCGCCACCAGTTCAGCGAGCCGGCTTCCCGCCTCCACGGGAGCGCGCACGAACCAGCCCCGCGCCGCTCCATCTCCGGTGAGCATGACTCCCCGCAACTCCTTCGCACGGATGAGGGACCAGAGGACCGCGCGTGCCTGGTCGGATCGACCCAGGAGGATGTGCCACTTTGCCTCCAGCAACCGAGCGCGCGCTTGCAGGGACGGCGGGATTGAGTCGCCGGCCAAGGCGACAAAGACTGACTGCAGGGGTGCGTCCGGGACGATCCCAGTGGTGGTGGCCCTGGCGCTGGCCTCAAGCAGCGACTCGATCGCCCCCTCGGTGAGGAGCGTTGCCGCAGCAATCGCGTTCCGCAAGGCCTCGCACGCCTGCGTGCAACGCGCCCGATCCTCCAGTTGGATGGCCAGCTCAAGCATGGCGCACGCCGCAGAGACATCGGAGGGATCGGCACGCAGCGCCTCCACCAGTTGGCGCCAGGCACCATCGGCCGGACTCCAGCCCAGCAGCTCCTGGTCGGTCGCGATCACCAGCCCCAATCCGCCGATGCCCGGATTCCCCGCGGCGGTCGCTCGCGACGCGATCGTCGAGCCGTTAGACGCATCCAGGATGGCGACAGAGTCGCCCAGCGGCACAACCAGGGCCGGACGCCCGTGGACGGCGGCCGCGATCACTCTCCCCGCCGGGTGCAGGTCTGGCCGGCTCCAGGTCGCCGCGGTGCCGTCCTCGGTCAGCATCGAAAGGTGATCCCCGGCGGCCACGATTCCCACGCCGCCGTTGATGAGGTACTGCGCTGTTCCGGAGGGGGTGTCGGGCCCGGTGGGAATCTCGCGACGCAGGTCGCCGTCGAGCAGGTCGAGCATGAGGATCGACCTCCCGTCCGGGGACAGGGCGCACCACGCGGCACCGCTCAGGGCCGTGGTGCGGAGTTCGAAGGGCCGCGGCCGCACCGCCGGTGCCCGAAGCGGCATCGCGACCCTCCGCAGCCAGACCACATCGCCGGTGTCGGACTCAAGGCACGCAAAGGTCCCAACGGTCGTGGGAACAAGGATCGTCCCGCCGTGCGCCGTCGCCTGCGTCGGGGGGCGCGGCGCAACCCCGACCAATGGAGCAGTTCCCAGAACAGCGCTCCACACAGGATGGCCATCTCGGCTCCGAAGCGAGTGGATTTCGGCGGTCGATTGGCTTCGCGCGTCCAGCTTCACGGACTGCACGACCACGCCGCCATCGATCGCGACTGGAAGACCAATGGCTTCCGACACCGTCTCGTCCGCCGCCTCTGGGTCTGGAGCCGTCCCCACCAAGTTCATCCACACCGGGAGACCGGAACGGAGATCAATGGCAGCGGCGACGGTCGCGCGCTCCGGTGCCTGTGGGCTTCCCAGCAGCACGAACGCAATGCCGTCCATCGTGGTCGGGGCGCCCAATCGGGGAGGCTCCACCGACAACCCCACCGACGGAACCGGCGGTGTCCCGATCGACCACCGGCTCGCGTGCGTGACCGCATCGAACGCGGCCATCGACGAGCCGGCAAGCGCCAGGACCAAGCCGTCCGACTCCACCGGCAAGACGGCCCGAAACTGCCCATTCTCGGCACGGACCTCCACATCCTCCGGCGAGTCGTTGCGGTCGGCGGCGACCTGCTCTGCCCGTTGCAGGGCCGACTCGCGCAGCCCGACGCGCCAGGTTGGCGATTCCGGCAGTGCGGTTGGGTCCAGCGCCGCGACTCGTTCCAAGGCGTTGGCGAGTGGGGCTGGCGAGGGCGGTGCACCGTGCATGACCGCTCGCAGTCGTGCAGTGCCCTCGTCGTCACCCGTCGCGCTGAGCTGCTCCATCGCGCGCTCAAGCGCCTCGGAGTCGCCCGCAGCCCAGGCCGCGAAGGCGGTGACACGCGCCCACAACGGGAGGTTCGAAGGATGAAACGCTGGATCGGCCCTGACCTGCTGCAGCCGTCGGAGTGCGGCGGTCGGCTCACCGCGAGCCATCGCCTCCCTGGACAATTCCATTCCGGCCGCCATCGCCGTGCGGGTACCCGGAAACCGGCGCCACGCCGCCAAGGCACCCTCCTGTGCCAAGATCCGTTCCGCTCTCGCATCCATCGCCTCTTGCCAGGCTGCGGCGAGGTCGGTCTCTCGCGTGAGGAGCGCCACCACCCCGGATCTCACGGTCCTGAAGAGCAAGGCCTCTGCGTCCACCGGGACGAGCGACAGAGGGGTCTGGAGCACCACCTCGAGGGCTCGCATGGCCCCCTGAGGATTGGATTCCGCCTGCAGGGCAGCCTGAAGGAGCAATTGGTGGCATGTGGGTGAGTCGGGGACCGTGGCGAGCGCCATGTCCTGCGCGATCGCACCCTTGCCCGGAGGAGCGACCAGGGCCACGAGGCATGCCAGCAGAGCGCCTGGGCGCACCGCCATGGAACTCGGCCACAAGGCACCGCATCGTCGGTGATGGTCCACAGAGCCATGCTAGGGACCGAAGCGGTAGAGTCCAGTTGGTGCCACAGTCCCTCGTCGACACGCGGATGGTCGTTGCTCGCGCGAGGGCCTTCGCGCCGTTGGCCGTGTTCATGGTGGCGGGCGCCTGCCAGTCCCCGACCGTCCGTGTCGACGGGCTCTCGCTCGCGCAGGCGACGCCCGAGGCCTCGGAGTACACGCTGCGGCTGGTGGTGACGAACCCGACCTCGACGCCGTTCGCCTTGGAACAGTGGGACTACGGCGGTGAATGCGACGGGCGCGCATTCGACCCCTCGCACTGGATGGCTTCACGGACGCTGCCGGCACACACCACGGCCACGATCGAGCTTCCATTGATCTTGCCGGGACCGCCCGCCGAACGGCACCCGTGGCGGGCCTCCGGGACGCTCACCTACAGCCGGCGCCAGAAACTCTCCGAGACGATCCACGACTTGGGCATTCCAAACCCGACGGAATCGTTCGTGGCGACGGGGAGTTCTGCCGGACAGGCGACGGCGCCCGCGAGCGCCCTGGAGTGAAGCTCCACGCTGGAGGGATGCGCCAGTCAGTGCGCGATGGCGTCGCGCATGAGGAGTTCGTGCGTGCCCAGTGACGAATCGATCTCTGTGGACCAGTGGGGCGCCATGCCCAGGGACCAGGCAGGATCTCCCGCCTCGTCCAGTCGATAGCTCCCGTCGGGGTGCATCGACCACGCTTGGCGGGCGTCGCCAAGTTCCACCCAGAGGATTCGGAGGAGGCGCTCGCGGTGGGCGCGCAGCTCGATGGGGGCGGCGGCCTCCACGCGCGTCTGGAGGTTGCGGTACATCCAGTCGGCGCTGCCGATGTACCAGTCGCCCTCGAGAGGGTCTGGCTTGCCCGCCCCAAAGTGGAAGATGCGCGAGTGTTCCAGGAATCGCCCGATGACGGATCGGACGCGGATGTTCTCCGAGAGGCCCGGGAGCCCGGGGCGCAGGCAGCAGAATCCTCGCACGATGAGGTCGATCCGCACGCCGGCCTGGCTGGCGCGGTAGAGCGCATCGATGATGCCCTTGTCCTCGATCTGGTTCATCTTGGCAACGATGCGGCCGGGGCACTGGCTGGAGTGCAGTGCCACCTCGCGTTCGATGAGTTCCAGGAACCGCTGCTTCATCGCCACGGGCGCGACCAGCAACTTGCGGAACTCCGTCTGCCGGGATCGTCCCGTCATATAGTTGAAGAGCCCAACGAGGTCGTCGCCGAGCACGCGGTCGCAGGTGAAGAGGCCGATGTCCTCGTAGAGCGATGCCGTCTTGGCGTTGTAGTTGCCGGTCCCGATGTGTGTGTAGCAGCGGAGGCCGTCGCTCTCCTTGCGGACAACGAGCGCGGTCTTGGTGTGGGTCTTGAGCCCCAGGACGCCATACGCGACATGGACGCCGGCGCGCTCCAGGCGCTTGGCCCACTCGATGTTGCGGGCCTCGTCGAACCGCGCCCGAAGCTCCACCAGCACAGCCACCTGCTTCCCTCGCTCCGCCGCGCGGATGAGGTCGGCCACGAACGGGCTGTCGCCGCTGGTGCGGTAGAGGGACTGCTTGATCGCCAGCACGCTCGGGTCCGAGGCCGCCTCGCTGATGAATCGGCTCACGCTGGCATCAAATGACTCGTACGGGTGGTGCACCATCACGTCGCCGCGGCGGATGCGCGCGAACATGTCGTTGCCGGACTTGGCGAGGTCCCGCGGGCGGCGCGGCAGCCACGACGACCAGTGCAGTTCCTTGCGCGGGAGGTCGGCGACCGGATCGAGGTTCCGGTAGTCCAGGAGGCCGTCCAGTTCGTAGACCTCCGACTCCCTCACTTCCAGTTCCGACATGAGAAATCGAAGCATCCGTTGCTGCGGACCGCGAGGCACTTCCAGCCGGACGACGCGGCCGAAGCGGCGTTCCTTCAGTTTCTGCTCGACCGCATGGAGCAGGTCCTCTCCATCCTCCGGGTCTGGCTCGATCTCGGCGTCGCGGGTCAAGCGGAAGGGCATGGAATGGAGGATCTCCATGCCAGGGAAGAGGTCATCGAGGCACTCGGTGACGAGGTCGCGCACGAGTATGAATCGCTCCGTACCCTCGAAGCGGTACATCCGCGTCGGCTGCTCGGGGATCTTCACGCGTGCGAAGAGGTGTTCGTCCGTCCCAGGGCGCCGAAGCGCGACGGCCAGTGACAGGCTGCCCGTGGAGATGAACGGAAACCGGTGGCCGGAATCGACCGCCAACGGCGTCAGGATCGGGAAGAGGGCCGAACGGAACCATGTGCGGGCCTCCTCGCGTTCCTCCTTCTCCAGTTCCGGCCATTGGAGGACGCTGATTCCCTGATCGCGAAGTGCGGGCAGCAGGCTGGACTGCCAGCAGTGCGCCTGGCGGTCGCACTGCCTGTCGGTCATGGCCCGGATCGTGGTTCGAAGGGCGTGATCCTCCGGCGTGTCCCGCAGCCCCCCGATGCGCTTCATGAAGAACTCGTCCAGGTTGGCGGTGAAGATGCTCAGGAAACGGACACGCTCCAGGAGCGGCGTGCGATCATCCTCCGACATCGCCAGCACGCGGCCGTTGAACTCCAGCCACTGGACGTCTCGCCGCAGGAATCGGTCGGGTGACTGGGTATCGACGGGCGGTGCCTCTGGCTTCGTGCCGTCGGGTGCGTGTGTCGCTGGAGTGTTCATCGTGCCCCTCCGGGCGCGTGCTGGCCCGCATCGACCACGAAGGTGGCCTCGCAACCCGGAGCCTCCGTCACGCTCACGCGGGCGAGCCGGGCGGGTGCCGGGACTCGTGGCGCCAGGGCGCGGGCGATCGCGAGCGCGACATGTTCCGCGGTGGGCAGGTGTGCCTCCGAGAACGGGCTGGTGCCATTGAGGGTCCGGCCCTTCCAAGGAGCGATCGCCTCGTCGACCGCGCGCTCGACCACCTGGAAGTCACAAAGGAGCCCATTGGCATCCAGCGAGTCCCCTTCCACACAGGCCCTCACGCGCCAGTCGTGCCCGTGGAGCGGTTCCATCTCGCCCGCCACGCGCACCTGGTGCGCGGCAGAGAAGGTTCGTTCCACGCTCAATACGAACATAAGCCAGCCAGTATAGGAGCGCCGGACGCTCAGTACGCTTCCGGCGATGGAGAGTCCCCTCATGTTGTCCGTCAGCGGCGCGCGCGGACTGGTCGGGCGCACCATGACGCCGGTGGTTGCCGCCCGGTTCGCGGCGGCGTTTGCTTCGCACCTGTGCGAGAGTGCGCCACGCCCACGAGTCGTCGTGGGCCGCGACGGGCGCGCCAGCGGAGAGGCCTTGGGCCGAGCAGTCGAAGGTGCACTGATGGGATGCGGCTGCGATGTCATCGATGTCGGGATCGTCGCCACCCCGACCGTGGCGGTGGCGATCCGCGAGCACGCAGCGCAGGGTGGCCTGGCGGTCACCGCCAGCCACAACCCGATCGATTGGAACGGGCTCAAGGCGCTGGATGCTGATGGGCTGGCGCCGCCTCCGCCCGTGGCCCAGTCCATCATCGCGCGGTTCCAAGAGGGTCGGCTCGACTGGGCCGGGCCGCTTGGCGCGGGAACCCACCACAGGGACCACGAGGCCGACGAGCGCCATGTGCACCGGGTGCTGGCTCAGGTGGATGCTGCAGTCATTCGAGCTGCGCAATTCAGGGTCGTGCTGGACAGCGTCAACGGCGGCGGCGCCGCCAGCGGGAGGATGCTGCTGGAACGGCTGGGCTGCGAGGTGATCCACCTCAATGGTGAGCACACCGGCGATTTTGCGCACACGCCGGAGCCCATCGAAGCCAACCTCACGCAGCTCATGCGCGCGGTTGCGGCGGATGGCGCCGCGGCGGTGGGTTTTGCTCAGGACCCGGACGCGGATCGCCTCGCCATCGTGGACGAGCGTGGACGATTCATCGGGGAAGAGTGCACGCTGGCGCTGGTCACGCGCCGGATGCTGGACCGGGCTAGTACCTGCGTGGTCTGTACCAATCTCTCGACAAGTCGCATGGTGGATGACCTCTGCGCGCAGCATCCGGGCTCGCGCGTCGTGCGCACGGCCGTCGGCGAGGCGAATGTCGTGGCGGGCATGCGCGCCGAGGGTGCTCTCCTCGGTGGCGAGGGAAACGGTGGCGTCATCCTTCCCGGCGTGTGCTGGGTCCGCGACTCCCTCAGCGCGATGGCGCTCACGCTGGAACTGATGGCCGCGACCGGGAAGCATCTCTCCGTGCTGGCCGGCGAGCTCCCCCGCTACTCCATGGTGAAGCGAAAGCTGGACCTCTCGGCGGTGGGTGGGCGCGATGCCATGGCACGCGCATTCGCAGGTGTGCGTCAGGCGTTCTCCGCAGAGCGGCTGACCGACAGCGACGGGCTCCGGGTGGACTGGCCCGATGGATGGGTGCACCTGCGAGCCAGCAACACGGAGCCCATCGTGCGCATCATCGGCGAGGCGGCCACGGCAGAGCGCGCCGGGGAACTCTGCGACCGGTGTGCGAGGGCGGCGGGGTTCTAGCGCCCGGCCGGTCCCCAGCTCTCGACGATGCGGTGGCGTGGGGGCTGGACGGAGCAGTCAATGTCCACGGCGAAGAACCCGCCCCGGTGGGAACGGATGGCTGGCCAGAGGATCTCTTGATCGGTCCATGGGATGCCGATGGTGGCGACGCTGTGCTCATCGATCCACTCCAGCGCGCCCTCGTCGAAGGTCATGCGCGGGACCTCGGCGTGCGCGATCGGCCTGGTGGCCTCATAAAGGAAGATGAGCCAATGGTGCTTTCCCTCGTACCCGCGCTCGGCCACCATGCCGCACAGTCGCACTTCGTTGGAGTGAAGGCGAACGCCGGACTCCTCTTCGATCTCGCGGACCGCGCACTCGTGCGGGGTCTCCCCGCGGGCGATCTCGATCTTCCCGCCGATGGGCGAGTGCATCCCGGCGTTGGGCGCCTTCGCGCGATGCAGAAGAAGCAGTCGGCCCTGCTCATCCCAGAGATAGCACAACACCGCCAGGCGATACGGAAGGCTGGCGACGTCGTAGCGCGGGGCATCGAGTCCCTTGGAACCCTCGACCGCGGGGTCACTCACGCCATGGCTCCCTTGGCCTGCACGGCCTCGATGACGGTTCGCCGGCCAGGGCCACCGGTATTCGCCGACATCAAGCCCGACTCCACGAGCAGTGACTGGATTCGCGGTATGAGCGTTGGGTCCACCGGGTGCATGGGCAGCCGCAGCGCCCCGGAATCGCGACCGAGAAGCGCCATCGCCGCCTTGAGGGGAGCGGGGTTGGTGTCCAGGGAGAGAAGCCCGCGCGAGAGCGGGAAGATCGACTCGTGGACCTGGCGTGCGGCGGCGAAGTCATTGCGCGCGCATCCGTCGCAGAGATCTGCGATCGCACGCGGCATGAGGTTGCTCACCACGGACACGACACCGGTGGCGCCGACGGCGGCGAACGAGAGCGTGAGCGAGTCATCGCCGGAAAGGATCGTGATGCCGCAGCGCCGGCGAATCTCGCTGGCGGAGTCCATGCTCCCCGTCGCCTCCTTGATCGCCACGATGTTGGGGTGGCGCGCGAGCCGCTCCACGGTATCCGGGGTCATCGTGACGGCGCAGCGGCCGGGAATGTTGTAGAGCACGATGGGGAGGTCGCACCCGTCAGCGACGGTCATGAAGTGCCGATAGAGCCCCTCCTGCGATGGCTTGTTGTAGTAGGGACTCACCTGGAGCCCGCCGTCGGCGCCAAGTTCCTTGGCGCGGCGCTGGCGATGAAGCGCGTGGGCGGTGGCGTTGCTTCCCGCACCGGCCACGACCAGGCAGCCGGTCCCGCACGCGCACTCCACAGAGGTCGAGATCACCAGGTCCTGCTCGACTTCCGAGAGCGTCGGCGCCTCGCCCGTGGTCCCGCAGGGGACGATGCCGCGCACGCCGCCGTCGAGCTGGAAGGCAACCTGCTGGCGAAGGCGATCGACATCGACCCCCGTGCCATCCGGCGTGAAGGGCGTGACGATGGCGGTCCATGCTCCGTCGAGGCTTGCGGTGGGTCGTGGCATGTCGGGGTGTCCTCGGAGGGAGGCTACCCGTGGGTCGTTGCCTGACCTGCCTCGCACGCCTCGCGCATGAGCCGCTTCATCTCGCGGACGGCTTCGCGAATGCCCACGAAGAGGGCGCGGCTCACGATGGAGTGGCCGATGTGGAGCTCCCGGATGCCGCGGAGCGCGGCGATGGGCTGGACATTGAAGTAGTTGATCGCGTGCCCGGCATTGAATCTCATGCCGGCGGCGCGGATCGCCTCTCCTGCCTCGCGCAGCCGTGCCAGCTCCGACTGCACGGCTGGCATCAATGGGTCACGGCCCTGCGCGTGGAAGGCGTGGGCGTATGGGCCCGTGTGCAATTCACAGACCTGCGCGCCGGCGCGCGCCGATGCGTCGACCTGCTTGCGGTCGGCGCCGATGAAGACGCTCGTGCGAATGCCGGCGTCACGGAGCCTGGCAATCTGCCGCGCCAGCCGAGCCTCATCGCCCGCAACATCCAGGCCGCCCTCGGTGGTGACCTCGTGGCGCCCTTCAGGGACAAGCATCGCGGTCTCGGGCTTGAGCGAGCACGCGATCGCCACCATCTCGTCGGTGGCCGCCATCTCCAGGTTCAGCTTGACATGCACCAGGTCGCGCAGCCGACGGACATCGTCGTCCTGGATGTGTCGCCGGTCTTCGCGAAGATGCACCGTGATGCCGTCGGCACCGCCGAGGTGTGCCTCCACCGCGGCCCACACGGGGTCCGGCTCCCAGGTGCGGCGAGCCTGCCGCACCGTGGCCACATGGTCGATGTTCACTCCAAGCTCAATCATCGCGGGGCATCCTGAGCGGGGTATCCTACGGTCAATGAGTGCTTTCTCAGAGCGACGGCTCCAGTTGCAGGCGGACCTCGTGGCACAGGGACGCGCGGTCCTTGAGTTGAGCACGGCTGCGGTGGAGTGCTACTTCACCCACGACCAGAATCGCGCCCGCTCGGTTATCGAGACGGACGACGAGATTGACCGCGCTGATGTCAGCATCGAGCGTCAGTCCATCCCGCTCCTGGCGATGGGAGAGACCGGCGAGTTTGAGATCCGGTCGATCCTCACAATCGTCAAGGTCAACAACGAGCTGGAGCGGATCGCCGACTGCGCCGTGAACATCGCGGAGTTCGTGGTCGCGCACGAGAAGCCCACTGAGCGCATCCCCGCCACCTTCCGGGTGATGGCGAACAGCGTGCTTGGCATGGTCCGCGACGCCGTCAAGGCGTTGGCTACCGAGGACTCGGAAGTGGCGCGCCAGGTGCTCCTCTTTGACGACACCGTCGACCGCTTCAAGGGGGAAATCCTGCTCCACGCACAGGAGCAGGTGGCGCTGGGCACGTTCGGGGTGCGATTCGCGTTCAAGCTGACTGGCGTTACGCGCAGCCTGGAGCGCATCGCCGACCACTGCACGAACATCGCCGAGCAGGTCATCTACCTCCATTCAGGCAAGATCGTGCGCCATCGACCCGAGGGCTGGAGCGAGCCTCACGCTCCCGTGGCCCGGTGATGGGCACCCGGGGTGCGCGTCCAGCCGCCAGCATGACTTCCCTCAAGGACGCCATCGCCGCCACGCGCGAGCGCCTCGCCGCGCACGGGCAGGAGCACCTGCTCCGCTTCGTCGGCGAACTGGACGAATCGCGCGCACGCGCGGTCCTGGCGCAATGCGATGGCCTGCCCCTGGACCTGCTCGCTCGAGAAATGCCGACCATCCTGGGAACCGCACAGGCGGACTCCACGCACGCGCGCATCGAGCCCGTGGATGTGATCCCGGCACACCCAGAGGGCTGGATCGAATTCGCCGCCGCCGGAGAGGCGCTCCTGAGGGCGGGCAAGGTGGCGTGCTTCACGGTTGCCGGCGGTCAGGGCACACGACTTGGATGGGATGCCCCCAAGGGAACATTCCCGGCAAGCCCCGTCACGGAACGGAGCCTTTTTCAGATCTTTGCCGAGGGCATCCTCGGGCTCCGCAAGCGGTACGGCGCGGCGCTGGACTGGATCGTGATGACCAGCCCGCAGAACGACGCGCCCACGCGCGAGTTCTTCGGAGCACACGGGTCGTGGGGACTCGCGCCGGGCACGGTTCGATTCATCGTGCAGGGGACGATGCCCGCGCTGGATCGCCGCGGAAAGATCCTGCTGAGCGACCGCGGCGAGCTGGCGACGAACCCCGATGGCCATGGCGGCTCCATCCGCGCACTCGCCGAGAGCGGCGAGCTGGCGCGACTGCGCAAGCAGGGCGTGGAGCACCTGTCGTACTTCCAGGTGGACAACCCGCTGGTGCACCCGGCGGAGCCCCTGTTCCTCGGACTGCACGCGACGCATCCGTCCTCGGGGGGACAGATGAGCTCTCGCAGTGTGGCGCGCCGGAGCGCCTCCGAGAAAGTGGGCGTCTTCTGCCAGCGGGCTGGCCGCGTGGGGATCATCGAGTACAGCGACATGCCACCGGAACTCGCCGCGGCGGTCCTGGACGACGGCCGGCTGCTCCACAGCGCGGGAAACATTGCGGTGCATGCCCTGTCGATCGGGTTCATCGAGCGGCTCACGCATGGGGGATTCGCGCTCCCGTTCCATGTGGCCCGCAAGAGGGTGCCCTGCCTCGATGCCGATGGCGTGCTGCAGGTTCCCGCCGAGCCGAACGGCCTCAAGTTGGAGACCTTCATCTTTGACGCCCTCCCGCTGGCGGATCGACCCATCGTGGTGGACTCCTGCCGCGACGACTGGTATGCCCCGATCAAGAACGCCGATGGCGGGGACAGCCCCACGACGAGCAAGGCCGCCCAGGTGGCGCGCGCGGCACGGTGGCTGGGTGCATGCGGCGTGAGCGTGCCGCGAGACCAGGACGGAGCCGTGGATGCCGTGATCGAGATTGACCCGGCTCTGGCACTCTCGGTGGATGACCTGCGTGCGGCGTTCGCCTCTGGTCGCGCGGATGCTCCACAGTCCCTGGGCCAAGGCTCCAGGACGCTCCTTTCGGGTCACTGAGTTGGCATCGGCGCGCGCTCAGTTCGGACCCATGATCACATCATGGATCACCGCATCGACGTAGTCCTTGATCCCCGGCTTGACGGAGATGATCAGGTCGAGCCGTGCCCCGACCCTGATCTGCGCTGACAGTTCGTCGGCGCTCCACACAACGGCGCGCTGGGGGGGCTGCAATGGTCCGGCCTCCTCGCGCTGACTCAGGTAGACGCCAAGCGAGTTTGCGTTCTGCTGGCGGATCTCGGTGACCGTGCAGTCGCGGCAGAGGTACACGGGTTCTCGGAAGCCGTGGCCAAAGTGGCCGGCACGGTAGAGGTCGTCCACCGCCCTGCGGGTGGCGTCTGCCACCCGGAGCTCGCCGTCGAGGGGGCGGGGTTCCGGTCCCGACGATCCAACCATCGCCTCGGCGCACGCGGCACGGAATGTGCGCGCAAACTCCTCGATCCGGTCGACGGCGACCGTGACGCCACCGGCCGCCGCATGCCCGCCGCCGGTGGTGATCACCGCACGGCACTGGTCGATCATCTCCGCGAGGTTGACCAGCCCCTGGGATCGAGCGGACCCGCGATAGATACCCCGGTTCCGGTCAAGCGCAAGCACCATGGTGGGCCTCCCAAGCACCTCCGCCACGCGCCCCGCCACCACGCCAACGATGCCCGGATGCCAGTCTTCGTGAAAGAGGCAGAGCCCGCCGCGTCGTTCATCCTGTTCCTGCGACACCTGTCCCCGAGCCATCGCCAGCGCGGCGGTCGTCGCGCCTCGCTCCACCAGCTTGCGTTCCTCGTTGAACTTCTGGAAGCGACGAAGGTCGGCAGCAGCCCGCTCAGCCGCCCCATCTTGCGCGCCTTCCAAGCACAAGAAGTCCGCCACCTCCTGCGCGTATCCCAGCCGGCCGACCGCATTGAGCGCCGGTGCGATCTTGTACGCCACCGTCATGCTGTCGAGCTGCTTCCCGCTCACCAGGCCGGCACCGTGCCGGACAATGGCTCGTGTCGCGGGAAGTGTGGCCATCACCAGCTGCCGAAGCCCCAGGGAGGTGATCGTCCGGTTCTCACCCACCAGGGGCATCACATCGGCCACGGTCGCCATGGCGGCATAGGAAAGGAGATCCGAGAGCAACCGCCGGGATTCCGGCGTCGCCGATCCCCCGAGCTCCGCCTGCACCAGGCAACACGCAACCTTCCACGCCAGCGCACCCGCGCACAGTGCGGTGGCACTGCGTACCTCGTCGCTCAGGCCATCGATGTCCCAGTGGACGATGGCCTGCGTCGAGTCGGTGGGGAGCCCCTCGCGCGCCACCTCATGATGGTCGATCACCACGCACTGCCATCCAAGCTCCGCCGCTCGTGCCAGCGCCTCACGCGCCGTCACGCCGCAGTCGACCGTGACCAACAGCCCTGGCGTGCCTCCGCGCCGAGCATGCATCGTGTCGATGCCTTCCACCGAGAGTCCGTACCCCTCCAGCCGGTGCGGGATCGTGTACTTCAGGTCGGCACCGGGCCTCAGGAGCCGAAGCGTGTGCACCATGATCGCGATGGCACAGGTCCCGTCCACGTCGTAGTCGCCGAACAACTCGATTCCGAGACCGGCATCGCACGCCGCGAGGATGACCCTCGCCGCCGCGCGCGCCCCGGGCAATTCGCTGGCGGGCCTCAGGTCCGACACCTGTGGGGAAAGGAAACTCCGCCGATGGGCTGCAGGAATGCCGCGTGCCTGGAGGAACGACTCAAGCAACGATCCACCGACCGGTCCCGCACCGTCCCGGAGGCGCCAGCAACCGCGGATTCCATTCAGGTCGGGCATCGCCGGAGGGTACTTCCGGCTGTCGGCACACTTCAACCAACTCGGTTCTCCCCGCTAGGCTTCCTTTGCCGCCCCGACCGGACGGCTGCTTGGCTTCGATGCAGGACTCCCTTTGGCCACCCGATACAAGACCATCCTCCTCTTTGGCGCTCCCGGCGCTGGCAAGGGCACGCAGGGCAAGATCCTGGGCAAGATTCCCGGGTTCTTCCACCAGGCATGCGGCGACGTGTTCCGCGCCCTGGACATGACCAGCGACCTAGGCAAGAAGTTCATCGAGTTTTCGTCGAAGGGCTTGCTCGTCCCCGATGACCTCACCATCGAGATGTGGCGGTCCAACATCCACGCCCAGACCGTGCTCAGCCTCTACAAGCCGCACGAGGACTTGCTCGTGCTGGATGGCATCCCACGGAATGTCGCGCAGGCGAAGGCGATGGAGGAGTACATCGAGGTGCTGGAGGTGATCCACCTCGTGTGCCCAGACCTTGACAAGGTGGTCGCGCGGATGCGACGGCGCGCGCTCAAGGAGAACCGTGTCGACGACGCGGATGAGAAAGTCATCCGGCGGCGCTTCGACGTGTACGACCGGGAGACCAAGCCCGTGCTGGAGCACTACCACCCCTCGCTCATCAAGAGCGTGGACGCCATGGGGTCGCCCTCCAGCGTGTTGCAGCATGTGCTCGAGGTGGTCGTCCCGGTCCAGGACGGGCACTTCAAGAACCCGCTCAGCGGGGGCTGAGCCCCTCGCGTCCCAGCGGCACGCGCTCGGTCGGGGGCGCCGTCTTGCGCTGCGCGAGTTCCCTTCCCTCGGGAAACCAAGCCTTGATGGCCTCCAGGACCGCGCGACGGCGTTCATCGGCAAAATTCTGCGAAGGGCCACGCATCCCTCGCGTGCGATTGGCCTTGTCGAGCACTTCGTCGCTCCCCAGCTTCACGGTGAACTCGAATTCATCCTCGACCGGAAGGCCGGCGGGATCGAGGAGCGCCTTCCCGTCGGCGCCGCGCCTGGGTCGCGCTATGTTGACGCGAAGCACCTCTCCCGGCGCATGCGACTGGATTGCGGCGATGCACTCCTCGTTGGAGAGGACGGCCACGCCATCGATTCGGTAGAGCCGGTCCCCCACGCGGAGCACCTTCTCCGCGGGCAGCCCCGCGATGAGCTCGTGGATCGTGACGCCGGGTCGATTGCCGATCGTCGCCGGCTGCATGGAGACTCCAAGCGCACCGCGAGGCGCCAGGACGATGCGATCGACCACGACTGCCAGCGCCCGGAAAAGGACTTCGTCGTCCCACCGGCGCGCGTCAAGGCAGGCGAGGATCTCGGCCGTCGGGCGGTTCCCCTGAAGCAGTTCCACGGTCGCCGCTTCCCTCTCGTCAAATGACGCTGATCCCATCCGCTCGAGCAGTCGCTCGATGGCCTCGCCGCACCCCGCCGCTTCCACGGCCGCTGGTCCTACCTCCGCCGCCACCTGGTCACGCACGCGCTGCTGGAAGTCCTCGCGCGCGCCTCGTTGTCCCTGGAGTTCGGGCGGCAACGGTGGCACCTGCGGAACGGCCTGCCCCGCGGCGCGCAGCGAAACGCACGCGGTCAAGACGAGCGCGAAGGAACTCAGGCTGGGCCGGCCGATGCACATTCCCGAACCAGTCTAGAGATCCGGCCCGCGTGGAGGACCAGCCAATCGACGCGGGTTCGAAGGTATTCCACCACCCGCGGTCCCGCCACGGGGCCAAGCCGCCCCCGGCGGGCCAGGGCGACGATGCTCTCTGCCACCGCGGCCTCCACCATGAGCCAAGGAATCGCGTTGGCCCGCTCCGCCACGGCCGCGCCTGCGTTGGCGCAGACATAGCCACGCGTGAAGGCTGCGGTGAGCGTGTCGTCCACGGAGACCGGCCAGGTCCTGGGGTCTGCCCCACGATGCCGAACATGCCCAAACTGGAGCAGCCCGTTGGCCACGTCCAGGATCGGGTCTTCCATTCGTGCGGAGTCAAAGTCCACCAGCGCACGGACGCTCCCATCGGAAGCAAAGATCGCATTTCCCGGGTGGAAGTCGGCGTGGTTGACACAGCTCAGACCACGATCGCCCAGGTCCACTCGCGTCCCGGCGATTCGATAGGCGGACGCGATCGATTCCATCGCCTCAGTGAACGCCGCCTGATCCAGGACCATGCGTGCCCGCGCCGCCAGCGTGATGCTGGTCGATCGAGCCCGCTCCACCAGCCTCTCCATGCTGCTCGCGGCGTGGTAGTTGCCCTTCGGCGTGGGGACCGGAGGCACCCAGCCCAACATCGCCACATGGAGCAAGCCCAGCGCACGCCCCGCGGACTCGGCCTGCACCGGACTGGACTGGTAGCTCTCGCCTTCGACGAACTCAAAGACCTCGTAGATCTGTCCGTCGGCCTGCAGCGCCGGCGCGCCGCCACCGGATGTGCGCATGAGGCGCGGAACACTCACTCCCCGTCGCTCCAGTTCCAGCTGCACCGACTGGGTGAATCGAACCCTCTCCTCGCGGGCCGCATCATCCGCCCGCCGCTTGAGCAAGAAGGCGGCGCCCTCGGTTCGAATAACCAGTTTGGGGCTCCGGCTGGAGCCAATCGCCAGTTCGCTCACGCCCGTGACGCGCGAAAGCGCGAATCGGTGGACCACCATCGAGACTTCGTCAGCCGAAAAGGTCTCGCGCGCGCGGCTACTCGACATTCGCCACCTGCTCCTTCATCCGGTCGATGGCGGTCTTGATCTCCACGACCGCACGGCTGACCTCGATGTCGGAGCATTTGCTGGCGATGGTGTTGGACTCGCGCAGCATTTCCTGCGCGAGAAAGTCAAGGGTGCGACCCACGGGTTCGCCGTGCGAGGGCGAGATGAGCCGGTCAAACTGGTCGAGGTGTCCCTGCAGGCGCACCACTTCCTCGGCGATGTCGCTCCGTTCGGCGAATATGGCCACCTCGCGGAGGATGTCCGCTTCCGAGGAGGTCGACCCCAGTTCCGACAGGAGCGAGTCCATCCGCTGGCGCAACCGCTGCGAGTATCCAGCGACCACGATCGGGGTCCGCTCGGCCACCACGGCAAGCGCCCGGCGCAGGTCGCGGCCAAGCCCAGCAAGCGTCGCGCCCAAATCCGCGCCTTCCCGTGACCTCATTGCCAGCAGTGCGTCGCACGCTTCATCGATGACACCGGGAAGGAGAGCGCGAATGGCCGCGAGGAACTCATCGCCCGGCTGCTCGATCATCACGCCTGGGAGGGAGAGAAACGCCGAAAGATCCCGCGTGACCGCAGTCCCCTTGAGGGCGCCATCGGCCTGGTCGATGTAGCCGCGGAGGACTGCCGAATCAATCTGCGCGGCAGTAATTCCAGCGCTCCCGTGCGATCGGATAGTCAGTTGCACGCTTCCCCGGGAGATGCGCCTAGCCAGTTGTGCCTCTACTTCACCCTCAAGCGGCGAAAGCGACTCGGGAAGCCGAAGCGTGGACTTGTAGTGTCGATTGTTGACGGAGCGGACTTCGACATGAATCGTGAGCCCTTGGCGGGCACAACTCGCCGCTCCGAATCCCGTCATGGACCGAAGCATCGGTCAGATCCCCGGCGCTGGTGCGGGTTCCGGAACTGGCGCTGGCGCTGGCGCTGTTGCGGGTGCGGATGCTTCAGCTGTCGGCGCCGTCGCCTCCGGCGTGGATGCCGGTGCAGCAGCCGATTCTCCCGCGGCAGGAATCACGACGATCTCGACATCAGCAGGACCGGTCGCGAGAGCATCTGAAGGCAGCACGGCCGAGTTGTCCTGGACCTCAATCCCAGCGGGTCCCGTGGCCGGCGTGTCGGTGTTCTCACCGTCCACTGCGGAAGTGCCCTGTCCCGGCGCCACCTGGGCCGCATTGGCTTCCTCGATGCGAACATTGGAGACGATATTGAGACCGATCGCGATGAGCAGGTAGAGCGTGAAGGCGCCGACGGTGGTGACCGTGAGCACATCACCCGTGCGTCCACCGAACGCCGTGTCGGTGCCGCCGCCACTGGAGCCGCCAAACGCAGCCGCGAGGCCGCCGCCCTGGGGTCGCTGGACGAGGATGATCAGCACCATCGCGATGCTGACGATGATGAAGCCGACGAGGAGGATGCCGAAGAGCCAGTCCATGATTGGTGAGAGTTGGTCGGATGGATCAGTGCGCGAGGTTGGCTGCCGTGCGAGCCGCGGCTGCGGCACACACGGCCAAGAAGTCAGGAACCTTGAGCGAGGCCCCGCCGACGAGACCTCCGTCGACATCTGGAAGCGCGCACAAGGTGCTGGCGTTCGCTGGATTCAGCGATCCGCCGTAGACGATCCTCACAGAATCGCCGAGCGGGGCATTGTACAGGCTTGCCAGTTCACGCCGGAGCTGGTGGTGCGCGTCCTGAGCGTCTTGCGGCGATGCCGAGAGCCCCGTCCCGATCGCCCACACCGGCTCGTAGGCCACGACCACATGCGCCATGTGTTCCTCCGTGACATCCACCAACGCCGAGCGGAGTTGCCTGACATTCACCTGATGAGCGTGGCCGGCCTCTCGCTCTTGCTTGGTCTCCCCCACGCAAAGCACGATTTTCATCCCGGACCCGAGCGCGCGGAGCACCTTTTCACCGACCAAATCGTCTGACTCTGCGAGACCGTGGCGCCGCTCTGAATGTCCAATAACACACCATGTGGCGCCCGCTTCCTTCACCATGTCGCAGCTCACCTGCCCCGTGAAGGCACCGAGTGCCTCGGCCGAGCAGTCCTGGGCTCCCACGGCCATTGCGCTGCCGGCAAGTGCGGTGGCTACAGGCTCGATCAGCGTGAATGAGGGGAAGAGCACGACATCAACGGCGCTCGTGATCGATCCCAGCGCCTCGCGCGTTGCGGATGCCAGCTTCACGGCGCCGGCTCGATCAAGGTTCATCTTCCAGTTGCCGCCCACGAACCGCCTGCGTCGTGATGGTGCCGCCATCGGCACATCGTAATCGCCCGTCGAAGCGCGTGTCGGCGGCCGCACTCAGTGATGAATCACGCGACCGCGACCCGTATCCTCCACGCCCCCATGCGCGCCTCGCTTGCCCGTCAGGCTTTCCTCGACTTCTTCCGGGTGCGCTGTGGCCACACCGTCGTTCCCAGCAGCCCCGTGGTGCCGCACGGCGACCCGACGCTGCTGTTCACGAACGCAGGCATGAACCAGTTCAAGGATGTCTTCCTGGGCCGGGGGACTCGCCCATACACGCGCGCAGCCGACACCCAGAAGTGCATTCGAGCGGGCGGCAAGCACAACGACCTCGAGGATGTGGGCAAAGATGTCTACCACCACACCTTCTTCGAGATGTTGGGGAACTGGTCCTTTGGCGATTACTTCAAGAAGGAGTCGATCGAGTGGGGCTGGGAGCTGCTCACCAAGGTCTACAGCCTGCCCGAGGACCGGCTCTACGCCACCTACTTTGGCGGCAACAAGGACGCGGGGCTGGAACCGGACGATGAAGCTCGCGCGCTGTGGCTGCAGTTCCTCCCACCGGAGCGAGTGATCCCCGGCACCATGAAGGACAACTTCTGGGAGATGGGAGAGACCGGCCCCTGTGGCCCATGCTCCGAGATCCATTTTGACCGCGTCGGCGGTCGCATCGCGCCGCAGCTGGTCAACAGCGGTGACCCCGATCTCTTGGAGATCTGGAACCATGTCTTCATCCAGTTCAACCGGGAGCCTGATCGATCTCTCAAGTCGCTCCCCGCGAAACATGTCGACACCGGCATGGGGCTGGAGCGACTGGTCAGCGTGCTCCAGGACAAGCGTTCCAACTACGACACGGACCTGTGGTCGCCGATCTTTGAATCGATCCGGGCGGAGACCGGGGCGAAGCCCTACGGCGGCTCGCTCCAGGATCATGCCGACATCGCGTATCGAATCATCGCCGACCACATTCGATGCTTGACGGTGGCGGCGTGTGATGGAGCTGGGCCGGGTGCCGACGGCCGCTCGTATGTGCTGCGCCGCATCCTTCGTCGCGCGGCGCGCCATGGAAGGCAGACGCTGGGTCGGACGGACGCGTTCCTGTACCGCCTCGTCCCGGCGGTCGTCGCCACGCTTGGCGATGCGTTCCCGGAGATCAAGGCGAACGCAAGCCGGGCGGCCGACATCATCCGCGGCGAGGAAGAGGCCTTTGGCCGCACCATTCACCGAGGCATCGCGCTGTTCGAGGAGGCGGCCGCCAGCGGCTCGATCACCGGCGAAGATGCGTTCAAGCTCCACGACACGATGGGCTTCCCGATCGACCTCACGCAGGTCATGGCCCAGGAGCGGGGCTTGCCGGTGGATGTCGCGGACTACGAGAAGCGGATGGAAGCCGCACGCGAACGCAGCCGTGCCGGCGCCGTGGGTGACAATTCAATGCCCTTTCCGCCGGACGCGATCGCCAAGCTGCCATCGCTCCATGTGCTGCCCACCGACGACTCCTTCAAGGACGCAGGCAAGGACCTCACCAGCCGCGTTCGCGCCATTTGGACCGGCTCAGAGTTTGTGACGGCGCTTGGAAACGGCGCGCGGGGGGCGGTCATCGTGGACCGCACCTGCTTCTACGCCGAGAGTGGCGGCCAGGTCGCCGACACGGGAACCATCCGCGTGGGTCGAGTGAAGCAGGACGGTGCTGGCGTGGGAGACGTCCTTCACGGCGGCGACGCCGAGTTCCAGGTGACCGACACGCAGGCCGCGGGTGATTTCGTGCTGCACATCGGGCACATGAAGCAGGGTGAGCTCCGCACGGGCGACAATGCCACGCTTCGGCTGGACCACCGGCGGCGTGCGGCCCTGGCCAGCAACCACACCGCGACGCACTTGCTGAACCTGGCGCTGCGCGAAGTGGCTGATTGTTCGGTGGAACAGCGCGGGTCGCTGGTCGCCCCCGACCGCCTGCGCTTTGACTACACGGCACCGCGCCCGCTAAGCATCCAGGACCTTGCGAAGGTGGAGTCGGCTGTCAACCGACGAATCGAAGCCGGACTGGGTGTCTTCGCCGAGCCATCGCGGCTGGACGCGGCCCTGGCGATCAACGGCGTCCGCGCCGTCTTCGGCGAGCGGTACCCGGATCCGGTGCGCGTCGTGGCGATCGGTGCGTCGCCTGAGCAATTGCTCTCGGACCCATCCAGCCCGATGTGGATGGAGAACTCGATCGAGTTCTGCGGCGGCACCCATGTCGCCAACACGAAGGAGATTGGCCACTTCGTGCTGGTGTCCGAGAGCGCGCTCAGCGCCGGCATCCGACGAGTGGTGGCCCTGAGCGGCGAGGCGGCGCGGGAAGCAGCCGTGGCGGCACGCGTGCTTTCGGAGCGAATCGAGGCCGCGATGCGCCTGGATGGCGCGGCGCTGGATGCGGAGGCGAGCACGATCGCCAAGCTGGAGGCGGAGCTGATGCTTGGCGCGACGGCGCGAGCGGCTCTGGGAGCCACGTTTGACGCGCTGCGCGAACGCGTCAAAAATTCACGCAAGGCCAATGCCGGCGCATCGCGTGATGCCGCGATCGCCCAGGCCAGATCCGCGGTGGAGGCGCACGCTGCCAGCAGTTCGGCCGGCACGGCGTTGGTGCTGGAGCTCACCGGCACGGACGCCGCTGCCCTTCTTGCCGTCATCGACCTGATCAAGGCGAAGCTGCCTGATTCCCCTGCTCTGCTCATGAGCGCTGACCATGACGCCGGCAAGGTGGCCATCGCGGCGACCTGCCCGCCTGCTGCGATCGCGAAGGGGCTCAAGGCGGGCGATTGGGTGAAGGCCGCGGCGCAGGCGTGCGGCGGCGGCGGCGGCGGCCGGCCAGACTTGGCGCAGGCCGGGGGCAAGGACCCCAGCAAGGTTTCCGAGGCCATGGCCACGGCGAAGGCGTTCGCGCAGTCGAAGGCCTGAGGATGACCGCACCCTTGGGGAGCAGGCCAAGCAATTCATGGGCCTTCGGCCACACATACCGAGCAGTGTGCGGAGGCTCCCAGTCCCACCTTCGCTAGGCGTACTCGTGCGAGGAGCCCCACGGGGCCGGCGCCATGAAGGACACACCCAGCATCGCTCCCACCGCCAGCCAGACGATGACCGTCCACTTCCAGATCACGCGTCGCTGCGCCGTGTTGGTGCACTTTCGCAGTGAGTTCCATGACCCGTAAACGCCACCCGCGATCCCGATCGCGGGCCCCACCGGGAGGAGGAGTCAAAACATGGTTGAGCCGGGTTCGGGCATGGGCCAATCGTAACGCGAGGGGTGATTCCGGCACCTGGTGGAGGCCGCGCATCTCCCCAGAAACACGCGCGAACCAGTAGATTCCGGTCCTCATGACTTCCGCGCCCTCTCCCATTGAAAACTTGCTCACCGAGAACCGGACTTTTGACCCACCTGAGCAGTTTCTCGAACGCAATCCCGTGATTCATTGCGCGGACATGGAGACCTACAAGGCGCTGTACGAGCGATCGATGAACGATCCGGAGGGGTTCTGGGCGGAGCAGGCTTCGAAATCGCACTGGTTCGAGCCGTGGACCAAGGTCCTGGAGTGGAACTGCCCCGACGCCAAGTGGTTTGTCGGCGGCAAGACCAACATGTGCTTCAACTGCGTTGATCGGCAGGTGGAAGACGGCCTCGGTGACCAGTACGCCATCCTCTGGGAAGGCGAACCGGAGACGGGGAGCCCCGAGGGCCACGAGGTCCGTCGGATCACCTACGGCGCGCTCAAGCGAGATGTGTCACGATTTGCCAACGCGCTGAAGTCGCTTGGTGTCAAGCGCGGCGATGTCGTGACGCTCTACATGGGCATGGTGCCGGAGCTGGCGATTGCGATGCTTGCCTGTGCGCGCATCGGCGCCGCACACAGCGTGATTTTCGGCGGCTTTGCCGCGAGCGCGATCGTGGATCGAGTCCAGGACGCGCAGAGCAAGGTCATCGTCACCTGCGACGGCGCGTGGCGCCGAGGATCCGTTGTCCCGCTCAAGGCCAATGTGGACGAGGCCTGCACGCGCCTCCCCGGCGTGGAGCATGTCGTGGTCCTCAAGCGCTGCGGCAACGACGTTCAGTGGTCTGAGGGTCGTGACCAGTGGTGGCACACGCTGATCCACGGCCAGAGCGATGACTGCGCCTGCGAACACATGGACTCGGAGGACCTGCTGTTCCTCCTCTACACCTCCGGCTCCACGGGCAAGCCCAAGGGCATCCGTCACACCACCGGCGGGTACATGGTCTACACCGCGACCACTGCGCGCTACACATTCAACCTGGAGCCGGGGCAGCGCCAGATCTTCTTCTGCACCGCCGACATCGGCTGGATCACTGGGCACTCCTACACCGTCTACGGCATCCTCCCCAATCGGGTGCCCACCGTGATGTACGAGGGCGCCCCCGCCTGGCCTGCGGAGGATCGATTCTGGGACATGGTGGAGCGCCACCGCGTCACCCACTTCTATACCGCCCCCACCGCAGTCCGTGCCTTCATGAAATGGGGCGAGGAGTACCCGAGATCCCACGACCTTCGATCACTCCAGGTGCTGGGCACCGTCGGTGAACCCATTAATCCCGAGGCCTGGATCTGGTACCACGAGACCATCGGCAACGAGTGCTGTCCCATCGTGGACACGATGTGGCAGACCGAGACCGGCGGCCACATCATCACGCCATTGCCGGGATGCACGCCGACGGTGCCGGGATCCTGCACGCTTCCGTTCTTCGGCATCGACGCGGCGGTGGTCAATGAGCAGGGCGAGGAACTCCCCGCCAACGCGGGCGGGCTCCTGGTCATCCGAAAGCCTTGGCCAGGCATGCTGCGCGGCATCCACAACGACCGCGAGCGGTACATCGACACCTACTGGAGCAAGGTGCCGGGGATGTACCTGGCGGGTGACGGTGCCCGACGCGACGAGCGCGGTTACTTCTGGATCATGGGCCGCATCGACGACGTGATCAACATCGGAGGCCACCGGCTCGGCACGATGGAGGTGGAGAGCGCGCTGGTGTCGCACGATGCCGTGGTGGAAGCGGCTGTCGTCGGCATGCCGCACGAGATCAAGGGCACGGGCTTGGCGGCCTTCGTGACGCTTGGCCCCGATTGCGGCGACGCCAACCACGATGAACTGCGCGAGTCGCTTCGTGACCATGTCGCCAAGGAGATCGGGGCCATCGCGAAGCCAGACATGATCCGGTTCACCAACGCGCTCCCCAAGACGCGCTCGGGCAAGATCATGCGCCGGCTCCTGCGCGACATCGCCGCAGGCAAGGAGGTGACCCAGGACACCACCACGCTGGAAGACTTCTCGCTGCTGGCGAAACTGCGCGAGTCGGACGAGTGATCCTCGCGGGGGGGAGGGTGGCCGACCTTACGGCGCCAGGTCCCAGTCCCACGCATCCGCGCCGGGCGCCCAGCGGCGCATGTCTTCAAGCGTCCGCACGCTCTCCAGCCTGACGCTGCCGTCGGCAGTCGCGGTGATCACGCCGATGAGGCCGACCACCACCAAGAGTTCGACCAGTGAAAAGCCATGGCGATCCTGCTTGGCGCGTGGCGGTAGGGAGCCAGCGCGTCACACGCCGACGAGAGCGTCGATCAAGGCAGCTCGGGCCACCCTGCAGCGGTCCTGGACTTGGTCCAAAACATATTCCACATGCTCCAGAGGCGTTTCCATGACCTCTGCGACTTCCGGAAGCGTCAGTCGCTCCCCGTAGACAAGCATCACGACGAGCCGCTCTCCTGAACTCAGCGTACCTGCAAATTCCCGCACAAATGGGGCATTGATCTCCAACATTCTGAAGGCCTCCATGCACCTTGCCCCTGCGCAGTACTGCCATCAATGGCAACAAGGTTGGAGGGACGATAACACAAAATTGACGCGAGGGAAGGAAATCGCGCAAAAAAGGTGGGGCGGCGGGCGAAGCCGGAACTCAGGCGGCAAGCTGGCCAGCCCCCTGTGCCGCTATTCGATCCACCCAGTCGTGTGACCGCGACCCGCGAGCCAGAGTCAGGAAGACATCGACGAGGTTGGGGTCGAACTGCGTCCCGGAGCAACGCTCAAGCTCCCCGAAGATGCGCTCCATGGGCTGGCTGGCTCGGTAGGGTCGATCGCTCGCCATGGCGTCGACGGTGTCGGCAAGGCTCAGGATTCGAGCGGCCAGGGGCGACTCGGTGGTTCGTCGTCGGAACGGATACCCCTCGCCGTCCCAGCGCTCATGGTGGCAAAGCACCACATCCAGCAGATTTCCGCGGCTGCCAGCCATCCGGAGCAAGTCCCGACCAACCTCTGGATGCTGCTGAATCACTGCATATTCGGCGTCGGTGAGCCGGCCAGACTTGAGGAGGATCCGGTCTGGGACACCAAGTTTCCCGATGTCGTGGACCTCGGCGGCTGTCGCAAGGAGTTCCAGCTCGGTCCGTGGAAGCCCGATCTTTGCGCCGACCGCGCACGCGATCCCGGACACTCTTGCACTATGCCCCAGGAGACCGCACCCCTTGGCTTCAATCAGGCTGCGGAGGACCGGGAGGCGCGACAGCGCGGCGGGCGGCGTGTTCGTGCCACGATCCACCCCCCCGCCGTAGGGCAGGGTATCGGCATCGCTCGTGCGAGGGGCATTCTTGGACTTGGCTACGGACACAAGGCTCTCCAACTCCATCCATCGATCCTCCGCGGCAGGGTCTGAAGTGAACCACGCGAAGGTGGCAAAAATGCCACTTCGGTGTCGCCAATAAACTGCCATGGTGGAGCTCGTCCCGTTCAATGCCCATCGGCCGGTGGGAAGCCGCATTGCCGCGCTCACCGCGCTGCTGCCCCCGTTGTGCCCCGACGAGCGTCCTTGGGGTTGCCTGAACGACGCCGCTCACGGGTGGCCCAGTGTCCTGCGGGGGCTGGGCCAAGGAGAGTCCTCAAGTGACTCCATCGCCGCCGCGCCGTGGCTGGCCCACGATGAGCATCCTCACTTTGCGGTGTACCGCATCGTGAAGGGTTCACACACCGTCATCGGCATCATCGGGCTGGTTCGAGTCTCGGAACTGCTTGCGCGGATCGATTCGCACGAGGTCCCCAGCACGGCGCCGACACACTGCGTCCGGTGCAGGCTGGCGATCGTCCACGGTGTCCAGCTTGATGCGGCTGTCATCCTTGTGGAGCATGCGGACCGGCTCCCACTGACGGCCGAGCGCGCCCTCGGAGATCGACCTCGTCACCACTTCATTGGTCCAGAACAGATCACGCACACGCTGTGGGCCGTCACGCCGGCGCCCGACATCGTCCAGTGGGGGTCGGATTGCCAACCACTGCGGATCGCCACCGGACACGCCCTCTTCGCCGCCCGCGTTGAAGCGGCGGGACCGGATGCGTTGACGATGGTTCACTTCGTGGTCGGGTCGGTCAATGCCGCGATTCCCTCGCCACGGGGCGGAATGGTGGCTTGGATCGACCGCCCTGCCCCATAGACTGGACTCCATGGCACACGACGCGCACGGCCACCCGCAGGCTGCACCCGACCACGAACCGGCGCTCCCCAAGGTTCTTGTGGTCGCGTCCGTCACTGGCTCGGAACTGGACGAGTGGCGGGCCGCGGGGTGTGATGTCATTCCCAATCCCCACCTGGACAAGGACACGCTCGAGAGCGCCGTCCGTGACCTGGACCCGATCGCCATCGTGACCGCCGGCGTGGCGGTGTGCGACCGCGTCATGGCGGCGGGGAAGTCCCTGAGCCTGGTGATCCATCGCGGGTCAGGCGCAGGAGCCATCGACGTCAAGGCTGCGACCGAGCGCGGCATCCAGATTGCCCATTGCCCCGGCATCGATGCGGCCAGCATGGCCGAGCATGTCATCGCCCTCCTGCTTGCCTGCGACCGGTCAATCGGCGTGCATGAGTCGACTCGGCCATGCGCGTCCGGACTCAAGGGGCGATCGATCGGGATCGTGGGTTTTGGCGCGGTGGGGCGAGAAGTCGCCCGACGCGCGCTTGCCTTTGGGATGCGGGTCCTGGCCTGGAACGACCCACCCATCGACGAGGCGTTCTCGGAGATGGGGATCCATCCGTGCGAGGCGATGATCAATGTGGCGCGGCTGTGCGACATGGTCGCGATCTGCGTGCCGGACGCGGACTCCAAGCCGGGGCTTGTCTCGGCCAAGTTCCTCTCCGCACTTCACCCCGGGGCCATCGTGGTGGACACCAGCAAGAGCGGCACGGTCGATGCCAATGCACTCGCCGAGCGGCTGCGCACCCGGTCCATCGTGGTCGGCCGGGACCGGTTCGATGGCGATGCCGAGCGGACGGCCTTCGCCTCGCTGCCTGGGACCGTGTGCACTCGCAACAGCGCTGGCGACTCAGCGGAATCACACGAGTCCTACCGGACCAATGCACTGCGGGTGCTGGCCTCGTTTCTCCGCACCGGGCGAGCCCCCAACCTGCTCAACGCGGCGGGCGGCTCCGACGCCCGATATGTGCTGCTGGTGCGCCACCGCAACGAGCCCGGCGTACTCTCCCACACCCTCGGCGTGCTGGGGCGCGCGGGTCTCAATGTGGAGGATCTCGACAACCACGGCCTCGCCCGGTCGCAGACTGGAGTGGCGACCATGCACTTGCAGCGTTCTGTGCCGGAACCAGTCCTCTCGGAAATCCTTGCCGACAGCCGCGTGCTGGGAGCCCTGTGCCTGGCGCCAAGCGCCCGAAGGATGCCGACGGGGAAGTCGCACGCGCACGCCTGAGGGGCGTAGATTGTTCGCCCTCCCGGAGCACCCACGACCATGAATCTGCAACGCCCCCTCCTCAATTTCAGTGCCGGTCCCGCGATGATGCCGGAGCCTGTCCTGCGACAGATCCAGTCCGACATCTGGGATGTCTCGGGCACGGGGATCGGCATCCTTGAGCAGAGTCACCGCGGCGCCTACTGGGATCGCCGCATCGGAGAGTGCGTGGACAGCGTGCGGGCTGCAGGGCGCGTCCCGGAGGACTTCGAGATCGTGTTCCTGCAGGGCGGCGCCACCATGCATTTTGCCCTGCTTCCGATGAACTTCTGCCCGCCGGACACCAGCTCCGACTACCTCTCGACCGGCGTCTGGGCGCGCAAGACGCTTCACGAGGCGCGTGCGGCGCATGAAGCCGGCTTCGCGGGGGAAGCCCGTTGTGCGTTTGACGGGGCAACCTGCGGCTACGACCATGTGCCCGCTGCCGGCGAGTGTGCGTTGAACGCGGGTGCGCGCTTCCTGCACTATTGCTCTAACAACACGGTCTACGGCACGATGTTCGCGGAGCCGCCGGCGGCACCGGCGGGAGTGCGCGTCATCTGCGACTCCGGAAGCGATATGTTCTCGCGACCGATCCCATGGGATCGCGTCGACTGCGTCTACGCGTGCGTCCAGAAGAATCTCGGAGTTGCCGGGACCGTCCTCATGGTCATGCGCAGGTCGTTCCTGGAGACGGCGCGGCGCGACTTGCCGCCGATCCTGTCGTACATCGAGCACGCCCGCGAAGGCAGTCGCCTCAACACCCCTGCCACCTTCGGCATCCATGTGACCGGGCTCATGTGCGACTGGCTGGTGAGCCAGGGCGGGAGCGCGGAGATGTGGCGGCGTTCGCAGGAGCGATCGGGCACCGTGTACGCGGCGATTGATGCTTCGGAGGACTTCTATCGCGGCCTTGCCCGGCGCTGCTGCCGCAGCCACCTCAACCCCGTGTTCTTCCTCCCCACGGAGGATCTCCACAAGACATTCTTGGGCGAAGCAACGGTGAAGGGATTGGTGAGCCTGGCCGGGCATCGCGAGACTGGCGGCATCCGGGCATCGATGTACAACCCGTTCCCGGTCGAGGGTGCGCACTGCCTCGCTGACTTCATGCGGGCGTTTGCTGCGAAGCACGCGGGCGTGACGGCAAGGTGAGGGAGTGTCGATGTCGGCACGACCTCGGGGCGGCCGCGCACCACTGCGACTACCCCGAAGCTGGATGACCGAGCCAAGCCGCGGTCAGCGCGCCGCGATCAAAACCCCCAGCCCGTGATGAGCCGGACCTCCCCGTCGCCGGTGCTGGGGACATCGGTGGCCTGGAAGAGGCAGGTCGTTGTGGCATACCACTGACCCTTGCGGAAGCATGAGTTCTTGAGGACCATCTCGGTTCCGATGGCCCCGCCGGCCTCCAGGAATATGTTGTAGCCAATTGTTTGTGACCTGCCGGTGGAGACCCGTCAGCGGCTCGGGCTGGGCAGTTCCTTCAGTCGGATGTTTCGGAATTGGATGTGGGCCCCCTCGCTCTGGAGGGCAAGTCGGCCGGGGACGACCTCGCAGTGCGTGGCGACATTCTGGAGCGTGCCGTTGACGAAGAGCATCAGCGTGGGACCGTCGAACACGATCTTGTAGTGATTCCACTCGCCAAGCGGCTTCTCGTTCGTGTCGTAGTTCTTGACCGTCCGACGACCCTGGGTGCGCGCGGCATCCATTCGAGCCGGGAACTCACCAATGTTCCAGATGTCGCCGGCGTTCTCCGAATGCAGCTGCGCCTCCATCGAATTGGGCCACACCTGGTCCTCCCCCACCACTCGCAGGAGCACGCCTGAGTTCCCTGCACCCTTCGCAGGATCGAACCGCCAGTCCAGCTCCAGCTCGAAACTCTCATAGGTCTTCTCGGTCTGGATGTACCCGACGGGCTGGCCTGCGCAGGAAAGGACGCCGTCGAGGACGGTCCAAGGATTGGCGGCGGGATCCTTTGGCTGCGGGAAGACCTTCCAGGCGGAGAGGTCCTTGCCGTTGAAGAGATCGACCCAGTCCGCAGTGGTGCCGGTGGTGCCGGTGGTGGTGGCGCCTCTGGACGGAGCAACTGCGGCGACCGGCTCCGGAGCAAGCGACGGATTCGGAGCGCTCGCAAGGAATCCGACGCCCAGGAGTGCTGCGCATAATGGGGCGGAGGAGATCAGGGAAACTTGGTTGGGATGGGTTCTGTCGTGCATGGTGGACCTTCTGAGGACTCTAGCCCAACGCCCCCTAGCCACCGGACGCGAGTGCGGCCAGGCCCATGGGGAGCTCAAATCGAGCGGCGGTGGTGCAGTAGGACAGGCCTCCCATGCGGCCGACCGCCTGGAGCGCCGCGGGGTCGATTCGGTGCCGCTCAAGCCAGACGGTGGAGTGCGCATGCACTCGCACCACCTCCCCGACCACGATATTGGCGCCGCCGGGGACGCCCTTCGCCAGTCGCGTCACCGAAAGGGTGCGGCACTCGAAGGCGAGCGGGCTCTCCGCGACCCGCGGTGCGCCGATGCGATCGCACTCCACTGGGGTGAGCCCAACGGCGGCAAACTCGTCCTGGCCGGGTGGCAGCGGTTCCGACGCCGCCACGACCTGTCGAATGATCCCTTCGCTCGCGACACTCACGCAAAAGACGCCGGTGCCGCCTTCCTCGACGGGCTTGGCATTGGCCAGGGTGTCCTTCTCGGGACCTCCCGGCGCGTCTCTGTTCGCAGGGCAAAACAGCAGTGTCCATGGCGTGCTGCCCACACCCGCGAAGAATGAGAAAGGCGCGAGATTGGCGACGCCCGCCGAGGATCGAGTGCCCACCACTGCGATGGGGCGCGGGACGATGCCACCGATCAAGTACTTGTATCGCTCGGCAACGCCCAACTCAGCCGCGTCGAAGGAGCTCCACTCGCGGGCCCCGGGCACCCCGACTCGCGGTGAATTCACTGTGCCACCGGCTGCGCACCCAGCTCGCGAACCCAGATGTTCCTGAAACGGAGTGGGTCGCCGTGGTTCTGGATCTTGATGGGCATGCGGTCGGCGTGCTTGGCGTACTTCGCGCGCTGCCCGTGCGCGGTTGAGCCGAGGATCGCGGTGTTGTCCTGGACCACGATGCCATTGAAGAGCACGGTGGTCGTCGCCGCGTGCGCCACCGAACCGTCGACGTTGAATCGCGGCGCGCGGAAGATGATGTCGTAGGCATTCCACTCACCCTTGGCCTTGCAGGGATTCACCATGGGTGGGTGCTGCCCGTACAGGCTGCCGGCGATGCCATCGGCGTAGGTCCGGTTGTCCAGGCCCTGGACGATCTGGACCTCGTACTGGCTGAAGAAGAAGACGCCGCTGTTGCATCCGGCCTGACCCTTGCACTCGCGGTCGGCGGGGACCATCCACTCGATGTGGAACTGGCAATCGCCAAAGGAGTCCTTGGTCGCGATGTCCCCCGAACCCGGCGTCACGACCAGGTCGTCGCCCTCCACTTTCCACAGGATCGGCTGGTCGGTGCCGAATCGAACCAAGTTGTCGGTGGTGGAACCCGCGAAGAGGACGGTGGCATCGCTTGGTGCACTGTGGGTGCAGAAGTCGCCGGGCGTGACCGCGGTTGGCAGGGGTCGATCCATGTCGTGGACCCTCCACTTGAAGGCGTTGTCCGCGCCCTGGAGGGCAGCGGCACCCGCGACACAGACGGCGGTGATGAGGAGGACGGTCTTGGTGGTGATGATGGTCCGCATGGCGATTCCTGGGTGACACCACGATAGCCACTTCGTCCCCCCCTTGAGCATTCATCAAGGGCAGCATTCCGAATGCAACAACTGATGAATGCTGGGGGGTCACGTCGGTCTCAACTGGGGAGCAACCCGTAGACCTTCGCGTACTCATCAAGCATGCGCACGGTCCCGAACCGCGGGGGGACACTGGCAGCGGAGTGTGCCGCCCGGTCCAGCCACGCAGCGGGAAGCCCGCCATCGGCACGGTCCCAGAAGAGCGGCACGATGTCCGTCTCCAGCACGCGGTAAAGCTCAGAGGCGTCGTGGGAGTCGATCTCGTCCGAGGCCTGTTCGCCGCCGTCCGCAACGGGAGCCGGCGCCCAGCCGTTCCGGCCATCGAACCCCTCCGGCCACCAGCCGTCCAGGATGGAGAGGTTCATCCCACCGGCCAGGGGCGGCTTCATCCCGCTGGTGCCGCTGGCCTCCATCGGGCGCAGTGGGTTGTTGAGCCAGAGGTCGGCGCCGCTGGTGAGCACGCGGCCGATCTCCATGTCGTAGTCCTCGAGGATGGCCACTCGTCCCACCAGGCGAGGGTCTTGCGTCATCTCAAAGACTCGCTGCGCATAGGCCTGCCCCCCGGCGTCGCGTGGATGCGCCTTGCCGGCGAAGATGAGTTGAACGGGACAATTGGCGTTCCCCAGGATCGCCGCGAGGCGATCGACATCGTGAAAGATGAGGGGCGCGCGCTTGTAGGTGGCGAAACGCCGGGCGAAGCCGATGGTGAGGGCGTCCTCGCGCAGGAGTTGGCTGGCTCGAAGCGCTCCCGCCGCACCCTCGCCGCGCGCGAGTGCGCTCCGTGCGCATCGTTCACGAACGAAGTGGACCAAGCGGGATCGAAGGACTGTGCGCAGTGACCACAGCGCGGCTCGATCCACCTGCTCCGCGCGCTCCCAGCCCTGCCCGGCGATGGTGTTGCCATTGGCATCGACCTGGCACTGGTCGCGCCAGAAGGCGCTGGCCACGGGGTCGCACCAGGTGGGGAGATGCACGCCGTTCGTGATGGATGCGATTGCGACGGGTGGTTGCGTCCCCCACTCGATTCCCTTCCACATCTGGCGCGAGACTTCGCCGTGGATCTTGGCCACGCCGTTGCAGGCGCGGCAGGTTCGAAGCGCCAACACGGTCATGCAGAAGGGCTCGCCGGCGTTTGCGGGGTGCTCGCGCCCCAGCTTCTTCAGCGCACTCGCGGTGAGCCCCGCGGCGCGCGAGGTGGATCCAAGCTCGCGAAGGACATCCGCGTGCGGGTAGCGATCGTGTCCGGCGGGAACGGGCGTGTGGGTGGTGAAGACGATGCTCTGGCGGACGCGCGCGAGCAACGCTTCGGCCTCGGCACCCGGGTCTCGCTCGCGCTCGCGACGCAGGAGTTCGATCGCGGCGAAGGCGGCGTGCCCCTCGTTGAGGTGGTGGACGGTGGGTCGCTCGCCGACGGCATGAAGCGCCATCACGCCGCCGACACCCAGGAGCACTTGTTGGCGCAGCCGCAGGAGCGGTTCGCCACGGTACAGGCCCAGCGTCAGCTCGCGGTCCTCGGGACGGTTGCGCGCGAGGTCGGCGTCCAGCACGTAGAGGTTGACTCGTCCCACTCGGATGCGCCACACCTGCGCGTGCACTTGGCGCCGTCCAATCGGGCAGGCGATGACGACGCCGGTGGGCTCGATGGGGAGCGTGGAGCGATCGATCCGCGGCAGCGACACGCGCGTGCGACCGACCTCGTCCAGTTCCTGACGGTAGTAGCCGTGGCCGTAGAGGAGGCCGACCGCGCAAAGCGGCATGCCCAGGTCCGATGCCTGCTTGAGGTGGTCGCCGGCCAGCACGCCAAGGCCGCCGGCGTATTGCGCGAGGCTCTCGTGGAGCGCGTACTCAGAACAGTAGTAGGCGACGCTGTGCCCAGCGATGAACGGCTGTGGTGCTGGCATTGCATGCGCATCGGCCTCGGCGGCGTCCAGTGACCCCATGAACGCCGTGCTGGTGGACAGTGTCGCCAGCCGGTCATCGTCCGCGGACGCCAGCGTGCCGAGCGGCGAGTGGCGCGTGGCTTCCCAGGCGCGCATATCAAGCATCTGAAATGGTCGGCGACGCAATTCGCGCCAAGACCATGCGAGGTCCATCGCCAGCGCGCGCAGCCGAGCGCGGATGGCTGTCGGCTCGTGCACGGTGAGTGTCGTTAGTGCGGTTGGCGCGGTCATGGTGCGGCTATGGCGACGATGGGGCGGGGAGGCTACTGCGGCGACTGCGCTGCCTCGCTCGCGCGACCGCTTGCCTCAAGCAAGGCGCGCCACCGCGAGCCGGCGCTCGTGGTGAGCGGCTGGCGCATCCGCCACGACCACTGTCCGCGAGAAGCACCCGGAAGGTTCATTCGCGCACTCGCTCCCAGCCCAAGGATGTCTTGTGCCGGGACGATGGCCAGCGTTGCCGGGGACGACATCAGCAGGCGAGAAAGCGCCTCATGGGGATGGCCTTGCCCGGCGAGCGCGCGACATCGAGCCTTTGAGGCCCGGTCCAACCCAGCCCACCAGCCCTTCGTCGTGTTGTTGTCATGTGTCCCGGAGTACGCCACGGAGTGCACCCGATGGTGGTGCGGGAGATCACCGCTCGTGCCGGACCAGAACGCGTGGTGCATGACGCGCATGCCGGGAAGGTCGAATGCGTCACGGAGTCGAGCGACCTCCGGCGTCACAGCTCCGAGGTCTTCCGCGATGAGCGGCAACGAGCCGAATTCACGGGCAAGCGCCTCGAGCAACTCGCGACCCGCCTGCTTGCGCCACTGACCCGCTCGTGCGTCGGGTGCGCTGGCGGGAATCTCATAGGCGTGGTGAAAGCCGACAAAGTGGTCCAGGCGAATCAGGTCAAACCGCTGCAGTGCGATGCGCATGCGTGCGCGCCACCACGCGAATCGCGAGGCTTGATGTGCTGACCATCGATAGTGCGGGTGCCCCCACCGCTGCCCTGTCGCACTGAAGCAGTCGGGGGGGACGCCAGTCACGACCGTTGGCGTGCCGCGGCGGTCAAGCCTGAAGAGCTCCGGGTTGGCCGCGACATCCGCGCTCCGGGCGTCGACAAAGATCGGCACATCGCCGATGAGCCGGATCCCGAGGGTCTGCGCCGCCTCGCGTAGTCGCAACCAGTCCTGCGAAAATCGAAACTGCGCGAAGGCGTCCAGACCGTGAGGCTCCGCGCCAAGCCACCCCAGGTAGTCGGGGAGCCAGGTCGAACTCTCGCGAGTGAATCGCTTGAAGGCAGCGCTGGAGAATCCGCGCCTAGCGGCAAATCGATCCCGCGCGGCAAGGAGGGCGCGGCGCTTGTGGATTCGTGCGGCGGGAAAGTCCACGCAGGCCTTGCCTCCGGCCACGCGCGCTCGCCGGAGCTCGGGTTCCGTCAGCAATCGGTCTTCCGCGAGGTGATCCAGACTGACCAGCAGTTCTTCGCCGGCGAAGGAACTGGTGGATGCGTACGGCGAGTTTCCTGGGCCGATGGGACCGACCGGCAGCATCTGCCACCACGAGTAGCCCGCGCGAGAAAGCCACTCCATGAATCGATGGGACTCTGGCCCCAGGTCTCCCACGCCGTGCCCCCCCGGAAGGCTGGTGGGGTGGAGGAGGACTCCCGCACTGCGTGTGCCACGGAGGAGGTGCGCCGCGGGCGGGCGAGCCAGTTCGCGACGCGCCGCCATCAGCGCGCCCTCTTGAAGACAATGCCTGACACGGCGGGCACCGTGAGCCGCGGGAGCGACTGCGGCTTGGCGTCGGCGTCCGTGGCAAAGACGTGCGACCAGCTCGCGGAAGCGCCATCCCCCAACGAATCGCGCAGGTCCACGGACTGGGCCCGATCGCTTGCGTTGAGGATGACCACCAGCGTGTCTCCACCTGGGATCGATCGCTCAAACGCCCACACATCGTCTCGGTCGTCGGCGAGCAGTGTCCGGTAGTCGCCACGGCGGAGCGCAGCCTCCGCCACGCGCAGCGCGACCGCACGGCGATAGAAGCCCAGATGGTCGTCCATCACCCGATTCTCGCCTGGGTTCTCGTACGGCTCCAGGTCCTTCCAGAGCATCGGCTTGCGGTTGGTGGGATCGTCGGCACCCCACATGCCAACCTCGTCGCCGTAGTAGATCATCGGAGCACCGAGGTACGTCATCTGCGCGAGGGCGATCAGTCGCTGCCGCGCGAAGGTCGTGGCATCGGGCTTGCGACCGTCGTACTTCGGGTTCTCCTGCTCTCGATTGCCGGCATCGAACTGCGGATTCAGGTTCTTCAGCTGGCTGGCGATGCGATCCGTATCGTGGCTGTCCACCAGGTTCTGGAGGACGAGCCCAACCTCGGGCGCATACGCGCGGCGAATCTCCGCCAGTCGCTGGTCCATGGCACTGGTGGGAATCTTGTGCTCACCCCGGCCCGCCCACAGGCGGATCGCGCTGGCGAACGGGTAGTTCATCACGGCATCGAAGGATCGACCATCCAGCCACGAGTCGGCACGCTGCCACACTTCGCCCACGATGTACGCATTCGGATTGATCGACCGGACGAAGTTGCACCACTCGTACCAGAACCCCATCGGGAGCTCCATCGGCACATCCAGGCGCCAGCCGTCGATGCCGTCCGATGGGTCACCGTCGCCGTCGGGATCCATCCATCGGCGCGTGGCGTCGAAGATGTGCTTCTTGAGTGATTCGCTGGCCAGGCCGTCGCCATCCTTCTTGAAGGCGGGGAGTTCTCCAAATCCCGCCCAGCCGTCGTACTCGAACGGCTCCCACGAGCGGATGGTGAACCAGTCGGCATAGGGACTTTCCTGCTTGCGTGACCGCACGTCCTTGAATGCAGGATGGGCCGTGCCGACGTGATTGAAGACCCCATCCAGAATCACGCGAAACCCCTGCGCCTTGGCGTCCTTGAGGAAGTCCAGAAAGACGCGATCCGCCCTGGTCCATTCCCAGGTGGAAGGGTCTCGCAAGTCCTCGCGCGACTCCACGTCGAGGTAATCGCCCGAAGCGCCATAGCCCTCGTCAATGTGAAGGTAGGTGGTCGCGTTGTACTTGTGGTGCGTCGTGGCCTGGAAGACTGGATTCAGGTAGATCGCGTTGACGCCCAACTCCTTCAAGTACGGCAACTTCTCGCGCAAGCCTTGGAAGTCTCCGCCGTACAGTCGGGAATAGACATACCAATTGAAGAAGGTCTGACCGTTTTTGCCCTCGTCTCCGTGCGGTCGATACCACTCGCTGGTCCACGGAGATGCCTGCGGCGGGTCACTGGCGGTGTCGCCGTTGCGAAATCGATCCACCATCACCTGGTACCAGACGGCGTCCTTGGCCCAATCGGGCGTTCGGACGGCGCGCGCGGTGACATCCTGCGACTCAAACACCTGCTCCATGCGATACTCCTTCTTGCCGTCACCCACCACAAATGTGTATCGATCGCCCGGCGAGAGCGACTGACTGGCCACCCACCAGTCGAACGCCCCCTCGGCGCCGTCGGCGAGCATGGGCGTCGTTGCACGCTCCATCACCACGCTGGCCCGCTGGGCATCTCCGCGCAATGTCCGCAACCGAAGTCGCACCACACCGGGGGCCCCGCCCATCTGCGCGTCCGAGGCCGCTGCCGGGTCGTGCAGCAACCCAGCCCCCTCCACCTTGCCATCGCCAAGCTTCGCCTTGACTCCCTGCAGCGACGCCGTGCCGCCCAGCTGCAGCACGGAGTTGGATCCTCCGTGCCCATCGTCCTCCTTGGTGGGATTCCGTGGGTCGGGCGTCCATTGGTCGCCATCCACCACGAACTTGTAGAGGTGTTTCCCGTCGAGAAGCTCCACGCTTGTCCGCCACATCGCGTCATCGCCGCGACGCATCGGCTCGATCTGCGTGCCCCAGCCGTTGAACGACCCGGCGAGCGCGACGCTCCTTGCGGGACTGGTCGGCTTGAAGGTGAACTCAGCGGTCCACACGCCCTCGCCATCGCGCGTCGCCGTGACACTGCTCGGCAGGTGCGCCTCGTCTACCCTGACGGTGACGGGCGCGATCGGCACGTCGGGTGGAAACGCTGTCGCCTGCACGCCCGCGCCGCTCGCGATTCGTGCCGCCGTGGCGAGGACCGCCAGTGGGCCGACGACTGCGAAGCGAGCGCGCATTGACCGCTATAGTAACCCCATGGCGGATCGATCCTCGGCGCACACGAGCATCATCAGCCAGCTTCCTCGACTCATCCTCTTGTTCGCCGCGGCCGCCCTGATCCTCTGGGCGTTTGTGCATGTCGTGTCGCGTGAATGGAGTCGATTCACCTCGCGCGCTGACACCATCGAGCTGGTCGCCATGCACTGGTCCGGCGACGGTGGGCCTGCCGAGGATGCCATCGTCGACGACGCGCTCGCGGCGTTTGAGGCGGTCCATCCCGGCGTCACGGTGCGCCGCATGAACCCCGGTGACGCGGGCTCTTTCTACACCAAGCTCCAGACGATGCTGGCCAGTGGCGAGCCGCCCGATGTGTTCTATGTTGGCTCAGAGCGGCTCCCCAGCTTTGCGGCGATGGGCCTGCTGATGCCCCTGGACGAACTGGTCGCGGCGGACCAGGGAGATGGCGCGCTTGAACTCAGCGCCTTCTATCCCGAGACCCTCAGGGCATTCCGCTACGACGGCTCGCGCATTGGTTCCGGACCGCTCTACGGCATCCCCAAGGACTTCACCACCGTCGGCTTCTACTACAACAAGGATCTCCTGCGCCGTGCCGGCGTGGCTGACCCAACGGACAACTGGACCTGGGACGACTTCCTCGCAAGTGCGCGAGCCGTGGGGCAACTCCCTGACGCGACCGGCGCCGAGTTCGTGACCTGGCCCATGATGGTGCGCGCGTATCTCCAGAGCGCGGGACTGGATGTGGTGGGCGAAGACCTGGACGACATTCGACTGGAAGCGCCTGAAGTCATGTCGATGCTGGAGTCGTTCCGCGGCTGGCGCTTTGAGGAAGCGAACACGCTCACCAGCGGGCGCAGCAAGATTGCGTCGGGGTCGTCGGTGTTCCTGACGGGCAAGGTGGGATTCGCTGGACCGTTTGGCCGCTGGGTCGTGCCGACCTATCGAAACATCCCGTCGCCAACGGAGGGCGGCTTTGAGTGGGACTTTGCGCCACTCCCGCACACGGCCGGTGAGCCGTACCAGCCGATCGCAGCCATCGTCTCGTGGAGTGTTGCCCGCGAAAGCAAGCATCCGGAGCTTGCCTACCAGTTGGTCAAGGCACTCACCGATGCCCAGGGCCAGGCGCGCATGGCGCGACTTGGGCTGGCGATCCCCACCATCCGCGCGGTCGCTGAGAGCGACGCGTTCCTTGACCCGACGCAGGAGCCACACAACGATGCGGGGTACTTGCGGGACGCGGCAAGCGCCAAGGGTCTGGAGTGGCCGGTCAACCCGCGCTTTGAACAGTTGCTCGGCTCTCGTCTAGACCAAGCGCTTCGCACGGGCGATCAAACCCTCGCCGAGAGCGCTGCGGACTTCAAGCGCGACTGGGCGCAGGAGAGCGCGTCACCGCTGGCGGTGGCGCAGATGCCGCCGATGCCGTGGCGGCGATTGGTGGTCATCGCGCTGGTGCTTGCCGTCGTCGCGACGATTGCCAAGATCGCGTGGTTGCGCGGCGGGACGCTCTCGATGCGCCAACGTCGCACCGAGCGTTGGGGCTTCGTGCTCGCCAGCCCGTGGCTGGTGGGGTTTGCACTCTTCATGGCGCTCCCGATCTTGATGAGCCTGGCGCTTGCCTTTGCGCGGTGGCGTGGCGTGAGCACGCTGGACATGGCGCAGTGGGCGGGGCTTGCCAACTTCGAGCAAATCCTCGTTCACGATTCTCACTTCCGCACCAGCGTCCGAGTGACGCTGGTCTACGCACTGCTCGCGGTGCCCGCCGGCCAGGCGATGGCGCTTCTCGCGGCGCTTCTCCTGAACACGAAGGTGAGGGGCATCGCACTCTTTCGCGCCGCGTGGTACCTGCCCAGCGTGTTGGCGGGAGTGGGTGTCAGCATCCTGTGGAGATGGGTGTTTGACCCAGAGGGCGGACTGGCGAACACGATGCTGGAGCCAGTGCTCCGACCGCTCGGACTCGCTCCACCCGACTGGTTCGGTCGCGACGCCGGATTCTGGGGCCCCCCTGCGTTCGCCATCATGAGCCTGTGGTTCATCGGCGGGAGCATGATCGTCTACCTCGCGGGGCTGCAGCACGTGCCGGTCGATGTCCTGGAAGCGGCGCGCATCGATGGCGCAGGACCGGTGCGACGATTCTTCCGGGTCACGCTCCCGCTCCTCTCCCCCGTCGTCCTCTTCAACCTCATCATGTCGGTGATCGGATCGTTCCAGGTCTTCACGCAGGCGTTCGTGATGACCGGCGGCGAACCAGGCGACCTCACACGCTTCTATGTGCTCTACCTCTACAACATGGCGTTCGAGACCTATGAGATGGGCTACGCCAGCGCGCTCGCGTGGATCCTGCTGATCATGATCATGGCGCTGACGGCGCTCCTCCTGCGCACCAGCGCCAAGTTTGTCTACTACGAGGGGATGAAGGCGTGACTGATCGATCGCAGCAGGCTCGCGTCGGAGGCCGTGTGTTCGCGTGGACGCTCCTCTGCGTGGGCGCGTTGGTTATGTTGCTTCCCCTGGCGTGGATGATGTGCGTCAGTCTGCTCAGCCCGGAGAAGGCGGGCGCGGCGATCACGGCGGGCAACCTCCTCGAGGTGTTCCCCTGGGACCCACAGTGGCAGAACTACGCGCAAGCACTTCGCGAGATGGGGAGCGAGGAGTGGCAGGGCTTCCGGGATGCCTTGGCCAATTCCGTGGTCGTGACCACGCTGGTATGTGCCGCGACGGTGCTCAGTTCCAGTCTGGTGGGGTATGCCATGGCGCGGATTCCCTTCCGCGGGCGCCGTACAACCTTCCTGGTGATGCTGGGCACCATGATGCTCCCGGGACAGGTGACGATGATTCCGCTCTTCCTCCTGTTCCGTTGGCTGGGTTGGGTCGACACGCTCCTGCCGCTCATCGTGCCGGCGTTCTTCGGGAGTGCCTTCTTCGTCTTCATGTACCGGCAGTTCATCGCGCAGATTCCGGAGGCGCTCCTGGAGGCCGCGCGCATCGACGGAATGGGGCACCTTGCCATCTGGTGGCGCGTGGTGCTGCCCTTGTGCCAGCCGGTCACGGCCACCTGCGCGGTGTTCACCTTCATCTGGACCTGGAACGACTTTCTCGCGCCGCTCGTCTACCTTCACTCCGACAGCCAGAACACGCTGGCCGTGGCGCTCAACTCGTTCCGCAACCAGTACGGAGGGCTGCGCAATGTCCACCTCCTGATGGCGGCCAGCGTGGTCACCATGATTCCCTGCATCCTCCTCTTCATCGCCGCGCAGAAGCACTTTGTCGAGGGACTCACGCGCGGCTCGGTGAAGGGCTAGCCTCTCGGCCCGACGGACACCACCATGGCCACGGTCACTCTCTCCAGCGTTGGCAAGATCTATGAAGGCGGCGTGCGCGCCGTGCGAGGTGTCTCAATGTCGATCGCCGACGGCGAGTTCGTGGTGCTGGTCGGCCCCTCGGGATGCGGCAAGAGCACGACCCTTCGAATGATCGCCGGGCTGGAAGACATCTCCGAGGGAACCATCTCGATCGGCGACCGTGTCGTGAACGAGGTGGAGCCCGCCGACCGCAACATCGCGATGGTGTTCCAGAACTACGCGCTCTACCCGCACCTCACGGTGAAGCAGAACCTGGCGTTCGGGCTGGATCGGCGGCGGCGGTACCCCAGCCGGCTGAGGGCCATGTTCGACGGCGACTACGGGAGGCGGCGTCTGGAGGAATCCTCGCAGCTGGACGCGCGCATCGCCGAGGCTGCGCGCATGCTGGGGATCGATGGGCTTCTCCGTCGGATGCCCCGCGAACTCTCGGGCGGGCAGCGGCAACGCGTCGCGGTCGGGCGGGCCATTGTGCGCAATCCAGCAGCGTTCTTGTTTGATGAGCCACTCTCCAACCTGGACGCGCGCCTGCGCCAGGACATGCGGACGGAGTTGCGGCTGCTGCATCGACGCCTGAAATCGACCATGATCTATGTCACCCACGACCAGGAGGAGGCCATGAGCCTGGCCGACCGGATTGTCGTGATGAAGGACGGCGTGGTGCAGCAGCTGGGGACGCCCGGGGAGCTGTTCCGGACTCCCGCGAATGCGTTCGTGGCGGGGTTCATCGGCACCCCGGCGATGAACTTGATTCGGGGACGAGTCGGTGCGTCCGGAGGTGCCTTCAAGTGGAGTGGTGGGAAGCATTCGCTCAGCCCTGGCGCCGGCGCCGCTGCCGACCGCGACGCACTCATGGGTGTGCGGCCGGAGCGCGTGTCGATTGAGCCCGGCGACGAGGGCACGTTGGAGACCGTCGAGGTCTACGGCGAAACCGCTGACCTAGTGGCGCGCATCGGTGACCAACGCGTCGTTGCCCGAATCCAGACGCAGGAATTGCGCGCGTTGCGAGAGGGCGAAGGTGTCTCGGCGCGCTTCGCCGACGGCCACGCGCACCTCTTCGACGCACAGTCCGGCGAGGCCATCGCGCACGGGGTGTAGGTGCCTGGGGTGGTTCGCTGACATGCGACGCCGCCTCCTTCCTGCCCCACGCGCCCCGCTCCTCGCTCCCCCTTTCTCCTCACGTCCCCCAGCGACCCAAGAACAGGCCCAAGTCCGCGCCATCGATCGAGCCGTCGCCGTTGATGTCGCCGGTGCCGCCGCCGGCGCCGCCCCACACGCCGAGCAGGATCGCGAGGTCAAGGCCATCGATCGACCCATCTTCGTTCAAGTCGGCGGCATCGAAGTCGCTCGGCCAATCGCAGTCGCCCTGCGAGTAGACCAAGACGGCGTAGGGGCCAAGCTTGACGGAGGCGCTCTGCGCCATCCCGTCGTAGCCCCACGCATCGGTCGTGACATCGGTGGACACGGTGTTGGCGAAATCGCTGGAGTAACCGTTCCAGTCGCTGTTGAAGAGGATCTTCCACTGTCCCGACTTGGGAAAGCCGAGCCGATAGTCATTGAAGGTCGTGTTGGAAAAATTGGCGACCACCACGACATCATCACCCACGCCGCCGTTCTTCCAACGATGGAACCCGATCACCTTCGCGCCGTTGTTGACATGATGCACGTTCGTGCTGCCGCCGGTCAGCCCGCGCGTGCAGTCGCCGGCGTTGGTGCGCATGGCGATCATGTCTTTGTACATCTCGCGAATCGGTGCAAAGGTTTCCGCGCGCGACCAGTCCAGCGGCACCGAGTCCTGGAAGAACGAGTCCTCAAGGAATTCCTGACCCATGAACAGCATCGGGATGCCCGGCGAGGTGAAGACCATCGCCGCGCCAAGCGTGGAGCGCTTCCGGCTCCAGTAGGAACCGGCGTTCCCCGGCCAGATCATCTCCGGCACGCGAGCCTGGCCGTTAGCCACCTCGTCGTGGCTCTCGGTGTAGATGACACGCTGGAACGCACTGCCGTTGTATGAGAACCAGATGGCATTCTTGACGGCGTTCATGTCGCGATCGCTGTCATTGGCCGCGATGATCGCCGTGCGCATCGGCCAGAAGAAGTTGCTGTCCCACTGGCTGTCAAAGCCCGCGCCGCCCACGTCGGTGGTCCTGGTGATCCAGTGGTTGGAGTCGAAATCCTCAGCCACAACCAGCTTGCCAGGGAACTCGGCGTTCACCGAGTCATTGATCCACTGCATGAGCGACCAGCCCTCGGGCAGGTCTTCGCCAAAGATGCCGGTGCGCCGGATGTACTTCGTTCCGTCCATTCGCACACCGTCAAACCGGAACTCGCGGAACCAGTAGAGAACATTGTCGCGCAGGTAGGTGCGCACCTCGTCACGCGTGTAGTCGGGTCGCGTGTTGCCCCACGGGGTGTTTGCACGGTGGTCGGGATAGAAGTAGATGCCGCCCGCCGTCGTCGGGCTGGCCCAACCGTCGTATTGCCAGAGGTCCAGATCGGTGGGCCCGATGTGCGAGAACACAATGTCGCAGAGCACGGCAATCCCGCGCGTGTGCGCCGCATCGATCAAGGCCTTGAGTGCATCGGGTCCGCCGTACCCAGTCTCGACGGCGTACGGGTGGCTGGCGTTGTAGCCCCACGAGACATCGCCGGGGAACTCGTTGGTGGGCATGAGCTCGATGGCATTCACACCGAGGTCCACGAGGTCGTCCAACCGCGCGATCGCGTCGGCAAAGCTGGCGGGGACGCTGCCGTCGGCCACATTGAAGGTCCCGATGTGCAGCTCGTAGATGACCAGCTCGTTCCAGCTGGGCATCTGGAAATCATTCGATTGCCAGGCGTAGGCGTCCGCGTTATAGATGATCCCGTTGCCGATGGAATTGGTCACGCGCGTGGCGTGCGAGTCCGTCTTCCAGTACTCGTTGCCGTTTCGACGGATCATGAATTGGTACTGGTGACCTGCGGTGAGATTGGTGATATCTCGGCTCCAGAAGCCGGTTCCCTCGCTGGTGAGAGGAAAACTGCTCCCGTTCCATCCATTGAACGTGCCCGCAACGTGGACTGACGTCGCATTGGGTGCCCATGTCCGAAAGGTGACCCCGTGATTGGTGCCCGTGTCGTAGAGCGTCGCACCCATTCCGGGGTTGGAACTCTGTGCGGCGGCAGCATCGGCAAGCTGCATCGCCATGCCGAGTCCACACAGCAAGGCGACCGTCGCCGACAGCGCGACCCGTCTGGTCGGGGGAATCATCATGGCAGTCTAGATCCTGGTGAGCGGGAGTCCACCGACGAGGCGCAATCGAGGCGGTTTTACACAAGAAAAGAGGGCGCGGCCACCAGTGGTCGTGCCCAAGATTCCTGGTCAATCAGATATCGGTTCAGGCGGGGCAATCGCCCCACGACCCGAGCATCACGGCCAGGTCACCGCCGCCGATCATGCCATCGCCATCGATGTCACCGGCCGCGCCACCCCAGTTGCCCAAGAGAAGCGCCAGATCACTGCCAGCGACAAAGCCATCTCCGTCCAGGTCGGCCGGGCACGGTGTTCCGCCGCCACTGCCCTCCACCGCGACGAAGAACTGGTCGCCCGTGACAAAGTTGAAGTCCACGAATCGCGGCTCGCCCAGGTTGCCGGCACCAGCCATCGGCCCCACACACTGGTTGCTGAGCCAGTCGTGCCCACCACCATTGATGAAGGCGCACACTCGCACAGCGCTGGTGCCGTCGTGGCCCATGAAGGCGAGCGGAATGGCGATCTCCACGCCGGTCGTCACATTCCCGGCGTCTGACACGTCGAGGTCCGTCACGCCGGCGACGTTGGAGTTGTCGATCGCGACGGCGATGCCGCTGTCGGGGAAGCTGGCCGAGCCCGCGCCACCAGCGCCACCCTCACCCAGGTATCCACCGACACCCAATCCTTCGGTCAGCAGGAACGCGTGGTTGGCGTAGAAGGTGAATGGTCCGCCACCGCAGGTCATGCCGAACCAGAAGTCGGCCTCGAACCCGCTGTCAAAGATCAGCCCGTTGCCGGTGCCGTCGTCACCCATCCGATTCAGGCCGTTCGAGTCGACATCGTGGTTGTTGCCGCGGAGACGGTTCTGACCGCCTGGGGCGCAGTCGATGAACATCTCCAGCTTGTTGAAGTTGGACTCCAGGTTGCCGGCGAGGAAGATATGGAGCACGCCGTTGACCACCGTTGCGTATCCGGCGTCGATCTCAGAACCGTTCGCGTAATCCATGACGCCCAGGCTGGAGTCGCCGAAGCCGGTCCCGGTGTCCTGGACACTCTTGGCGGCGCCGTAGGCGCTTCCATCGGGGGAGGCGTCGTCGCGGGCCCCGTCCATTGCGATCTGCGCAAACGCTGGGGTCGCAAGGCCGGCAACCAGAAGGGTCAAGACATACTGCTTCATCATCGGATTCTCCATGTGGATAGTGGATCGCGCCACGGCGATCATGCGGCAAACATAGCCCAGAAACGCGCCGCTTCAAAATGCCGAAGTGGATTCAGCCCGCTAGCGTTGCAATTTCTCCAGCATGTGCTCCGCAGCCACACGGCTTGGATCCTGCTCCAACGCGCGGGCAAACTGGACCCGTGCAGCGGTGAAATCGCCCGTGAATTGAGCCGAACCACCAAGGAAGATTGCAGCATCCACCGGGTATTCGCGCAATGCTTCTAATCGTTGCCCAGCGAGTCCAACTCTTCCCCAGTCACCGGCGAGCCAGGCGACCTGGCCGAGCACGAGCCAATCGGCAGCCGTGGGCTTATCGGACCACTCAGTCGCCTCGCTCATGAGGTCCCTGGCTTCGACCGCTCGACCTTCCATGGCCAAGGTGCGGGCCCGAAGCCGCACGAACTCCGGCTCCTTGCGCAATTCATCGGACTCCGGCTCGTCAAGCTGTGCCAGGCACTTGCCGTAGGAGCGCGCCTCAAACGCAGCAAGGATCAACTCGCGGTGATAGGTGCCCGGTGGCGCGATCGCGTCCGCGCGGACCAGCCAATCAAAGGCCTCTTGGCTTCGACCAGCCATCTGGAGGACCTCGGTGTGCAAGTGCATCAATTGGTGGCTGAACTCGAACTTCGTGGACACCTCGTCAATCCTCGAGAGTGCGCCATCGATGTCACCGATCGCGATGAGCGCTTCGACTCCCGCCATCGCAAACTGGAGGTTGGTCGGTTGCAGGCACGCGGCAGCGTCGAAAGCTTCGCGCGCTTCCTCAGCCCGACCAAACCGTTCGTCAATGACCCCGATGTAGTACCACGCGTCCGCGCGTGAGGGATCGGTCGCAAGCGCAGCACGGAAATCCGCAGCGGCTTCCTCGGTCTTGTACATCTCCTGCAGCGTTCGGCCACGCAACATCAGCGCGTTGGCATCCGTGGGATAACTCTTGAGGATTCCGTTAGCCGCACGCAGGGCATCGGTGAATTCGCCGGCGCGGAGCGATCGTTCCCCTTGCTCTAGGGCAATGCCGCTGTTCACGCGGCCGATGCGATCGTGAGCCGCCTGGCGCGCCACCAACCCACGCTGGCTTGGGCCGGCACAGCCGAAGGCCAGCCCGACGAAGAGCACGCACGAAAGTGCAGCACGCGTCGCCAAGTGCCTGCTCGAGTCCGTCGAAGTCACTCCCCACCTCCCACATCGATCGGCGCCGCGCTGCCGGGAGCGGCTGGTGCCGCGGGTGCCGCGGGTGCCGACACAGGATTGGGCAATGGAGGCGTGAGCAGCATCCGCGAATCCAGGTCGACGGTCCACGGGCTCCCGGGGCCGTTGCGGATCTGCTCACGAAGGCGCACCATCGATGCGGTGCTGGGCCGCTCGCGGAGGACGGAATCCACGAACCACGACGCAGACTGCGGATCGCCCTCGGCGAAGGCATTGAACGCCCGCTGCGCGTAGTCGGCGCACACACGCTCGCGCGCGAACGGCAGCAACCCCTGGCGGGTTCCCGCGCGCACCTCGTCGATCAGGTGCAACGCATCTTTGGCTTCGTCATAGAGGCGCTCGGGGGACACGATGGTCGGTGTCACCAGGAAGATGATCTCGTTGCGCGTGATGGCGTCGACTTGCCCCTCAAAGACGGCACCAAGGCCAGGGACGTCCGAGGCTCCCGGCACATTGCGTCGAGTCGTCACGGTCTGCTCGGTGAAGAGGCCGCCAAGCACGATCGTCTCGCCGCTGCGCACGGAGATGTTGGTGGTCAGCTCCTGCGTGAATTCGCTGGGGACCGTCGCAATCGCACCCGTGGTCTCAAAGATTTCCACCTCTCCAGTGGAGATGCTGGGCGACAGTTCCATGCGGATGGTGCCGTCGGGATTGGCAAACGGTCGCAAGGTCAACTTGGTCCCTGTGTCGAGGAACTCCACGGACTGCGTCGTGGATTCCTGGTTTTGCGTGGTGTTCAGGTATCCGAGCCGTTCGCCCACGAGCACGGTGGCACGCTGGCGATTGAGCACCTGCAGGCTTGGACGCGCAATGATGACCGTGTCGGTGACCTGGTCCAAGAGCGTCAGGAAGATCGCGGCGTTGCTGAGGACCGCTCCCGCCGAGAAGGTGGGATTGATCCCGCTGGGCAATCCCGGCATGTCGGAGATGACGATGGCCGTTTCGCTCGTCCCGGCCGCAGGATCATCGGCCAGTTCGCTCACCACGTTGCTGACACCGCCGGAGAAATCCATGCTGGTGACAAACGAGAAATCCACGCCAAACGCGGCGTTTTCCTCCACCTTGGCCTGCACGACGGCACACTCCACCTTGATCTGCACCGGTGCCACATCCAGTTCCGCCAGCGCCGCGGTGACCGCATCGATCACGCTGGGCAAGTCATGAACGACCAGCCGCGGCGTCCCTGCGTAGGCGTCTCCCTGGCTGGTCGCGAGGGTCGTGGAGATCCCCGTCTCCACGGTGCCTCGTGCCGATGCACTGCCCTTCTCGCTCAGCAAAGGCTTGACGAATTCCATCGCGTCCAGCGCACTGATGAATTGGAGTTCGTACACCCGCGAAATGCGCGCCGTCCGCCCCTCCAGGATCTTCTGCCACGCCGCCCCCGTGTAGACAAAGATCACATCACCCTCATCGATTCGGACCAATCCGTGCGCCTGCGTGATGGCGGCCAAGGCACGGTCAAATGGCACATCAAAGAGGTTGACGGAGATCGTCCCCGTGACATCACTTCCAGCGACGATGTTGCGTCTGGTCTCAAGCGCCAGCAACTCCAATGCGCTGGCAACCGGGACATCCTTGGCGCGGAAGTTGATCGTCCCCTGCGCGGAGACTTCCAGCGGGGGCGGTTCGGGTGCGATCGATCCGCCCTGTCCGGTCGCCGCGCTTGGGGCGCCGACCGCGGGAGTGCCCTGGGTGGGTGGCTTCGCCGCGGACGGTGCGCCACCCTCCGCCTGCGGAGCGGATGCGGCCAGCGCAACGGCGGTGCCGGCGACGAGGGTGAGGGCGAGGGCGATGGAACCCATGACTTTGCTCATGAGCACACCCCCGATCTCTCGATATGCGGCGCCGTTGACTGTGTTATCGGACTTTCTTTCCATGAAGGACACCGTCTGGAGGTGCGACAACCACGCTCCAACTGACATCCTCTTGTCGGCTCGCCCACGGCAACAATTCCATCAATCACTCAGTTCACTGGTTTCCACTCACCCTGGATGGTGCCACTGGAGTTGTAGAGCGTCACCTCCATCGCTGTCGAACACCCCGGGACCGTCAGCAGCAGCACGGGATTCGGTGAGTCCGGATCCAGGCTGAGCGCGCCGTAGTGGTTGAAGTCCAAGCGATCCCCGGGAGCGTCCACCCACCCCATGGTGACGCCCTGCGTGTCGGCCTGCGTGGCAAAGGTGATGTCCACGCTCGCGGCTGTCCCCTGAACGACATACCCCGTGGAATGAAGCAGGATGCTCGCGGGGGCGGTCGGGTTGGCCATGCTCTCGGACTGGGCCAGCAAGATGTGCGTATGCAGTTCCTCGTACGCGGAAGCAATCTTGGAGGTCCGCGTGTCGCCGAACATTGGCAGGGTGAGAGCTACCAAGACCGAGGCGATGATGAGGGTCACCAGGACCTCCAGCAACGAGAACCCTGTCTTGGAGAGTCGAGGGGTTCGACGCCGGACAGACCTGAGCCGGGCATGGATCGATGAGGCAAGGGCAAGCTGGAATGGCATGGCGTGCGGAGTGGTTGGTTCAGAAGTCGATGCTGATGCGAGTGGGGACACTCTGGCTTCCGCCTCGGGGTGGCGGAGCACCCTCGGTCAGGCCGCTGATGTCGTCCATCGCGTGGTCGTAGAAGAAGGAGGACTGGTCCAGCATGCGGATGTGGTTCGCCGCAATGCGTCCGTACACCTGGGTGCTGCCGCGCAGGAACATGGGGTTTGTCGGCATGAAGATCGAGCCGATCAAGCTGGTGTTGCCCAAATCCCAGATGAAGATCTCCGACAAGAAGCCGGGATCCGGGTACACGCGGATTCGCCAGGGTTCCATGTAGGCAGGCTCCTCGGGCGCATATTCAGCGCAGGCACCCGGCTGCCAGGCGGGCTGGCCGGCGTACTGGTTCATCCAATGCCACCGATGCGCGTCACCCACCGTCTGCCCTGCCGGGCCGCCGGCGCACTCCTGGTACGAGCCGATCCAGGAATCGTCCATCTCCACGTCGTAGGCCACGAAGAACAGCAACTGCGAGTTCGGCTTGACCTCCACCGTCGCGTTGAGCAATTGCAGGCTCTTGGCGTCAAAGTCCCACCAACTGCCGGCCTTGCAGACGATCTTGACATTGCCGTCGATGATGATGCGGCTGTTCTCCAGCTTGAACTTGTCGTCGATGCGGTACACGCCGCTGGTGAAGGTGACGACGGAGTTGTTCTTGATGGTGAGGTCGCCGTACCACCCGATCCAGTTGCGCTTGCAGCGGAATGGCGTGACGGTCTTCACCTGCCCGCTCCAGGTCTGGTTGGTGGTGTAGACCGTGCCGGTGGTGAACGCCGGCTCCGCCGGCGGGTCAATCATGTCGATTGATTCTCCCGCCGGTAGTCGCACCTTGGCCACCTTGTCATCTCCCGCGCCCCAGATCGTCGGCTCCGTGGCGTCGTCCGGGTAGTAGAGGAAGCACTGCAGGTCGTATTCGTAGGGGCTGGACACTTCCCAGTTGCTCCCCAACAGGGGATCGCCGCCGGCGAAGCGCTGGACATGAGTGGCCCCGCCCACGCTCACCGCGACCGCCCCCGTGCGCGCAGCCTTCCGGAACAGGGTGGGCTGGCTGGCGATCGCGCCGTCCAGCGTGGTGTAGGAGCCGAGGACTTCCACCGGCTCGTCCTCGAAGTACGCATCGCCGCCGATGTAAATGCCGGTGAAGCCCCAATTCTGGAGGTCGGCCTGCGTCCCAATGTTCACGGGGTTGAGCCCCGCGGAGGCCGGCGCGTTCTCCCACCGACCGATGAAGTTCTCGCCCTCCATCGTCATGAACTTGTTGGCGAACATCGCGTACTGGCCCTTCACCAGGCTGGACAAGCTCAGCTGCGCGGTCATCGCGTAGCTGGTGCCACCGACCACCACAGTGACATGGGCCTCGAACTCGGTGGTGTTGATCGTGGGGGGGGCGCCGGTATTCATGTCCTCGATCGTGACATTGAGGATCGCGCCGTTGAGCTCAAAGTTGTCCAGGAGCACGCCGTCGGACAGTTGCGTCCTCCAGGCATTGGCCAAAGTCGCATCCGACTCCGTGAAAATCGCCGCGAGCAGCTCTCGCGCGATGCAGAGTCCCTCGCTGGCGGCGCTGCGCGCCAGCGCGGCATCTCGGAGGTTGCCGCCGACCTTGGTGATCTCGGAACGACCCTTGAGGAAGGCTGTGGCCGAGCCAGCTCCAACCACCAGGGCAAAGAGGGCCATCAGGAGTGCGGCTCCGCGTCGGTGTTTCATGACGATCCTCCACAGAGTGGATGGGGGTCAGGGAAGGCAATCGCCGCGTCGAAGCGAGCGTTGATGGGGGCCTCCGGGTCCTGGAAGGCGTACTCGCCTGCGAACCACCGTGCCGAGCAATTGGTGCCAGCGGCGTACTTGAAACTGGGCGTTGCCTGCACCACACCCGCAATGGTTGGCGCCGCAATTCCCTCCGCCAGCACTGACGAGTCCAGCGCGTCGTTGTCTCGGAGCCATGTGTAGACGGAATCCCAGTAGGCGCCATCGGAGGTGAAGTAGACCTCCAGGTTCTGAATCTCCAGCGCCACCAGGTCCAGCGCATCGGAGTCCGGGCGCTGCTCCAGCAATCGCCAGCGGCCATCCTCCTGCTGCTCCCAGGTGAGCCACACGATCTCGTCCTCTTCGAGGTTGATGATGTCGAAGTTGGACTCGGAGCCGCTCTCGGCGCCCTCCAGCATCTCGCTGGGGAGCCAGAGCGCCACGCGTTCGGGCCGCATCTCCAGGAACATCCGGGCTTCCAGCGCCAGGCGGGCCACCCGAGCCTGCACGCCGGCCACGCGGACCACGGCGCTCACTCGGTTCTCCTGGCCAGCCGACATCTCGCCCACGAAGGACAGCAGGCCAGCCACCGAGAGCGAGATCATCGAGGTGATGACGGTCGCGATCAGGAGTTCGACCAGCGTGAAGGCACGGCGGGCGGCTGGGAATCGAGTGCTCATCCGTCGATGCTCTCCTCGATCGACTTGGGGCGGAACCGGCGCAGTTGGATCAGCTCGCGGTCGACATCGCCGAACCGGTCGAACACGGACACGGTCATCATCTTGCCTTCCATCGCCAATCCGACATAGCCGGGAATGGAGATGCTCTCGTTGGCGATGGTGACGGTGCGACCAAACTGCGAATAGTCGGTGGGGAGTGCGCTGCCCGTGAAGGCGTCGACCATCTCCCCTGCGTTCTTCGTGTCCTGCCCCGCCGTCATGGAGTCGTAGTCGCGCACAAGCAGTTCCGTCAGCGCGCTTTCGGCGGCCGACGAGGCCAGCGAGATGCGCAATGCATCCTCCTGGGCCGCGATCCCCTGCTGGATGCTCATGGAGGCAGAGACGATGGCGCCGCTCACGATCACCACGGCAATCACGCACTCCAGCAAGGAGATCCCGCGCCTAGAGCGGCGTGACCATCGAACGAAGCTGGGAGAGCGAGGCGTCATCGGGGGTTCGTCTCACAACAGTCCGATTCCAGCCCGTCGGGGCAAATGAAAGCCCCAACTCTCTGCGATCCAACGCCATCGCGCGAGGCAAAAGAAAATTTGGGCCATTTTCCCCGCAATTGCTGTTGCACCCGTGTTCTTGATTCGATGGTTCTTCTTGCAGTCGCCCGAGTGGGCGGAGGCACCCCGGTTTGCAATCGAAAGGAACGCTCACTATGAACAACTCGCACCTCAACAACTACGCAACGACCAGCAAGGGATCCTCAAAGGGCACGAAGCGCGGCTTCACGCTCATCGAAATCCTGATCGTGGTCATCATCCTCAGCGTCCTCGCGGCCCTGGTCGTGCCCAGCGTGACCAGCGCACTGGACGACAGCAATACGAAGGCCGCCGAGGCCCGCGCCGGCCAGATCCTGACGATGATCACTCGCTACAACGAGTTCAACGGCGACCCCGCGCTCGACATCGACATGTCGGCCGCTGGCCAGATCGCCTCGGCAGACCTCACCAAGCTGGTGAGCGCCGGCTACTGCGTGAACGGCGACCTCACCAACCAGGTGAGCGGCAACGACACTTGGTATGTCGACGCCAATGGCAAGGTCGCTCCGACGAACTGATCGTCGCTGACTGAGCGGGAGGCCTTCCTTTCGCTGCAACCGGAAGAATGGCGCGCCGCGATCGGCAACGATCGCGGCGCGCTTCGCTTCACCCCGGCCTCCGACAGGCCGATGGATACTCAACAGCCATTGGAGCTCATCATGAAGTTTGCCTCGCTCAACCCACGAACCCGAATCGCCCTGGACTTTGGCACGGACCGGCTCCTGGCGAGCCAGTCGAACCGTGACCCGATCCGCCCGGCCATCCTGGCGGCTGGAACCGTGGGCTCCAGCATCTTCCATGCCGACCCAAGCCTTGGGGAGGCTGCGTCGACCCAGGAAGGAGACGAACTGCGACGAATGCTCCGCGCGGCGGGATTCCGCGGCCGCGAGTGTGCGCTGACGCTTCCGTCGTCGGCGTTCCTCTGCGAGTTGGCCGAGCTGCCATCGTCAACCGATCGAGAGTTGCAGGAATCGGCTGCCTGGGAGGCGGTCGACCACTTCGGCATCGAGCGCGAGGAACTGGTGACACGCACGCTTCCGCTGGCCACCATGAGCCTGGCGGGAAACGCATCCCCATTCCTCATCGTGGCACTCCGAACGTCCACCGCCCTCTATGCCAGCGATGTCGTCGCGGCGGCGGGACTGGAGCCCGTGCGGCTGGAGCATGCGGCGCTGGCTGCGATCCGAACGATCTGGCGGCGCGAGCGCGTGCAGTCTGGCTCGGGCCAGATCGCGGCGCTCCATGTCGAAGACGCGTGGGCCACGCTTGCGGTGCTCAACCGCGGCGGCCTGGTGGTCTTCCACTCATTCGCCATCCATGGCGCCAGCAGCGCGAGCGCTCGCTCCGCGGCCGGCAAGGACTTGTTCGCCAGCCCTGCAGGCTCCATCCCGCTGGCTGGCGACGCCTCCAGTGACGCCGATCTCTCCTGGCACCCCTTCGCCGAGCAGGTGCTCACCTATCTGCGGCACATGGAACGGCAGCGTCCTGGCTCCTGGCCGGAGCGCCTGGTGGCCACCGGGCCCGGCGCCGCTCGCGCAGGCCTGCTGAACGCCATTGAGTCGCTCTGCGGCATCAACTCCACGCTCACCTGCCCCAGCCGGGAGTTTGCCCTGGGGCCGCTCGCGGGCGAAGACGGAAACCTCTTTGCGTGGGCCAGTTGCCTAGGCAGCCTCCTAGTCGATGTCCCACAGGCGGCGGCGGCCCTGCAGGAGACCATGTCATGAGCGAGTTCTTCATCGACCTCCTCCCCGCCGACGCGGCGCGACTGGCGCGGCACCGCACCCGTTTCCGAACGATGCTCCTGACCAGTGCGCTGGCGGGCACCACGATCATCGGCATGGCGACGCACAGCTTTGTGCAACAGCGCAACGCCTCCATCAGCCACCAGGTGGCATCGGACCTGACCCGGAACGTGCAGGACCTGAGCGACATGATCTCACCGCTCCAACGCGAGCGAGACCACCTCTTCCGGGAGATGACCGCCGCCAGAACCCTGGCCATGCCCGTGCAGAGCAGCGATGTGCTGGCAACCGTCACGCACCTGATGCCGGAGCGGATGGTGCTCACCGCGCTCACGATCTCGCTGGAATCGCAGGCCAACCCAGCGTTCGCCGCCGCGACCAAGCCAGGCGCCAAGCGTCCCAAGGTCCCCGACCCGCAGTCCATCAGCCCGGTCATCTCCATCCTGCGTGGCGAGATCCGCGGCGTGGCGCCGGACAATCGGTCGATCGATGAACTGGCCAACCTGCTCTCCAGGACGCCCCCCTTCCTCGATGTCAATGTCGAGGACACTCGCAGCGCCTCCGGCAACGGCGGCGACCGCGACTTCACGCTCACCTTCGCCGTTGATCCCTGGGCCACCCGCGAAGACCCATCGTCGCGGCTGGCCAGGCTCACCCTGAGGAACCACTGATGAGCCGCATCCACTCGCGCCGTGACCTGATCGTGTGGGGCGCCGTCCCTGCAGCCATCGCCGCCTGCGCGGTGGCGTTCTTCATCGTCCCCAATTACCTGCGCGCCCGTTCACTGGAGAGCGAGGCAGCATCCATCTCGGCCGCGACGGAGAACTACATGGTCCAGCGCGGCGGCTTTGACATGCTGCGCCGGCAGGTGGAAGCCCTGCGCGACGAGCGCGATGGGTTCCCGCGCTTCGCCCGCAGTGCGGAGGAGTCACGGCTCGTGTCGCGCATCGCTCGACGCGTGGACGGCCGGACGATCGCGGACCAGGCCATCCAGATGGACCTGCCGGAACCGGTGGACCCAGTCGAGGGACGACCGCTGCCCCTTGGGCGCCGCGTCGTCAATGTGCAGATGCAGGGGAGCTTTGACGAGGTGTTCAAGATCCTGGACGACATCGAAAACTCGCGGCAGGTGGAACGCGTCCGGAAGATCACGCTGTCGGCGATCGGGAATGGCCTGGTCGACGCCCGGATCGAGGTGGAGGAATGGCTCAAGGCCCCAGGAGGTGAACTGTGAGCGCAGTGGCTACCCGGTACAACACATTCTGCCGGAGGATGGGCATGCAGCCCAAGCAGTTCGGTGTGCTCGCCGGCAGTGCCGGCGCCGCGGCGCTGATCCTTGCGGTCAAGTTCGTGGTCGGTCCTTCGGAAGTTACGGCGGCCGCCGCGAGTCTCCCGAGCAGCACGGCCAGTACGCCCGCAGCCACTCCGGCCTCGGTCGCCCCCGCGATCAAGTACCCCAATGGTCTGCCCGAACAGATCGAGGTGGCCTTGGATGAACGCCCCGCCCGCGATCCCTTCGTGGCGCTGGGAGCTCCGGCGCCTTCATCGAGTGACTCTGTGGTGGAGCGCACGGCCCAGGTGTTCGGTGGATCGTCGCCCCCGCAGGGGGTCAGGCTCCAGGCCACCCTCAACGGCACACGGGGCGTGTTCAACGAGAACATCTACGCTATCGGTGACTCCTTCGTCGATGCGGAGGGTCGCAGTTACTCTGTCTCGTCGATTGGTGAGCGGTTCGCCATGGTGAGCGACGGCCATCGCGAGTGGCGCATGGCGATGGGCGGCCCCATTGGCGCGACCGGATCCTGACGGACGAAAGTGCGGGAGACATTCATGAGCGAGAGAGTCCAGCCCAAGACCGATGTCCACGCGATGAGCCAAGGCGCTGTGCCCACGCTGGGGCAGATCTTGGTCGCCCGCGGGGCCCTGACCGTAGCACAACTCCGCGAGGCGCTCCGCCTCCAGTCCAGGAGCGGCGAGCGGCTGATGCTGGGGGAAGTGCTTCGGCGCGAGAGTCTCGTCGACGAAGACACACTCATGCGTGCGATGGCCGAATCACGAGGGCTCCACTTTGAATCCGATCCCGTCGGGCACTCCGCCGACGGAGCCGGCGCGCTGCTCCCCGCGGAAGTCTGCCGCGAACACCAAGTGGTGCCCATGCGGGTCGATGACGGGGACCTGGTGGTCGCCACCAGTACACCGGAGGACCCATTTCTGGCAGGGCACCTCGCTCGAATCTCCGGGTTCAGGATCCGATTCGTCGTCGCCATGTCGGGCCCCATCATGGCCGCGATCGAGCATCACGCGGCGCTGGCGCCCGCCGAGACCCACGCCGTCGAACAGATCGACGACCTGCTCGAGGAACTCGCCGACGCGGATTTCTCGCTGGTTGACCAGCACGACAGCAGGTCTGGCGAGGAGGAGGCCTCCTCCGGCCCGGTCGTGAAGCTCGTGAATCGAGTCATCGCCGGCGCCGTCGCCGAGGGCGCCTCCGACATCCACATCGAGCCCGACGATGGGACGCTGCGTGTGCGATACCGAGTGGACGGCATGCTGGGCACTCGCATCACGCCCCCTTACCGATTGCACGCAGCGATCGCCAGCCGCATCAAGATCATGGCGCACCTGGACATCTCGGAGCGCCGGGCGCCCCAAGATGGCGAAATCAGCGTTCGAGTGGGCGACCGCGGCATCGACCTGCGCGTCTCCACGCTGCCGGGCAAGTTTGGCGAGAAGATCGTCATGCGCGTGATCGACACCAGTCACACGCGCCTAGGACTGGAGAAGCTGGGGTTCCGTGCCGACATGCTGGAGCGATTCCAGCACCTCCTGGAAGAGCCGCACGGCGTGATCCTGGTGACTGGGCCCACCGGCTCCGGCAAGTCGACCACGCTCTACTCCGTGTTGCAGCAATACGACACCAACGCACTCAACATCTCCACCTGCGAGGATCCTGTCGAGAGCAACCTGCCCGGCATTCACCAGTGCCACATGAATCCCAAGGCGGGACTCACTTTTTCCACCGCCTTGCGCGCCCTCTTGCGCCAGGATCCAGACATTCTGATGGTGGGCGAGATCCGTGACACCGAAACTGCGCAGATCGCCATCCAGGCCGCGCTGACCGGCCACCTGGTCTTCTCCACGCTCCACACCAACGACGCGCCCACGGCGGCCACGCGACTCCAGAATCTGGGTGTGGAACCCTTCCTCGTCGCCGCCAGCCTTCGTGGCGTCCTGGCGCAGCGACTGGTGCGGCGAGTGTGCGGCAAGTGCCGCGTGGAATTCGTCCCGGATGCCGCGCAGCGAGCAGCGCTGGGCCGATACGGCGAGCAAGCCACGGTACTGGCTCGTGGCGCGGGATGCCCCAAGTGCCGGCAGTCTGGCCTGTCGGGGCGCGTTGGGCTCTACGAACTTTTCACACCCGAGGCCGAAGTCGCGGAAGCGATCTCCCGCGGGATCGACCCCAGCGGCCTCAGGAAGATGCTCGCCGAGCGGCACTTCGAGACCCTGTGGGACGATGGCATGAAGAAGGTCCTGGACGGCGTCACCACGGCCGAGGAGGTGCATGGTGCCTGCCGTCGCTGAACCCAAGGCCAACGACGCGATCCCAGGAGCCGTCCGGAAGTTCTCGTACCGCGCGCGACGCGGGCCCGAGGTGGTCAAGGGCGTGGTGGATGCCGTCACGCATGGAGAGGCCGTCCGCACCATCAAGCGACTCGGGCTGGTGGTGGTGGAGGTCAACCTGGCGGATGCCGCAACGGACGAGGGCGAGAACCGCGCGCTCGATATGCGCAGCCTCAGCGCGAAGGTCAAGCGTGAAGATGTCTTGCACCTGTGCCAGCAGTTGAGCGTCCTGATGAAGGCGGGCGTTCCCCTGCCGGACAGCCTGGAAATCTTTGCATCGCAGGCACGCTCGAAGGAGGTCGCACAGGTGGTGCGGCACATCAAGGACTCCGTCTGCGAGGGCGAAGACCTCTCCGCGGCGCTGGCTCGCTGGCCTCGCGTCTTCCCGACGATCCTGGTGAGCCTCATGCGCGCCGCCGAGGCCACCGGCATGATGGACGAGATGTTTGCGCGCGTCGCGAAGGACTTGGCCAAGCAGCGCAAGACTGCGGCGCAGGTCCGCGGTGCCATGATGTACCCCGCAATCATGGGCGCGGTCTCCGTCGTTGCGGTCTCCGTCATCATGATCTTCGTGCTGCCCAAGTTCGAGCCTCTCTTCCGGCAGCAGGGCGACGCGCTCCCGGTGCTCACCAAGGGCCTTGTCGCGCTCAGCGCCTTCATCCGGACGGGGTACCTCATCTACCTTCCGGCGCTGGGTGCGCTGGTGGTGGGGGCCACCTACGGCCTGCACACGGCCACGGGCAGGCTCTTTCGCGACCGCGCGATGATGCACCTTCCCATCCTGAAGCGGCTCTTCCGGAGCCTGTACGTGGCGCGCGCGTGCGGCACCATGGCCACGCTGCTTGGCGCGGGCGTGAGCCTCCTCGACGTCATCCGCATCTGCAAGGATGTCACCAAGAATGCCTGCTTTGACCCCATCTGGACGGACATGGAGGCGCGGGTCCAGGCTGGCAACGACCTGTCCACCGCGTTTCGCAACAGCCCCATGATCCCCCGCTCGGTGAGCGCCATGGTGACTGCGGGCGAGCGTTCCGGCCGACTGCCGGAAGTCCTGCAGACGACCGCGGACTTCTGCGAAGAGGAACTGGACCACACGATCAAGAGCGTGACCAGCATGATCGAGCCTCTCATGATCGTCTTCATGGGCGCAGTCGTCGGCGGCATCGCCGCGGCCATGCTCCTCCCCATCTTCAACATGAGCAAGGGCCTCAAGGGGCTGTAGCAGTCCCGCGACTCACTCCCGGGCGGGTTCCAGCTCCACATGCACCGTGGTCGCGCCACCACGGGCGCCGGTGGGGTCTGGCGTCACCACGGCCTGCTTGGACTCCCAGCCATCGCGGCGGAAGGTGAGCGTGAGCGGTGGCGAGGCGGCACTCCATGTGAGCTCACGCTGGAAGGGCGTCACTCCCACGACCTCCCCGTCGATCAAGACCTCGGCGCCCTCGGGAGTGGAAGTGATATCTCCGCGCTCTGTACGCGTGGCGGCGCCCTCGCCTTCGATCGCGTGGCCCGACCCGTCCCCTGGAAGCGCGACCACGCCGCCGTCCCCGGAGAACAGCGTCCTTCCGAACGCAAGGTAGAGCGCCCCACCCACCATCGCGAGCGCAAAGATTGAGATCACGAGCCAACCGCTCCCCTTCTCTGCGCCCGTGTCCCGCGACCGAGGATTCCCGCGGCGTTCGCCTCTTTCAGGGGCCGCGCCTCCTGAGACGCCTGACGATCGAGGTGCGATGGCCGACCCCGCGCGATCAAGCGCGGACCGGATCGCAGAGGCCAGCTCGACGCAGCCGTCGAAGCGTTCCTCCTGCTTCCTCGAGAGCGCCTTCATGACTACTTCGCCCAGCGCCGGATCGACATCCGGAAGCACGGCCGCGATGGGAGTGGCGTTCTGTTCCTGCACGATGCGGCTGGCCTCGTGGATCGGAATGCCTCCAAGATCGTGCGGGTGAAGCCCGGTGAGCAGCTCGTACGCGATCACGCCAAGCGCGTACACATCCACGCGCCGGTCGATCCGCCGGGGGTCGGCCTCGAACTGCTCGGGGCTCATGTACTGCAGCGTCCCGACCAAGTGGCCGGTTTCGGTGCGCACGCCTGCGGCGTACGCGGAGTGCTCGGCACGCGCGATGCCGAAGTCGATCACCTTGGCCTGCCCGCTGGCGGTGACCAAGATGTTGGCTGGCTTGAGGTCGCGGTGGACCACCCCCTGCGCATGGGCATGGCCAATCGCATCTGCCACCTCGGCCAGCATCCGCATCCTTCGCTTGGGCGGCAGGCGCTCCATCTCGCAGTAGCGGACGATGTCACGCGATGACTCAATGAATTCCATCGCGTACCACGGCACCTGTCCCTCGCCGTCGTCCCAGGTCCCGCTGCCATACAGAATCGCGATCCTCGGGTGATTGAGACCCGAGAGGATCGAGACTTCCTGCTGGAATCGCTTGAGCCCAGTCTCGGTGGCAACGGCGCGGTTCATCACCTTGACGGCGGCGCGGCGTGGAGCGTTGCCACCCACGCCCTCCTGCTCCATCGCCTCGTAGACGCGTCCCATCCCGCCGGAGCCAAGCACGCGATCCAGGCGGAATCCACCCAAGACCTTGCCCTTGAGCAAGTCACCCGAGACCCCGGTCAGCGTGGGGAACGCCGCGACCAGCCGTCTCACTTCGCCCTGCACACGCACATCCGGGGTCTTGGATCGAACCCACATCTCAATGCTTGGCGGCGCGGCGACGCTGGCTTCCAGAGCCAGGCTCTCTGCCAACTTTCGCTGTTCGTCGTTCAGCTCGTCCAACGGCCGTCAGGGTACCGCAGACCTCGCGACGGCTCCTTCAAGTCATACACCCTGACGCGCCGATGAAGGAGCCGTGAAGGGTGTCTTGATCCCATTGGCCATCGGTGCAGCCCTGCTGCTCACGCAGTCGCTGGCACCCGACCTCGTCCACTTCATGCCACGCAAGGTCTTGGCGTGGACCATCTTTGCCTGTGTGTTGTGGGGAACCATCGGCGTGGGACGAACTGGCGCGGCCTGGTGGGTTGGGCTCCTCGCAGCCATCGCCGTCATCGTGAACCCCATCGCACCTCTGGAGTGGCCCGCGGGCTGGGAACTGTGGGCCGAGCGGGCTGCCGGCGCCCTGGCGTCGTGCTGCGTGATCAGGCTCTGGCAATAAGTCCTGGCGAAGACCGGTCGCGCTGTCAAGGCAACTGATACAGGTACGCGCCACCGGGTTCGATGTTGTCGCGCTCACTCCGGATTCGACCCACGCCAACGATGCGACCCTGCATCGCCAGCGCCACCCCGAATCGTCCGGTCGCACATGGGACGCTAGGCACCAGGCGATACACCTCACGCCACTGCGCGTCGATCTTCCCGAAGACATACACGGTTCCAAGGGTCCCGGTCCCGAGGTCCGCCGACGGGTCGCCGACGGCCACCATCCCGTCACCCACATCCATCGCGAAACCGATGCCCAGCCCGGGCTGCACGCCTGGACCTGGCTGGAGCGTTCCGTCCGCGACCCAGTCCCTCGCGCCATCCATGCCACGGAGCCGGAACACGAAGAGCGACGTCGCACTGTCGCGCTGCGCACCCACCTGCCCCGCCTTGACCGTCGTGCTGCGGACGACCAAGAGGTCTCCACCAGCGACGATGCTCATTCCGAACGCATTGTGCGAAGCACCATCAGGCTGGAACAGCGTCGTGCGAAGCACCCAGTCGACCTTGCCCTGCGCATCCACGGTCCGTTGGAATGCGTAGACGCACGACACCATGCCCCCGATCTCCAGTTCTTGCTTCGGGCTTGGCGTGTATGACTGGGGGCTTGACACGAAGACCCAGTCACCCGTCGTCGCCACCGAGGCACCAAACCAAATGGACTTGGTTGAGTCCGGAGGAGGCTCCAGGTAGCCCTCCGCCTTCCACTCTCCGTTCGTGACACGGAAGAGATGCACTCGCGGCGAATCGACCAGCCGGCGTGGCCCATTTCGAATGGCGTTGTCCGTGGTGCCGATGGCGAGCGTCCCGCCACGAAAGGCGATCGCACTGCCAAAGAGCGGGTCCGCCTGGCCCGCCGGCGAGGACAACCGTGCAAAGAGGCTCCAGCCCGAGGGGATCTCGTCTCGCCGCAGCAGGAGGACCTCGCCCGTCTGGTCCGGCTTCTGGACATTGGTGGCCAGCCACCCACCATCCGCCCCGGTGTGCTGGAACATCACGCTCCCTTGCCGGATGTTGGCGAGGGCCGCATACTCGTGGAGCGGTGCCCACGCGCGACCGTCACCACTCACGACGGTCATCACCTGGCCGTCAAATCCGGGCTGGCGGACGGACTCCGTCCCCATGACGATGAAGTCGCTCCCGGACCACGCCACCTGGTTGCCCCAGGCGGGCGCCAAGGTTGGGAGAGGGCCATCCACCACGATCGGGTTGGCCAGCACGATGGGCGGCGGAACCGCTTCGCCCGGTTGCGATGCAGAACGCCCCGAAGCCGTGATGATGGCACCCTCCTGCGCCGTGACGGGCACCGTCGGGATCGCCATAGCGAGCGTGACGAGGGCGGGTTGAACCGTTGGGAATCGCATTCCCGTAATCCTACCGCCAATAGACTCTTGGCATGCTTCAACTGCTCTGCATGGCGCTCTCGCTTGTCCAAGGTGACGACACCATCCTCGCCCCCGCCACCAACCCGCTGGACGGGCGTGTCGCGCCGGAGAAGATCGGCCAGCGCAACCATCCGTCGATGCCGGGACGCCTGGCCCAGCCGCTGCCGGTGATGCATCGCATCGCCACGCAGGCGGCAGAAGTGCCGATGGACCCGGAGCTGTTCGCTCACGCACGCGAGTCCATTCGTCGTGGCGTGGCGTTTCTCCAGTCCACGCAGGGCCCGCGCGGTGGATGGATGGAGGGCGAGGCCGCTGCCGGCACCGACCAAGAGAAGAAGTCTCTGGCCGCGAGTAGCGCGGTCACGGCGCTGGGTGTGAAGGCGCTCTTGCAGGCGGGTGAGCCGATGGCGTCTTCGAGTGTGTCACGGGCACGAGCGTGGGTCACGCTACGAACGATGCGCGATGGAGCCTTCGACCCCGACGCGGGCGGTGGACTGGGAAACTATGTCGCCGCCAGCGTGGCGAGTGGCTGGGCCGCGATGGGCGACAGCTCCGATGTCCAGGTGGTGCAGTTGAGAGAGGCCGCCATCCAGTGGCTGAAGTCGAACCAGTGGGAGCAGAGCGAGGGCATCCAGCCGACGCAAGACTGGTTTGGTGGTGCGGGGTACGGCAAGCACGGCCGCCCTGACCTCTCCAACACGCAGGTCATGCTGGATGCGCTGCACGACGCGGGCGTGAGCCCGGACGACCCGGCGGTGCAGCGGGCGCTGGTGTTCGTCGCACGCACGCAAAACCTCAAGGCCACAAACGATGCCGGCTGGGCGCAAGGGGGCAGCAACGACGGTGGATTTGTGTACACCCCCGCCAATAGCGGCGAGAGCTTTGCCAGCGAGGCTGTGGGCGAGGGTCGCTCCGGAGAGATTCGCCCTGCAGGGGCTCCTCATTCGCTTCGTTCGTATGGGTCCATGACCTATGCGGGCTTCAAGAGCATGCTGTATGCAGGGCTCACCAAGGACGATCCTCGCGTCGCCGCGGCTTGGCGATGGATCCAGGCTCACTGGACCTTCGCCGAGAACCCAGGGCTGGACCAACAGGGGCGCTTCTATTACCTGCACGCGATGGCGCGCGCGCTTGCTGCGGCGCAGCACGATGTGGTCACTGATGCCTCCGGCGCCCAGCACCATTGGCGCGACGAACTGGTGCGGACGCTTCTCGCGATGCAGCAGGCGAATGGCTCGTGGGTCAATCCCGCCGATCGTTGGGAGGAGGGACACGCTGACCTAGTGACGATCTACGCGCTCCTCGCGATCGAAGAGGCGTTGAAGCCCGCGCTCATGGTGGAGTGATCGAGCGCACGCGGGGGCGATGACTCAGGCGCGGCGCAGCCGGAGCGCCCATGCCAGCACCAGCGACATTGCCGCAACGATCGCCGCCCCACAGACTTGATGGGCGGTCGTGACCGCCACCTCCCACGCTGGAATCGCACCGGACTTGCGCATCATGACGGCGACCAGGGCCAGTGTTCCCAGCACGATCTGAAGGAGCAAGAGGGCATGGATCGACATGCCCGTGCGCTTGACCGCGGGTACGCCTGCGCCATCGCGCATCGCCTTCACTCCCACGATCACCATCGCAGCGATGGCCAACAGCGCCACGCCGAGGTGCGCGTGGAGCGCCCACTTCACGCCTGACGGGACCAACGTCTCTGGGTTGACCACTTGCACATGCCGGTAGATCGCCCCAAGCGTCACCTGCACGACGACGACGGCCAGTCCGATGAGCGGGACGCGGGTTCCGATGGTGGAGCTCGCCGCCTGCTGGGGGCTCAACTGGTTCCAAGCGCGGCTGGTCATCGCGGCGATCACGCAGAAGATCGCAAAGACCAGTTGACCGTTCACGCCGTGGACAATGGCCAGCGCCGTGCTGGGTGTCAGCTCAGCGCGATCCTGTGAGAGGGTGAGCGCACCCGTGACCCGGAGGCCACCAAGCACTCCCTGCACACACACCATGGCCAGCGCCAGGATGGCGAGACCGCGCACGGATGCACGCTGGCGAGACCAAAGCGCCTGGATGACCAAGGCAATCGCCGTGAAGCCGATCAACATCCCGGACAGCCGGTGCGCGTGCTCGTAGAAGACGCCGTGATTCGCATTCATCGCGGAGAGTGGCAGGAGCACCATGTTGTGCCCGAACGAGTTGGGCCAGTCGGGGACCGCCAGTCCGGACTCCTTGCCGGTCACGATGCCACCGGTCACCAACATGCCAAAGATCAGCGCTGCGGAGACAACCGCAAGGAGCGCCGTCGGATCCATCCAGGCACGCGAACCTCGGTGCGATGCGGGAACCAGCAGTCCGCCGATCGCGCCCAGGATCGCACAGCCGACCAACATGCCGGTGGCCCAGCCAGCCAGCATGAGCCACTCCACGTGGCCCTCGGCATTGCGAGGCGTGAGCGATCCCACCAGGAGGAGATTGATGATTCCCACCAGCGTGCCGGTTCGCGCGCCTGCGGAGACGGCGCTGCTCCCGCGCGATGCCCCAAGCACCACGCTTGCCGCCCCTCCAAGCACGACACTCATCGCCATCGCCACGAACAAGACTTCGCCAACCGCTTGGCCCGGAGCGGTGAGCGCAACATAGCCACACGCCCAGAGCAATCCGGCCGCCGCGAAGGCCGGTGCCAACAATCGACCTGGAGTTCCGATCCCATCAACGGATGCACTCGATGGGTTTGGAACGGATTGAGTCGACATGGGGGACCTATGCTAGTGTCCCGACCCTCGCATGGAGATCGTGCGCATCTACTTGCAGCTCTCGAAGGCTCGGCTGAGCACGCTCGTGGTGATCACGACTCTCGCCGGGTTCTTGGCGGCCACGCCGAGGGGCGCTCCCACGGACTGGAGTCGGCTCGGATGGACGCTCTTGGGCACGTCGATCGCCGCCGCAGCTGCCGCCATGTGGAACCAACTCCTGGAGCGTCGGACGGACGCCGCGATGGAGCGCACGGCCGGCCGGCCACTACCCGCTGGTCGAGTCTCGGCGCTCCATGTGTTCATTTCCGCGACGCTGCTCTCCTTCGCCAGCTGGGCGATCTTGCTGGTGTGGTCCACCGTTGGCGCAGCCATGCTTGCGCTTGGCACGATCGTGCTCTACGCCGCGGTCTACACACCGATGAAGAAGTACTCCACCCTCAACACCGTGGTCGGTGCCGTGACGGGTGCCACGCCGCCGCTCATCGGCTGGGTCGCCGCGCGGAATGATGACTTCGGCGGAGGTGGCTGGACGTTGGCTGCACTCCTCTTCGTGTGGCAGCTCCCCCACTTCTTCGCGCTCAGCTGGATGTACCGAGACGACTACGCCCGTGGCGGACTGAAGATGTTGCCGGTCTTCGATCCCGACGGGCGGGTGACGGCGCTGGTGTGCCTCAGCACCAGCTTGCTGCTGGTGCCGACCTCACTGATGGCCACGCTGGAGGGCGTTGCTGGAATCTGGTACGCGCTGGTGGCGACGATGTTGGGGCTGTGGCTCAGTTGGGCGGCCCTCAAGTTTGCGCAATGCCGTGACGATGCCAACGCCCGCCGGCTCTTCTACGCCAGCCTGCTCTACCTGCCCCCGGTCTTGGCGGCGCTCGTGATCGATCGCGGTCCGGCGACGGTCGCAGCGGAATTCCGTGGGAGTGGCATCGCGATCCGTGACGCTGCGCCTCCGGTCGAGCCACCTCCTCCTCCCCCAAGTGGGCCATGAGCGAGCACACGATCCGCAAACACGCCCCGTTGCTGGACTGGCGCGGTGGCGGCTGGGTCCTGGCCGCCAGCGGCGTGGTGGTGCTGGCGCTCCTCGGATGGGCGTTTTCGGGAGTCTTCCTGGGAACGCCGCGCGTTGGCGATGGGCGACACCCGGAGTCGTACGGGTTTGACCTCGACCTTTCCCCCAGTCTCGCGCCGCACCTGGCAGCCAGTGGCAACCCACGAGACTTCCTTCGGCCTCTGGATGGCCCTGAGTTGCTGCGTGCGAGTGAAGTGCCCGCCTACAACGAGTCGCACCGAATGCGTGCGGTGGTGCCCTCTGACCAAGTCGTCGGCATCGTGCTTGGCAGCGAGGCCCGCGCCTGGCCAGTCCCACTCCTCAATGTGCATGAGTTGGTGCATGACACGGTGGGCGGCATCCCGGTGTGCGTGACCTGGAGCCCGCTGACGAGGAGTGCCGTCATCCTGGATCGACGCATCGATGGACGCGAGCGCCACTTTGCCCTTTCTGGGCTGCTCCTGGCGGGCAACCTGCTCTTCTACGACACGACCGAGGTACCCAGTCGCAGTTTGTGGTCGCAACTGGCCTTCGGCCCCGTGAGCGGCCCGGCGCAGGCGGCAGGCGAGCGATTCGATCCCCTCCCGGGCGTGGCGCTGTGTTCGTGGGAATCGTGGTCGGCAACACACCCTGAGTCCACGGTCGCTCTAGCGCCCAACTCGGACAAGAAGATGATCAAGGACACTTCCTATGCACGCTGGTACGCACAGCGCGCCTTGCCGCCCGGTGTCACCTCAAGTGATCCGATGGGGTGGAAGGCTCCGATCCTTGCCTACCGACGCACCGGCGTCGGCGCCTCGCCGTGGCTCGTTGCGCCCCTGCCCGCCGGCACCGGAACCGCGGGGTTCGCGCGCGAAGTGCCGGCCACACTTGGGCACGACCTTGACGCAATGGTCGGGGTAAGCGGCGCGCTCATCCCCGGTGACACCGGAGCGTGGCAGACGATTCCCTCCTGCGCTGGTTGCTGGGATGTCTTTCACCCCGTCGCCAGCCAGAGCGTCAGGTAGAGCACGATCCAGGCAGCGTCCAGGAAGTGCCAGTACATCGACACCATCACCAGCCCGCGCTCGGCACCGACTGAGTACCAACCCTTCCCGGCACGATGCGTGACGATCGCCAGCGGCACCAGACCCCCGACCACATGGGCGGCGTGGAGCCCCGTCATCACAAAGAAGGTCCACCCGTACAGGTTGGTCGTCGCCGCCGCCAGCACCATGCGCAACCCGACGGCGTCAGGGGCCATCGCAACGGCCATCTGCCACCACGCGATGAGTTGCGTCACCAGGAATCCCAGCCCCAGCCCAAGCGAGACTTGGAGGTATCGCGCCACCCGGTCGGAACGACCCGCCTGTCGAGCACACGCAACGGCGCGATGCTGCACCAGACCCGACGCGATGAGCAAGGCCGTGCTGGCCAGGAGCATCGTGGGAAGCCCAGGAGACCCAAACGGCACGAATCGCTCGCCCCGCAACGACAGGTCCACACGCACCACCACAAAGGCCATGATCGCCGCAACGAAGAGGATTCCCAGCGTCAGGATCAGGAGCCACATTCCCAGCACGCTCGCTTCGTGGCGGGAGCGCTCACCCTTGAATGGATCGCGCTCGTCCCCCGACGGGCCGTAGAGCAGTCGACCGAGAAACGCGCTGTGCTTCACTCGCCCGTGATCTGCTTCTGTGCGGCGATCGGTGCGCCGGGGGCGTCCTTGTCCAGCACGGCCTGCGCCGCCGGTGGGTTCCCGAGGAACTGGGTCGGCCGGTACTGGGCGGCGTCCATGAGGCAGAACGCCATCATGAGAGCCACTAACAGCGTGCATCCGACGAACACCAGCAGGTTGAACGGCCGATCCCAGACCAAGTGCATGAAGAACGCACCCACCAGCGACGCCTTCACGAAGGCGATGCCCAGCGCGATCCAGATGTTCAGGTCCTCAGCGTCGATGGAGTGAAAGAAGAGCGTGGCGCCGGTGAGGGCGAGCAACGCGAACGCCGTCGCGAAGAGGATCTTCGGGTTGACGACATGCCCCACATGCTCGTGGCCGTCGTCGCCTTGGGGGGCGCCTGCTGTGGCGTGTGCTTGGTCGTGGCTCATGGCTAGTCGATGAGATAGAAAAGCGGGAAGAGGAAGATCCAGACGAGGTCGACGATGTGCCAGTAGAGGCCCACCAGGTCAACCGGGGTGTAGTAGCTGGCGTTGAAGTGGCCCTTCATCCCGCGCCAGATGAGCCACGAAATGACGAAAATGCCGACCACCACATGGACGCCGTGAAGGCCCGTCATGGCGTAATAGATCGCGAAGAACAAGTGCGTGTTGGGCGGCATCTGGGCATCCGCCAGGTGGGCCGTGGGGTCCTCCGCGGGGATGACATCCCCTTCCGCGGCGGCGGAGGGCTCCGTCACGGCAAACGAGAGGTTTCGTGGCCCGGTGGCCGCCGGGGCAATCGCCGAGGCCTCCGTGGCCGGGCCGGCAACCGCCAACTGGATGGCCTTCACCGGGACCTGCGTGGGCTCGCCGACGGCGGCCGCGACCACGTCCGCGGGCTGGTGTTCCGCATCCGGATGCAGCGCCAGGTCTGCGGAGAGTGCTTCGCCCGCACGGTCATGGGACGGCACATAGAACCCGGGACCCCACACAAGGTGCTCGTGAATCTTGTGCGTGTACTCGAAGTACTTGATGATCATGAAGCCGAAGGCGCCGGCAAGCGTCAGCCACAGGCACGCCAGCATCGGCCCCTTCTTGTTGGTCTGCGCAAAGTAGACCGCCATCGCCATGGTGAGGCTGGACAGGATCAGCACGCACGTGTTGATGCCACCCATCTGCGTGTCCAGGTAGAGGCTGGCGTACTTGAAGACTTCGGGGAAGCGTGCGCGCAGCACGGCGTAGACAACGAACAATCCGCCGAAGAAGAGGACTTCGGTGGCGAGGAAGAGCCACATGCCCAGCTTGGCGGAGTCGAACTGCTGGCTCATCGTCTCGAAGTGGTGGGCCTGGAACCGGTGGTGGGCACGCTCGTGCCCCCCGCCGTGCTGGTGCCCCTGTGAGGGATCGTGGCTGGCTGCGGTGGTGCCCATGGTGCTTGGATTCAGAGTGCTCAAAGTGGGCCTCACAGGTGCGTGTGGCCGCGTTCAGCCTCGGCCTTGGCAATCTCGGGGTCGGCGGAACGATCGATGTAGTAGCCCTGTTCCTTGGGGTCCCACTTGACGATCGAGAAGTCGTAGCAGTCGCCCACGGCCGGAGTCGTGTCGAAGTTGAAGATCGGCGGCGGCGATGCGCACTGCCACTCCAGGCTGCGGCCACCCCACGGGTTGGCGGGAGCCTTGCGGCCGTGGAAGAGCGAGTGCAGCAGGTAGCCGGCCGTCATGAAGAAGCCAACCGCCATGATGTATGAGCCGATGGTCGACACGATGTGGTAGGTCTGGAACTCCGGCGCGTAGTCGTAGTAGCGGCGCGGCATTCCTTGGCTGCCCAGCATGAACTGGGTGAAGAAGGTGACGTTGAATCCGATGAAGACGAGCACGCAGGCAATCATGCCCAGCTTCTCCTCGTACATGCGGCCAGTGATCTTTGGCCACCAGTGGTGGAGGCCGCCGATCATCGCGATGAGTGCTGAGCCCATCATGACATAGTGGAAGTGCGCCACGACAAAGTACGTGTCGTGGAGATGGACATCGGTCGACAGGGTCGCCAGGTGCATGCCCGTGAGACCGCCGATGGTGAACAGGAAGAGGAACGACAGTGCATACAGCATCGGCGTATTCAGGCTGATCGTCCCCTTGTAGAGGGTGGAAAGCCAGTTGAAGATCTTGACCGCGGAAGGGATTCCCACCGAGAAGGAGATGAACGAGAACATGACATTCATCAGCCCGGACTGGCCGCTCAGGAACATGTGGTGGCCCCAGACCACGAAGGAGAATATCGCGATCGCGATGGACGAGAACGCGATGAACTTGTAGCCGAAGATGTGCCGGTGCGAATGGACGGCGATCAGCTCCGAGATGATTCCCATCGCCGGCACGATCATGATGTAGACCGCCGGATGGCTGTAGAACCAGAAGAAGTGCTGGAACAGAACAGGGTCACCACCCATGTCCGGGTTGAAGATGCCGATGTTGAGCGTGCGCTCCACCACCAGCAGGGCCAGTGTGATGGCCAGCACCGGCGTCGCCAGGACCTGCATGAGCGCCGTGGCATACAGCGCCCACAGGAAGAGCGGCATCCGGAACCAGGTCATCCCCGGCGGGCGCAGCTTGTGGATCGTGACAAGGAAGTTCATCCCGGTGAAGATGCTGGAGAAGCCCAGGATGAAGACGCCGACCACGACCGGGATGACGCCACCCGCCGTGGTCGTCGTCGAGTACGGCGTGTAGAAGGTCCAACCGGTGTCAAAGCCGCCCATCAGAAGCGAGGTCACCGCCAGCACGGCTCCGGCGATCCACAGGTAGTACGAGAACAGGTTCAGCCGCGGGAACGCGACATCCTTGGCACCAAGCATGATGGGCAGCACGAAGTTGCCCAGGGCCGCGGGGATGCTGGGGATGATCACCAGGAACACCATGATCGCTCCGTGGAGTGTGAACCAGTGGTTGTAGGTCTCGGCGCTCTCGGTGATGGTCGGGCCGGGCGTCAAGAGCTCGGTGCGGACGAGGAGCGCGAAGATGCCGCCCACCAGGAACGACACCATGACGCTGACGGTGTACATCACGCCGATGCGCTTGTGATCCAGCGTGAGGATCCACGAGAGGAACCCTCGCGAGCAGTTCAGGTAATTCTCGTCGGCCACGTGGCCCCCATGCGGGGCGGTTGCGGGCGCTGCTTTGGAAATCGTGCTCATGGTCAGTCGTTTCTCTGCGTTACTTCTCTCGGGCGAGCCTTACTTGGCGATTGGCTTCCCCTTGGCATCAAATTGGTCCAGCGTCTTCATCATGCCGATGATCGCCTCGGCGCCGCGCTGGTTCACCTGGCCCTTGAAGGTGGGCATCACGTTTCCGAACGGTGCCACCAGGTGCTTGCCGGGATTCCAGATGCTGTCCTCGATGTAGGCCTCCGGCGTCTCGTACTCCTTGCCGACGCCAATGATGTCCTTGTAGTTCTTGCCATCGGTGAACTTCCCGTCGCTCCCCGCACCGCCGTTCACGCGGTCCCACAGCCCCTTCCAGCTGGGCCCGATGCCCTGGGTGCCATCCAGCGAGTGGCATTGCGCGCAGCGGGCGTAGAGCTTGGGGCCGGCGATCGAGGCCAGCTCCGAGTCGGGAACCTCGTCAAGCCAGTTGGCCTGCTTGACCACCCAGTCGTCGAAGTCCTCTTGGACCAGCACGTAGACCTTTCGGTTCATGTTGCTGTGGCCGGTTCCGCAATACTCAGCGCAGTGAAGCCCGTAGGCAGCGTCGACGTCAAGACCAGTCGGGAAATCGCACTGGAACCAGATGTTGGTGGTCCGCCCGGGAACGCAATCCTTCTTGACGCGGAACTCGGGGATGAAGCACGAGTGCAGGACATCGTTGGCGCGAAGAATCAGGCGGACCGGCCGGCCCGCGGGCGCATAGAGGTCTTCGCTCTGCGCGCCGTTTGGGTACTTGAAGTTCCAGCCCCATTTGAAGGCGGTGACATTGATATCAAAGGTGTTCTTGGGCGCGGTCTGCAGGTCCAGGTAGCCCTTGAAGCCGAACCAGAAGAACACCATCGAGAGGATGCCGGGGATGATGGTCCAGGTCAGTTCCAGGCCCATGTGGTGGACCGGCCCACCCATGCGGATGGCATCTCCGGGCTTCGCGCGGTACTTCACGACAAACACCACGAGCAGCACGGTCACCAACACGAGGAAGAATCCGCAGACCCAGTTGATGAAGTCCATCGCGAAGTCGATATCGCCGGACACGGTCGAAGCTCCGACAGGCATCCAGAAGCCAGCTGGCGAAGGCGTGCTCTCTGCGGGCGCTGCCGCAGCCAAGGTGGCGAGCATTGTGGGGATGGTGTCAAGCATCATCATGGAGAGACCTGGTCGTTCAAGCGTGGTTCGGGGTGGTCGAAATGGCGGCAGTTCCGGCCGCGGAGGGTCCGGCAGCCTTGGGCGGAGCGAGGCGCTTGGCTCGCTTGTCGCGGATCACCATCACGGCAATTCCAGCGCCTAGCACGCCGACCGTCAGAACGCCGCCCAGTTGCATGAGGCGGAAGGCGAAGAGGACATACTCGCCGTCGCTGGCGGAGTACTGGTGGCACCAGAGGATGAAGCGATCGAGCGGGGTGCCGATGGTCCCCTGCGAGCCCTCCAAGAGTGCCATGCGGAGCGTCGATGGCTCATACTTCACGCCGTAGAGGTACCGAACGATGGTCCCGTCGGGCGAGAGCACCGCCACCATCGCCGGGTGCGAGTATTCACCGTCGGGGAGTCGCTTGTATTGGAAGCCGACGGCGTCGGCGAGCGTCTTCGTGGCTTCGGCGCTCCCCGTGAGGAAGTGCCAGCCACCTTCGCTCCCCGTGCGCTCGTACTGCGCCAGGTACCCAAGCTTCTTGGCATGCGCCAGCTCGGTCCCTTCGTCAGGGTTCACCGAGATGCTGACCACGTCAAACTCAGTCCCCGCGGACCAGTTGACCTCTTCCAGTCCGCGCACCAGCTCGTTCAACACGAGGCTGCACAGCATCGGGCACCGGTTGTAGCCAAAGTGCAGGAGCACCGGCCGACCTGGTGCGAGCAGCTCGCGCATCGTGACGGCCTTGCCTGAGTCATGCGTGAGCGAGACATCCAGCGGGACCACGTCGCCCAAGTGCTCCACGATGTCCACGCCCTGCACTTCCACTGGCATGTCGGTGGAAAGCGCCTCGCGCTCGCCAACACCATACACCGGGCCTCCACCGCCGCCCTGCGCGGCGCTCACCGATGCGCACGCAAGCGCCAGCGCGAAGGCCACCGCCGCCGGGGCGGCGAGCGAAGCGAGGCACGTCTTGGAGGCGAAGGAATTCACGAGTGCAGTTCTGGCGGTGCGGTCCGTCAGTGCGACGAGTTGGGATTGACGGGAATGATGCGTGTGGCTGGAATCACTGTCCGGGGCGTTGCGCCCTCGATCGAAACGGTCTTGACCTTGGCGCTGTCGGCCACCATCAGTTCCATCGCCTTGGCTACGGGAATGCGGATCTTCTTCACGGGCTTGCCATCCACCTCGACGGTCGTGGTTCCGTAGGTGGTGAGCAGTTCGGTCTGCGAGGCCTTGAGGTCGACCAATTCCGTGAAGGCGGGGTCCACGACGCGGCGCTCCACATCCTCGCGGTCGATGTTGAAGTACGCAGCCGCCACGGCGGCGATGGTGATGACGGTGCCGAGGACAAAGACGGCGGACGCCACCCAGGTCTGGGCTGGCTCCGGGTCGTCGTAGACCTCGAGGGGGGCATCAGTGGGGTGTCCGTGGGACATGGTGGGTTCCGTGGGGGATCAGAAGTTCTCGAACGCGATGCTCTCGGCGATGCGCGGGTCGCGGCGGCAGGTGAGGCCGACGCGTGAGAGCCGCATGGCTGCGCTCCCGATCGAGAGGCCGAGCATGCCGAACAGGATGAGATAAATCGCCGGATTGCCAAGGCCGGTCGTCGCGTCAGCGTGCGCGGCGGCGAAGGCGTTCCAGGTGTCAAAGGTGCCGATGTCAGATGGCACAACCGGCACGACCAAGTACCAGACATCCAGCCACCCAAAAGCCATCATCCAGACCCCGCCGATCAGGAGGAGCAGCGGCCAGCGCTTCACCCATCGCGAGAGGAGGAATACAAAAGGAATGACGAAGTGGCCAAACAGCAGCGCAGCGCTCAGCCACGCCCACGCACCAACCTGGCGTGCGGCGAACCACGTGGTCTCTTCCGGGATGTTGCCGTACCAAATCAGCATGTACTGGCTGAAGGCGATGTAGGCCCAGAACACCACACCGAAGGCGAAGATGAACTTGCCCAGGTCGTGCATGTGCTCCGCGGAGACAACCCCATTGAGGAAGCCGAGCTGCTTGAGTCGAAGCAGCGTGACCGCGATGGCGGAGAACCCGATCGTGCAGCACACGCAGAAAAAGTAGACGCCGAACATCGTGCTGAACCACGCGGGGCTCAGCGACATCGCCCAGTCAAACGCGGCGAATGTCGTGGTCACGCCAAACAGGATGATGGCGGGGCCGGCCCACTTGCGCATGGACTTCGTGTCGGCCTCGGACCCAGTCGAGTCCTGGTGCACGCTGCGCCCAAAGTAGAAGTTGGCCAGCAGCGCCCAGATGGCGAAGTAGGCGAGGTTCCGGATCATGAAGAAGTCCGGATTCAGGTACGCCGATTTCTTCTCCACGAGCTCGGCTTCGGCCGGGTCATGCGCCGCGAGGTGCTCCAGGTTGGCCCATGGCCACAGCAGATCCAGGCCGGGACCGTGTCCCTCGTCGTGGGATCGACCGTTCCACCAGAGCCACACGACCGGCAGCGCCAGCACCCAAAGCCACCGCAGGTTGGCGCCATGAGCCTCGGCGACTCGTCGCACCGCAGGGCTCCAGCCGGCCTTCGTGAGGTGCTGGATCATCGTGAACACGAGTGCGCCCAGCGCGAGTGCAAGGACAAACATGAAGTCCACGAGATAGATCTTCGCGAACTGGTTCGGGTTCCCCTGCTTCCAGCCGACGTAGAGGCCCACGCCGAGCGCAATGACGCCCGCAGCGAAGATCGCCCGGGCGAATGTGGCGATGCGCCCGTCGTCCACGATGGCGCTCTGCGGGATCTTGGGAGCCGCGGTGTGGTGATCGTGGCCGCTCATTGGATCTTGCTCCGTTCCGTCGCCGGCACATCCTGGATCGAGGCATCGAACGCGCGCTGCAGGGACTTCACATACGCGGCGATTGCCCATCGGTCCTCGGTGGGGATCTGCGCCGAGTACGACGCCATGTTCCGGATGCCATTGGTGATCGTTCCGTAGACCTGACCGATCGGCTGGACCGTGACGGTCGCATCATGCAGGCTCTTGGCCGACACCCAGACCGTGCCCTGCACCGGACCGTCGGCATTGGCGACCAGGGCCATCGCCCGCTGGTTCACCATGCCATTGCCCTCCCCGGCCTGGCCGTGGCAGGGCGTGCAGTAGATCGCGAAACGGTTCTGCCCGCGCACGAGGAGGTCCATCGACATCGTCATGCCGGCAGGGAGCGTGGTGGCCCACTCGCTGCCGACGAATCCTCCGTAGAGGTGCGTGTCGCCAAACGACTCACCCTGCGCGACTGTTCCCTTGATGAGGGGTCGCATCGAGCGACCATCCGCGAAGAGGTCATTGGTCGACTGGGCCTTGAACTTCTTCTGCAGATCCATGTCCAGGAACATGGTCACTGGGCGCTTGTCGATGGGCTCGCTGCGCGACCAAGCCACGACAAGCGGCGGGACGGCCGCGGTCAGCGTGCCGAGGAGGGCCAGATAGATGAGGATGCGCGAAATCGATGGCATGTCAGTCCTCCACTGCCTCGACATGGACGGCGCCGAGGCCCTTGAGGAAGTCCTCGGTCTTGGATCGGATGAAGCGCCCATCACGGGACTCGATGACGATGAAGAAACGATCATCCGAGGCGCGCAGGAAACGCTTCTTGGCAAGGAGCGGGTGGTTCCAGCGTGGCAGCCCGTTGAACAGCAGCATCACGCCGGCGGTGGTGAGCGCGCTGAGCAGGATCGTGATCTCAAACATGACGGGAATGAACGAGGGAATCGAAAGGAGCGGCTTGCCGCTGATGAGGAAGGGGTAGCCGGTGACCCACACGATCGCCCAGAATGACCACTCCGCACCTGTGGCATTGGTGAACGCCTGCAGCAGGAAGCCGACAGAGCAGCCCGTGAGTCCAGCGAAGAAGACGATGACCGGAATGATGGTGCGCTTGACGCCCATCTGCTTGTCCAGCCCATGCACGGGGAACGGCACATGGCAGTCCCAGTGGCGATAGCCCGCGTCGCGGACCTTTCCGGCTGCCTCAAAGATGGCTGACGGCGTCTTGAACTCCGCCATGAGCCCCCACAGACGGCTGGTGGAGCCGTCCGCGGTCCTGGCGGTTGTTGGGCGCTCAATGGTGAGGGTCGACACGAGTGGTCCTTGAAGTGCTGGGATACGGTCAGTACAGCGAATGCGATCAGTACAGCGAATGCGATCAGTGCTGCCCGTGCGGGTCAGCCTGCGGCATGACGGCCTTCACTTCCGCGATGGCGATCATCGGGAGGTAGCGGCAGAACAGCAGGAAGAGGGTGGAGAAGAGCCCGATCGCGCCGAGCATCGTGCCGATGTCGACCCACGTCGGGAAGAAGGCGTCCCAGCTGCTGGGCAGGAAGTCATTGGCCAGGCTGGAGACGATGATGACGAACCGCTCGAACCACATACCGATGTTCACCACGATCGAGAGGGCGAACATGAGCGGGATGCTGGTCCGGATCGCCTTGAACCAGAAGAGCTGCGGGGTGATGACATTGGAGCCCACCATGATGAAGTAGGCCCACCAGTACTGACCAAACGCGCGGTTGAGGAAGGCGAACTTCTCGTAGAGGGCGCCCGAGTACCACGCGATGAAGAACTCCATCGCGTAGGCGTAGCCCACGATGCATCCCGTCACCAGGATGATCTTGTTCATGTTGTCCAGATGGCGCAGCGTGATGATGTTCTTGAGGCCGAAGAGCTCGCGCGCGGGGACGGCCAGCGTCATGACCATCGCGAAGCCCGAGAAGATCGCGCCCGCGACGAAGTACGGCGGGAAGATCGTGGTGTGCCAGCCGGGGAGCTGGCTGACGGCGAAGTCGAAGGACACGACCGAGTGCACCGAGAGCACCAGCGGCGTGGCCAGCGCGGCCAGCAGGAGGTAGGCCACCTCGTAGCGGTGCCAGTGGCGCATGCTCCCGCGCCAGCCGAGGGCGAAGAAGCCGTAGGCGAACTGCCTGAGCTTGCCCGTGGCGCGGTCGCGCATCGTGGCCAGGTCCGGGATCAGGCCGACGTACCAGAAGACGAGCGACACCGTGAAGTACGTGCCGACCGCGAACACGTCCCACAGCAGCGGGCTGCGGAATTGTGGCCACATGTCCATCTGGTTGGGGATCGGGAACAGCCAGTACGCAAACCACACGCGCCCGACGTGGATGCCCGGGAAGAGGCCTGCGCAGATGACCGCGAAGATCGTCATCGCCTCGGCGAATCGGTTGATGCCGGTGCGCCACTTCTGCCGGAACAGGAAGAGAATCGCGGAGATCAGCGTTCCCGCGTGGCCGATGCCGACCCACCAGACGAAGTTGGTGATGTCAAACGCCCACATGACCGGGTTGTTGAGTCCCCACACGCCGACGCCCGTCAGAATCAGGTAGAGGACGCAGACACCGAGGAATCCAACCAGCGAGAGCGAGATCGCAAACGCCACCCACCAGGCCAGCGGGGCCTTGGGGGCCTCGTTCACGCGGCAGACGCTGTGCGTGACATCGTGGAAGTCACGGCAGCCCAGGACAAGCGGCGCGCGTCCGCTCACCGGGTCTACGGTGTTGTCCACCTCGATGAAGCCGGGATCCTGCCGGTCGATGGCGCTGCTGACGGTGGTCATGCGTGGGCCTCGTGGTCGTGGCCGGAGTGGTCGTGGCCGGAGTGCGGGTCATCCTCGCGCGGCAGTGCGGGATTGGTGACCTTGGCCAAGTAGCGCAGGCGCGTCTTGGTGTTCAGTTCCTCAAGCATCTGGTACGACCGACCCTGCTTGAACAGTTGGGAGACTTGGCTGTTGGGGTCATTGAGGTCGCCAAACACGATGGCTCCCGCGGGGCACGCCTGTTGGCAGGCGGTGACGATGGTGCCGTCGGGGATCGAGAAGTTGGAGGTGCCGGACTTGTCGCCACCCTTCTGCGCCCATCGATTCTTGGAGTCGATCTTCGCCTCCTGGATGCGCTGGGTGCAGAAGGTGCATTTCTCCATGACGCCGCGCGACCGCACGGTGACATCGGGGTTGAACTGCATCTGGCGGAAGAGGTCCGGACCCTCGTCGCGGTTGAGCGTGTAGTAGCGCTCGTAGTAGCCAAGGTCGGTCTTCATGAATCCCTCGACGCGGTCCGGAGTACGGGCGTTGAAGTCGAAGAAGTTGAATCGACGCACCTTGTAGGGGCAGTTGTTGGAGCAGTACCGCGTGCCGATGCAGCGGTTGTAGACCATCACATTGAGGCCGTCCTTGTCGTGGAGGGTCGCACCGACCGGGCACACCTGCTCGCACGGCGCGTTCTCGCAATGCTGGCACGCCACCGGCTGGATGCGGTAGTCGACCGGGTTGCTCGGATTGCTCCCCTTGAAGTACCGGTCGAGGCGGATCCACGACATCTCGCGACCGCGCAGGACCATCGCCTTGCCGACGACGGGAATGTTGTTCTCCGATTGACACGCGGTGACGCACGCGCTGCAGCCGGTGCAGGTGTTGAGGTCCACCGACATCGCCCAGCGGAACTGGGCGCCGTCGAGGTTGGACTCTTCCCACAGGCTGAGCCGGTGCACCACATGCACGCGGTGCTTGGCGAAATCGGGGTGGAGTCGATACTCCTCCAGCGTCCCTTCGCGCACCAGCGTGGGGAGTCGATCCTGGATGCCCTGCAGCGGGACCTCAGGCATGATTGCCTCGGAGATGCCCTTGTCCTGCGTATTCGCGATGGGGTAGGTCTCGCCGGTCGGCTGGAGCGATGCCGCATGGATACCCGCACCGCCCGACCACACCTGAAAGGCGTCGCAACCGGCACCGTCGGCGATTCGGCCAGCGACGGCGCCGCGACCGTAGCCAAGGGCGAGTGCCACGGAGCCGTCGGCCTGCCCGGGGAGCACAAACACCGCGGCATCAACCGAGCGACCGTCGACCGTCACACGGATCACGCTGCCGTTCTTCACGCCCAGACCCTTCGCCGTCGCAGGCGAGAGGATGAGCGTGTTGTCCCAGGTGACCTTGGTCACCGCATCCGGCAACTCCTGCATCCAGGCGTTGTTGGACCACCGACCCGCCAAGACCTTGCTGTCGGTAAAGAGGACCAGTTCCGCACCATCGGCGGGCGCCGACAATGCCAGCAGCATTGACGCAACGGCGCCGGCGTTCACGGTGGGAGCCGCCGCCTTGAACGCCGTACCGAAGCTGCCTGACTCCAGCGCAGCACGCCAGCTGGTCTCGAATGCGGAGCCGGATTGCCCGGTGCGTGCGGCATGCACCTCGCGGACGATGTCGTCCCCGCTGCGCTGCTCCGCCTTGGCATCGGTCAGGATCCAGAGAAGCTCAATCTCCGACAGGCCCCCGGCGTTGGGTTCGATGAGCGGGAGGATCAGCGGTTGCTGGAGGATGATCGTCCCGTCGGTGGTCACCGAATCGCCCCAGCACTCCAGGAAGTGCGCTGCGGGAATGCTCCACGAGCACGCCTTCAGGGAACCCGTCTCCTCAAGCCGATCCGCGAGGCGGATGACGGTCTTGGCCTTGGCCAGTGCATCGGCAAAGCCCAGCTCAGGCGGCGCGTCGTACGCGGGATTGGCACCGCAGATGACCAGGGTCTCCACGGTGCCTGAGTTGAGCGCCACAGCGAGGCCCGTGATGCTCTCGACCAGTGATGATGGGCCGGCCACTGGCGCGTAGTGCACCGTGCGGCCACTGGCGCCGATGCGTTCGTTCAGGAGCGCGACGAGCGCATGGACGCCCGCCGGCTGTGTCGGTCCCGCCACGACGACGCATCGACCCTTGGCCGCATGGACATCCTTCACGGCGGCGGCCAACACATCGGCCGCGCGACCCGAGGCCGCGACACTGCCGCCGGCCTTGGCCAGCGCGGAGCGAACATGGAGGTCGCCACCATCGACTCCAAGCCGCTTGGCGAACTCGGCGACGACGCTGGCGATCTCGCCCGAGCGCACCGCCACTCGCTCATCCGCGTTCATGCCGGTCACGGAGAGACGGCTCTCGAACGAGTACAGCCTGGACAACTCTTGGTGCGCTGCGTTCTCGCCGTTGACGCGACGGGTCGATGCCCAGCCCGCGGTCGTCCGGGGCGCATCCGCTCCGTCCATCAGGAAGTCCGCATCGAAGGCGACCACCACCTTGGCGCTTGAGAGGTCAAGCACCGGGCGCTTCGCTGATCCGAACGCCGCGGCCGTGCCCGCTCGCTCGCTGTCATTGTGGCGAGGCGTCCACTCGTGGAACGCAGCCTTCGGATAGGCCTTCCGGATCGCCTGGCGCATGGCCAGGCGCGTGGGGCTGGAGGTGGGCTCAAGGAGGAACGCAAGTCCAGCGCCCTGCGCCGTGCGCAACCGCCCACACTCGCCGCTGGCGAATTCCTGGAACTGGGGCACGCTGGACTGGTGCCCAAACTGCAGGACCTGGCGTGATCGATCGGGGTCATAGAGATCCAGGATCGTGGACTGCACGCCCGCACTGGTCCCGCCGACCGCACCTGGGACTCCACCGTTGCCGTCCACCTTGATGGGCCGACCATCGACGCTCTTGGCCAGGAGCGGAGTGCCGACTCCATCGATCTCCACGCATGTCGCGTAGCGCACGGCCTGCCCAGGCATCCGGGTCGCGGGTCGGCTCGCATACGGCGCGATCTTCTGCTCGGGCCATCGTCGGCAGCCGGTGATCGCCAAGCCGGCCAGCGCGAAGCTGGCGCCCATCACGCGGATGAACTGGCGACGCTCCTCGGGACCCACGGAGTCGGCGCCCTCGGGAAACTCGCGCGACACCATCTCGGCAAACTCCGGCGTGCGCTCAAACTCGGCGACGCTGCGCCACAGCGACTTCCCCTTGGGCGGCACGCTGACGGCGGTCGTGTCGGTGGTCGACTGGCAGGTGGTTGGCGTCTGCATCTCTATTCAGGTACCTGTGGTGGACGACCCTCGCGGGCCAGCGTGCGGTTCGGGTGGGTGGAGGCGGCTCGGGCCCGCTTCAGCGGTGGCAGGTGGAGCAGTTCTCGCTCGGATTCAAGTGGTATTGGGTGACCAGCGCCTGTCGATCGGCATCATTGAGGTGCGACGCCGCATCCCAGCCAAGGTTGAAGACTTCATCGACGGGGCGGATGCGCTGCTCCGGATCACGGTGGCACTCCAGGCACCATCCCATGCTGAGCGGTGCCGCGCGCTTGACCACTTCCATCTGATCGACCCGTCCGTGGCACTCCACGCACGACACGCCGCGGTTGACATGCGCGCTGTGGTCGAAGTAGGCGTAATCACCGACCTTGTTCACGCGCGTCCACTCGATCGGCATCCCCGACTCATACGACTTCCGGACCGGCTCCAACTTGAGGGACTCCTTGCGGATCTGCGTGTGGCAGTTCATGCAGGTCTGCGTCGGCGGGAGCGATGCCTGCGGCGATTGCTCGACGGTGTTGTGGCAGTACCGGCAGTCCAGCCCGAGCTGGCCGACATGCAGCGCATGCGAATACGGCACCGGCTGCGTCGGCTGGTACCCGACATCAAGGGTCTTCGGGCTCAATCCGTAGGCCACCATGAAGGCCATGTAGATCGGTGCCGTGGCACCGACGATGAGGATCAGCGGAAGGACAAGATTGGTCCAGCGGGGGAAGAGAAATCTGCTCACGGGTGGCGGCCCTGCGAGATTGTGCATTTTTTCACAATCTTGAACTCAGGATCGTAGTGTCCAGAGTTTGGGTCGGTCAAGGACCCGATAGCCTTTCCACAATGCGCGTCAGGGAGTCGCTGGCGATAGGAACATGTCGGGTGATGTCCCGAGGTAATCGAGAGAGCGTGTTCGTGGCCCTGGCCCATCAGGCTGCGACGACCGATCCTCGACTCACCGAAGAGCGCGTGCGCGAATCGCTCGCTGCCCGAGAACGACAGTCCAGCACCGTGCTTGCGCCTGGAATCGCCATCCCCCATGCGATTCTTCCGGAAGCGGGTCGATTCCAGGTCTTGCCGGTGGTGGTTTCCGGCGGAGCAGAGTGGGGAAACAGTCTTAGTCCTATAACACTTATATTTGGTATTATAGGACCATCAGATCAGCCCTGGAACCATGTCCAGTTGCTCGCTCGGGTCGCGCGAATCCTGCGGGACCCAGCGGCGGTGGATCGGCTGCTCGGAGCCACTGACGGTGCGACATTGGATGCGGCCGTCCGTGCGGAGGATGAACGCCATGACTGAGCTCCCATCGAATCGCCTTCTCGTGGGAATCGCCCGCTCCGAGGCCTCCTTCGAGCAGCTGGTCAGCATCCTCCTCGATGCGGGCGTTCCCGGCGCGACGGTGATCGAGAGCCGCGGGTTGGCGTCAATCCTCCGGGAAGAACTGCCGATTTACTCGGGACTCGCTGCGCTCTTGCCGTCGGCCACTGGCAGCCGTGTGATGCTGGCGGTCTGTTCCGCGCACGCGGCTGAGACCGCGGTGCGATTTGCACAGCAATCCCCCGCCGAGGAGCGCCCCATCATCGCCGTCCTCCTGCTCACCGACGCCGTCGTCCCCGGTCCCTGATGCTGGACACGCCGACTCATACGCCAGGACTTTCCCAGGATGTGGCGACCAGCGCCAGCCCCCTGCTGCTGGCTGCTCTGGCCATTGCCTGTGGCATCCTGATGCTGGCCTCGAACTCGAATCGAGTACGTCAATGGCGCCGCAGCCCCGCGATCAGCGCCGTCTCCTCTCTTGGCGCCCTGCCGCTTCTCCTGGGGATCGCGTGCGGTCCCCTTGGAGCCGACTTCATCGACGGCGAGACCGCGCGCAAACTTCAACCGCTCTTCGTGTTTGCCTGCGCTTGCGTGGCCCTCATCGTTGGGCTCCAAGGTCGAGCACGGGTTCTCCGAAGCGTCCCGCGCACGCTCTGGGCTTGGTCGATCTCCGACCTCCTCCTCGCCGCGGGGGGGGCGACCATCGGCGTGCTGGTCGCGTATCGCGCTCAACTGGTCGCCGGCACATTTGAGGTGACGCTCCTCGGCAGCGGCATGTTCGTCGCCTTGGCCGGGTGGAATCCGGAAACTCGTTCGCTCCGAGTGCTCCTCCGTCCCGAGTCCCGGCGAATCGCGGTGCTGGTGCAGGCCGGGGCCGGACTGGTGGCCTTGCTCGCGATCTCCCTGTCCAGTGCGGGGATCTCGCTGCTCGCGCCGCTGGCCTTGCTTCGTGCCCTCCTCGCGGGCGGTGCGATCGTCTTTGCGGGCTGGCTGATATTCGCGGAAGATGTTCCTGAGGAGTCGCAGCGCATCCGGAAGCTGATCGCGCTCGTCGGCATGGTGGCCTTTGCTGCCGGCGCCGCTGGGCTCCTCGACGTCGGCCCGATGCTGCTGGCGCTCATCGTCGGCCTGGCCGTGGCCAATGTGCGCGGTCGACTGCTGGAGATTGATGACATCGCTCCTCGAATCGAGCCGATGGCGGCCTGGCTCGTCCAGTTCGGAGCGGGGCTGTACGGGGGTTCGGCGCCCGGGCCCCTCTGGATGATCGCTCTGCTCGCGCTCCTGTTGATTGCGGTCAGGACACTCCTGAAGCCAGCGATGATGCGAGATCGCCTCCTCAGCGAGGCCAACCAAGTGGATCTGTCCAGTCCCCTCATGCAAGCGACAGTGCGGCAGGCACCACTCGCGGTGGCACTCTGCCTGAACTTCTCGCTCCTCGTCCCATCCGTCGCGATGCGGCAGCTCCTTCTGGTGGTGGCTCTCGCGGGACCACTGGGCGCCATGGCGCCGCTGGGCATCGCCTTCACCCGACGCGTGGCTATGGACCTCCGGACGCGCGCCGGATCCGCTGCTCGGCTGGCCGGCGTCCGGTCAGCCACACTCCGTCAGGAACCTCGTGCCGACGAACGCTGATCAACTTTCGGCGACGATGACTTCTGCGCGGCGCACGCTTGGCCGGACGCTGCACGGGCCTGCGGGCCTGATGGGCATGTTGGGCCTGCTCTTCTTTGCTGCGGCGCTGGTTCGGACAGAGGGAGCCGGAGGCGAACTGCGTGAGTCGGCGCTGGGGCCGTTCATGGTGGGCTGGCTCCTGATGGCTGGCTGGACCGCTGGCCGCCTGGCCGAACGGTGTGCACTGCCCCGGGTCACGGGCTACCTCGTGCTGGGCCTGTTTGCGGGTGCGCCGGCGGCGGCACTCCTTCATCTTCCGTTCACCATTTTGGATCAACGCGCCATAGACAGCATCGAGCTGGTGGACGACATTGCGATCGCACTGATCGGGCTCTTGGCCGGATCGGAGATCAAGTTGGGCACGCTGAGACCTCATTGGCGGACGGCCCTGCGCCTCCTGAGAGGGCAGGCACTCTTCCTGGTGCTCCCGGGGGCGTGCCTGCTGTGGTACTTCGCGATCGCGCGCGGTGCGCCGTCACTGGATCACGCATTGTCATCATCGACGATCTTGGCGTCGATCGCGGGTGGACTGGTCTTGCTTGCCAACAGCCCGGCGATCATGGTCGCCGTCATCCGAGAGATGGGCGCGCATGGATCGCTGGCGGTGCTGGCCCTCTCCACCACAATCCTCAAGGACATAGTCCTTACCGTGGTGTTCACCGCGGTGCTGGGCATCGCGGCAGCAGGACTGGGAGGTGTGACGGGCGGCACCGACCTCGGCACCAGTTTGATGGGGGTGGGGACGCACCTGGTCGGGAGTCTCGTCGTGGGGGCGCTCTTGGGTCCTGCGCTGGCGTTGGTCGCATCGAAGACTTCCATCCGTGACGATGCCTTGACGGCGCTCTCAGCCATTGCCGTCGTCGCACTGGCATCGCACTACCACCTGTCGGTGCTCCTCACCAGCCTGGCCGCGGGCATCGTTGCCACCAACCTTCCCCGACTGGATGCGTCACGACTCAACCACGCCACCGACAGTTACCTTGTGCCCGTGCTGTGCGTCGCCTTCCCGCTGATCGGAGCGGCGCTGGATCTCCAAGCCGCGTTCGCACTGGCGCCCGTAGCAGTGGGACTGGCGCTGCTCCGCGCGGGAGGGCTCTGGGCTGGATGCCGACTGGCCATCGCAGCCGACTCCCTCAACGCGGCGGTGCTCAAGCGCAGCGTGTGGATGGCGTTTGTCCCTCAGGCGGCGGTCGCGCTGGCTCTGTTGAGCGACTTCCGCTCCCAACTTCAGGAGGTGGCATGGGGGCCCACCATGCACACCATGCTGGTCGGCATGGTGGTCGTCAACGCGCTGGTCGGGCCGATGCTGTTGCGAACGGCACTGCGCCGCGACGAGGCCTCATCCGCGTGATCGACACCCACTGCCATCTCACCTTTCCGGAGTTTCGACGCAGCGTCGCGCGCGTGATGGATGAGGCGCGAGCCGAGGGAACGAGGGCGGCCATCACGATTTCCACGACGACTGCCGACGCACTGCAGGCTCGTGCCGTCGCCCACGAGGATCCGCGAGTGGTGTTCACCGTGGGTGTCCATCCCCTGTACGCCGACGAACCGGTCGACTGGGAGATCTTCGCACAGCTCGCTCGCGATGCACGGTGCGTGGCCTTCGGCGAAATGGGCCTGGATGGACACCATGCGAAACCGCCGCTGGAACTCCAGGAGTCGGTTCTGCTGGCGCAATTGGAACAGGTCCACTCGCTGTGGAATCAAGGCGTCCGGCTTCCGCTGGTCATCCACTGCCGCAAGGCGGTCCCGCGGCTCTTGCCGATCCTGCAGGCGAGCGGATTGCCGGCGGATCGGATGGTGTTCCATTGCTTCACCGAGGGACCCGACGAGGCGCGGCTGGTGCTTGACTTCGGCGCGTGGATCTCGTTCACCGGCGCAGCCACGTTCAAGCGTGCCGACTCGATCCGCGCCGCGGCGTTGCTGGTCCCCGCCGATCGCGTCATGGTGGAGACGGACGCGCCGTTCCTGACACCAGAGCCTCACCGCGGCATTCGGCCCAACGCGCCGAAGTTTGTGCGACATGTCGCCGCGTGCCTGGCCCGCGTGCGTGGCGTGGACGAACAGGTCCTTGAGCGGATCCTTGACGACAACGCGGTACGCTTCTTCGGCCCCGCCCTGCAAGCGGCCTGCGAGTCACCATGAGCGACCCCTCGGACGAAGTCTCGTCCATGAGTTTTGGAAACCACCTCGAGGAGCTGCGACGACGGCTCTTCTGGGCTATGGCGTTTCCGCTGCCGGCATCGATCATTCTCTTCTTCTTCGCGCCGACCATGCGGGAGTTTCTCTGCGCGCCGGTCCTCCAGGCGCAGCAAGATCGTGGGCTCCCGACCTCGATGCAGGTCATGTCGCCCGTCGAGGCCTTAGCCACGGACTTCAAGCTCTCGCTTATCGCCGCACTGGTCCTGAGTGCGCCGTGGGTGCTCTGGCAAGCCTGGCTCTTCGTCTCGCCGGGCCTCTACATCCACGAGCGTCGTTTCGCGAGATTTCTCGTCCCTTTGTCATCCCTGCTGGTCGCCGGAGGCATGGCGCTCCTGTACTGGGTCATGCTCCCGCTGATGATGTCGGGACTGATCGGCTTCGGCGAATCTCCGCCAACCATCATCGCGGGGAGCGTGGCTTCGCCGGGCGACGCGAAGCTGATCCCCGTGGTGGCGAAGGACCCGGAGTCCGCGCGCCCGGGCGAACTCTGGTTCAACACGCAGGCACATGAGCTCCGCCTGGCGATTCCCGGGAGCGAACCAATCAGTGACGCGCAGCCGGCCGAACCCACAGACGCAACTGCGACCTTGCCACCATCCTCCCCGCCCGTGGAGATCGTCACCATTGGCATGAACCGTCCGAAGGCGCTCCAGCAGGTCTTCCGACTCAAGGAATACATCGATTTCGTGCTGCTCGTGGCGATGGCGGTGGCGATCACCTTCCAGCTTCCCGTCGCCATCCTGCTTCTGGGCTGGATTGGCATCGTGGACCCGCCGATGTTGCGTCGAAAGCGAAAGTTCGCCCTGTTCGCCATCACCATCGTCGCCGCGATCGCCGGACCTGGCGACCTCCTCACGATGGCGCTCCTCATGGTCCCGCTCTATGCGCTCTACGAGGGCAGCATTCTCCTGCTCGTGATGGCGCCAGCCCACAGGGTGTCGGCTGGAACCGTCGGACGCAGATCGCGCGAGCCCGATGGTGACGCCTCGGAGGATTCGTGAGCGGCCCAAGCGCCAGGCGCCGGCGGCGACCGCCTCGAGGGTGCACGGCCGTGGACCTTCGAATGATGGCCCACGCTCTCGCTCTGGCGAGGTTGGCTGCAACGCGTGGCGAAGTCCCTGTCGGCGCGGTGATCTACCGGGGCCTCACGATTCTCGGCGAGGCGGCCAACTGCCGAGAAGCATCCACCGACCCCTCCGACCATGCCGAGATCGTGGCGATGCGAATGGCCGCCGCTCAGATTGGGGGATGGCGGCTGCTGGGGTGCTCGATGGCTGTCACGCTTGAACCGTGCACGATGTGCGCGGGCGCGTCGGTCAACGCGCGGCTGGACCGAATCGTCTACGGCGCCGACGATCCCAAGGCGGGGGCGTGCCGATCGCTCTACGCGATCCCGTCCGACCTCCGCCTCAATCACCGACCGGCTGTCATCGGCGGGGTGCTGGCGCCAGCATGCGCCGATGTGTTGCGGCGATTCTTCCGGTCTCGCAGGAAGTGTAAGTCCGATAACATAACATCGCAGGATCCCGCATCCTCTAAGCGGGTCCCCGCTTGACTTTTCGGCTCCTGAACCCATACTGGAGTGTCGATCCTGCCGATGTTGGGAGGGATCTTTCGGAGCGCACTCGAGGATGAATGGTCATCGTCGGGTCGCTTGAGTGTGTGTTCGATGCGGAAGGAAAACGGTTGAACCAATACATCGTGCACCAGAGGAAAAATCCGGGAAAGCAGCCGTGGTTGTCGTGCCGCTGTCGTCGTGCCGGAGTGGTCGTGCTCCTGGGCGCGGCGACACTCCCCGCGGCTGCGGAAGTCGTCACGCCACTCGACTCCCAGTTCACTCCAGGCACCAACTCGCTGGCCGTGATGAAGATCGGGACGACCGAGATCATCCTTGGGACGGCGTATGTCTTCCCGCCCAACGAGATTCAGTTCTTTGACGGCGATGCCGATGGCGCGTGGACCCGCGCTCCCGCGGCGCAGAGCAAGCTGCTCGCCGATTCGATCGGCCAAAACGACTGGAGTGACTTCGGTGCTGCCGCCAACTTCGATCCCACCAAGCCCACGCGCGTCAGGATCTTCATCACCGAGCAGCCCGACGATGAACCGCTCAAGAACGACTTGAATCCCGAGTTGCTGCTGATCGGCACCATGCCGTCCGGAACCCTCGTGAGGGCCTTCACGGGCGGCTCACCAGAGTTTCCCCTAGCCGGTGACTCCACCTTTGAACTGTCGGCCGCCGACCTGCGCCAAGGACAGTTCGTCCTCCCGGCTCCGGTCCAGGGCCAAGGTGCGCGCACGGTGTCATGCATCGGGCTCGATGCGTCGGGAGACCTCGGCGTGAGCGGCGGTGCCCGCGTGATCGGCTACGAGGTGACTGTTCCGCCGGGAGCCCCAGTCTCCCTCAAGATCATTCCGATCTCGCCGACTGGCGATCCTGACGAGACGCTGGCACAGAGCCTCGGCACCGATGCCGGGTCGTTGCGGCTCCTCCGCAGCAGTGGACGCGCCCTCTTTTCCAACCCGCAACTCTCCACCGACTATCCGCTCCCGGATGCCATCTCCAATGTCTATGGAAACGCGCCCGCGATCTCGCAGACCGGCGGACTGGCTTCCCCCATCTACAACATCGTTACTCAACCTCCCGACAATGGCGAGGAGTTTGAACCGGACCCCGACGATCCAGATGGTGGCGATCCATCAGATCCAACGGATCCCACGGACCCCGACGATCCAGATGGTGGCGATCCAACAGATCCAACGGACCCACCTGCGCGCGATCCCAACGACAACGGCATCATCGTGGTGCGCCCGACGGTACTGGAAGATCCATTCGCCGAGTCCGGCGTGGGGACGGAATCGGATGAACCCCCATCGGTTCCCGCTCCCGGTGCGCTGGTCCTCCTTGGCCTGGGCAGCCGGGTCATGATGGGCAGCCGTCGCCGGCGCTGATGACGCCGGACCTCCCGCCGCCATTGTGTCAACGCACGCTGCTCCGCGCCGTACCGATATCGGCAACGATCAAGGCACGCGCGGAAGACTTCATCGTCGACGAACTTCCGCTGTTTGATCCGGTGGGAGAAGGCGAGCACCTCTATGTGGGCGTGCAGAAGCGCGGCGTCGACCACCAGGAGATGGTCTCACGATTGGCCAGGCACTTTGGGGTGTCCTCAGCCGCCGTGGGCGCCGCCGGAATGAAGGATCGACACGCCATCACGGTGCAGACCGTGTCCATTCACCTGTGCCAGCGGCAGCCGCCCGCCGTGGATCCTGGCTGGGACGACATGGGATTCCTCTGGATGCAGCGGCACCGTCATCGCTTGCGGCGCGGACAGCTCAAGGGCAACCGATTCTCCATTCGCCTGCGCGACATCGACCCGTTGAAGGCGCCCGAACTGTGGCATCGCCTGCAAGAGGTAGCAGCGATGGGGCTGCCGGACGCCTACGGACCCCAGCGGTTCGGGGTGTTGGACAACAACCATGTCCTGGGATGGTGCCTGTTGCACGGAGCGTTTGACCAGTTCCTGGCATCGCTGCTGGGAGACGGGTCGCCCCGAGACACGCCTCGATTCCAAGAGTCGCGAACGCACGCGGCGTCGGGACGATTCCGCGAAGCGGCGGCGCTCCTGGGATCCGGTCAGCGTGTGGAACGACGAATCCTCATGGCCTGCGCCGACGGACGCCCACTCCCGATGGCGATTCATGCCGCGGGCTCGATGGCGCTGGGATTTTTCGTGAGTGCGATCCAGAGTGCGGTGTTCAATCGCGTCGTGGACCTTCGGCTGGATGCCAAGACACTCCACCGCCCACTCGTGGGCGACATTCTGTGGAGACCGGGAGCGCATGGGCGGTTCTGGTTTGACGAGGCTCGTGCTGCAGATGTATTGCAGCGCAATGACATTGAGGCCCGGATGGCGGCAGGCGAGCTGTCTGCCAGTGGCCCGATGTTCGGGCGCGAGATGGACCAGCCCACGGGGGCGCCGCTCGCGATGGAGCGCGAGGCGATGGGCGCATTCCAGATGCCATGCGACGGCTGGCAGTCCAGCCACTACGCGCCCACTGGCGCGCGCCGCCCGCTGCGCGTCCCCGTTCGAGACATTCACCTGGAATCCGGGTTAGACGAGCACGGCAGCTTCGTCAGGCTGGCGTTCGACCTTCCCGCCGGGGCGTTTGCCACCAGCCTCCTGCGCGAAGTCCTGGGCACCATGCCGACCGATGCCAGCCGCCGCGAGCGGCGGGCTCAGTCTTCTTCGTCGTTGTCCTCGTCCTCGTCGACCTCGTCGTCCTCACCCGAGAACTGACTGACGCCGTCGGGGCTGGACGCATCGATCGCCGCTTCCTGAAGGACATGGTCGGCGACCAGGATCGGCGTGTCGCCCGCCACCGCCAGTGCCAACGCGTCGCTCGGGCGCGCATCCACCTCGCACTCCGCTCCCTCCCGGTGGAGGATGAGCCGCGCGATGAAGGTGCCCTCTTGGAGGTCGTTGATCTCCACTCGCACCAATTCGCCCCCCAACTTGGAAATCACGCTGGCCAGCAGGTCGTGCGTCTGCGGTCGCTCCACGGAGATTCCCTTGCATCGACGCTCGATCGCAAAGGCCTCCGGCAGCCCGATGGCGATGGGGAATCGGCGTGTGCCTGCAACCTCGCGAAGTTCCACGACCTGCAGGTCCGCCATCTCGCGGATGAGCAGTCGTGAGAGCGACACCGGGATCATCTGTGGCATGACCGCTCAAGTCTAGGCGCGGTCAGTCGCTGCTCCAGCCGCCCAGGACGGCCGCCAGGTCCATCCCGTCGATGGCGCAATCGTTGTTGGTATCGACCGGGCACGGGCAGCCACACACGCCCCAAGCTCCAAGGACCAGCGCAAGGTCCGCGCCGTTGATGACGCCGTCGCGGTTGACATCGCCTGGTCCTGGACCAAGCGTAATAGCCGCCAGCACCGCCGCACCGGCGTTCAATCGACCCGAGCCGGACAGCGTGTCAAACCCCGGGATCTCGATGTCGGTCGCGGTCCCCTCCAGCGCCACCCGGATGAGCGGTGTGGACAGCGTGGGTACCTCGCCAAGGATGAGCGCCACGGTCCCAGACACATGCGACGCCGCCATGCTGGTGCCCGTGCGAAGGGAGGTGCCGCTGGTGCCATAGAGCGAATCGATCGCGACTCCAGGCGCGGCGATGTCCACTTCCGTGCCGGAATTGGAGAGCGCCCACACCTCGTCCCACTTGTCGGTGGCCGACGTCGCGATCGTCTCGGGCCACCGCGCGGGGAATGCGGGCTGCGTAAGTGCGTTGTTGCCGGTCGACGCGATCATGGGGATGCCAAGGCCATCCGCGTAGAGGACCGCATCGTGCAAGACCTGCGAGCCCACGCTGTACTGCAGACTCATGTTGATGAGGTCGGCGCCGTGGTCGGCGGCCCACACGATCCCCTCGGCGACCCAGGACTCGGAGCCGGTGCACGGATTCACGATGACGACGGGAAGGATCAGCGCTTGCCCCGCCAGTCCCGCCATCGCCACCTGGTTGTTGCTCGCTGCCGCAATCGTGCCACACACATGGGTGCCGTGGGAGGAGCAGATGTCTGAAGTATTGGTGTTCTGAGCCGGCACATTCCACCCCGGGAGAATGCGCCCGGCAAGGTCCGCATGCGCGGCCACTCCGGAATCCAGGACGGCCACCACGATCCCGTCGCCACCGTGCGGTGCATACACCCAGGCCTCCGGCGCGCTGATGTCCGCTCCGGCGATGCCGCCGGTCGTGCCGTTATTCTCCATGTTCCACTGGGCGGGCCAGATCGGGTCGTCAGTCGCAAGTTCTCCCATCGGGTCGGCCTCGACCACCTCGAACGCGCCGCCCAGCGCCTGCAAGAGCGCGGCGAGGATGCGCGGATCCTCGCCATTCCCGATCGGCACCCGGTACCAGCGGTCCAGGCCCAATTGCGCGGCAAGCGCGGCGGAGTTTGCATCGGCGCCGACGCCAGCGCGGTACAGCGGTGTTGGCGAACCCAACTTCGCCCATCGGCACGCCTGCGCGGTGGCCCCGTCACACCCCGCGGGAATCCAATGCCTCTCGACCCCTGCCTTCGCGCCGACTGCCGACCATGTCGCCCCCTGCTGCACCTTCACCAGAAGCGTGGCAGCCTGCACCTGTGGCTGCTGTGCGCCCGCGTCCGCTGCCACGAAACCGACGAGCGGCAACGATGCCGCGACCGCGCCAGTCCACCAATGACTGGCGCGATATGCTTGATTTCGGGAGGTCTTTGGCTGTTGTTCCATCCGTTCAGGGCCTGCGGGGGCAGAAGCCAATGCGACAATGGCGTCCCGCGTAGTGGTAGACTTCCCCAAATCGTGACTTCTACGCAGGAAATGACAAGCAAAACCCGCCAACAATCTCAAAAACCAGTTGCGATTATGAGCCAGAACAGCGCCTCAACCCGTTCCCAGGACACCTTCACCTTCACTTCCGAGAGCGTGTCTATGGGTCACCCCGACAAGGTGGCCGACCAGATCTCGGACGCCGTGCTGGACGCCATCCTCAGTCGCGACCCCCGTGGCCGCGTGGCCTGCGAGACGATGGTCACCACCGGGCAGGTGATCGTGGCCGGAGAGACCACCTTCCGCGACCACTCCACGTTGCCGGCGCTGGATGTCTCGGCGATCGCCCGCGACACCATCCGGCGGATTGGTTACAACGAATCCGGAGTCGGCTTTGACGCGCACGGCTGCGGCGTCATCAACCTGCTGCACGCGCAGAGCCCGGACATCGCGCAGGGCGTGGTTGGCAAGGCCGGCAAGGGCAAGGGCAAGAAGCAGGGCGCGGGCGACCAGGGCATGATGTTCGGCTTCGCCTGCGACGAGACCCGCTCGTGCATGCCGCTCCCGATCGCGCTCAGTCATCGATTGGTCGCCAGGCAGGCTGAGGTTCGCGAGAAGGAGATCGTCACCGGTCTTCGTCCCGATGCCAAGAGCCAGGTGGCCGTGGAGTACGCGGGGATCGATCCCACCCGCATCCGCAATGTCGTCCTCTCCACGCAGCACCACCCGCGCTGGAACGACAAGCAGGGTGCCCTTCGCGACGCAGTCATCAAGCACATCATCAAGCCCGTCTTGGGCGACTGGTGGCACAACGGCATCGAGGTGTTCGTCAACCCCACCGGCTGCTTCGAGGTGGGCGGGCCGCACGGCGACTCCGGCCTCACGGGTCGCAAGATAATCGTGGATACCTATGGTGGTCGCGGTCGGCACGGCGGCGGCGCCTTCAGCGGCAAGGATCCCAGCAAGGTGGACCGAAGCGCCGCGTACATGGCGCGGTATGTGGCCAAGAACATCGTCTCCGCCGGGCTGGCCCGCTGCTGCGAAGTGCAGCTGGCCTACGCGATCGGCGTCCCGGAGCCCACCAGCGTCTTCGTGACCTCTTGGGGCACCGGCACGGTGACCGACGCGGTGCTGGCGAAGCTGGTCCAGCACCACTTCGACCTCACGCCCGCAGGGATCATCGACTGTCTGGATCTCCTCCGGCCGATCTACTCGCACACGGCGTACCACGGCCACTTTGGCCGCGAGCCCGACGAGGCCGGCAAGGGCACTTTCTCGTGGGAGCGCACCGACACGGCTGCCGCCCTGCGCAAGGCCGCCTCGCGCGCGCGCAGCCGTTGAGCGACGCGGAGATCACCCCGCCGGACGGATCGACAGCTACCAAGCCACAGCAGCCTGCTGAGGGCGGGGGCGCGATCTCCCCGGCCCGCGCGGCGCTCCTCTCGCGTTCGGCGAGGCTGGTGGAATCGTTCCCCGACCTCCCCATCGCCCCGCCGCTCATGGACGATCTTGATGCGCGTGACTCGGCGTTGGTCCGCGCCAGCGAGCAGGCGCTCCTGCGGCACTGGCGCGCGATCGGCGCGATCCTCCGCGCGTGTTCCAGCAGGCCAGCATGCGATGTGGAGCCGGGCCTTCGCGGCGCGCTCTTTGCCGCGACCGCGCAGATGTGCTTCCTGGATCGAGTGCCCCACCATGCGATCGTCCATGAGACGGTCGGCTGGGTGGATGCCCATGTGCGGCTGGGTGCCGGCGCGTTTGCCAACGCCGTGTTGCGGCGCGTGCAGACGCTGATCGGCGAGCCAAGCGCTGCCCGCGTGCCGGCATCGACCTGGATGAAGAACCCGCGAGCCCTTCCGCTGGCGGATGGCCGCGTGAGGGAGCTTGCCGCTCGGATCTATTCGCGCGGGCGCAATGAGGGGATGTCGGAGCAAATGTCCCTGGCGGAGCCGCTGTGCGCACGCTGGCGAGAGCGTTTGGGGGACGAACGGGCCGAACGCGTCATGGCCGCGTCGTTGTGCCCATCCCCGATCGTGCTCATGGGGGTGGACCGCGATGCGCTCCCCGAGGAACTGCAGTCGCCCTTGTCACAGCACTCGCACGGCGGGCTGGTGTTCCACGGGGACGATGTGCAGCTTGGCGCGACGATGGCCGCCGGTGGTCGATTCGCGCGCGTGCAAGACCCGGCCAGTGTGCTGGCGGTGGCGTCCTCCAAGGACCTCCAGCCACGGCGCATCCTGGACCTCTGCGCGGGAAAGGGCACCAAGACCATTCAGTTGCTTGAGCAGCACCCCGACGCGGAGATCGTGGCATGCGACACGGATCTCGCGCGACTGGAGTCGCTTCGCTCGCGGCTGAAATCAGGCGGCTTTGAACGCGCACGCGCGACCACCTTTGAAGAGGCACTCGCGACTCGCACACCATACGACCTCATCCTCCTGGATGTCCCCTGCTCCAATTCCGGCGTGCTCTCGCGACGACTGGAGGCTCGCTACCGGTGGTCGGGGCGAACGATCTCGTCATTGCTTCGGCTCCAGAAGGAGATCGCCTTCAAGGCCCTCCGCGTGCTGGCGCACGGTGGGCACCTGCTGTGGAGCACCTGCAGCATCGACTCCGAGGAGAACGAGCACATGGTGGAGGAACTGGGCGAGATGGTGGAGTTCCGGACCGTCGCCATGCACACTTCACTGCCAACGGGCGAGCCGGGTGCACCGATGGAGACAATCGCCAACGGTTCATTCCACGCGCTGCTGCAGCGCGCGGACTGAGCGCGGGCTGAGCGCGGGCTTCAGGCGCCGTGCTGGAGCAGGATGTCGAAGAGCGCCTGCGCGTCCGTCGCGGTGTACGCCTGCTGGCGCGCCGCGGCGCTGGAGAGCGCTCGGCTGATGCGGCCCAGGGCCTGGATGTGATCGGTGATCCGGTCGGGCGGCGAGATCAGGAGCAGGATCAGCTTGACGGGCTTCTTGTCGATGGACTGGAAATCGATCGGCTCCGCGCAGATCCCGACTGCGAGGGCGAGACGCGAGGCCGTCGGGCACTTCCCGTGGGGAATCGCCAGCCCATCGCCAATGCCGGTCGATCGCTGGCACTCGCGCTCCCAGACGCTTCGCTTGAGCGCGTCCGCGGCGCCAATGTCACCCTGCGCCGCGAGGAGATCCACCAGCTCGTCGATCGCGCCCTGCCGCGTCGTTGCGGCAAGCGGCACCTTGACCGCCGTGAGGGACAGGATGTCGCAAAGCGCCGCAGACATGAATCGCGGAGGTTACCTCGCGCTCCCGGATGGCGCGAGCAGCGCCGCGGCATCGTCCCCACGACCAATCTCGCGGTACGCCCGGGCCAGCGCCTCCGTGATGGTGGCTTGGTCCGGCGCGAGTCGGTGCGCCTCCTCAAAGGCCGGCAGCGCCAGGTCCAGTCGCCCACGCTGCGCCTCGGCCAGGCCAAGCGTGTAGTGGGCAAAGGCGTTGTCGGGCTCGATCGTGATCGTGTGCCGCACCAGCTGGATCCCTTCGTCCACCAGCACCGGGTCGTTGGCGTCCAGGAGGAGGATCGAGAGCCTGCGCATCGCGGTGATGTCGTCGGGGCGCTCAGCGACCCATGCCCTCGACGCGGCAATGGCGCTCTCCAGCCCCTGCTCGTCCAGGATCCAGAGCATGCGCTCGTCGCGGAGGCGACTCCACTCTGGGTGGTCGGCCTGGGCCTGCGCGTACATCGCATCGGCACCGGCTCGATCGGCCCGGCCGCGGCGGATTCGGCAGATGTTGGCAGCGAGGGCCTCGGTTGGCGCTCGCCGGTACATCGACTGGAGGAGTGCCTCGGCATCGGTGAACTCGCGGAGTACGCAGTGCATCCAGGCCATGCGAAGGTCCAGGCCGTCCTGCCAGCTTCGGGTGCCAAGTCCCCAACCGCCGTCCGACAGGCATGAGGCGATCTGAAGTTGCCGGAGCCCCAATCGAACCGCCTGCTGTCGGACCGGCTCCAGTTCGACGGCATGGTCGCCAAAGATGTCGGACTCGGGGATGTCCAGCGACTCATAGGTCTGCAGTCCGCGAGCGGTGAGCAGATTGACCGCGCCCGTGTGGACCACCAGCACCAGCAGCAACGCGGTTGCCACGAGCCACGATGCTCCGAGCGCCGTCATCCGCGCCGCACTCTTCAGCGCGTGGCCGTGAAAGGAGGAGGACCGATCCCGAAGGACGCGCCACGCCTTCCACGCGAAGAACGCCACGCATGCGCCGATTCCGCTGGCGAAGAGGAGCGGCACGACTCCGTACGCGCCACGGACGGCCAGCAGCGTGCCGACGCCGATGATCGCGATGCCGATTTCTTCGGTCAGCGGGAGGTCGTAGAGCCTCGCCACTGCCGGGCGCTGGTGGCTCGCGGGGATGGCACCGAAGTCAAATCGAAGCGCATCCTTGGGGCACGCCGAGACGCAGTCCAGGCACTTCATGCAGCCGGGATCGACCACCATCTTGAAGTCGCGGACTTCCTCGTGGACGCGGACATTGGAGGAGCACACCGCCGTGCAGTGGCCACAGCCCTCGCAGGAGTCGTTCACGCGGATGCGTCCAATCGCCAACCGATCGAGTGGGGCAAAGAATCCGCCGTACGGGCATCCGTAGGTGCAGTACGCCTTGCCGCCCAGGAGATAGACCGTCAGGAAGCCGCACACGAAGAGGAACGGGATGGCCACCGCCCAGCTGGGAAACGTCGTCCAGAAGTCCGTCGTCGTCAATTGCCACGACCAGCCGGGCCAATGCAGGTCGGGCTGCACCAGCGGTGCGATCGCCAGCCGATACACCACCGGCCACGCAAACATGTAGAGGGCCAGCGCGAGGGGCACCCACAAGAGCAGCCTGGAGCGAAATGGCTTGGGGCGGAGGCCGATCCGCGCCAGCAGTCTCTCGCACCAGTCTTGGAGAAGGATCACATGGCATCCCCATCCGCAAAACCAGCGCCCCAGGATCGCCGTGCTCAGGAGCGCCAGTCCGAAGAGCAGAGCTCCCACATTGATGACCCCATGCTTGAGCGTCTCCATCGACTCGCTTGGCTCGAGGGGTGCGATGGTCTCGCCGCCCCGCCAAAGCCACAGTCCGACATGAACCGCGAGGGCAGCCTGGATGAAAATCAGGACCGCAAATCGACGGCGAGACATTCGGTTGACGCGCTGCGCTCGCGGGTCGGCGCGATCCCGCGGCCCGCCCGCGAGAATGGTCAGCGGGACATCGGCACAGGTCGATGGAAAGGTACTCGTGGGACGCATCGGCGTGCTGAGTCTAGACGCGCAGGCTCTACACTCTCGCCCCGTGAGTCGCGACTACTACGAAGTGCTGGGCGTCTCCCGCACGGCCACGCCGGACGAGATTCGCAAGGCCCATCGTGCCCTGGCCCGGAAGTTCCACCCCGACATCAACAAGGCCTCGGACGCACAGCAGCGATTTGCGGAGGTGCAGAACGCCTACGACATCCTGAACGACGAGGAGAAGCGCAAGCGGTACGACCAGTTTGGCGAGCCCGGGCTTGCGGGCGACCCCACGGGTGCGAGCCACGCTGGCGGCTGGCCCGGCAGTGCCGGCGGGCATGGCCAGGTCGATGAGGACGCGCTCCGCGACATGTTTGCGCAGCACTTCGGTGAAGGTGCATTCGGGGGCTTCGGCGGGTTTGGCGGAGCCGGTGGGGCGGCCGGACGAGGCGGCGGTGCGGGAGGCTCGCGTGCCGGGCGCACGCACCGCCGGCGCGGTTCCGATCTCCGTGCGGAGGTCCATGTCGCCTTCGAGACCGCCGCCCTCGGTGGGAACGCTTCCATCCGGACTGGCCACGAGAAGACCCTGGACCTCAAGATCCCCGCCGGCATCACGGAGGGCGCGGTGATCCGCGCTCGGGGGCAGGGCGAAGTTGGCATCGGCGCAGGCGAGCCGGGCGACCTCCTGGCGACGATCCACATCGCACCGCACCCGTGGTTCACCCGAGATGGCTCCAACCTCCTCGTGAAGGTCCCCGTGAGCATCATCGAGTGCGCGCTGGGAGCATCGGTGGACGTGCCACTCTTGCGTGGTCGCGCCTTGGTTCGAGTTCCGCCGGGGACCTCCAGCGGCAAGCGAATCCGGCTGGTGGGTCAAGGCCTAGCCATGCCCAAGGGCGAGAAGGGAGACCTCATCGCGATCATCGAGGTGGTGGCGCCTGAAGGGCTTGGCGAGGCCGACCGCGCCACTCTGGAGTCGTTGCGCGCGTCCGTGGGAGACGCGCGCGCGAAGGCTCCCTGGGCCTGAGCAAGCCTCAGCGCCCATACCGGCTTCGCGCATCCAGGATCGCACGTCTCACCACCTGCGGCTTGGACACATGATCCCACCGCATGCGGTCTGGCTCGTTGGTGAGCGACCGGAAGCCGATGGATCCCACACGCAGCGGCCGACCCCACGTCGGGAAGTGAATGTCGATGAGGCTGGCCACGCGGAGCGGGATCTCGTGCTGCCGCCGAATGGGTCCCGTGCACGAGACCAGCCGGCGATCCGTCAGCACGAAGGTCGTGGTCCTCCACTGCGCCATGCGCCATGCGGCACGCGCCATGCAGACCGCAAGGGCGGAGAGGATGCCGTGGCGCAGGTCGACCGGCGCGTCGCCACTCCACTGGGCTGCTGCTCCCAGCGCGACGAACATGCACGCTCCGACGCACCAACGCCGCCCCCAATGCAGCACCATGATGGCGCTTGGCCGGATGGTCAGCAGGATCGTCTCGCCATCACCCACCGCGCCCGTCGAGGCGCTCGTGGGGCCCCGCAGTTCCTGGACGGTCCCGGCCAGGGTCATGCGTCGGGTCCCAGGGTGAAGAGCCGGATGTCGGGAAGGTGCCGGAACTCGTCGTTATAGTCCAGCCCGTAGCCGACGACAAATCGATCCGGGATGTCGAAGCCCACATGGTCGCAGGGCACGGCCTTCGCCTCGGCGCGGTCCTTGCGAAGCAGCACGCAGGTCCGCACCGTGCGCGCCCCCGCCGACTGCAACTCGGCGCGCAGGTGCTGCAGCGTGCGGCCAGTGTCCAGCACATCGTCGATCACCAGCACGTCGCGCGCGCGCACCGCGTCGGGCATGCTGCCGCTCTCCACGATGCCCTGACTGGTGGTCGAGGTACCGGGATAGGAACTCACCTTCACGAACGCCATGATCACGCGGTGCGGAAGCGCGCGAATCAGGTCCGCCGCGAAGATCACCGCACCCGCGAGAACCACGATCACCACCAGCGGGTCGTCCCCGCTGGGATGCGCACGGTGGATTTCCTCGGCCAGCTCCCTCACGCGCGTGCGGATGCGATCGGCGTCCACGACGCACTCGCCCACCTGGCCTTGGATGCTCACGGGGTGGCCTTCAGTCTCTCTAGGAGGCGCGCCTGCGCGTCCTTCGCGTTGGCCCGCCCGCCGGACTCTTTCATCACGGCTCCGACCAGCCTCCCGATCGCGGCCAGTTTCCCGCCGCGCACGTCGGCGGCGGCCTGCGGGTTGCCGGTGATGGCTGCCTCCACCCACGCATCCAGCGCGGAATCGTCGCGCACCTGCAGCACGCCCAGTCGCACGGCGACCTCCCGTGGCGTCTCGGGCGTCCCGCACATCGCCTCCAACAGCGCGTCCACGGACTGCGCTCCGATGGCGTCGGTCTGCCGCAGTGCGACGACTCCCGCCGCCTGTGCCGCAGTGAACCCAAGGTCGACAGGACCGCAACCGCGCCCGTTCGCCAGCTTCATCACGTTGTTGAGCAGCAGCTTGGTCAGTGAGTACCCATCGCCGTCGGTTCCGCTGGACGCGCCGTGCGCCTCGCGGAGCCAGCGCGACAGTGCCGGATCGTCCAGCAGTTGCCGGATGTCCTTCTCCGTCAGCCCCCACCCCGCGAATCGAGCGCGCAGTTCGTCGGGTCGGCTGGGCATTCGCGCGCGAAGGCGGTCCAGCCAGGCATCGTCTACCTCGACGCCGACCAGGTCCGGGTCGGGAAAGTACCGATAGTCGTGTGCATCTTCCTTCTCTCGCTGGAGCACCGTCTCCAATGCGACATCGTCCCACCCTCGCGTGCTCTTGGCGCCGGGGCCCATCACGCGGCCGGTCTGCATCCACTCGGCTTCCTGGCGGATCGCCTCGTGCTCGATGGCGCCGCGGACCGCGCGGAATGAATTGAGGTTTTTCACCTCCACCACCGGCGTGCGCACCTCGCTGCCGTCGTCCAGCACCAAGGCCAGGTTGACGTTGGGCTCAAAACGCATGTGTCCCCTCTGGAGGATGCCCTCGGTCACGCCAAGGAACCGGCACAGGTCCCGCAGTTCCTCCGCGAAGGCCACCACCTCATCCGCACTCTCAAAGTCAGGCGCCGTGACGATTTCCAGGAGCGGCGTCCCCGCACGGTTGAAGTCCACCAGCGACCCATCCGCGGGAAGCCCGCCGGGGAGCTCGTGCCCCAGCTTGCCCGTGTCTTCCTCCAAGTGGGCCCGGATGATGCCGATGCGCTTCCCAGACGCCAGCGCATGCGAGCCTTCGCCGCAGAGCGGCTGGTCATACTGGCTGATCTGGTAGCCCTTGGGGAGGTCCGGATAAAAATAGTTCTTGCGATCCCACTTCGAGTGCCGCGCGATCTGGCAGTGGAGCGCCATCCCCACCAGGATCGACATTTCCACCGCCTCGCGGTTCATGACGGGAAGCGTCCCGGGAAGGGCCAGCACCACGGGATCCACCACCGAATTCGGGGCCGCGTCGAAGTTTTCCGGATGCGCCAAGTTCGGCGCGCGAGTAAACATCTTGCTGCGCGTCGCCAACTCGACATGGATCTCGAGGCCGACAATGAGTCGGCGCGATACGACCGTACGCGTCGCCGAAACGCTTGGCATCGAACCATGATACGAACACCACCGCCCCGCATCCGCTTCAGAACCCCTCTCCGAGGAGTGCTGCTGGCGTCCCTCGTTCTCCCCCTTGCCGGATGGGCGATGGCTCACGCGCGCGCAGCCGTCGCGGCACCAGGTGGCGATGATCCCGCGGTCGCTCAGCCTTCCGTGCGCATCGTGTCCAAGCGGCAGTGGCACGCCCGAGGCGCGCCGATGGTCGTGGACATCTCCCGCGACGGCGTCACGGGCGAGGTGGACCTTGCGCTCCTCGATGCCGCCGGGACGGAGGTCGCGTCCGTCACGGTTCGCGAACTCAGCGTTGACTTGCTCACGGTCCTCCCCGCGATCGCCACGATGGAGCGCGCCGCGTACCTTCAGGCCGTGGTGCAGGGCGATGCGGTGGGGTCGCCGCTCGTGATCGAGCCGCTGCGCACCCCGCGGCGAGTGCGTACGCGCGAGCTCACCACGCCTGAGGGGACGGTCCGGATGGACATCATCGGCTGGGACGCCGAGGCGCTGCCGTCGGCGACGGAAGAGGACCGCGCCGCGATGGCGGCCAAAGTTGCGCTGGAAGAGGTGGTGACGGCCGGGTTCCGCCTGTACCTGGAGGAGGATGTGCTCCTCTCCACCGATCGTGGCGACATGCGGATCGCGTTCGCCCATGACCAGGCGCCCGCCACGGGACACAACATGCGGCGCCTGGCGCGCGAAGGCTTCTATGACGGCCTGGTCTTCCACCGCATCGTCGCCATTGGGCGCGACGGAAATCCCTTCGTGGTGCAGGGAGGCGACCCCGCCGGTACCGGCGACGGCACGCCCGGGTATGCCATCACGCTGGAGGAAAGCGACCTCCCATTTGACTTCGGCGTGCTTGGCATGGCGCGCGCCGACGAACCGCACAGCGTCGGTTGCCAGTTTTTCATCGCGCTGAGTCGAGAAGGCACGGCTCGGCTCGACGGCAAGTACAGCGCGTTCGCCTACTGCACCGAGGGCGAACCGGCGATCCGCGCCCTGGAGACCAGCGTGATCGAGGATCCCGTGACACAGCGCCCCGCCATCCCGCCGCGCATCCTGCAAGCGACGGTCGTCCCGGCACCGCCCCGCGCCCCGGGGAAGAATCGATTCGATACGCGCGTGGAGCGCAGCGACAGCGGCGGTTCAGGCGAGCAGCGCTAGCTGGTCAACCCTGCGTGACCGCGACCATCGTGGGGGCCTTCACCGGAGTGCCTTGACTCCCCTTCAGTGGCGTTGCGGCGATCTTGCGCACCACAGCCATTCCCTCGGTGACGCATCCAAAGGCGGTGTACTGACCGTCCAGGCCCTCGCACTTCTCGCGCGAGAGGCACACGAAAAACTGGCTGCCGGCCGAATCCGGGTGGCTGGATCGAGCCATGGAGAGCACACCCGGCGCGTGCTTGCGGTCGTTGAACTCCGCCTTCACGGTCCAGCCCGGGCCGCCGGTCCCGGTGCCGTCGGGGCATCCGCCCTGGATGACGAACCCTGGAATGATCCGGTGGAAGGTGAGTCCGTCGTAAAAACCCTTCTTCGCCAGTTTCAGAAAATTGGCGGCGTGCTTCGGCGCCACATCATCCCAGAGCTCGACAGAAAAAGTGCCATGATCCGTCTCGACCGTTGCGGTGGGATATGCCATGCGGTCGGGCAATTTACCACACATCCCACGACGACGACGATGGCCTGCGGTCGGTCGGGAATCGGGGTCCACTTGCCGCACAGTTGCCGCTACGGAAGGATCCACTTCCCCGCCCGGAGCGGTCGGACCACCGTGGGCAGGATGTACGCCCGTCCATCCGATCCCTGCGTCACCAGACCGCTAGCCAACACCGGGACTCCGCGAGCGGACCCGCGCGCCGCCACTTCCAGTCGGTCCAGCTCGGCGCAGGGGAGGATCTCGGCGCTGGCGGGGAGTTCGCCGGCGCTGGCGGCAAAGGCCATCCTCAACGCGCCGGTGCGCTCGTCTCGGATGATGGTGCATCGACGGTCCTGCACCCGGGTCGGGTGCCCAAGGAGTGCGCGCGGCCTGGCATTGCCGCTGTCACTCGCATCGGAATGCGGCGACTGCGCTGGCGGGACCACGCCACGCTCCTCACGGGTGGGGTCCGCGGGTGCCACGGTCGGTGCACCCGGATCGCCGGATCGCGGTGCCACCGGAATCGCCTCATCGAGCAATGCCTCAAGTTGATCGGCGATCGTCTCAGGAGAAAGTGCCTCGACCGTGGGAGGCGCCGTCGCTGTGGGTGGCTCGTCCCCGGAAGGCGCGGTGGGTGTCCTGGGCGATTCCGCCGGCACCGCAGGAGCGCGACGCCCCCCCGGCGGGATGGGCGGGCCCTCCGCCGGGGCATTGAGCGTCGTCCCGGCGAGACCGGCCACCGCAGGAAGCAACCAGTTCTCGCCGCGATGTGCGGTGACCAGCCCACTCAACTCGATGAGCTGTGCGTCGCCTCCGTTGTGCTGCAGTTGCACCAACTCATCCGTTGCTGCGCACGGCATCAGCCAGATCCTTCGCTGCGGTGCAGTAGCACTTCTCGACCACAGCACGAATGCCGGCACGCCATCTCGTGGGTCGATCACGACCTGGCCCTGTGCGCGCTTGAGGAGCGAGCCGTCGGGGAAGAGCGGTGCCACCACGCTTGCGGCCGCGGCAGTTGCTGACGGAGCCGGTGTCGGCGCCTGTTCCGACGGCGCATCCTGCGGAATCCCATGCACATCGGCAAGGCATCCGGCGACAGTGCCGAGGATCCCGGCAAGGATGGCGGCGCGTTGACGCACAGGCATTCGTGTGGGAGAATATCGACTCACTTGCGGCCGGATACCCAAGTGGCCTAAGGGGACGGATTGCAAATCCGTTATTCGCGGGTTCAAATCCCGCTCCGGCCTCTTCACCACGCGGCCAGCATGGCCCCCAGGTCGCTGCCGTCCACGATGCCGTTGCCGTCCAGGACCTCTCGGCTGGTGAGCCCCCACTGCCCCAGGGCGGACTCTCAGGGTTGAGTTCGGAGGTCAGGTGCCCCAGGCGGCAAGCATGAGCGCCAGGTCGCCACCGGAGACGATGCCGTCACCGTCGATGTCGGCTGGTCCCGCGCCAGTGGTGCCCCAATTGGCCAGGAGCAGTGCGAGGTCGCCTCCCGCCACGGTCCCATCGCAATCCAGGTCCGCCGGGTTGGGGCACCCGCCCCCGCCAGAGGGGGTGATCGACACCGTGAGCATGCTGGAGGTTGCGCCGGGAATCTGCTCCTCGTTCATCGTGATGCGAAGCGTCCCCTGCTCGGCGTCGCTGCCCGCCGGAATCGTGACGCGCACCGTTCCCGTTCCGCTGGTGATGAGCCCGGAGGTCACTGCGGCCGCCGACCAGTCGGTGCCGGTGTCCAGCGACACGGAGCCGATCGAGGCGCCCGATTGCAATGGGGTCCAGCCGTTGTTCCAGATCGGGATGTCGAACACGGTGGGCATGGATGGATCGATGATCTCCACCTTCGCGGCGTCCGCCGTCACGATGGATGCACTGTCCAGCGACGGATGGGAGTGGCGGAGCACGGGAACCTGCACCTCCAGAACCGCGGTCGTTGGAAACGCCATCTGCGAATTCGTCTGGATCACGATCGTTCCGTAGGCGGCGCCCGGGGTGGGGGCGAAGAGCTCGAAGTAGCCGTCGTTCGATGATCCCGCCGGCGTATTGCCCGACCACGATCCCTGAAGGTTGCCGGTCACATTGGAGATCCAGATCAATTCGTCGCCACCCTGTGGCACGACGGCATTGGCGGCATTCGTGACCCGGAGCGTGACCAGGATCGCCGCCCCCTCGATGAGCTTCGCGGGGAGCCCCACGACGGAGGCCAGCAGGCGCGCAGGCACCTGGTAGTCCGCGATGACTGGAACATGGTCGCTGGCCGCCCAGAGGTCGTCGGCGAGTGCGTTGGATCGAGCGATGTTCGTGGGGTAATAGGTGTTGTTGCCGTCGTTGATGTTGGTGTTGAAATGCTGGCCATCATTCCCGAACGCACGCATGCTGCCGGAGATGAGCGAGATTCCCGCACCGTCCACCATGGCCGGGCCTGGCAAGTGGAGGTCAAACCGATCATCCATGCCACCGCCCACCAAGACATCGGTGGTCAATCGTGGCGACTGTGTGTGCTTGATCGCGTTCCCCACCCCTGCCCATGATCCGCCGCCATAGGAATCAACGCCCGGGTTGTTGCCGCCCTCGAGCATCCGGGAAAAGGCTGGCTCCTCATGGCTGTACACGTTGTAATCACCGACAAAGACAAGGTGCGTGTTCGCGGCGAGCGCATCGCCGTTGTTGCGAAGTGCCGTGGCACCGGCGAGGCGCGCGTCTTCATTACTCGATCCGATGCTGGCCTTCAGGTGGGAGGAGTAGAGATAGAAGCGGGCCACATTGGAGTCGTAGCCAACCAGCCGGAGTTGCCATCGATCCGAGTAGCGACTGGCACCGGTGGAGATGTCGACATGGCCAGAAGTCACCTCAGCAATGGATTGTGTCCTATACATGAGGCACTGGGCTCCACCTGCCCAGTCCTCGATGCCCATGGAGGTGAAGGTGGCCATGGCGTAGGTCGAGCCGGCCGGGGCCGCAGCCTGAACCGCTGCCAGGAGCTGGGTCGTCATGTCCTCCGCCACCTCCTGGAACGCGAACACGTCAACCGGCACCGCGAATCCAGGCTTGTCATCGGCGTGCGCAGCAGCCAAGACGGCTTCGATGGCGACGTGATCCCCCACCATCTTGGCCACATTCCACGACACCACCCTCATTTGGGCGGTGGCGGAAACAGCACAGCCAGCGGTCGCCGCGAGGGCCATCGCGAAGGAGCGTGGGTTCATCTTCTTGCAATGTATTGCAGTTTCCCTCGATTCCAAACGGGAAACGCGTCTTTCCGCCGTTCCGTGCCAAAGGGGCCTAGTCTCCGTGACTCGAATCCCCGCCATGAAGCACCCAATCACCGCCATCGCGCTCCTTGCTTTCACCCTCCTGGCCAGCCCCTGCCTGGCGCAACAGGTGGAAGTCGAGGAATTCACCCTCCCCAACGGGATGAAGTTCCTCCTCTGCCCAAGGCACGACCAACCCAACGCGATCGCGGCGGGGTGGGTGGCCAAGGTTGGCAGCGTGAATGAGCGCCCGGGGATCACCGGCATCAGCCATTTCTTTGAGCACATGATGTTCAAGGGGACCGACATCATCGGGACGCGTAACGCCGCCGGAGACGCGGCCTTCCGGGGCAGGCAAAAGGAGTTGCGCGACCGGATCAACCAGCTCATCTGGGACGGCCAGTACAAGCGTGCCCGCGCCGGCGAGATCGACAACCCGTGGGATCCCGCCAACGACACCGACGAGATCAAGGCCCTGCGCGCGCAGTTGCGTACGCAGATGGAGGAACAACAGGGCCGCGTGCACGAAGAGCGCATCGCCACGATCAAGAAGGAGATGGCCGCGCTGGGCGCCAACGAGCCAGGCACCGCCGAGGCGCTGTCGTCTCTCAACGGCGAGCTGGAGCGGCTTGAGTCGGACCAGAAGTCGCGCGGAACGATCGTAAAGGACGAGTTTGACCTCATCTACATCGAGGCCGGCGCCTCCGGGGTGAACGCCTTCACCTCCTACGACATCACCTTCTACATCATCACGATTCCCAGCAACAAGATCGAACTCTGGTGCTGGATGGAGAGTGACCGCCTGGCCAACTCCACCTTCCGCGAGTTTTACAGTGAGCGCGACGCAGTCCACGAGGAGCGCCGGCTTCGTATTGACAGCACCCCAACCGGCGTCTTCCAAGAGCAGTTTGAGAGCATGTTCTGGCAGTCGTCGCCCTATTCGTGGCCGGTCATCGGCTGGCCCAGCGACCTCAACTCCTACACCTTCGAGGAAGCACTGCACTACTTCAACATCTACTACCGGCCCAACAACCTCGTTGGCGTCATGGTCGGCGACTTTGACCCCGCGGACGCCAAGCAACAGATCACCCGGTACTTCTCCCGGCTGGAGCGCGGCGAGATCGACCCGCCGCCCGTAGTCACCGAAGAGGTGGCACAGCGCGCCGAGATGCGCATGATCGCGCAGGCCGAGGCGCAGCCGAGCGTCACGGTCCAGTACCACACGGTGCCGTTTAGCCACACGGACTCGTACGCGCTGGACATGCTCTCGCAGGTCCTCAACGGGCGCACTGGCCGGCTCTACAAGAGCATGATCGAAGGCAAGGAGATTGCGTCAAGCGCGGGCGCGGGTGGCGACAATCGCAAGTATGCGGGTGCCTTTTCCTTCAGCGCCGAAGTCAAGGGCGACTCCACGCCGGAGCAGCTGGAACAGGGCTGGTACGCGGAGGTTGCCCGGCTTCAGAACGAGCTTGTGTCGGATCACGAACTCCAGAAGGTGCGCAACCAGTCCGCGGCCGATGCGTACCGTCGCCTCCAGAACAACTTCTTCCTCATGATCCAGCTTGGGTTCGCCGAGAACTTGGGCGACTGGAGGTACATCAACGAGGAGCCCAAGCGTCTCCAGGCTGTGACCGCGGAGGACATCCAGCGCGTCGCGAAGGAGTACTTCACCCCGGAGAACCGCTCGGTCGCCATCTACCGGCGCAAGGCGGGGACCGCCCCCGCTGCCGAGGACGCAGATTTGGCAGTTCTGCCCGCCCCCATGCAGGGCATGGCGAAACAGGCAGCGCAGCAGATCATGGGGATTACCGATGCCGAGGAACTCCGCGATGCCTTGGCCCAGATGGAGGCGCAAGGCGCGCAGATGCCGCCGGAGGCCAAACCCCTGATGGACTATGTCATGAAGAAGGCCAAGGCTCGACTCGCGGAGTTGGAAGGCGGAAGCAAGGAATGAGCCCGCACCAACTTGCACTCGCACTCTCGCGCGCACACTACGAACACCATCGCACCATTCCAACCGAGACTTCCACCATGTGCCACCGAATCGCACTCCAACTCCTCTGCTGCGTGATTGCGCTGCCGTGCGTCGCCACGGTCGCCAACGCCGCGCCCACCTTCGCCGACGACGCGATCCCATCGCATCCGCGAGACATCCAGTATCCGCCGCTGACCTTCACGCCACCCAACGCCAGCGAATTCCGGCGCACGCTCAGCGACGGCACCGTGGTGTTCATGGCGCCCGACAAGACCTTCCCGCTCATCTCGTTGAGCGTGAGCGCGATGGGCGGCCAAAACATGGTGGGAGCCGACAGCATGGGGCTGGCAGGCCTCGCGGCATCGCAGATGCGCGCTGGCGGCACCGAGCGCCTGACTCCATCCGAGGTGGACGAGACCCTGGACTTCATGGCCAGCAGCGTGGGCATTTCGGGCGGGTCGTGGGCCAGCGGCGCCAGCCTCAACACGCTGGCGAGCAACTTTGACTCCACGCTGTCCCTGATGATGGACATGTTGCGCGCGCCGCGCTTTGACTCGGAACGCCTGCGCATCGCCAAGGAGACGATGCTGGAGGGTCTCAAGCAGCGCAATGATGACGCCGACTCCATCGCCGGCTACGAATGGCGCTTCCTGATCTTCGGCGAGGACACATGGCGCGGCGCGCAGCCCAACGCCGACGAGATCATGGCTATGGATGAGTCCGCGATGCGCGACATCTCCAGCCAGATCTTCCGGTCGGGCAACACGGTGGTCACCGTCTCGGGCGACTTCGATCCCGACGCGATGATGGGCACACTGGAGAAGGCCTTCGTCACAGAGACCGCCTCCCGTCCCCGGAACCCCGCCCCCGAGGCCGACCAGCGAGAGATGCCGCATGGCCTCTATCACGCCCAGAAGGACATCCCCCAAGGCAAGGTCTTCGTGGGCGGGCGCAGCCTGCAGCGGGAGGATCCCGATGCCGTCGCGGCGACCTTGATGAACGAGATCTTGGGCGGCGGCTTCACCAGCCGCATTACCAGGCGCGTCCGCTCGGACGAGGGTCTGGCCTACTCGGCCGGCAGCGGATTCAAGGCGGACCCCTTTGCCCTGGGCACGATCCACGCGGACGTGCAGAGCAAGAACGCCACCGTGGCCCTCTCCACCAAGCTCATCCTGGAGGAATTCGCCAAGATGCGCGACACGCTGGTGACCGAGGAAGAGTTGGCGACGGCGAAGAAGTCCTTCATCGAGACCTTCCCGCAAACCTTTGGCTCCAAGGCCGCGACCGTCGCCGTCTTTGCCGACGACGAGATGACCAACCGCCCCTCGGACTGGTGGGACACCTACCGCGACCGCGTGAACACCGTCACCCGGGAAGACATCCAGCGCGTGGCGCAGCGACTGCTCCAGACGCAGCACATGTCGGTGCTGGTGGTGGGCGACTGGGAGGAGATCGCTCCGGGCGACGAGAATGGGCGCGCCAGCATGCAGGACATCGAGGCCGTGTTCGGTCCGGTCCAGCACCTGCCGCCGCGCGACCCGCTCAGCCTGAAGCCCCAGTAGTCCCGCCCGGAGAGTTGTCCGACGGTTCGCTGGCCGAGGGCGCCGGTCGCCCCATCGCCCAGCTGAGTTCTGGCGCCTTCAGGAGCGCGGCAGCGGCGATCACCAGGCCCGCGCCCATGGTGGTCCCGGCGAGGAGCGCCACGGCGGCGCTAGACCACGAGTCGATGGTGAAGGTCGAGACGATGACCGCCACGATCGCGCCCATGCCCAGCGCGATCCCGGCGCTTCGCAGGAGAGACAGTCCAACGTCGCGATCCACGATCCGTCCCGTGCGGTGAGCGAGTTTGTGCCCCAGGATCACGCACTGGAGTACGGCGCAGGCGCCCGTGCTCCAAGCCAGTCCCGCAACGCCGAGCGGCGTCCAGATGAGGATCACATTGAGCGTGAAGTTGAGGGCCACCATCGCGATGCTCAGGCGGACCGGCGTCCTGGTGTCACCCATCGCGTAGAACGCGCGCGTGTACAACTGGTTGACGCTGTAGGCCCAGATCGCGGGGGCATAGCCCAGCACCACCCACGCCACGCGCCAGGCATCGTCCATCGTGAAGGCGGCGCCAACATACAGCGTGGTCGCCAGTGGCAGGCACACCGCCGCAAGACCCGTGCTTGCCGCGGCTCCGAGGAAGACCGAGAGTCGCAGTCCACGCCGAAGCGTGGCGTGAAACCTGGCTGGGTCCGAGGCCTCCCGCGCGAGCTGCGGAAAGATCGCGGTGGCGATCGCCACGCCGAAGACGCCCAGCGGGAACTCGTACAGGCGCTGGGCAAAGCTCAGCGTCGACATCGAGCCTTCCTTGAGCGGGTAGTCGAACCCCAGGATCGTGGGACCGACCGCCGTGGGCCAGCTGGCGATGATGCCGTCGACCAGCGTGTTGATCTGCAGCACGCCAAGGCCCAGCGCCATGGGGACCGTGGTGGCCCACACTCCACGAGCCACCTGGTGTGCTCGCTCGGAGGTGCCGCGCCGAACGACCTTCAGTGGGCGCACCGCCAGAAGGCACCACGCAAGCTGCAGAATGCCGGACACCAAGACGGCGAGCGCGACGATGACGGCTCGACTGACCCCGTCGGACTCGCCCAGCGTCAACCAACCCGCGACGGCAGCACCCGCGACCGTCAGGTTCAGGATGACAGGGGCACTCGCCGTGGGGCCAAATCGATGATGCACCTGCAGGACCGCGCCGAGGAGCGCTACCAGGCACACCAGCGGCATGTACGGCAACATGATGGCGAGGAGCGCCAGTGAGAGTGAGGTCTGCTCGCGCGCGTCAACCAGGTGAATGGCGCCCAGGGCGAGCTCGCCGATGACCACGATGGCCGCCATGACGATGCCGGCAAGCGACAGCACTCGCCAGGCCAGGAACCCAGCCTCCCGTTCGCCGTCGGACTCCAGGTGCTTGGCGTAGGCGGGCAGGAAAGCCGAGGAGAGCGCTCCCTCGCCAAAGAGCCGTCGGAACAAGTTGGGGACCATGAACGCGAAGGTGAACGCGTCAGCCACTGGCCCGAGGCCGAATACTCGCGTGAGCGCCGCATCGCGCGCCAGCCCGGTAACGCGGCTAGCCATCGTCAGCAGCGTGAAGGTGCGGGCGTGGTGCTCAAAGCCCTTGGGCATCGTGGCGGTATCTTCTCGGCTCGATGCCATCGGCGTGGGTACAAATCGGTTGGCGTGTCATGCTTCGCACGGCTGCGCTCGCGGCGCGGGGATGCGCGAGGGCGTCGGCGATAGCGATGGCCATTGTGCTGGCGTCGGCGCTGTCGGCGTGTTCGTCAGGACCAACAACGATCCTGGAGTCGGATGTCCCGCTGGTGGCGGGGACGGAGGTTCGGCAGTCCACCGGCCTCACGCTCTCCGGCAGTGAACTCCAGGGCGGACGGGCCATCTGCTTTGGCCGCATGGAGAGCGTCGCCAAGGCCGTCGAGGCCACCGACGTCAGGTACGCCAACCATGGATGGACGATCCTCCGGCGCACCGAATCTCGTGACCGCGTGGAGACCACCTACTTCAAGCACGGACGGCACGCCGATGTCTTGATCGAGTTCAACTCGATCGACCCGCAGATGTCGCGCGCAACGATCGCCGTCAAGCGCGTCGACGCAACAGAGCCGCCACCGGCGCGGATGCCAGTGCGATAGCCACGACGAGCACGCGGGGAGCGCCCCACGGAGCTGTGTGGAACACCTGCAGCCAAACGGCGATGTGGGCGACGAGGAGTGCCGCGGCCATGGCTCCGGTCGCACCTGCGAACCCGGCGGCTGCGCGTCGTGCCAGGGTGCGCGCCGGGTCACGCGGCGACTCGCGGCAGGTTCGAGCCGCACGCGAGGCCCTGATCACGCCCCACCCCGCGACGATGCCAGCGGCGTCAGCGATGAAGTCCCCATCGACGGCGTGGCGACGAACCCACTCCACGCCCTGCAGCGCTTCGTCGAGGAACGCCCAAGCGAGGGCGCCGGCCAGGAATCGCGCGGGGGAAGCAAACCACCCAGCACGCCAGACGATCATGGCCAGGATCCCGAACACGGCGGCATGCACCAGTTCGTCACCGCCCTCGATGATGGTGTCCACCTGCAGTGCCGGCCAG
>JAQCEQ010000051.1 GCA_027618565.1 Planctomycetota bacterium | reverse complement strand
CGGAACCGCGGCGGTACATTCAATGTAGGGAATCTCCGTTTCACAGTGGACTTGTCGGGCGCTCGCCCGGGACGCTGAAAAACAGAATTCCTATCTAGCCTTTGAGAAAGAGGCTCGGTCATGATTTGCAGAAGCAAGGGACTGTGCATGGCGGGGATTGCCGCCGCGGCAGCGATTGCCGCATTGGGATGGGCGCCGCAAACCGTCAACAGGGGCGCCGCGCCCGATCAGGCGAAGCTCGCCAAGACGCTCGTGGTCGAGTGCGGCGGATTCCAACCATCGGACATCGTCCTGATCGAAGGCGGGTCGCGCGACATCGAACTGCTGGAGAATCTGGCCATCGAGGTGCGCAAACTCGGCGGCGAACCGATGATCAGCATCGGCAGCGACCGGCTCAGCCGGGCTCAGCCGCCTGATGTACACCGACGTGCCCGCCAAGTTCGACTCGCAGGAGCCTGAACTGGGCTTGAAGTTGGCCGACACGATCGACGGCATGATCACGATCGATTTCAGCGAACGGCCGGACATGCTGTCGGACATCGATCCGCAGCGGATCATCACTCGTGAAAAGACGGTCCAGGCCGTCGTGAAGAAGAGGCAGGAGAGCGGCGTTGTGCAGGTGAACCTGGGCAATGGTCTGTATCCCACCAAGGTGCGGGCGGAGAGTTTCGGCATCACGCAGGATCAACTCACCAAGATCTTCTGGGACAGCGTGAACATCGACTACAAGGCGTTGCAGGCCACCGGCGCGGCGCTGCAGAAGACGCTTGCCGCTGGCAAGACTCTGCACATCACCGCGCCCAACGGGACTGATCTCACCGTGCAGATCACCCAGCGGCCGGTGTTTGTGAGCGATGGCGTGGTGTCGTATGACGACCGCACCTCCGGCGGACCGGCGGCGCAGGTGTGGCTGCCGGCGGGCGAGGTGTATGTCACGCCCGTGCCCGGCACGGCTAAGGGCACGTTCGTGGCCGACCACTTCAACTTCGAAGGCAACGCCGTCGAGGGCTTCACCATGAAGTTCGAGAACGGCAACCTCACGTCCATGACGGCCAAGGGCGACATCAGCGTGCTGAAGAAGCGCTATGACGCGGCCCCGGCCGGCAAGGAGCAGTTGGGGGTGATCGACATCGGTATCAACCCCAGCGTGGTTGTGCCCGCCAACAGCCGTCTGCTGAGTTGGGTGTCGGCTGGCACGATCAGCGTCGTATTCGGCGGTAACACCTGGGCCGGCGGCGACAACCAAACGCCCTTGGAGGTCTACGCGCACCTGCCCACCAGCACCGTCACCATCGACGGCACGAAGGTCATCGAGAACGGCAAACTGCTGGTGAAGTGATCGCGATCGACGGGAAGCCTTATTGCAAGCAAGAAGCCCAGGCATGGCGATGCCTGGGCTTTTTTATTGCGCCACAGGATGTCGATCGGGGTCACGGCGTCGCGGTCGAGCCGGTTTCTTCATCTGCATGCCCAACGGCTCAAAGGTGGTGGCGACGCATCGCTTGTTTTCTTGCCCCGTCTTCCAAACGGATCACTCGGCGAGGCCGTGGTGAATGTGCGGCCGGTTCCTCTGGGGCATCGCCGATGTTCGGGCGGCCGAGGTTGCCAATGTCCGCTACCAGATCAAGCAACTTCGCGAGAAGAGCGAGATCCTGTCCAAGGCAGAGGCTGCCGGCGAAATCCAGATGAAGGGCGCGCCGAACTACGGAGTGTGCTCGTGCGCCCCATGGTGCTGAGGAAGCGGGTCCACCGCCAGCCCTCCCCGCGGGTCATGCCACACGGTGTGCAGGTGGTCGGGGTCGCCGCTGGAACAGTCGAACTCGATGATCAGCGTGGGGCCGTGGAGGCGGAAGTAGTGCGGCCTGGTGCGGTCGATCTCGCCCGCCAGCGCGAAGTGCGTGGTGGCGAGCGCAGACTCGGACTCGCCAAGCATGTCGTGAAGTGATTGGTCTCGAAGGTCAGCTTCGAGCAATCCGGCGTACTGCGAGAGCACTGCGCGGAGCAGTGCTCGCTGTTCATCCGTCATCGCGGCGGCGGGGAGTCCCTGCGGCGGGCCTTCGAGCCGTTCGCGGCCTGGGCCCGTGACAATGTCGCGGGGAACCGCGCCCGGGAGGCGCGCGTGGTCGAGCTGCTCGCTGGTGAGCGATCGCGCGAGAGCAAAGAACGCGTCTTGCTGCTCGCCAAGATTGCGGACACCCTTCAGGTGCTCGGGACCATCGGTCACTTCCTCCGGTTGCGAACCAACGAAGAGCGGCGTTGGGCGGATCGTCCCGTCCGTGTCAGTCGTGAAGTTGAGGCTGAGATGGTGGCCCTCCAGGCGCGCGGTCCAGGGAGCGGCGGCGTCGCGGCGTTCGAGTGGTGCGTCAATAGCGGGGAGTGCGGCAGGTTCTCCCCAGACGCTCACGAAGTACATGGTCGGGTCAAAGGTGAGGTCCGGCGCGCCGCGATCGATGCTGCGCTGGCGCAAGTACGCCTCCAGCGCAATCACTCGAGCGATCGTGAGGTCACCGCGATCGGAGAGTTGCGATTGGAATATGTCCAGCGCCTGCGCGCGCGTGGCTGGGTCCAACGAGCTGAGTGCGATGCCTGGGCGCGGGCCGCGGAGATAACTCCAGGTGAGTCGCGCGGGATCGCCAAAGGAGTGCGCAGCCAGGGCGCGGGCGTGGGGCTCGAGCGAGGAGAGGAGTGCTTGTGTTTGTGGAGCGGGCGCGGGATCACTCGCCCTGATGGGTCCGTACGGATGCACGGTGACGCCGTCGGGACCCTGCGATGCGCAGTCGTCGCCGTTCGCGAGGAGTGCCGTGTGAACGTGAGCCTCCACCTCGGATCCGGTCCCGGTTATCGAGATGGAGTTGCAGGCGCCGAGGGTGAGCGAGAACGTGCCAAGGAGTACCGCGCCTGAAACTGGCGATCGAGCGCGTGTGCCCATAAGGGGATCCTAGAACAGTGGCTCCACCGGCAACTTCGCCGCCTCCCGCACCCACTCGCTGAATTGCTTCTGGTCGAGGAGCTCGCCCTCGTGGATGTGCAGGTATCTGGTGCCCTTGCTCTTGGACTCAACCGGTGGCATCGGGGCCAGCTTCGCCATGGCGTGACCGGAGCCTACGCCTCAAGCCTACGCCTCAAGCCTACGCATCGATCACCTCGCCGCGGTCGATCATGAGGAGCGAGACGGCAACGTTTGTGGGGACGAGCCCCGTCATCTCGCACATGGCGTCGCGGTAGTCGCTCATCTGCGTGCCGTAGTGCTCGAGGATCTCCTCGCGCGAATCGCCGGCGGAGCCGGTCTTGAAGTCGATGATGTGGGCCTGCGTGATGCGGCCCCCGCTGGCACCAAGCACGACGCGGTCCATCCTCCCCGCAGCGCGGGCCTGCCGCGTGTCGCGTCGCTGGTAGGGGAGTTCCCCGTGGATTGACCAATCAATGTTCACGGGTGCGGTGGGTCGAGCCATCGCCTTGCCGATCGGGCCCGACAGTGCGGCACGGGCAGCGCGCACAGCGGCAGCCACTTCAGGGTCGCTCACTGGCGAGCGAAGTTCCGCTTGCACCAGTTGGTGCGCTCGGCGGATGCCGTCCTCCGTGAGTCCATCCTGCGGGGAGCCCTGGCCAGTCCACTGCACCTGCCGCAAGAGCGCGTGCACGAGTGTTCCGCGGCGGAGCGCACCCGGATCGCCGAATGACTCGGGGAGACTCACGCGAATGGTGGTAGGGGGTTGTTCATGGGTCGTCGCCGACGCGACCGCGGGGAGTCGCCGCGTCGGGACTTCTGCTGCGCGAGCGTGCACGGCGATGGCCTCCGCGTGATCCAGCTCCGTGCTCGTCGCGCCCTCGAAGGACCAGAGTGGCTTGATGGTGTCGGATGGAACAGGCGCCGCCGCGAACGCTGCTGTGTAGTTTGTGTTGAGGTCGGGCAGTGCCTGTCGCAACACCCACAGTGGCGTGAGGCACAGCTCGTCTTTCTGGGTCGGTGCCTCGCAGATGAAGTGCAGACCCGACTTGGCACGAGTGATCGCCACATAGAGGAGACTCAGCCCATCGGAGAGGCTTCCAACCCGGGCCTCGGTGCGGACGGCGGAAAGGAGCGGACTCAGTGCCGTCTGCTCCTTGCTGACGATCGGCCCGATCACGAGCGGCGCGCCGCCGGGGCCATCGCAAATCATCGACCATTCGCCCGGACCCGCCTTGACCGCATCCATCGCTTCACCCATCGATGGCAACACCACTTCCTCAAACTCCAAACCCTTGCTGGCGTGGATGGTCATGACGCGGATGCGGTCGCCGCTCACGGTGCGCGAGCCCGTTGCTTCCACCATGCGGACGAATCGCTCTGGGCGAGTGATGACATCGGCTGGCGCAGCGTCCGCAAGCGCGAGGAGTTGTTCCAGGCGCATGCGGTCGCGCTCTACGCAGATGGGAGCGATCTCGCGCGCGGCGTCGGCGAGCCACGCCCGCAGGCCCCGCGCGTGAAGGGCACGGCGAACGCGGCGGCTCAGCGCGGCTGTATCGGGCGGTTCTACCCCCTCTGGGATTTCAATCACCGGCGCCAGTGCCTCGCGGACCGAAGGGCGCGTGGCGAGGTACATGGACTCCGTATCGCCGGGTTGGTCAGCGACTCTGAGCAACGCCATCAGTGTGACCACGGCCATCGCGTCGGTGAGTGCGCCGGCGCCCTCGTCGCTCACGGAAACACCCTTCCGGCGAAGGGCTTCAACGACGGCGGTCACTTGCTTGTTGGTGCGGACCAGCACGGCGATCGTCGCGTCGGGCCGTGCCGCGGCGCGCGCGGCGACGACCTCCGCCGTGGCGTCGGCCCAATCGATCCCCTTGTGGACAGACCAAGCATTGATGATGGAGGGCTTCAACGCCAGCTTCGGCGCGCTGGTGTGCTCTACGAATGACCAATGGGTCAATACTCTGGCAACGGGCGCGATTCCGACCGCGGCAGGGGCGTGGTGGCCGAGAGGCGCCAAGACCGCTTCCAGTGCCGCTGCATGTGAAGTTGGGTCAGTGCTCGATCGGTCCAGTGGGGTGAGTCGGTCCAGGAGTGTGCCCTGGGCCGTTGGGCCAAACACCTGGTTCACCAGCCGCATGACGCCCGGGTTCGATCGATAACTGGTGCCGAGGGCAACATCCTCCTCCAGTTGATCCGTGTAATGCGCGCGCATTCGCCCGATGAGCGATGGCGTGCCGCCTCGCCAGCCGAAGATCGATTGCTTTGGGTCGCCAACCATGAGGAACTGCCGGTCCTCATCGGCGGCGAGGAGTTCCTCGATGATCGGGGACAGCGCGGAGTACTGCTCGGGGCTGGTGTCCTGGCATTCGTCGATGGCCAGGTCTCGAACAGCGCAGTCCAGCCTGTAGCGCATCTCGTCCAGAGAGATGGCGTCGGCTCCGTTGGCTCGCGCGATCGACGCGGCGATCTCGGCGAAGGAGTACTGGCGGTCGGCGCGGCGGATGTCGTTGAGCAACGCACGGAACTGCCCGCCGAGAGTGTTGATCGCGGAGATGCGCTGCTTCGTGAGTCGAGCCTCAAGAGCCATCGCGTGAGAGAGGAGCCCGCTCACGGCGCGCGTCAGGTCTGGTCCGGCGATCTGCGTGGAGTATGTCGCGCCGGTGTGGATCGCCATCGCGAACGGGTTGCAGAGGACGCCGGGCCAGTTGCCAGCCGTCACCAGCTCCAAGAGTGCGTGGCGCGCCTTGACCCAGTTGGCGTTCGGTGCGCCCTGTTTTGTCAGAGGGAGCGCCGCTACCGAGAGGTCAGCCGCGAACTGGTGCAACTCCTCTGCTGTGGCCAGTCGTTCGCCTGGGAAGACGACCACTTCGTTGGCGCAGAGGACTTCCCACGGCGCGATGCCGACGCCGTGGATGTCGCACTGGTCGTGGAACGCGGCGGCGCAATCCAGCTCCTTGAGGAGTGAGTCGTGAATGCTCGCCTTGGGCGCGCCGGCGCTGGCCTGTCGAATGAGTTGCCACGCAGTCGTGGGGTCGGATTCCAGAAGCCTGGACAGCGCGATGGCTCGCTGTGAGTCTTCGTGATCCTTGCCGCCGATGGTCCAGTCCTCTGGCAATCCCACTACCGCCGCAAAGGCACGGGCGACGCGCGAGAAGAAACTGTCGATGGTGCCGATGGACAATCGATCCAGCTGCGCCAGGACTTGCGACAGCACCGCGCCGTATTCCTCGGCGGTCGCCGGGCCGATCATGCCGGGATCTGCGAACGTGGTTCTTTCGGCGTCGTCGGTGGCACCTAGCGCGAGGTGGCCAAGGACGCGCTCAAGGATCTCGCCGGCGGCCTTGCGAGTGAAGGTGATGGCCAGGATCGCATCCGCGCCGGCACGGCCGTCATTGGCTCGAGCGTGCTGGATCATCCAGCGGATGAGTCGATTGGCGAGCAGGTACGTCTTGCCCGAACCGGCGTTGGCGGTCACGATGGACTTCATGGCACGGCGACCTCCGCAGGGACCATGTCGGGCGCCGTCGCCAAGCCCTGGATGCCGATGCCATAGATCGGGCGAAGCGTGTCGCCTTCGCTCAACGAGGTTGCGGTCGGCGCGAAGTCGCCGGCCTTGATGCGATGCACGACATCAGCGCCCAGCGCGACCGCCTCGTCCAGTGCTGCGGCGTCCCATGTCGCGGGGGTCATCACCGATCGGTCTCCATCAGCGGGCAGCGCGGCGATGGCCAGCGTGATGTGTTCGCGCGCCAGGCCCGTGCTGGCTAGGAGTTCGCGGTAGAGCGGAAGCTGGAGGTCGATCCAGTTCTTGTTGTTGGTGCGTCCGGATTGGTGTCCGTCCGGCGTGGCAGCATCACCGCTGGTCTTGTAATCGATGGCCGCCCACTGGCCGGTCTGTTCGTTGAAGTCCACGCGGTCGATCCGTCCGGTGAGGAGCAGGCCGTCGGCGTCGGGGAACATCACCCCGTGAGGGTGCTCAAGGGTCGGCGCCTCTGCCGTCACGGCGCGGGCGGAGAAGTCCAATTCCACATGTCGGACGCGCCATCCCTTGGCGGCCCACGCCGATTGCACCGGGGCAAACGCCTGCAGCCGGGCTCGAGCCATCTGGATCTGCACGGTGGCGGCGCCGTGGATGGAGGCGGGGATCGACGCGAGGACGACATCATCCAACGCCGAGACGAGGTCCAGCGCAATGGCGCTTGTGTCGAGCGATGGCGCAGCGCGCGCGGCTTCCGTCACGCCCCATCGGTGCAGTGCTTCGTGCACCAGCGTCCCGAACTGCATGGGATCCAGCTCCAGTCCCATGTCGTCCTCGCGGCCGAGCCAGAGCACTCGCTGGAGGAAGAATCGATATGGGCACTCAAGGTAGGTCCTGAAGCCCGTGACGGAAATGCTCCCGACCTCGGGGAGTGCCTCAGGCATCGGGCACGCCGTGAATCCGGGACCAGGTGGCTGGGTCACTGGCCAGTCGCCGAGTCGCGCGCGCGTTGCTGGGTTGGAGAGCGACAGCAATCGCTCCGCCTGCTGAAGTGGGTTGTCGCCCAGAAGGAATCGTGACGGCAAGACCGGCTCGCCCTCTGCGCTGGTGGCGGGAACTCCGAAGGTGACCGACG
>JAQCEQ010000023.1 GCA_027618565.1 Planctomycetota bacterium | reverse complement strand
CCCGCGATTACGCTTTCCCCACGATGAGCCAGCCCAGCGCAGCGTCACCCCTGCCCCGAGTCCCGCTCCAGCGGTTTGACCCCGGGATCGCGCCCGAGCAAGCCGCGCGCGCCCATTTTGAGTCGATGAGACTGCGCCGCAGCGTGCGTGATTTTTCCGACCGCCCCGTGTCTCAGGAGACCATCGAGTGGATCATCCGAACTGCCGCGTCCGCGCCAAGTGGTGCGCACAAGCAGCCATGGTCATTCGTGGCCGTGAGCGACCCGCAGACCAAGTCGCAGATTCGCGTCGCCGCCGAAGCCGAGGAGCGCGAGTTCTATGCGCGCCGAGCGAGCCCGGAGTGGCTCGCCGACCTGGCGCCTCTCGGAACCGACACGGAGAAGCCGTTCCTCGAGGTGGCACCGTGGCTCATCGTGGTGTTCAAGCAGATGAAGGACACCAGTGGCGATCACGCAAGCGACCAGGTGTATTACGTCAACGAGAGCGTCGGCATCGCATGCGGCTTCCTGATTGCGGCAATTCACATGGCTGGGCTGGTGACGCTCACGCACACTCCCAGCCCCATGGGATTCCTTCCCAAGATCCTGGGGCGACCTGCGCACGAGCGCCCCTTCCTGCTGCTTCCAGTGGGGTATCCCGCTAATGACTGCACTGTGCCCAGCCTTCGGCGCAAGTCACTTGATGACATCTTGACCGTGCGCTGAGGCGTGGTGGCGGATTCGTTCGCCGAACCCTGCCGCGCTGGCGATTCGGCGCCGCCGTGGGAATCGAGGACGTTCCGGTCCTAGGATTCCGCCCCGTGAGCCGAATTCAGACCAAGGGCATTTTCTGTTTGGAGGCCGATTGGGAGCGCCGCCTCGACCGCGGGCTCTCGCTCAGGCCGGTGCTGGACCTGCTGCACCAGTGGGCGCCACTGCGCGTGCCCTATGTGCACCGTGATGTCGCGACGCGCGAAGAGTTTGACTACTACATGCGACGATGGGTCCAGGCTCAGGCTGCGCGGTATCCGATCCTCTACATCGCCACGCATGGCAATGCGGGCGTGTTGAGCATTGGCGACTGGCGACACGCACGGAACCACATCCGGCTTGACGAGATCGAGGAGACCATCCAGGGCCAGGGGCACGGCCGGCTGATCCACTTCGGCGCGTGCGATTTCCTGGACCTCCACGGCAATCGGATCAAGTCGTTCGTCAAGAACACGGGACTCGTGGCGGTCAGCGGCTACCGCAAGGAACTGGACTGGCTGGAGTCCACGCTCTTGGACGCCGCGGTGCTTGCAGCATTCCAGCGGTACACATTGACCGCGCACGGGATTCGAGCGGCAGAGCGGCACATCCAGAAGACCATTGGCGAACTCGCCAGAAACATGGACCTGCGGTTCCAAGTTCGGTCGCGCTGAGCCGCTCACAACGGCTCGGAATCCATCGGCGGACGCTTCCCGATCACCACGGGGGGCGGCGGCTGCTCTCTCGGCCCGGGGAGGCATCGGTCATAGGCAGCCGCCACCATCGCGAGGAGGAAGGGGTACCCCAAGAGCGGCAACCCGATGCAACACAGCAGGACGGAGAGCGAGGCGAGCATTCCACCCACGAAGAGTGTTCCGAAGAGAATCCACGCGCGACCCCGAGTGGCACCCCACCCCAACCGCCAGGATTCCCAGAACGACAACACCTCACGGTCGGGATCCACCGCGATGATGGGGATCATGAAGAGTCGGGTGCACAGGGGGAGCACCGCGATCAGGCCCGCGAGCCCGACGCCGCCGAGAGCAAGCACTCCAATCCACCACGCCGTAGGACGATTGACACTCCACTCAGGCGGGCCCCGCAGGATCCAGTCTTCGACCTGGGTGGTCCCCGATGCCCCATCGAATGAGCCATGCAGGTGGCTGGTCTCTCCTGCGATCACGATGAGCACGATGCACGCCAGGAGCGGGACCGATGCCAGGGCCAGGAGCACAGACTGCGCAATGGAACTCGCAACGCCGAGACGCACGACAAGCCAGTACCGGCGGAAGCTCCGAAACGGAAGAAACATGATCGCGAATCGGCTGCTCCGGCCGCGCACCGCGTCGATCCCTGCGGCGATCGCGCCCAGGCTCACCGGGTGGACCAGTAAGAAGGTGATCGCTAGCGCGACGGCGACGGCGACCGCGGCAATGGCACCCAACGGAATCACCGAGGTGGGACTGCCCCGCGCTGACTGCATCAACCACATCTGGATGACCCGGTTGATCACCTGGTACGGGAGTTGCGATGCGAAGCCCACCAGCGTCGCCACGAACAGGAGCGGCCACGCGCGCTTCAACGCGCCGATGGCATCGTCAAACACTGGGACGAAAAACGCACGGGAGGGCGGCGCGGCTTGGGGAAACGCCGCCTCGGGCATCTGAGATCCATCGAGCATCGCGCGTGACTGGGCCGAGCCGCTCAGCCCCAGTCGGCGAAGAGGATCGAGAGGTCCGCTCCGTCAATGGCGCCGTCGCGGTTGATGTCGGAGGGGCAGGCGCCGGGCAAGCAGTTGCCCCAGTCGGCCAAGAAGAGCGCCAAGTCGCCGCCATCCACCAGCCCATCCTGGTTGAGGTCGGTGGCGACTGGTGCGATCGGCGACGCAAGCGCCGCCGAGTACGCATCGACGCGTCCGGCTCCGATCTGGCCTGCCTGTGCGGGGTTCAGCTCATCAATGTCGACAGCCGTTCCGGTGATGATGGCCATGACGGCATCGGCCACCTGGTCAGCGGGCATTCCGGCACCAGGCCATTCCGGATGTTGCGCCAAGACCGTGGCAGCCATACCGGACACCAGCGCCGCGGAGAAACTGGTGCCCTCCCAGATGGCAAAGCCGCCGCCCGGGATCGCACCGATGATCGACTGTCCCACGACTGGAATGTCGCCCACGCTCATCGTGGCACCAGGTGCCGCTACATCGACATCCACGCCAAAACTGCTGAAGGGAGCGAGGAGATCCATCGGGTCTGTGGCGGCTACCGAAAACGTGTTGAGATCAGTCGCCGGATACTGGGTGTTGATCGCGTCGCCATTATTCCCGATGGCGCAGATCACGATCACACCCGCGGCCTTGGCATTGGCGAGCGACTCTTCGACGGCAGTAGAGGATCCATTACTTCCCAACGACAGGTTGATCACGCGTGCGCCGTCGGCAACCGCCCAATCGATGGCGGCGGCGAGATTGGCCTGGTGACCTCGACCGTCGCTATTCAGGATGCGGATCGGCACGATGGTCGCGTCCCGTGCAACACGCCGAATGAGGCTGGCAACGAATGTGCCGTGACCGGCCATCTCGTCTGTCACCCCATCGCCGTCGTTGTCGAAGAAGTCGGCCGGGTCGCCGGACACCAGAGTGCCACCGAGGAAATCCCATCCCGGATCCACGCCGCTGGCGAACATCGGGTGGCTGAGGTCCATCCCCGTGTCAATCACGGCGATGCGCACGCCAGCGCCGCTGGTCATTGGCGTGACGAGATCAGATCCGATGAGCCCGGGCGCGTACTGGGAGTCAAACTGCGGCTGGCCAATGGGCAGGCCCGTGAACCAAAGACTGTCGGTGCGACCCTCGGGCGCCTGGGCCTCAAGGTTGTTCTCGCCCCAGACGATGACGCCGTCAGACCACAACCCGATGACCACCGCCCACAGGTCGTTGGCGTCCGACCCCGTGTTGTAGACGAACTCCACCAGGTAGCGGTTGTCGCCGAGGTCCTCGTCGACTTCGATCGACAGCATGAACGGTGACAGCGCATCAATGACCTCGCCAATCGTGTGGCCGGCGCCCACCCTCACGACGAGCTGGAACTCAAGCACATCGTCAGAATCGTCTCCGACCGCGACCGCTGGCGCGGCGCTGGTCACCAAGGCGACGATCGCGAGGAGAAGGGTGGCGACGAAGTGGCGCTGGATCATGAAAGACCTCCAGTGACAAAGAAAGGCGCCCACCGAGCGGGGTCAGGCTCTCGAGCGCGCAAGGCCAGTTGGGCCGTTCGCAATCCAGCGGCATCCGTGCCTGTTGAAGGTATAGCACGGGAACGGTGGAATTCCACCATCATGGCACGAGTTGCCGCATCTTGTGCGGGCCAAAGGGTGGCGATAACGGTTCGCGCGCCTCGATCGACAAAGGCGCGAACCAAGCCAAGATGCTCGTCGCCTGGCGACCAGCGGGACTTCCCGGTCTCACAGGCGCTCAAAATGACGGTTCCGGGGCCTCGGCGCAGCGCGTGAATCTTCCGGACAGTAAGCCATCCGTCCGCCAGCTTGAGGCCACTGGATCGGGCCGCATCCGGCAAGTAGAGCCCATGGCATGCGAGGTGTGCCACATCGGCCGATTCCAGAGCCTCCACCACCCGCTCCACCGTCGCTTCGGACCCCAGAAGTGGCGTCGTCCCAAGTGCCGCCGCGACCTCAAGGGCCTCGGGTTCGATCTCCGGAGCCTGTGCGTCCGCCACGCCGACGACCAGCGCGTTCGGCACTGCGGATCGGGTGCCACCGGACCACAGCGCAGGCACCATGGATCCGCTTGGGACGACGGCGACGGGCGCCAGGTCCAGTAGTGCCTGCCCGTCCGAGAGCCGTAGCGCCGCCATCGGAATGCCGTGAAGCACAAGGTGCGGCGCGACGAGCAATCGCTTGGCCGATCGAATTGCGTCTTCGACGGGACCCAGCATCGCTTTCCCGAGATCCTGCATGTGCGCGTCAAGCTGGTCGGCGGCGTCAGATGAGCCCCGGAGGGATCGGCGCACCTGGAACTGCACGCGCCGGATATGGAGCGAGAGTTCCTCCACCGACATCCCGACATCTCGAACCTGGACCGGTCCATCGTGGTTCCCCACGAACACGCGCACCTGGGAGCCGGCGACGAAGTATTCCAGGAGCACGTCGCCCGGTGCCAAGAAGCGCCTGGACTCGGTCCAGGCAGGAAGTTCCAGCAAGAGGTCTGGGGCCTTGTCGCGCACCATCAGGATGTCCAGTTCGCGCTCCACGGCGGAAATCTCCCGTGAAACCGTATGCGCTCGAACATCGCGCTCGCCTGCTGTCCCCTCTGACGAGGACATGGACTTGTAGAGCGCGTTGAGTCGCTCCTCCAGCACGCGGCGGCGAGCCGTGTCTTCGGTCTGGGAGGCCTGGGCGCCGGGCGCTGGCTCCTCACGCATCCCAGCCATGACACGCTCGATCAGCGACCGACTCTTGGCACGGCCGACCACATCCAGCGCACGTTCGGTATCCCCCGGCGCGTTGCGCGCGAGGAGCCCCAGCACCAGTTCTTCGTACGCATCGACATGTGATCCAAGCAGCGACTGGCGGAGGCGTTCAGCGTTGACGGAGGCGCGAGCGCGTTCGACATGTGCGACCGCGCGGCGCGCCGCATCGATCGCTCGGTCAACATTCCCTGCGAGCCGCTCGAGGTTGGCGGCGCGGGCGGCGAGCGCGGATGCCGCGGGTGCCAAGTGAAGGCTCGCCGCCGCCAATTCACCGTCTGCGAGCAGCCGGAGCGACTCGGCGTGCGATCCCCTCGCCTGCGCGACGGCGGCGCGTGCTGCCGCCAGCGCAAGCCCGTCGACCGTACTCCCAGTAAGCGTCTTCGATGCGGTGGCGATCTGTCCGTCGGCGCGTTCCAGTTCTCCCGCCTTCACCGCCAGTTCGGCCAGCCGCAGTCTCGAGCGCGCACATTGGTAGTCGTTGCCGGAGCCTCGCCAAGCCTCGACCGCTCGCTCGCATGCTTGGAGCGCCTCGGCATGGTGCGTTGTCGCATCGCGCGTGGCAATCATCGCGATGCCGTCCATCGCGCGCGCACGCTCGAACACCAAGCCTGCTGCGTCGAGCTGGGGCAGTACTGCACGAAACGCCTCGGCAGCCTCCCCGATCGCGCCCAGCGTCGCCAGCAGCTCTGCTTCCTCGACGCTCACGCGCGCGACTTGCGCTTGGGCGTGAATGGCGCCAAACGCTCGGCGGGCCACCTCGTAACCGTCCAGCGCTGCTTGAGATCGACCCAGCCTGGCGTCGAGGTCAGCAACATTGGACTTGACCATCGCCGACGGGAACGACTCGATGTCCGGATCGGTATGCGAGAGGGCGAGGTGGAATGCGCGTCGCGCCAGCTCAAACTCTCCCAGTTGGAGGAGCGCCTCGGCGCGCGTGTTCTGCGCCACGATGACAAACGCCGGCTGGTCGCCGCAGGCGTCAAGGGCCGCGTCGATGAGCTTCACGGCGTCGGCGCCTCGTCCAAGCGCCTTGAGAACATTGGCGACATTCACTCGGGCGCGGGCGGCCAATGAATGATCGCCCGTCGCGGTGAAGATCTCAATCGATGCCTCCCCCATCTCGATCGCTTCGGCGGAACTTCCGGTCTTCAGCAACGGCTGCATATGGGCCAGCAGCGCGCGTGCCTCGAGGGACTGATCTCCCGCCGCCAGTGCCAGCGAACGAGCGCGACGAGCGGCCTCGAGCGACTCCGCAAACACTCCGGATGTGGCCAAGGCGTGACTGAGCGCGCGCTTGGCTCGTGATGCAAGTGCATACGCATCGGCGGCGCGAGTGGCATTGGCGCGATCCTCAGCGACATCGGCGACGGCGGCGACACCTGGCGCGCCTCGCCCCGCAGCCGACTGCGCCAGATGTTCGGCCTCTTCCACCAGCCGCGCCGTGGCAGCGTCTGCATCGGCCCCACCCCCGAGCATCCCTGCGCGCTTAGCCGCCGGGGCGGCCAGGAGGGTTTGGATCGAGAGTTCGTTTTGGTGGAGGTTCATCGTCGGTACCTCCTTGCGCGGTGAGCTCGCGTGTGAGCTCACGGCAGCAAGGCCTCCTTGGCGTCAGTCAGGGGACATGGCACACCGGGAGAAGGACCGTTGTAGATGGCAACTGGATCGCGATTTCGTAGTCGCCTGGCGCCACCATCATCCGGAAATAGCCCCGATCGTCCATGGCCCCGCACACGACCGGTATGAAAGACTCGGGTCGAAGCAGCGCGACGGCACCACCGCCAAGGTGGACGCCACCGACCTGGCCATGAATCTCACATTGGACATCACTGATCGGGTCGACTTCCAGCTCCACATTGACAGCCCCCGCCGCAAAGGCCAGGTGTCGAGGCGTTGCGCCAGAGCGGGACAGGGCAACGGCGGGGAATGCGTCCTGCCGCACCAGCGTGGCAACCATTGCCGTGGCTCGATCCAGCCATGAAAGCGGCTGCGGCAGCGAGCGAGACAGCGCGATGGCGTGGGCAAGCACGCTTTCTGGGGCCGACCGCTCGCGGACGACCTCGCCCACGCGGGCGATGAACGCCTCCACCGAGCGCGGAGTCGGGTCAGGGATTGTCGGACTGTGGTTGTGATCGGTCATGGAATCCTCGAGGCTTTTGACACCCCATCAGAGTCGATCCTTGGGGATATTGATACGGTTGCTTCCTCAATCAAACTCCCGAGCGTCTGGAATCCTTTCCATGCCCCGGGCCCGCAGTAACTCTGCAAGTTTCCCAAGACATCTTGCTCGTGTTGGTCCGATACTTCCGATTGCCATATTGAGTTGAGTCGCAAGGCGCTGGTAGTCCGGGCGGTTCCCCGCACCGGGCTCGAAGAGGCGAGTGAGGAGCTGTTGGCACCGTTGGGAGAGGGAGGTGAACTCCTCGCGAACCAACTGTCGTTCCTCCTGGTCGGCGATGACGCTGGATACCGGCTCATCCACATCAGCAAAATCGCCTTCGAGATCCAGTGTTCGCTGCTCCCGCCGTCCCACCCGCCAGCACTCGCGGTGCGTCGTGGTCACCAGCCAAGCGACCACTCGGTCCGATTGACGCAACTGCTCAAGGTGCTTGATCGCAGCAAGAAAGACCGACTGGTGGATGTCCTCGATGTCCGCCTCGGGGAGGCGATACCGATTGGCAACCGAGTACACCAGTTTGGAATACTGGCGCACGAACCGATCCCATGCGTTCGGCTCGCCGCGCTGACAGGCCAGCAGCAACTTTCGAGTGTCGGCTGGGGAGGGCACGGCGGCCATTGTGGCAGGTTTTGCTCGAGCTCATCACGGGCGACACCTTTGTGACCATCGACGGGCTGACCGGCCGGGCGTGCGCCCGCTCAGGGGCATGGGTCGGCGGCGAACATCTGCTGAAAAGTGATCGCGTCGATCACATCGATGCTGCCGCTGCCGTCGATGTCCCATGGGCACGCGTCGGGCTCGGGACACTCTCCTGCGAAGATCAGGACCATGAAGGCGTCCTCGATGTCCTGGTCGCCGTCGCCATCAAAGTCGTAGGGACAGCGATGCGGTTCGGTTGTGACCGGTGGCGCGGGTCGCTTGGGATCGAAGGTCGCCACGCGATGCACAGTCATCGGCACCTTGACCTGTCCAAAGCGGTTCCCGGCATGGACCGATGCCAGATCGCCTCGCAATGGCACGCCGATCCAGTCCATCGACGGCTCCTCCCCGACCATGCCACCAATCGTCGAGGCAAGCCAGAGCCCTCCCTCATGGGACTCGATCTCGATGCGTGCCGGGTCGCCCCGATAGAGGAACTGGTCCGAGAGAACCGTCACGGGGCCCAGTTGCAGTGCACCGTCCGGGGCACACCGCCAATGCCAACCCTGGAGCCGGCCATCGTTTCCCATGCGAACCTCCAGCTGGTCGCCCGCGGTGGATCGCACCGTCAGGATCGCAGGAATCGCGGCACCGTCGACCAGCGATGCGTCGGTCCCCAGTTCGGGATTCCACCACTCCACCAGGACGCCACGCACATCGACACCCAGCGGCTGCGACCATCGTTCTCCGAAGGCCTCGCGCGCGGAAGGTGTGGGCAGCGGCAACCCCGCGGCGATTCCGCGATAGATGCCACCAACACTCAGGAGAAAATCCATCGGCTCCTCCGGCTGTGAAGGGACCTGTATCAATGAGAGTCCGGGGACGCCCGCCGGAAAGCCCCAGTGTGGCGGGGTGGTCAGCGTGCAGGGCGTCCACTCATCCCGCGTGACGATCGCAAAGGTGGTCGCCCAACTGCCGTTGGCATTGGACAGCTGGGCCCGCACTCGGAGATTGGCGCTGCGCAGGTTGGCCACCATCATGGGAACCGATCGGGAGCCGCCGTCCCACGACGCGAGGCGCAGGGCAGCATTCAGCATCGTCGAGCCGTGTCCGGCCTCCGCGCGGACCCTCCAGATAGGCGCGTTCCACGGCAACGAGCCCGCGTACTGCGCAAAGAGCGGATCGCCCGGCGTGAGCGGCGTCACTGAGAAACCACTTGTCGCCGTGACCTCCGTCAGCGCTCCCGCCGGGTGAGCCGCCTCGTTGTCGCCGGGAGGGTCGATCCGGAGCCCCCGAGTCTCCATCGCCGGCTTGCGGAGCGGCGCGGCCCAGTACGGCGTCGGCCCCGACGCCATCGGCGGGCTCAGGAGCCATTCACCGTGCAGCGTGGCGTACCCAACCTTGCTCTGCCCAGTCGGAAGTCGACCCACCACATCAAAGTGGTGTGCATCCTGGCTGAACACGGCTCGACTGAACTCCACGCCAGCGGCAGCGCCTTCGTAGAACACGCGGGCAAAGGTGCGTAGGTCTCGTTCCGGCGACGGGCGCTGGAGCACATTGCAGGTGAGCGCGCTGTTGCCCTGGTCGTTCTCGTCGCCTGGCGGCACGCCGAATCGGCGAACAAACGAGGCTCGCTTGCCTGGAGTGTCGGGGAGCTCGATGGAGAAAATCGCGCCGCTCACATTGTCAGCGCCGATGAGCAACTCATTGACGTGGCTCCCCGGGGCACAGGCCCAAAACTGATTGGCGCCTCCGGCCGGGCCACTGCTCCCAATAGCCCCATGGAACGCATCTTCAACGGACCATTGGGCAGGGTCCGTGAAGCGCTCCCAATCGGCACAGCGGAAGAGCTTCACTTCGGATTTCTCGCTGTCTCCGATGGAGAGCAACACGCCGTTGGGAGTCCATCCGGCCACATGGAAGTGCCGTCCGACCGGCCCTGTTTCCTCGTGCAGGAGCACGGGCCCCTCCAGTTGCCATGCCGAACCGGGTCGTGCCCTGTGGGCCCGCATGAGGAAGAGCTGCCCCCCCGTCGCGCCGGTGCCCGACTGGTGCAGGTAGTCAACAATGGGAATCCATGCTTCGCGCAACGGCCCGCCGCGACGAGACGGGTAATAGTTGTTCATGGACGACACCCAGCCACGCGGCTGGCCCAGTGCCGTCGGGCTCGCGGCTCCGCCGAGGACCGGAAGGTCCGCGTGAATCGACGGTTCCCATGCGCCTTGCGGAGTGCGGTCCAGGCGAACGATGCTCAGGCCCTCCGCTTGCCATGTGACCGGCGAGGTCCCGGCCAGTCGATTGCGTTGGCAGTGCAGGAGAATCGTCCCGTGCAGCACGGTCACTGAGCGCGGTGAATACGAAACGTCTGGCCTCTGACTGAGCGTGCCTCCCATCGCGTCGACACTGGTGACACCGGAGTCGCCACGGGACATGGGCACGGTGATGGCGTGGAATGGATCCTGGCCCTCCCATACAACGAGCACTCGTTGCGATTGATCAAACGCCACGCTGAGCGGGGTCCGACCGTCGCTGGCCATGCCGGTGCCGCTGCACATCACCACCCCTAGGCCAAGCGGAAGGCGCTCAAATGGGGCCAACTGGGGAAATCGGCGAGGCACATCCCACCGAGGTTTCCCCGAGGGCGCGATTCGTGCTGGGCCGGTAGGGATGGCGGACGGGAATGGCACATCCACCGCAGGGGCTCGACGCTCGTAACGCATGGGTGGCAGGTCACCGACCTGGGCACCGTCGTAGATCGTCTGTTGCTGCAGGCAGACAGATAGCAAGGCCGTCAGGATGGCTGCGACCGTCATCGGATCAAGTGTGGCATATGGGTGCTGGCCCGCCAGAAACTTTTGCAAATCCGGCCGTCGCCACTCGCTTTGATCCCCCGGATGTTGGTGAAAACCGGCCTCTCAGGGTCCATATCTCACCACCATCGGTGAGCCGGCCTCAGCCGTTCCACTTCCGAAGCGCCGGGCCCTGGTAGTCGGCCAGCGGACGGATGATCCGGTTGTTGGCGTGCTGCTCCATGATGTGGGCGCACCAGCCGGTGATCCGCGCCGCCACAAAGATCGGCGTGTACTGCGGGACCGGGATGCCCATGATGAAGTAGGTCATGCCGCAGGGGAAGTCCACATTGGGGTGGATGTTCTTGTCGCGGAGCATGATGGCCTGGATTTCGTCACCCATGTCGAACCACTTCGTGGCCTTGGGGCCCATCTCCTTGGCCAGCTTGAGCCCCCACGAGCGCAAGATGCCAGCGCGGTGGTCTCCATTCTTGTAGACGCGGTGGCCAAAGCCCATGAGCTTGCGCTTCTCGACAAAGGCGCGCTGCATCCAGGCGTCCACGGTCATCGCGCCGCCCGCGCAGTCCTTGTCGATCTCCTTCTGCATCTCCATGGCCATCTCGTTGGCGCCGCCGTGAAGCGGTCCCTTGAGGGCGCCGATGCCACCGCAGACGGCGCTGTGCATGTCGGTCTCGGTGGACGCGATGACGCGACAGCTGAACGTGCTGGCGTTGAAATCGTGCTCGGCATAGAGGATGAGGCTGACATCCATAATGCGGGCTTCAAGCTCGCTCGGCTTCCGGCCCGTCATGCTCCAAAGCAGGTTGGCAGCGTGGCCAAGCGAGGCATCCGGCTCGACCAGCGCCTTGCCGTCCAGCGTGCTCTGGCCAATGCCGAGAATCGTGGGGATCTGCGCGAGGAGCCGCTTGGCCTTGCGGAGTTCCGCAGCCGGCGAATTGTCTTCGCAGTCCGGATCGAGGTGCGACAGGAGTGACACGCCCGAGCGGAGGATGCTCATCGGGTGTGCGTTGGGCGACTCAGTGGCAATGCGGATGACCGCGTCTCGCACGCTGACGGGCACGGCACGCATCGTGGCCTGCTCCGACGCGAATGCCGCGAGCTGGGTGGCCGTCGGCTTCTCTCCGACAAGCAACAGGTACGCCACCTCCTCGAAGGTCGCGTGTTCCGCAAGGTCCGCGATCTCGTAGCCACGATAGATCAGCTGCGTCTGGTTGACGGAGCAGATGGTCGTGTCGCCGGCGGTCTGTCCGGCAAGTCCGCGCGTGTCGGGGGACTTGGCGGTCGTGGCGGGAGCAGCAGGTGCGGCAGTGGCGCAGGTCATGGCGGGCACTTTCAGAATCAGAGGTCGTTTGGAGGCCGTGAACGGGGCAGCTTGAGCCATCTGGCACACGCTGGCGATCGGGGTTTCGCATCGTAGCCATTCGGCGCATGCGCGTGAAATCCACCGTCGAGAACGGGGGAATTCTGGCCGACATTCTGTCAGGGGTTTGCCGAGCCGGGGAAGTCCCACCGCCGACCGGGCTCGTACCGGAGGAGCCGGTAGAGGTCCTTCCGGTGTTGCATCCGGGGGAGCATCGCTTCCATCGATCCGTGCGACCTGAGGTGCGCCAACCCCTCTTCAGCAGACTTCATCGCCAGGCGCAGGACACTGAGCGGGTAGATGACGATCGAGTACCCCATCTCGCCGAAGGCCTTGGCGTTGATGTGCTCGGTTTTTCCGAACTCCGTCATGTTGGCCAGGGCGTACCCGGGCGAGGCCTTGGCCAAGGCACTGAACTCCTGGGCCGTGGCCAACCCCTCCGGGAAAATCGCGTCCGCGCCCGCTTCCCGGTAGAGGTTGGCTCTGGCAATCGTTCCGTCCATCCCTTCAACCGCACGGGCGTCCGTCCTGGCGATCAGCACGAACTCCTTGGACGGCTTCGCGCCCGCCATCGCGGCGATCTTGTCCGCCATGTCCCGCGCTGGAACGAGCTCCTTGCCGTCCAGGTGCCCGCATCGCTTGGGGAAGACCTGGTCCTCCACATGGAGAGCCGCGGCGCCGGCGCGTTCGTACTCCACGATGGTCCGGACCGCGCACTCAGTTTCGCCAAACCCGGTGTCGGCGTCGGCGATGACGGGCAACCGGCTGCCATCCACGACCTCGCGGATCGTGCACGACATCTGTGTGAGCGTGATCAGCCCGATGTCAGGGTATCCCGCCACATTCGCCGTGGCGCCCCCGGAGACATAGCACGCCTCGAATCCCGCATCGCGGACCGCACGCGCGACGAGCGCATTGAACGCCCCCGGGGCGATGACCACCCCTCGATCCATGGCGTCGCGAAGCCGTGCGCCTGCCGATGCTGCCTGACTCGTCATCGAAGGCGGAGGTTACTTGCCCTTGCCGCTCCAGCGCCCACCAGTCACCATTCTCCAGGCCAGCAGGCCATCCCGTGTCGTCCCCCACTCCACGCGAAGATCGCATGGCTCCACACCAAAGGTCTCGATGGTGGGCGGGGCGGGGACCGCCTCAGCGGAACCTCGCTTCTTCCCGTTGGCCTTCGATGGATCGACCGGCACGATCCGGAAGCCCGCGGTGGGCTGGGCGGTCGGATCGTCCTTGGGGGTCGCACCGGGGATCTGGAAGAGCAGGTCCGACTTGGAGCTCAGCCGACGGCGGTAGCCGTGCGCAGCCTGGTCAAACTCAAAGTCGATCTCCCGCAGCCGCTCGCGCAACTCGTCCAGCGTTGTCGGCCACGGCTGCTCCTTCGTGCCCTTCCCCTGGAGCGCCAGCATTCCCTCGGCGAGGAACTCCATCCGCTCCATCGCCGCGGCGAACGGGCTGGGCTCCATCGATTGAGCGAAGGCGCGCCACCGCTCCTGGAACTCATGCACATCTTGCGGGTCGTTGAGGCCAAACGCCTGCTCAAAGGCCGGTATGGCGGGCACGCCTTGGTTCAGCAGCCGCAGGAGTCCCTCAAAGGCCTGCTGGTATCGACCTCCGTCCCCCAGGACGAGGAAGTGCACCATGCTCCACGACTGGTTGTATTGCAGCGACGCATCCCCGCTGCGGAGGTTGGCGTTCCATTGCTCCCCTGTCATGTCGAGCACGTCAAAGAAGTCGATGTGCTTTCGCTGCCGCGCCGCGTCCGCAACCGTCCCGATCACGGTCGGTCGCGATTGCCCCAGCACGACATCGTTCCCCACCACCAATGCCTCTCCGAAGAACTCGGCGAGGCCCTCGTTGAGCCAGGGCGGGAGGTCGGAACCGAAGTACGCATGCGCCACCTGGTGGAAGCCCTCGTGCTGGATGACATGCTTGACTCGAGCCTCGGAGACCCCCTCCGTGTAGTAGGCCAGGGCCGCACCATTGGGGCTGATGAAGAACATCCCACCGGAGCCCTCGCCGGAAATCCCGAATCGGGTGCGCAGTGTGTCCAGATAGTCCTGTCTCTTGGCGAACATCATCACGTCCAGCACCGGCGGCGTCCGCAGTCGCAGCGACCCCAGCCGCTTCATGTACTCGCGGTACATCAAGTCCTGATGACCCGCGTACAGGCGCGTGTCGTCCAAGGAGAGGTCACTGCGGATCTGGTAGTGGTCGCTGCGAGGCGCGCCCGACCGTCCGGGAGCTGTCCGGTCCCACCAGCTCGCCTCCGCGAGGCGACCGTCCTGCCCGTTGCGTGTCCCCTGCATCGGAGCGCCGAAGGCTGTCGCCGCTCCAGCGGCGGCGATCAACCCGATCACCACGAGGGCGCCGAACCGAGCGGACCGGCGAGGCAGGCGTTGGTGGCTCACTGCACCGATCGTAGATCGCCACAACCTGCATGGGCAGAACCTATACTCGCGACTTCGCCCGATTTTGGGCGCTTCAAAGCACCATGCGGCTCCCTTCGACCTTCATCGCTGCACTCCTCGCCACCCATGCTTCGGCGGCGGCCCTTCCGCAAGGCGCCCCCTCCACGCGCGACCTCGACGCGACCCTGATCGCGGGCCCGACATTTCTCCGGGAACTGGCCGGCACGCACCTGTGGCAGTCCCACGTATCCCCTGGCGCGATTTCTTCCCTCGGTGTTGTGGCCCCAGTCGTCTCCACGATGCAGTTCACGGCGAAGCTGGATGACCTCGCCGACGGCGTCCTGCACATGCACACGGAGAAGGAGGCCACCAAGGAGCGTCGTGAACTGCGCGTGCTGTTCGCCGAGGTCATCTCGGTCGAACCACTCCTGAGCGAAGAACAGGTGTCTCCGGTGCTGCCGCCCCCGACGGCCGAGCCGTCCACCCTTGACGACGCGGCCAAGATCGCCAATGCCTTCGGTGACCGGGTGACCCTCAACTTCCCGTCGGGAGCCACGCTTCACCTGCTCCGAGGTGCGCGTGTGAGGGTGACGCTCCGAGAAGAGTACCGGCTGTATGTGGTGGATGGACTCAATCGACTGCACTCCTTCGACTCCGCCACGGGGAGGTCGCTGTGGGTCTCGGACTTCTTGGACTCAGACGATCCGGCGCTCAGCGTCCATGAAACGCAGCTGGGCACCACGCGCGCGGTCTTCGAAGTCTCCACCGAGGGAATCTTGCTCCTCAACGGCGAGACGGGCGACTTCATCAAGCGATCGCGCGTCGATTTCTTCCCCGGCACGCCCGCGGTTGCCTACGGGGCGACGCTGATCTACGGCAATGACAGCGGCAGGATCTGCTGGGAGCAGATGGCCACCTGCGTACCGTGGTGGAACTCGGGATTGCCCGGTCGGATCACGGGCACCCCCGTCATCATGGGCCGGTTGGTCGCCGCGGCGGGCTCGAAGGGTCGAGTGGGCGCATGGGACGCCGAATCCTCAGCAACGCACTGGATGTGGAATGCCTCGGCCGGCATCGAGGGCGCGATCTCCGCCTCTCTGGTCCCCGCGGGCTCCTCCAGTGGCTTGCACTATGAGGTCTGGACTCTCTTCGTCGCGAGTCTTGACCAGTCGGTCTACGGGATCGATGGCTCCAGCGGAAGGCAGCGGTGGAAGTACTTCACCCAGTCGCCGATCACCAGCGACACGGTGGCCATCGGTGATCGCGTTTATGTCCAGATTCCGGGCGAGGGCCTGGTGGCGCTGCGCGCCGATGGCGGCGGTCGACCCGACGGGCAAGTCGTGTGGCGGTCCCCCGTCCGCGGCGACGCGGTCTGCCTCTTCTCGAACCGCTTGGTCTGCTTTGATGAGTCGACCGGGATGGTGAGCCTGCTGGAACCTCTCGACGGGTCCGTGATTTCCTCCACGCCGCTGGACCTTGCCAGCATCACGGCCACCGATCCGATGAATGGTGACCTCTATCTGGTGGCGCGGGACGGTCGCGTTCAGCGCATCCGACCTCAGTTCAGGGGTTCGCCTTCTGCCGGCATCGCTGGTGCCGCAGGTTCCAGCCCGTGAGCGCGGCGGAGGCGCCTGTGGCCGACCAAAACGCCCGAAGCGACAGCTCAACCCAAGCCGTCAGGATCACTCGCGCCCTCCTGTCGGTGAGCGACAAGCGCGGGCTGGTCTCGCTGGCCAGAGCACTTGCCTCCACCGGCGTGGAACTGGTCTCCACCGGCGGCACCGCGCGCGCGCTCGCCGAAGCCGGATTGACGGTCGTGCCCATCGAGCAACTCACGGGGTTCCCCGAGATGATGGACGGTCGCGTGAAAACGCTGCATCCGCGCGTGCACGGCGGCCTGCTGGCCCGTCGGGACCTGGCACACCACATGTCCGCGGCGTCCGAGCATGGGATCGTGCCGATCGACTTGGTGTGTGTCAACCTGTATCCCTTTGAGGGGACGATCGCCAAGGCAGGCGTCTCGCGTGACGAAGCGATCGAGAACATCGACATCGGCGGACCCAGCATGATTCGCTCGGCGGCCAAGAACTACTCCAGCGTCACGGTGGTCACGGATCCCTCACAGTACGCCATGGTGGAGGCGGAGCTGGCGCAGCATGGAGGCGCGACCACCCTCGCCCTCCGCGAGCGCCTGGCAGCCGCGGCGTTTGCCAGGACGGCGGCGTACGACGCCGCGATTGCGAACTGGTTCGCGAAGGAGGCCGGGGATCGATTCCCAGAAGTGCTGACGGTGGCGCTGCGGCGGTCGGCGGAGCTCCGCTACGGCGAGAACCCGCACCAGGCCGCGGCGCTCTACGGGGACGCAACGGCTGGGGCCGGCGCCGTCGTCGGGGCGCCACTGTTGGGCGGAAAGGCCCTCTCCTACAACAACGTCCTCGATGCCAGTGCGGCGCTGGATGCCGCGAGGGACATCGCCTCGCTGGATCCCCATGCCGTGGCGGTGGTGGTTGTGAAGCACACCAACCCCTGCGGCGCGGCGCTGCGCGCGACGGCGCGCGAGGCTTTTCTGGACGCCTATTCGGGCGACCCGCTCGCGGCCTATGGCGGCATCGTCGCGGTCGCCGGAGGGGTGGATGCGTCGTGCGCACAGGCCATGGTCGAGGGGCAGCGGTTCCTCGAGGTGGTTGTCGCCCACAAGTTCTCCGACGACGCCGTGGCGATGCTTTCGTCGCGGTGGAAGAACGTGCGGCTCGTCGCCGTCGGCGGACCGGGCGCGGGCGCTGGAATCTCGATCCGGACGGTCTCCGGCGGCGCGTTGGTGCAGGAGGTGGACGCGCATCGCGATGAGGCTCAATCGCTCCAGCTCGTTGCCGGGTCCGGTGCCGACAAGGAGATGCGGATGTCGGCGCTCTTCGCCATGTCCGTTTCCAAGCACCTCAAGTCCAACGCCGTCTGCATCTGTGACGGAACGATGTTGCTTGGGGCCGGCGCCGGCCAGATGGATCGCGTCGCCGCGTGCCGCCTCGCGGTGGAGAAAGCCGGTGATCGGATCACGCGTGCGGGAAGCACGATCGTCGCGGCTTCGGACGCCTTCTTCCCCTTCCCGGATGGACCCGCGATTCTGATCGACGCCGGTGTCCGCTGCATCGTCCACCCCGGCGGCTCCAAGCGTGACCAGGAGACGGTGGACCTCTGCACATCGCGGGGCGTGACCTGCCTGCTCACCGGTGTGCGGCACTTCAAACACTGACTGAGCCCGCCGACTTCGCGGCGGGTGGGGCGCTAGGATTCCCGCCCCATGGCCATCGCCCCGAAGCTGGATCACCCTGACCTCCCCGTCGTCAAGGCGGCATTCCCCGCGGCACGCTTGATGGCGACGGAGTTCCGGGGGCAGACCACGCTGGTCGTCCCCGTCGGCATCCTTCCCGATGTCGCGAGGCTGCTCAGGGACGAACCCAAGTGCGACTATTCGTTCCTGAGCGACATCACGGCGGTGGACTACCTCGGCTATCCGACACGGATGCCCGGACGCTTCGCCGTCGTCTGGGTGTTGGCGAGCCTCTCGCGAAACATCCGGCTCCGGCTCAAGGTCTTCCTTGATCCCACGCTTGACACGAGTGGAATCGAGCCCGATCCAGGCCTGGTCGTCCACAGCGTCACCGACATCTGGGCTGGAGCGGACTGGATGGAGCGCGAGGTCTTCGACATGTTTGGGATCCGGTTCACAGGCCACCCGGACCTGCGACGCATCCTGCTCTGGCGCGATTTCCCGGCTCATCCACTGCGCAAGGACTATCCGCTGCGAGGCCGGGGCGAGCGTGAGCGCTTTGCCGTGGCGGCGCGCGAGACGGCAGACCTGAAATAGTGCGCCAGGATCACCGGGGGATTTTCGAACACACACCGAACGGCGATACTCGTGGGATGGAGTCGCGGCGCCGCTTGATGGTGGAAGGCCGGCGCGACCGGCTCCTCCGCAACATTGCGTGTGCCGAGACCCGTTTGGTCTATCGCGGGCAGCGCACCCGGCAGGACTCGAACCTGCGACCGCCGAATTAGAAATCCGATGCTCTGTCCAGCTGAGCTACGGGTGCTGCGAGGCGACTCTTGTCGCCAGAGACAATCCTATCGGCGACGCTTCTGGGTTCTTCGGAAAAAGGGCTCTGCTCCTGCCCTCGCCGGGAATCGAGGCGATCATGTCCGGACCGTTCCAGCCTCGATCTCGTGATCGGGGCACCATGGACGGCCTCCGGGTTCCGGGATCACACCGCGGACAGGGTCCGCAGGAGCACACGATGCACACGACGAACATGATGCAGGAGATGCACACGCTGAGAGCGCCACCGCTGGAGAGCGCACGCCGTTCACTTCCCCCCGACTGGCTGGAGCCGACGCTTTGGATGTTCACGATGATCGCCGTTCTGACCGCCCTGGCGGTCCATCCGGCCTTGGCGCAGGACGGAGGTGCTGGCGATGGCCAAGGGGGCTCCGATGGGGGCCCGGCTGGCACTGGAACGCTCCCCCCGTGCCCGCCAATGGAAATCCTCTGCGACGACTACGCCGGATCCGGCGGCCAGGGCGAGCAGCAGATCGACTGCGAGTGTGGCGACGGCTACTGGATTCGCAACATCGTCTCCTCCGAACGCAGTCCTGAAGTCCCGTTGCACGTCACGACCAGGACCACGGTCGGCGCAACGCGATTCCTGGCCACGCGCGCCGCCAGCACCGAGACCTGGGGCGCGAGTTCGCAGGTCGAGTTCCAGGGCAAGAGTTCCTGGTGGGATGCGGGAAGCGCGGCAACGATGCAGGACGCGCGATACAGGATCGTGTACCGGGAGGAGTGGCGCGGCGACGGGGCGCCCTGCCCACGGATGATTCGGCTGGCCGCCGGTGGCGGCGCGACGCTCCACATATCCGCCAGCGCCGCGCCCCGACAGGGCTGCACCGCTGCGACCAGTGCCTCCGTCTCGGGCTTCGCCTCCAGCCGGGGTGATGCCAGTGCCACGCTTGGCCCGCTCGATATCTCGGGCTCCGTCGGATACATCGAGGCCTCGTCGGCCTGGAGCGTGGACGGCAACTTTGGCGCCTCCGAGCTCTACGAGTCGCCCTCCGTCGAGGGATCTCTCAGCACCAGTGTCTCGTGGGAAGTCCAGGGCACAGGATCGCACAGCGGCAGCGCCACGCTGGCGGTCAAGCCCGACCGCACCTACTGCGCGTTCACCAACAAGCCCGTCACCATTCGCGCGGTGGGGAACTGCGTGGTGGGCGCCAGCGGTTCGGTGGACGACAACGGGTCGTGCAGTGCCACGGCGCTTGCCAACGTGTCGGTGTGGGTGTTCTGATGGACTGCTGCGCGATCGCAATCGCGGTGATCCATCTTGCCCTCCCGCCGGACACCGTGCCGGCTGGAGGGCACGCACTTGCGGACGCCGCAGCGCACATGGCGAGCGACTGGATCCGCGCGTGGCAGTCCGAGGACCGCGAGACCCTTGCCGCTCGAAAGCGCAGTGCCGACTGGCACGTCGGCTGCCTGCTGGAACTGGATGCGTGGAGCCGCACCATCCAACCTGATCGAGTTCGAACCCTCTGGTTCAGCACCTGGTCAGCCATGGGACCGGCCGACGACATGCCCGTCCGGCTGCACTGGGTGTCGCAGTGGGACGGCCAGGGCACGATCGCCAGGGTCCGTTGGAGTGCACCGCAGGACCCAGCGGACCACCTGGACTTCCCGATCCTTCCCACGGGGTTGACCTTGCAGCTGGACGATGGCGTGTTCACCGTGCTCGCGGCCGCCGGGGCGGATCCGGGTGAGCTTCCCCCTCCGCGGGACTGCATGGGGGAGTCGATGAGTCCCCATCGACCCGCTTCCGATGCCTACGACCCCTTCGACGCCGCGACGGCGTGGCACCGGCAACGGCGTGACGCGGCATCGTCTGCGGCCATCTGCCGCGCAGACTGGTTTCCAGCGCCGCCCGCCGATGCAGCGCACGGCGAGCACTCCCACTCCCGGCCCGGAGCGCGTGCGTGGCTCGTGCCGCCTCGCGCGGAGGTCATCGAAAGTCCCTGGACGCTCGTACGGTCCGCCGGAGCCGGCCAGGCCGGCTCGACCTCACGCCTTCAGCCTGTTCGCGGCCGCGGCGCGATCCAGATCACGCGCAGCCCGCAGCTCGCCATCTGGACCCATGGCGATGACGGCGTGCCCACACGCGCATGGCTCGCGGATCTTGGCCAGATTCGCCTTGCTGCGCAGTACTCGATGGATGCAATCCAATGGGACACGCTGTGCGTGGAGGCGCCCGACCCCTCGGCAATCCAATCCAGTGCGCTTCCGATTGAGGCGCACATCGCGGCGCACCCGGACGGCGGACGCGCGGCGAGGACCGTCTTGCGCCAGCTCCGTGACCGGCCCCGTCCTCTCTCGCCTTCGGCCACAGTCAGCCGTGCCACGACGACGCCGGCCCTTGATGACAGTGCGTGGGTGGAAGCCGACGCTGCTGAGGCCGAGCTGGGCGACCTCGAGGAGGGAGGCTTCGAGGACTCGATCACGATCGACACGCTCGTCGAGCGATCGCGCGTGCTTCATGCCGAGGCGGCGTTCTGGTACCGCATTGGCGGTCGCGAAAAGGCCCGAGAGGCGATTGCACGGCTGCGCCAGTGCTGGGCACCGCCTGAGCGAGGCGCTCCGCGCGTCAGGGAGCCGGTGGAACCGCTGGCGCAGGATCCCGGGCTGCAACAGGTGGCGACGCCAGGTCGGTCGGCGCTTCGGCACGCTGCGGAACCAGAGCCCCCCCCGCAATCCACGCCTTGAGCACCTCCACCTGCGCTGGCGTCAGGCGCTCGCCCCCCTGTGGCATTGCATCCTCGTGGTCGGCGGGGAGTTGCACGCGCTCGATCATGAGGCTCCTCCCTGGGAAGCCGGGTTCGATGACCAGCGGGCCGGACCCGGACTTCGGTCGCCATGCCAAGGCGTCCGTCACAGGGTCAAAGCTCAGTTGGCCCTTCTTCTTCTTGGGGCCGTGGCACTCCACGCACCGCTCAGCCAGGATCGGCTGGATGTCGCGCGCAAAGTCGACGACGCCGGGACTGGAACCGGCGTGTTGCTCGGAGGCAACGAGCTGGGCACTGCCTTGCGGGATGCTGTCCCCGCGTGCTCGTGGCGATTCCTCGCCATCGAAGGTCTCTCGCAGTGCTCGCTCCAGAGCCTCCTCGACAAACCCGTCGCCGTGCACCATCTCTCCGCCAAAGTACCCAACGCCTGCAATCATGACTCCGGCGGCGGCCAGTATGCAACGCGTCCGCGTGCAACCTCCGGCACCGCCTGCCCTGATGCCATGGTCCACGGCCGCCTCCGAGACCCTCGCGCATCGGCGTGTCTCCCACCAAAGCCAAAGGAGGAGCGCCGCGCACGCCGTGCCGCCCCATCGATGGAGAAAGAGTGTGGATGACCCGTCGTCACCGTCGTTCGCCGCGAAGAACCACCCCGTCACCACGGCGACGACGCTGGCCGCGGCACCGATCGCCACCAACGGCGGGGTCAGTGGAGACAGCCCGGGCACCCGGCGCATGACGCGCCAGCACTCCGCACCGACCGCGACCAGGACCAGCGCGAGCGGAAAGTGCAACACCAGCAGATGCAATCGACCAATCAATCGACCCCAGGCCTGCATCGCCTCGCCGGCGCTGGACGGTTCGACACCTCCAGCATCGGGCGCTGCCATCGAAGTGCTCGCCACCAGAACCGCTGTGGCGACGGCCACGGATACCGCCCACGCCGTCGAGGCTGGGCCGCCCCGCGAGGTGCACGGCGCCTCCGACGAGCCTCCCGTCGGCGGATAGCACAGTGGTCCCCAGTTCTCCGCATAGCCATGGTGCGTGACGATCTGGATGGCCGCGAGCGCCAGGTCCAGGGTGACCGCCGCACACCGAGAGAGGACCTCGCGCATCGGCGCGCTGTCGTGCGCGGTGCCGCCCTCGGCCACTTGTCGCCACACGACCGCGATCACGCGCGTGGCGCGGTCGAGAAGGTCGGGCGCCCCGCGTGTGGGCGACGTGCCGGGCGTCGTGCCGGCCGCGCCCATGACTCCCGCGATGTACGAATCATTCACCATCGCCTGGAGCGATGGTCCCCGCAGCGCGACCAGTTCATGGAGCACGCCGTCGTGGTCCACCCTTCGCAGGGAGCTGAGAAACGAGGGCAGTGACACCTCCGGGCGCTCCGGAGCGTGCGTCGACTGGTCCCACTTCGAGGCCATCGCCAGAAGCGCGGACCAAGCGGCCAGGAGGCGCAGCGAGTGATCGGCGGAAGCGGCCGACTCCGCAGCCTCAAGCCACGTGAACGCACGGTGGAGTCGCACGCGCGTGGACTCATACAGGTGCGCCTGCGCGTACGAATCCCGCAACGGCTTCCAGAGTTGCCTCAGCTCCGCCGCAGTGTGGAGGCTGATGCGTCGTGTGGGCTCGCTCGGCATCGCGCCACTCTAGCGCGGCGTGAATGCTGCCGTCGGAGCGCTTGCACGCTCGACCGCAAGCGTGAGCGTCGGTCCAACGACCAGGCTCACGATGAGCAGTGTCATCGCAGCGGATCGCTCGCCGTCCAGCGTGGCGGAGGCGCTCAGCGTCGCCAGCGCACTCACCGTCGTCAGGCCCCCGCAGAATCCCGTCCTCCAGAATGCCCCAGCGTGCGCGCCAGAACATCGCGCCGCCACCACCCCGATGAGTGCAGCGCCCACCAGGTTGGCACCGAGCATCGACCACCTTTCGGCATGCGCCACGCCGACGCCGGCCAGCAAGGGGTCCGCCGCCAGTCGAACGGCCCCGCCGAAGAGGCCGCCCGTTGCCGCGATGAGGGCCATCCCCGCCGTCGCGCGAAGTGGTTGCGGCTGAATCGGGCGCAGTGAGGCCACGGCATCCTCGGGAGCCGGGCGGGAAGCCATCTCTCGCGATGCACGAGGGCGCCACGGGACCCCCAGAACCAGCCAGAGCATCGGCGGCACGATGATCGCCACAGTCACGGGCAGCCGAGAAAACCACACCGCCAGGAACACCCCACCGACAACCGTGAACACCAGCACCGTGACCGACGCCGCGGCCCGCCGCGCCCTGGCCAAGTGGATGGTGTCCAGACAGAGTCCACTGTAGGTGGTGAACCCACCGAGGATCGCCATGAGCCACACGCAGATCCGCCGGTGGTCCTCCGTGAGATTCCCCAGCGGCGTCCCTGCCGTCTGCCCCAAGACGGCCCCGGCAAGCACGCAGCCCGTCACATTGCACCAGAGGGTCGACTTCCAGCGCGGGCGGCCGCACCGGTCGTCCAAGGCGTGCATCGCCACGCGAAGTGCCACGCCAGCGGCGGTCGACACCGCCAGCGGAACGATGTCACTTGCGTCGATCGCCAAGACGGCAGAGACTACGCCGATGCCCGACGCCGCCGTCACGCTCATGGTTCCGGGACGGCGGGCGAACTCCACTCGCGACGACGCACGGCGTGTTCCGCTCGCCTCACTTCCGTGGACGGCCGCACGCCTGCTCCCGATGGGGCTGTTCCAGGTGGGTTACCTGCTCTGGTTTGGCACCGTGTGGACCATCGGGTGCACGATCGCGACTTCCGACCAGTCGCCGGCCCAGCCCTACTTTGACTTCGAACGCACCGCACCGTTCCTCCCCTGGATGGTGCCGATCTATGTCTCGCAGGACCTGGCGGTCGCGCTGCTCTTCCTGGCGTATCGCAATGTCCGCGACTATCTCCCGGTCGTCATCGTCATGCTCGCGCAGGTCATCGTCGCGGCGACATGCTTTGCGCTCTTCCCGATGCAGCTCGGCTTTGAGGGCGGCTCGGGCGTGTGGGCACCGCTCGCGGCGATGGTGGGCGCGCCCGATCCCGGAGCGGGCGGCTACGCGCCCAGCCTGCATGTCACCTACATGATCATGATTGCCGCCGCGCTGGCGCCGCGGTGGGGCCCCCGTGCGGGCGTGTGGCTCTGGTCATGGGCGGCGGCGGTGAGCGCGGCCACCTACTTCGTGCACGAGCACCACATCATCGACATCGCCACGGGAGCCGTGCTGGGTGGCCTCGGCGCCCTCGCGCTGCCGTTGGTGGAGCGCAAGACGGTTGGGTGGGCGGCTCGGTGGATGCCGCGCTGACCGCCGCGAATCACACCGCGAAGTACTTCGCCTGCGGATGGTGCACGATGATGGCACTGGTCGACTGTTCGGGGTCGATCTGCCAGTTTTCGGTAAGCGTGCAGCCGATGCGCTCAGGCTGCAGCAGCCGAAAGAGTTTGCATTGGTCGCTCATGTCCGGGCATGCCGGATAGCCGAAGGAGTACCGGCTTCCTCGATAGTGCTGCGTGAAGAGTTTCCGCACTTCTGGGGAGTCGTCCGCCGCAATGCCCAGTTCCGCGCGGATGCGCTTGTGCCACAGTTCCGCAAGCGCCTCGGCGCATTCCACGCCAAAGCCGTGCAGGAAGAGATACTCCGTGTAGCTCCCGCCCTCGAAGAGCTCACGAGCCCGCTCGCTCACTTCTGGACCCATCGTGACGCAATGCAGGCCGAGGCAATCCCGCTCGTCGCTCTCCACTGAGCGGAAGAAGTCGCTGATGCAGAGTCGCTCACGACCCTCCTGCCGCGGGAACGAGAACCGCTCCAGCTCGCGCGAGTGATCGTCCGGTGCGAAGACCACCAGGTCATCGCCCTCCGACGCGCACGGGTAGTAGCCCCACACGACGGCGGGCCGGAGCACCGATGACTCCGAGCACTCGCGGCACAGGCGCTGGAAGACCGGCTCGGCGTGTTCGCGCAGGACCGCGGCGTACGCGGCGTCGTCCATCGCCCCGCGCTTGAAGCCCCACTGGCCTCGGTCCAGGGCGACTCGATTCACGAAGGGGTAGATCTCGTTGAGCGCGATCCCGGTCGCCACGCGCGAACCCCAGAAGGGCGGCGCCGGGACCTCGACTTCCGAGGACACGGTGCTGCGGGCCAACACGGGGCGCTCCGCCACGGCCGTGGCAGCGGCCGTCACGCGCTCGGCACGGGCCGCGACGAGGGCGTCGGCCACTCGACGCTTCGCCAGTCGTGCGTCGATCTGGCTGTCGACCCCGCCCAGCCGACCCTCGGCGATCGCGTCGCACACGCTGAGTCCCTCGAATGCATCGCGCCCGTAATAGAGCGATCCTTCGTAGATCTCCCGAAGGTGCGATTCGGCATAGTGTCGAGTGAGCGCCGCACCACCCAGCATCACGGGGACCTGGATCCCCAGCGCGTTGAGCTCGCGGAGGTTTTCCTCCATGACACCAACGCTCTTGACCAGGAGCCCGCTCATCCCGATGGCGTCCGCCTCATGCGTGCGGAATGCCTCCACGATCTGCGACACTCTTTGCTTGATGCCCAGGTTGAAGACCTTGTAGCCGTTGTTGGTGAGGATGATGTCAACCAGGTTCTTGCCGATGTCGTGGACATCACCCGACACCGTGGCCAGCACCACCTTGGCGCGCGCGGGGCCGGAGGTCCCCATCCGCTTCATCGCGGGCTCCAAGAGCGCGACGGCCTTCTTCATGACTTGCGCGCTCTGGAGCACGAACGGCAGCTGCATGCGGCCGTCCGCGAATCGCTCCCCCACCACCTTCATCCCGGCCAGCAGGTGATTGTTGATGATGTCCAGCGGCGAGTAGAGCTGGAGCGCCTCGTCCAACGACTGTGGAAGCGTGGCATCATCTCCCTGCACGATGTGCGCCTGCAATCGCTCGTCCAGCGGCAGATCCGCGAGCGTTGCCTTGCTCTGCGCCACCTCCTCGCCATCGGGGAAGAGCCCGATGAAATGGATCAATGGATCGAAGTCAGTGGGCGTGCCTGCGGGTCGTCGCTCGCCACGAAGGTCGTGGAGGAGCCAGTGCGCCGCATCCCAGCGAGAGGGTTCGATGCTGTCGCGCGGGAGGATCTTGGAAGCGTGAACGATGGCCGCGGTGAGGCCGCGCTCGCGAGCTTCGGAAAGGAACACGCTGTTGAGCACCGTGCGCACGGCGGGCTTGAGACCGAACGAGATGTTGCTCACGCCCAAGACTGACTGGCATCTTGGGAATCGCTTCGCGATGGCCTCGATGCCGTCAAGCGTCGCCAGGCCGAGCCGCCGGTCGTCCTCATTGCCGGTCGCGATCGTGAAGGTGAGGCAATCGAAGAAGATGTCCTCCTCGGAGATGCCCCACTTCGTCGTGAGCAGGTCGTGGAGTCGCGTGGCGATCTCCAGCTTTCGCTCGGCGGTTCTCGCCATCCCAGCTTGCGGATCTTCGTCGATCGTGAGGGCCACCACCGCGGCGCCGTGTCGTCGAAGCAGCGGGCAGACTTCGTCCAGCCGACGCTCGCCATCTTCCAGGTTGACGCTGTTGACAATGCAGCGGCCGGGCGTCGCCTCGAGGCCGGCACGCAGCACGCGCGCGTCGGTGGAGTCCAGCATGAGCGGCGCATCGACTTGGCGCACGAGCCGCGCCACCAGCTCGCGCATGTCGCGCACGCCATCGCGCCCGACGAAGTCCACGCACACGTCCAGCACATGGCTGCCGTCGCGCACTTCCTCGCGGGCCATCGCCATGAGCCCGTCCCAGTCCTCGGCGTCCAGCAGCCGCTTGAACTTCCGGCTCCCGTTGGAGTTGAGCCGTTCGGCGACCACGAGGAACGAACTGTCCTGGCGGAACTCCACGGCCGAGTAGAGGCTGCTTGCGGCAGGCACTGGCGCCGCGGCTGCACGGGCCGTGGCACCGGTGCCGGCAGCGCGCGCATCCAGCAGTCCACGAATCCCGGCGATGTGCTCCGGCGTCGTGCCGCAGCAACCGCCAAGGGCATCGACGGGCAGTTCCTCCACGAATCGGCGCATCGCCTTGGTGAAACCCTCCGGTTGCAGCGGATAGTGCGTCTTTCCATCCAGGAGCACCGGCAGCCCGGCGTTGGGGATGACGCTGATCCGTCGATCCCACTCACGCGCAATCGCCGCGACATGGGGCAGCATCTCGACCGGCCCGGTCGCGCAATTGAGCCCAAGGCTGGCGACCGGGTAGCGGCAGAGTGCATTCACGACGGCTCGCACGTCGCTTCCCAAGAGGAGCGTGCCGGATGTCTCCACCGTCACCGACACGAAGATGGGTCGGTCGCTCGGCGAAAGCCGCGCGCGTTCCATCGCTTCGAGGCATGCCGTGACCGCGCACCGGATCTGGAGGAGGTCCTGGCAGGTCTCGACGATGAAGGCATCGACGCCACCCTCTAGGAGCCCCTCGGCCTGCTCACGGTACGACTCCAGCATCGCGTCCCACGAGGTGTTGCCGAGCGTGATCAGTTTGGTGCCGGGACCCATTGATCCAGCCACGAACCGAGGGCGACCGGGGCTCTGTGCACGATCCGCCGCCTTGCGCGCGATCCGCGCCGCCTCCACATTGAGTGATCTTGCCCAGCCAACCAGCTCCTGGTCATACTCGGCGGCGACGAGCCGGTTGGCGCCGAAGGTATTGGTCTCCACGATGTCGGCACCGGCGGCAAGCATCGAGGCGTGGATGCGCTCGACGATGTCAGGACGACTGCGAACCAGGATGTCCGTGCAGTTCTCGCGCCCCAGGTAGGCATCGGTGGAGCAGTCAGTGCAGGCTTGCACCGCCGTCCCCATCGCCCCGTCAAACAGGACGGGGCCTCGGTCCATGCGGGAGAGCAGGGTCGGGGTGGGCATCGCAGCAGGGGAATCTACTCTTTCGTGCGTATATCCGCAAGAACGGATGGATTCTTGGGTGGCGCGACCTCTCCTGCGCCTTCCGTGGCTCCTACGATCAGCCCTATGCACGCGCGAACTGGCGGGTTTCCCCAAGCCGCTCTCCTCCTCATGACCTTGGCTGGATGTGCGCCTCAGTCGATCCCACTGGCGCCAGACGAACTCCAGCGTTCCGGTGCAGAGCCTCCCGCGGTCGCCGGGCCGGGCACCGCCGCGAACCCCGCGAACGCCAGTCCTGCGCGCGTCGCGGAACGGAGCATCGACGCAGCCACGGCCTACGACAGCTTTGAGATGTGCTGGTCGCTGGTCAACGAACACCATTTCGACCCCACCCACAACGGTGTGGACTGGGAGGCCGTCCGTGTGGAGTTTGCACCTCGCGCCGAGACCGTGCAGTCACGTGCTGAACTTCGACACTTGCTCAACGAGATGCTCTCGCGCCTGGGACAGAGCCACTTCGGCGTCATGCCATCGGGAGCGTGGGATGACGAGGATGCGGAAGGCGAGGGGCACAGCCACGGCGACTCTCATTCCGGCGACGGGTCGGGTTTCGACGATGGGCTTACCGGCCTGACGGTCCGATCCGTCGAGGGCTCCATGGTCGTGACCGCGGTCGACCCGGGGTCGCCAGCCGAAACAGCTGGCATCCAAGCCGGCTGGGTCATCGAATCAATCGACGGCGAGAGACTGAAGTCCGCGATTCCGGAGGACGTGCCTGAACACCTGCAACAGCTGGCATCCGAACGAATCGTGGAGTCGCGGCTTGCCGGAGCCGCCAAGAGTTCCAAGGTCCTCACCCTTCGCACGGCGGACGGCACCGAACAGGAAGCCGCGCTCACGCTCACACGGGATCGCTCGCACCGTGTGACCTTTGGCGTGCTCCCGCCGATCACGGTGGAGCTGGACCATCGCGCATTCGTGTCCGAAGACTGGCAGCGCGTGAACGCCGTGGCGCCCGCAGGCGCGTCCCTGCCGCGGGTGGGCTACATCCAGTTCACCGCATGGTTTCCTGTGATTGCCAGCGAATTCGATGCTGCCATCGACCAGCTTCGCGACAGTGATGCCATCGTCCTGGACTTGCGCGGCAATCCCGGAGGGGTCGGGTTCATGGCCACGGGCATCGCCGGACACTTTGTCGAGGAACCGACCAACTTGGGTGACATGATGGCGAGGACCGGGACGATCCACTTCTTGGCCCAGCCACGAACCGTCGCCGCCGGCGGCCGTGAAGTCAAGCCGTTCTCCGGCCCGCTCGCGATCCTGGTCGATTCTCAGACCGGCAGCACCAGCGAAGTCTTTGCTGGTGGCATGGTGGATGTCGGTCGCGCTGAAGTGTTCGGTGGCCCAAGCGCCGGCGCCGCGCTTCCCGCCAGCCTGGCGACGCTTCCGTCTGGAGATGTCTTTCTCTACGCCATCGCGGACTTCCGCGTGCCCAGCGGTTCGTCCATTGAGGGTGTGGGTGTGGTGCCCACGATCGAGCCCGCTCCCTCGCTGGTCGACTATTCTGCCTCGCCCGATCCCACGCTCAGGCAAGCGCTGAACTGGATCGCCCGCGGCGCACCGGACCGCGCCTCGACGAGTACACCAGCCAGCCCATCACATTGAACCTTGAGAACACCTTCATGACACTCGCACACTCCAGCCGCAAGGCGCCTCATTCCGTGCTCGCCGCCCTCGGACTCCTGGGGGCGCTCGCCGCCTCCGCTCCTGCGCTCGCACAGGCTGAGAAGCTGCCGAAGCTCACGCCCGCGCCATCGACGGCGCCATCATCCGCACCTTCCACCGAACCGACGGCGACGCCCGCCGACCTCCCGTCGGTCGATGCCGTGATGGCCAAGTACTTCGCCGCCATCGGCGGCAAGGAAGCAGCCGATGCCGTGATGGCCATCACGATGAAGGGGACGCTCTCCATCCCAGGCACCGGCATGAGTGGCGAACTCACCATCTGGTTGATGGTCGATCTCAACAACATTCGCTCCAAGATGACGCTTCCCGGACTGGGAGATGTCGAATCGGGCGTCATCGGGACCGTCGGCTGGAGCATGAACCCGATGACCGGACCCACGCTCATGGACCAGAAGGACACGGAGGCCCTGCGGCGCAACACCGATGGCGTTGGAACCGACCCCCGCAATCACTTCGACACGGTGGAGGTCACGGCGATCGAGCCGTTCGAAGGAAAGCCCTGCGTGGTCCTGCAGTGCACCAAGGGCGAAGACTCCAGCGTGCAATACTTCGACCGCGACACGGGACTCCAGATCGGGTCGAGGGACAAGATGACCACGCAGATGGGGACGATCGAGGCGACCTCGGTGATCGGCGGATACAAGGAGTTTGGACAGCTCAAGATTCCCACCATGGTGACCACCAAGATGATGGGACAGCACCAGGTCATGGAGTTCACGGACATCTCCTTTGACGCCATCGATCCTTCGGTCTTCGCCTTGCCGCCCGAGATCGCGACGCTGGTCAAGCAGCGTGACGCGAAGGGGGCACCCGGCGGGGCGGACGCTTCCGCCTCACCGGCCGGCCCACCCGCCGCCTCTCCGTCAGCGCCATGATCGCGCGGTCGACCAGTTGGCTCAGCGGTGCCGCCGCAGCGCCCGCGCTCGCCCTCGTCGCCGGCCTTGCGGCACAGGCGTGTTCGTGTGCCGCGCAGGACCCCACGCCTGCAACCCCGCCGCCAGCCGCGGCGCCGGGCACGGCGGTCACGCCATCTCAGGCACGCACAGCCGTCGACACCACCGCCGACTCCGCACTCGCCGCGGCCGAGGAGCCATCGTTCCGATCGGTCAAGCCCACGCCGCGTGAGTTGCCTTCCGAGATGCCCCCCGATGTCCGCGCCCTGCTGCAGCGTGCGTGGGACGAAGTCGGCGGTCCCGACCCGCTCGCCCAGTACAAGTCGCTGCAGTTCACCATGACCACGCTTGGGTCCAACGTGCACGCGACGATCACCGTGAAGTTCGCGCCGGGCCCGCGACTCCTCCTGCGGCAATTCCTGCCCGACCAGGGCGTGGCGCTGGAGAAAGGGTTCGACGGCCGGCTCGCCTGGGCCTACAAACCGGACTCGAAGTCATGGGAGGTGGTGGACCCGAACGATGTGCTTCGGCACGGAATCCTCTGGGACACGCCCAATGTGTTCTCGAGGGCACTCACGATGCCCGGGCTGGCGTGGGAGATTCGAGAACCGGAGGCCTTTGCGGGTACCCCTTGCCATGTGGTCCGCATCTGGAAGTCCGGTGGCAAGTGGGTGGAGCTCATGATCGGCCAGGCCAACTTCATCCCGGTCGGGACGCGGACATTCAATCCCGCGCTGGATCGGGTGGACCAGTCGTCGCAATGGCTGGAACTCATGCGCGTCGGCGGCGACCAGGGCTTCTTGGTCCCGATGCGATCTGTCACACAGACCGACATGGGGCAGAATGAGATGGTGTTCTCCGAGGTGGCCGTGGACACGCTCACCCCGCAGGACTTTGAGCCGCCGCAGGTCATCTTGGAAATGGCCGCCGCGATGGAACGCGAACGAATGATGCGGCAGCGCGAGGCGGCCCGGGTGGCGCCGCCTTCGGCGCCTCCACGCCAAGCGCCTCCAGGTGGGACGACGGTCCCATGAGCCTCGTCCTGCAGTTGTCGGGCGTCACCAAGTCCTTCGGCGCGGTGCGCGCGGTCGATGGTGTCGATTTCCGGATGGAACGCGGGGAGATCTGCGGTTGCCTTGGCCCCAACGGCGCCGGGAAGAGCACCATGATCCGGATGATCCTGGCGATCATCCGTCCCGATGAAGGTTCGATTTCGGTGCTCGGCGGAGACGCACTGGACGCGAAGGACTGGCTGGGATACCTCCCCGAGGAGCGCGGGCTCTACCGCAAGATGAAAGTTGGTGCCTTCATGGCCTACATGGGCCGTCTCAAGGGCATCAGCGGCGCCGCCAGCCGATCTCGCGCGGCGGCGTTCCTGGACCGGATGGAGCTGCCGGGCATCATGGACCGCAAGTGCTCGGATCTCTCCAAGGGACAGCAGCAAAAGGTGCAGTTCGTGAGCGCGCTCCTCCATGAACCGGAGGTGCTGATCCTGGACGAACCCTTCAGCGGACTGGATCCGGTGAATCGGCGGCTCTTCCAGGCCGAGGTACTTGCGCTTCGTGAGCGCGGCACCTCGATCCTCTTCTCGACCCACCAGATGGAGCAGGCAGAGCGGCTGTGCGATCGCGTCATCCTGGTGAACAAGGGGCGAAAGATCCTGGACTGCAAGGTGTCGGAGGCCCTCCGACAGCCCGGCATCCGCGCCCTTGAGATCGAGCCGGTGGGAAGCAGCGCCGAGGCGGCCGCGAAGATCGGCTCCATGGCCGGCATCCTCGGGACCTCCACCAATGACGATGGCCGGATTGTCCGCGCAGAACTGCGAGGCGACGCCGACCAGCGTTCGGTGATGCGGGACATCATCGCTCACGTGGAACTCCGCGCCATCCAGGAAGCTCGCGTGACGCTGGACGATGTCTTTGTGCACTTAGTGTCGGACGCAAGCGCGGGCGCTCGCGGCACGGTCGCCGGACGCGCGGGAGGGAACGCGGCCGCATGAGCGCCACCCGACGACGCCACTTCGCCCGGCGCGTGAGTGCCATCGCCTGGCGCGAGTTTGCCGCGATGGTCTTCACGAAGGGGTTCATCTTCGGGGTGCTCATCGTTCCCGCGGTGATGGTGGTGACGTTCGCCGTGATCCCGACCCTTCTCCACGAGGGCCCACGCGCCGTGAGTGGGCAGGTGCTGGTATCCGACGGCTCCGGCACCGTGGCTCCCGCAGCGCAGGGAGCCCTTGAGTCGATCCTGGCGCGCCACTCCCTCAACGCGCAGGAGTTGGCGGATGCAGCTCGTTCCGGTGCGATGGACGCCGGCGAATTGGCCTTGAGCGCCGCTGCGGGTTCGCAGGACACATCGGAGAACGTGTCGGTCTCGTTTGAGGCGACCGGGCTCACTGAGGGCGAGCTCAAGGAGTCGCTGCGCAACGGCCACTGCCTGGCGTACGCCGTGGTGCCCGGTGGGCTCCTGGACGCACCGCCCGCGAAGGGCGAGACGTTCACCCTCGCCGTCGCGACCTGGACATCGCCCAGCCACACGAGCCTCTTCACGCGCGCACTCCGTGCCGGCATCGTCAAGGCCCGACTGGATCGTGCGGGCAAGGACCACGCCGCCCTCAGCGCACTGCTCTCGCTCCCCGAGGAACTGACGGTCCGCATCTCCGAGGACGGCGCCGAGGCGCCCGAGTCGCTGGCGGGGCGGATGCTCGTCCCGATGGGGTTCATGATCCTGATGTGGATGGTCGTCTTCACCGGCGCCAACCAGTTGCTGACGTCCACCATCGAAGAAAAGTCCAGCAAGGTCATGGAGGTGCTCCTGAGCGCCGCCAGCCCGTTCGAGATCCTCGTTGGGAAGGTGCTGGGCCATGGGATGGTTTCGCTCCTCATGCTGGCGATCTACGGCTCGCTTGGCATCGCCGGGCTGGTGCTGGCGGCCATGGCGGACCTCGTGACTCCCCTGAGCTTGGTGCTCCTCGTCTGCTACGGCGTGACCGCCTACTTCATGATCGCGGCGATGATGGCTGCGGTCGGGAGCGCGGTCAACGACCTCAAGGAGGCACAGTCGCTGGTCGGGCCGGTGATGCTGGTGGTGATGGTGCCGCTCGTCCTCTGGCTCCCGATCAGCGAGAACCCCAACGGGATGCTGGCGGTCGTGACCAGCTTCATCCCTCCCCTCACGCCATTCGTGATGATCCTCCGGGCGACGGGAACGACCGAGGCGATTCCGTACTGGCAGATTCCCGCGACCGTGGTGCTCTCGGCGATCAGCAGCGTGGCGTTCCTGTGGATCGCGTCGCGCATCTTCCGTGTCGGCGTCCTCATGCAGGGCAAGACCCCTACGCCGCTCGAACTGTTTCGCTGGGCTCTGGTCCGATGACGCGGGAGTGGCTCCTGCTCCTCTTGTTCTCAGTCGGGCTGGCGGGGACTGCGGCACTCTTTGGATTGGCCTTGGTGGCGTGGCGTGGTCGAGCCGCGAAGGGTCGACACTGCCCCAGGTGCGATCACCAACAGCCCCCGCTGCCTGAACCCCTCGGCCCCGGGGCCACCGCACCCGACTCCTGCGCCGTGCACCCCACCCGATGCACCGAGTGTGGGCACCAACCGCGCCGGGGTTTCCCGAATCGGCGCTCGCCGCGCCGCGGTCGCGCGCTCACACTCGTTGCCCTCGCGCTGGCGTTCGTCGGGCTCATCGCGTATCGCGGCGGTCTGGTGGAGACGCGCCCGATCTCGCTGGTGCCAAGCTCGGCGCTGTCGCTCGTGGCGGAGTGGTGGCCAGAGAGCGACCTCGCAAGGGACGCCTGCGGTGAACTCGCCTTCCGCGTCGCCTCCACGCTCCCCGGAGATGAGCTCATTCCCGCGGTGGACCGCGCCGTGCGCGCGACCGCGGCGGACCCGCATTCACCGCTCGCTCCAGTCACGGAGGCCTGGTTTCAGCTGGAGCCGGATCGCGCCGAGAACGATGCCTGCCGACGAGCCAGTGAGGAGTGGGCAGCCTTGCTCCTCACGACGCCGCCATCCCTCCATTGGCTCCCCGAGGGCGATGCGCCCACGATCGAGACTTCGGCGCACGCGAACACGCTCCTGTGGGTCTCCATCGAGACCCCCGCCCTGTTCCTCCGACCAAGCGAGACTCGGCCCGCCGCCGAACTTGAGCTCACAATCCAGTCCAGCGCCCTCGGCGCCCCATCCGTGTATCGATGGCGGCCGTATGGCTCGGGATCGTTCTCGATGCCCGTCCCGGTCGCCCGACCGACGGAGAGCCCGATCGAACCAGTGGTGACCCTCACCCTGAGGGAGCGCGAATGGCCGGGGAGCGATTGGTCCACATGCGACACGAGGAAACTCAGCGTGCGGGTGAAGCCCATCGAGTGCCGACCCACTGGCCGCGACAGCGAGGAACTCCGGCAGGCCGTTCGTGAGGCCCTCGGCCCCGAACTCTGGTGCTGGGAAGACGGCACCCGGTTCGGATTCCGGTTCAATCCTCGGCGCACATCCAGCGCTGACGACGCGGCGACGCGCATCGGCTTGCGCATCGAAGTCCGCGAGGGCATCGCGGTACGGCGGCTCTCCCGCATCTGGTGGGACGGTTCAGGGAGCGACTTCGAGATCCCCGTTGAGGACCTCCTCTCCTTGGCACGCGCACGAGCGTCCACCGACGCATGGTCGTTGCGCATTACCGGAGACCGGGACATGGCCCTTCGCGCCACGCACCCGGCGGATCCACCGCCCACGGGTGATGTCTCCTGGTGGGACGGCGAGATCGTGGTGCCGCTGGCACTCTCTCCGATCGCCGGACCCGCGCCACCACGCCGGTGGGAGCGCGTGGACACTGGCGACCTGCGAACCCTGTTCGGTCCCTCGTTCTCTGGCCGGTGAGCCTCGCGCACCCGACGGCGCGTCGCTGAGGAAGGCGATGCGCCCGTGTCCTCCGGGCGTGTGACGCGCACCGAAGTGCGGCGAAACACGGCGGGCATAGGCCCGAACCCTGCTTGTAGGTGGGCTCGCCGTCCATCGATCCCGGCCTTCCACTCCACCGCAAGGGCGTGAGGCTTGACCATCGTCGCGGACTTGTCAGCGATCCCAAGGGTTCACGCATCGGTTCGGACAACTGGCCTGCCGATGCCGCCCGGAGGACACGGGCGCCGGAATGATCGTAGCCACTCGCGCGTGCCTATCCTCCCTGCCCGATGCGACGCTTCCTGATGCTTCCCGTCCACGCCGTCGCCGGCATGGTCGAAAGTTTCAGTCCCAAGCGCCTTCCCCAGCACCTGCAGGTCAACTACGCGCGTGAGCTCCTCTCCTGGTGCTTCCTGCCGTTCATGCTGGGCGCGATGGAAGGCGGCGCGCTGGGCGTGGTGGTGAACAAGGGGTTCTCGGGGGTGGAAGGGGTCGACCAAGCCACCCTGGACATCGCCGTCGCGGCGGTCACCGCCGCACCCAACGTGGCCAATCTCTGCAGCTTCCTCTGGGCGGCGTGGGCCCACGGGCGCCCAAAGGTCCCATTCATCGCACGACTGCAGGTGGCCACGGCGTTGGGAGTCGCGGCGATCGCCTTCGTTCCCGTCACGGCCATCGGCCTGTGGATGGTGGTGGCGCTCACCTTCCTCTCGCGCTGCTGCTGGACCGGGGTCATCACGATTCGCACTTCCGTGTGGCGCCGCAACTTCCCCCGTGCCAATCGAGCGCAGATCGCTGGCAAGATGGCCACCGTGCAGGCCGCGATCCTGGCGGTGGCCGGGCTGGCTATTGGGCAGTCGATGGACATGGACGCCCGTTCGTACCACGTCCTCTTCCCGGCGCTCGCCGCACTTGGACTGGTGGGCAATGCGCTCTACCGACGCGTCCACCTGCTCAACGAGGAATCGATCGTGCGCGAGGAACGCGAGGCGAAGGAACACGAACGCCCCAGCGTGAATCCCGCCGCACTCCTTCGTGTCCTGCGCGATGATCCCGATTACCGGCTCTTCATGATCGGCATGTTCATCTTTGGGATGGGCAACCTGATGATCACGCCACCGCAGATCCTCTTCCTGGAGCAGGAGTTTGGTGCCAGCTACCTGGAGTCGATCCTGGCCACGACGATCATCCCCCTGGCGGTCATGCCCATCGCGATCCCGCTCTGGGCCAGATACATGGCGCGGGTCCACGCGGCGCAGTTCCGCGCCGTGCACGGGTGGTCCTTCGTGTGTGCCACCGCGATGATGCTGGCGAGTGCGCTCGCCGGATCGCTGGCTGGCTTCTATGTGGCGTCCGTGCTGCTCGGGATTGGCTTTGGCGGCGGCGTGCTTGCGTGGAACCTTGGGCACCAGGACTTTGCCCCCAAGCATCGCGACGCGGAGTACATGGCGGTGCATGTCACGAACAATGGCGTTCGCGCACTGATCGCCCCCTTCCTCATCATCTTCATTTATCAGTCACTGGATGATGCGCTGGGAATCGAGGGCGCCGCCTGGAGCTTCGCGGCGTGTTTCATCGTGAACCTGGCGGGGATGGGCGTGTTCCTGTTCCTCGCCCGGCGAATGAGGCATGCCGCCCTGCTTCACGCCAGCCCGCACGACTGATTGGTCGACTCGCTATGCATGATCCGGTACACTGGCCCGTTCCCCTGCGGATGGTCCGTGGGGGACTCGCACACCGAGCGGCCTCCATGGCTTCCAGCCCCGCACCAGCGTGGCGCCACGAAGGCGGACACAATTCAGAGATAGCGATTCCCAGATGGTTGACTACAACCTGATCGAAGACATCGCGCTGGACGCAGCGGCCATCGAGGCTGTGCTCGCCAGCGCCACCTCCGGGGGGGACACCGCAGCGGTCCTCGCGGCGGAAGCACACAAGGACTACTCGCAGAACAGCCTGCTCCGCGGCACGGTCGTCGGCATCAGCGGCGACTTCGTGATCGTGGACATTGGCTACAAGAGCGAGGGCCAGATCGACAAGGCCGAGTTCGACGACGCCGGCGGCGTCGCGGTCGGCGACACCGTCGAGGTCCTCCTCGAGAGCCTCGAGGACAAGGACGGGTCGATCATCCTCTCCAAGCGCAAGGCCGACCGGATCCGCGGCTGGGAGCAGCTCCTCCTGACCAAGAAGGAGGGCGATGTCGTGGAGGGCAAGGTCCTCCGCAAGATCAAGGGCGGCCTGCTCGTCGACATCGGCGTCCCGGTCTTTCTCCCCGCCAGCCAGGTGGATGTCCGCCGTCCGCAGGACGTGGGCGACCTGATCGGCCGCACGATTCGCGCCTCGATCCTCAAGATCGACGAGGAGCGTCGCAACATCGTCATCAGCCGCCGCAAGTTGATCGAGGAAGAGCGCGCCGCCGCCCGCGAGCGCCTCCTGGACGATGTCAAGGAGGGCGACATCGTCACCGGCATCGTCTCCAACCTCGCCGACTTCGGCGCGTTCATCGACCTGGGCGGCATCGACGGCCTCCTCCACATCACCGACATGTCCTGGGGCCGGGTCTCGCACCCCAGCGAGATCGTCCGGCCCGGGCAGGAAATCAAGGTCAAGGTCCTCAACATCGACCGCGAGCGGGAGAAGGTGGCGCTTGGGCTCAAGCAGACCGAGGCCAGCCCGTGGGACGAGATCGAAAAGCGGTACCCCGTCGGTTGCCGGGTCAAGGGGAATGTCGTCAGCCTCATGTCCTACGGCGCGTTCATCCGCCTCGAGGACGGGATCGAGGGGCTGGTCCATGTCTCCGAGATGTCTTGGACTCGCCGCGTGAACCACCCCGGTGAGATGGTGGCGGTCGGGCAGGAGGCCGAGGTCGTCGTCCTGGACTTCAACCGCGACAAGCTGGAGATCAGCCTGGGCATGAAGCAGACCATGGTGAACCCGTGGGAACTGGTGGCCGACAAGTTCCCGATCAACACCGTCATCGAAGGCAAGGTCCGGAACATCGCCAACTACGGCGCGTTCATCGAGATCGAGCCCGGCATCGACGGCCTGCTCCACATCTCCGACATGTCGTGGACCAAGAAGATCTCGCACCCGTCGGAGGAGCTCAAGAAGGGTGACACGATCAAGTGCATCATCATCGAGGTGGACCAGGAGAAGCAGCGCGTGGGCCTGGGGCTCAAGCAGCTCAGCGAGGATCCGTGGGTGGAGTCGATCCCGTCGGCCTACCGCCCAGGCATGATCGTCAAGGGCAAGGTCACGAAGCTCACCAACTTCGGCGTGTTCGTGGAGCTGGAAGACGGGCTGGAGGGACTCCTCCACATCTCCGAGATCTCGGACCAGAAGATCGACTGCCCCACCGCGGTCGTCAAGCCTGGCGACGAGGTGGATGTCAAGATCCTCCGAGTCGACACCGAGGACCGAAAGATCGGCCTCTCGCTCAAGCGCGCCCAGTGGGGTGCGACCGACGCGCCTCCGACTCGCGAGTCGGAGGCGCTTGACGCGAAGCCCCGCAAGACCCGCGTCAAGCCCACCAAGGGCGGCATGGACCTGCACGACGCCTTGGGTTCGGACCGCATCGAGTTCTGATTCGCCACTCCCTGCGCGGCGCATGCCGCGTGAGCAATCCCAACAACGCAACTGGCCCGCACCTTGAGGTGCGGGCCAGTTCTTGTTGGCTTACTGGACGGGTGCGGCGCGACAGGCACGCCGCATGCCTCAACAGATCGCCAGGTAACTCAGGATGGAAAGGATGACCAGCCGACGCCGGAACGTCTGGATCGAAGCCACTTTGGCGATTACAAGGCTCATCGACGGGCTTGTCGCGGGTCAGGTCTTCAGGTGCCAATCCGGGGTCCATACGGACAGGACTTGCCGTCAGGCACACTCGTACACTCCCACGATGGCGCGAAACTGGGCTGTGTCCAGTCCATTGGCAGGAATTCTTGCGCTTGGGGCTGCCAATTTCGCGATCGCAAACCCCCCCGACCTGGCCAGGGCGTGGGGTGCGATGGAAGGAATCCTGCGGGGGGTCGAGTCGGCGGACCCGCCTCACACCCCGACACAGGGGGCCGAGATCGAGCCATCGCCCCCTGGAAGCCTCTGTCTGGCCGAGGTCCGTCTCTGGCTTGGACCGGTGCCGATTGGGAGGGGGTCGGCGACCGCCTTGGACGCCCACAACCCGGTCGCAGCGGCGGCCCAAATCGCGACGGAGGCCGCCTGGGGGTCTTCTCCGCTGGAGTCACTGCGATCGAAGGGACTGCGCGTTTCGGCGGACCAGGTCCTCCCTGAACTGACGATGGTGTTTGAGCCCGAGGAACTCCCGGCCGTCGAATGGAGCGACCTTGCCAGTTCCCATGCACCCGGACTGGACGCGCTGTGGCTCACACGGACGGACGCCGCCGAGACCGTCACGGTCTTCTCGTTGCCGCAGGACCAGCTTGCCTCAGACGCTGACCATGTGGAAGGGACCATGCTCACCCTGGCAGTGCGCGCGGGATTGCGTCCGCTCACCCTCGCTGAACTGCGACGGCACGCGACGATTCGGGTTGGGCGGGCCTCGGTCTTGCGCGCGGTCGCTCCGGCCATGGGGGACGGGCCGACCATCGTGATTCGACGCCACGGGCTCCCGGAGGGCACACTGGCCGAGCAGTGCCGACGGGCGGGCCAATCCATCGTCGGGTTTCTTGCGCGAAGCGCGCCTGAACTGGACCGCGTCGGCGATCCCGCGATCAGGGACTCGCTCATTGCGTTTGGGTTGGCGGACCGGATGAACATCACCAGCGGCGAGTTTGGCGTCGTGACGGCTCCAGCGGCTTCGCAGGCGCTGGCCGGATGGGCACTCCTGCACGCCGCGGGAATGGTTGATGACGGCGCGCACTCGGAAGCCATCCGCACCGCACTCGCGGCGCTGGAGAGCCTGCCACGACAAGGCCTGGGCGAGGCCGATGCGGGGAACAGCCGCATCGCCGGTGCCATCGCGGTCGCCTGCGTTGCGGAGTTTCCTGCCGAGCTGGGCGGGCTCAGCGACACGGCGAAGGCCTGGGTGCAACGCGCCCACGCCCGCCTGACGAAGTCCTTGCGCAGTGGCGAGGCTCCCGTCGATGGACTGCGTGCGGTGGAAGTCTTCGCCTTCGCCGCAGCCGCCGGTCGGTCGGGCGATGTCGCGCTCATCGACGAAGCGAGGCTGCAGGTGATTCGCGCGTGGGACGAATTCCCTCACGCACTTCTCCCGTCCACGACGCCTTGGCTGCTGCTCGCCGAGCAGTCCCTTGGCGTCAGTCCACTCCGTCGTGAGCTTCGCGAGAAGTCGCTGGACATCATCCAGTCCCTGCAGTGGACTGATCCCGGAGCGGGCGCGCGCCAGGAAGACTTGGTCGGCGCGATCCTGACCGCCGCACCGCCGGCTGACGGTCGGGGCGCACCGGCCGTGGGCGCCTCGTCCGCCCTTCCGGCGATGGCGCTCCTCCTCGGTGGCCGCGACGGCCCGGCCCGGCGCGCCTCGCAGTTCCTTGCACTCCTGCCGGTCGACCGGGCGGGCGCAGTGCCGACGCTGCCAAGTGGCTCTGGCGCCGTGGGCGCCGTGGGTGCCACCCCGTGGAGCAAGGACGCGGCGGTCGGCGAGGCAGCGCTGGTCTTGCGGGCGCTCGCACAATCGGTCCAAGCGTTGGAAACCCCCTCCACGGCAGCGCAATCCCCGGGGAATCAGCCTGCTTTGGTCGATCCGTAGCGTCCCAGGGCTACACTTTCCTCCGTGAGATCCTTGAGGAGGAACCGATGAACGCACGCCAGCCGAACGCCCGTCTTTCGCGAGCCACCCCTCGCCTCCGGTGTGCGTCCGCAGCTCCATCGATGCTGTCCATGGGCATGATCGTCGCTCTCGCGGCGGCGGGCGTGGTCTCGCACGCCGCCTCCGCGCAAAACCTCTCCACCCGCGTGGCTGAGGTCGCCAATGCACAGGCCGCCGAGTCCGCGCGCAAGGAGGCGACCGGCAAGGCGGCCATCCTTGGGAGACTCCTCTACCTCAGTGTCCCCATCGAGGTCACCGACAAGCCCGTAAAGGAACTCTTCGAGGAGTTGGCCACCAGTCTTGGCGTAAAGATGCTGGTGCGGTACGCCGACGACCGAAACTCGGACGGCATCGACCCCGAGCTTCCGATCACCATCGACTCATCCGGCGTCTCGGCGCTGGCGACGATCGAGCAGATCCTGGAGCAATGCAGCGTTGACACCCCCTGCACCTGGCAACTCCGAACGGGCTACTTGGAGATCGGCCCGAAGGAGCGACTCTCGGTGGGTCCGGCGCGCATCACCAAGATCTACCCCATCGAAGACCTGTTGTTTGAGCCACCGCGCTTTGACAATGCCCCTGACTTCAACCTCAACGCCTCGCTCAACCAGGGCATGGGCGCTTCTGGTGGCGGAGGCGGCGGTGGGACGGGAGGTGGCGGCGGTGGGATGGGCGGTGGCGGTGGCGGCGGCTTTGGTGGAGGCGGAAGTGGCGGAGGTGGCGGCGGCGGATCGATCTTTGGCGACGCCGG
>JAQCEQ010000022.1 GCA_027618565.1 Planctomycetota bacterium | reverse complement strand
CGGCATCCAACAATGGCATCCAGCCGACTGCCTACGGCGGCGGCTGATGCCCGGCGTTTCGGCGGCGGGCTACTTCAGCAGCATGGGGTCTGTCGGTACGAAACTTGAGGGCGAGGTCAACGCGTGGCTGGCGGACCACCCCGGCGTTCGGGTCATCCTCGTCAAGCAGTCCTCGTGCGGGGGCAGCGCCGAGCCTTCCAAGCACGTCGTTACCGTCTGGTATGAGCCAAAGACCGAACCAGGCATTGCACCCGACCGGGGCCGAGGGCTCACCTCACGACGAATCCAAATGGCGCGTCCCAGTCCCATGACTCGCGCGGCTCGCCGATGTCGTTGACGCCGGCGATGCGGACGAACATCTCAGTCGAGGGCTTGCCGCCTGGCATCGCCCTCAGTCGGTTGAGGACGCGGAGCAGAGAATTTGCCCCGTGCTTCGCTTCAAGGTCTGACCGTGTCAGCAGCAACAGGCGTGTCGGCGCCTTCTTTGCCATTCGAAAGGCGGTCAGGTGTCTGTTGTTTTCGGTGACCCAGTGCGACTGTCCATCGAGGTCGACATACTGAAAGACATGGATGGGCAAGTCGTCTGGCATCAGTCGGCCACTCTGGAGCTCCGCAACATCGTGGGAGAGTGAGTTGCCACGCCTCACTTCCTTGCCTGCGATCTCCACCAGGTGCGTGGTCGCACTCGTGCCACCACTTCCAAAGAGGTCCGTCACGCTGGGCTGACCAAACTTGATCTCCGATGGGTCTGGTGTGGAGGAAAACTCCTCACTGACCGTGCCAAACGCCGTGAGCGGCTCATGAAACTCGATCTTGCCTAGTTCGTAGCGCAGCATTCGATTGCATTGATCCTGCGCATTCTCGCCAGACCCAAAGGCCTCCCGCTGTTGTGAGAGGAACTCCGTTGAGAAAGGGACGGGTGTGTGCAAGGGCAGGATCACGCCATCGCGAATGACCGGATACTCCGGCGTGATCAGGACCATCACGGGCGACGATGCGATGCGCGAGGTCGGCGCGACGGGCGCGCAAGCGATGAGGAACAGTAGGCCGAGGACTCGGATCATCGAGGCACCACGATAGGGGACTGCGGGTGCCGGGAGCGTCAACCCCCACCTGCGACCACTCACGCAAGCGACTGTGTTGAGGTTGATGCCGATGTCGGCGACAAGCTGCCGAAGCAAGGCTGTGCCGAGCGCGGTGCCCGGACATCGATTCATTGGAGGAAGCGGGTCTACCCAGTCCACGCCGCGAGCACCGCGCTCAGGTCCATGCCATCCACGGCACCATCGTTGTTCAGGTCGCCTCGAATCGCGTTGCCCGAACCACCCGTGCCGAACGTTGAGAGCATGATCGCCAAGTCGGCGCCGGCGATGCGACCATCGCCGTCAAGGTCAGGAGTCTGGGTCGACTGCTGCGTGACGCTCTGGCCCGCCGGGGGTGCTCCCCACACTTCGTTCCAGCGAGTCGAGTCCCCGCGGAGGTACAGCAGGAGGAACTCCATCGTCTCGCGCCGCACGATGGCCTGCTGCTGCGCGTGGGTCATCCCGACTGGGGTGCAGAACAGGGGCGACGGGTCCGCGAACGCGCAGTGCACGCCGCCGATGATCGTGACCAATTGAGATGGACCAGCCAGATTCGGGTACATGGAAGCGGTCGAACTCGGCGGGACGATGGTGTCGTCGCTGGCGATGATCAGCCGCGTGGCGCATTCCACGTCGAGCGCAGCCGTGTTGGAGCTCGGGGTCGTGTTCAGCGCGGCCCATGGCACCGCGCAGCGGATGCTCGGATCAGCCTGCGCCGCCAAGATCGCGCAGCCGCCGCCCATCGAGTGGCCCACGACGCCTCGGGCATTGGCGTCCACGCCACCAAACCACGGCGATCCCACTGTGGTGCCCTGCGCGGCCAGCCAGTGGAGGCTCGAAACCAGGTCGGCGGCAAAGGCAGCGTGGACCGCAAAGACGGTGGTATTCGTCTGCGGCATGATTGTGATGAGGCCCCAGCTCGCCATGTGGGCTCCAGTGGTCTGGTAGTACGCAACTGGGGCGAGAAACCCGTGGCCGAAGGCAACGATGGGGTAGGGCCCATGGCCCGGATCCAGCGGCGCGCCGATGGTCGCCGATGTTCCTGGATAGTGCACCGTGGCGGGGAACGTGGTCCCGTCCATGCGAACCACGGTCACATCTCGGCGAGCGGCCAGCATCGGACCGGGAGCGGAGAGATCGTCGGCCAGTGCGCGCGGGACGATGTTGATCGCCAGCGCGAACACGAGCGCCAGGCTGCGGGCGATGGCTGTGATGGCGGGGGCGGGACGCATCGGAATGAGTACAGAATATGGCACCGTGTCCAACTTCCAAGTGAACCTGCCGAATTCGGCGCTGTTCAGCCCGTGAAATGGTGGGATAGTTGATCTAACCCTCGCTCCTTCACCAATTCAAGAGGGGGAGTAAGGGGGCCAAGGGGAGCGCACCGGATCACCCCGACCCGCCAGCTCCGGCGCATCCGACGCCCGCTGGCTCAATCTCCGACGGCCGCCTACTTCGACCTGAAGATCCGCAGCAGTCGCGTGATCGGGTCGTAGAACTCGTCCACCACGCGCTCCTTCAAGGGGATGATCGCATTGTCGGTGATCGTGATCGACTCCGGGCACACCTTGGTGCAGCACTTGCCAATGTTGCAGTAGCCGATGCCGTCGCGGTCCTTGAGGTCCGCGATGCGGTCAGCCACATCGAGCGGGTGCATCTCCAGCGCGGCAATGTTCACCAGGAAGCGGGGTCCGATGAACTCGTCGTGCTTGTGGTGGTCGCGCAGGACATGGCAGACATCCTGGCAGAGGAAGCACTCAATGCACTTGCGGAATTCCTGCGTGCGCTCGATGTCCTCCTGGTACATGGTCCAGGTGCCGTCCGGACGGTCGGGCTTGCGTGGGGTGAACGGGGTGATCTTCTTCTTCACCTCGTAGTTCCAGCTGACATCGGTCACGAGGTCTCGAATGGACGGGAACGCGCGCAGTGGCTCCACGGTCACCGGCTGGTCGGTGGGCAGCGTGTCCATGCGCGTCATGCACATGAGGGCGGGCTTGCCGTTGATCTCCGCCGAACAGGAGCCACACTTGCCGGCCTTGCAGTTCCAGCGGCAGGCCAGGTCGGGCACTTGCTCCGCCTGCACCTGATGGATGCAGTCCAGCACCACCATGCCGCCGGTCACTCGCGCGGTGTACTGCTCGAACGCGCCGCCCGAGGCGTCGCCGCGCCAGATCTTGAACTGCACGGGTCGAGTCGTGGTGGAGTCGGTGACAGGCTGCGCGTGGGAGGCCATGGCTACTTCATCCTCTCGATGATGGCCTGGAGGTCGGCACGGATGGGCGGCCGCTGTCGGCGCTGGATGTTCATCGATCCATCGTCGGCACGGCTGGCGACCAGATTGAATCCAGTGCACTCCTCGCTTCGCAACGGGAAGTCTTCTCGGAAATGCCCACCGCGGCTCTCGGGCCGAAGGAGCGCTGACTTGGTGATCATCTCACTCACGAGGAGCAGGTTCCGCAAGTCGATGGCCGTGTGCCAGCCTGGGTTGTATTCGCGGTGGCCCACCACGCCGCAGTTGGCGGCCCGGGCGCGCAGCGAAGCAATGTGGCCGAGAGCTTCTTCCAACTCCGACTGCACACGAACCATTCCGACCAGGCGCTGCATCACATTCTGCAGGTCGCTCTGGATGGCGTAAGGATTCTCGCCGTTGAGTCGATCGAACGGAGCCAGCGCTCGGGCCGTCTCCGACTCCACTTGAGCGTTGTCCACGGGCGCTGCGCCGTGCTCCTTGGCCCATCGCGCGGCACTCTCGCCAGCGCGCCTGCCAAAGACGACCAGGTCCGAGAGCGAGTTGCCGCCCAGGCGATTAGCGCCGTGCAATCCTGCGGCCACTTCCCCCGCGGCGAACAAGCCGGGGACGGAGGACATCTGCGTGTCGCCATCCACCCGCACGCCGCCCATGCAGTAGTGGGTGGTCGGGCCAACTTCCATCGCCTCGCGCGTGATGTCCACGCCGGCCAGCTGCATGAACTGGTGGTACATGGAGGGGAGCTTCTTCTTGATGTACTCCTCGCCGTTGGGGACGCGCGACTTGATCCACGCGATGTCCAGGAAGACGCCGCCGTGCGGGGAGCCGCGGCCGGCCTTCACCTCCCGGTTGATGCACCGGGCGACATGGTCTCGAGTCAGCAGTTCGGGGGGTCGTTGCGCATTCTTGTCTCCACAGACATAGCGCCACGCTTCTTCCTCGTCAGCGGCGACCTGATTCTTGTAGGCCTCCGGAATGTCGTCCCACATGAAGCGACGGCCTTCGCTGTTGCGCAGCGCGCCACCCTCGCCGCGCACTCCCTCGGTCACCAGGAGCCCGCGCACGCTGGGCGGCCAGACCATCCCGGTGGGATGGAACTGGATGAACTCCATGTCCATGATCTCGGCGCCGGCTTCGTAGGCCAGGGACTGCCCATCGCCGGTGTATTCCCACGAGTTGCTGGTGATTCGATACGCCTTGCCGATGCCACCGGTCGCCAGGATGACGGCACCCGCGCGCCAGACACGCAGTCGCCCGCGCTCGCGGTCGTAGCCAAGGACGCCCGCGATGCGCCCGCCCGACCTGAGGAGCGCGATCACGGTCATCTCCATGTAGACATCAAGTCCCTGGTGGATGCCGTGGTCTTGCAGTGTCCGGATCATCTCCAGTCCGGTGCGATCGCCCACATGGGCCAGTCGCTGATAGCGGTGGCCGCCGAAGTGCCTCTGCAGGATCCGACCATCCTTGGTGCGGTCAAACACCGCACCCCAGGCTTCCAGTTCACGCACGCGGTCCGGGGCTTCCTTGGCATGGTGTTCCGCCATCACCCAGTTGTTGAGGTACCCGCCGCCGCGCATCGTGTCGGCAAAGTGGACCTCCCAGTTGTCTCGGTCGTCGACATGGCCCATCGCGGCCGCCATGCCGCCCTCGGCCATGACGGTGTGCGCCTTGCCAAGGAGCGATTTGCAGATGACCGCCACCTTGGCGCCGGTGGCCGACGCCTCAATCGCCGCGCGAAGTCCGGCGCCGCCGGCTCCAATGACGATGACATCGTGTTCGTGGACAATCGCCTCAGGAATACTCATCCGACGATCCTCCAGTCGGTCCAGATCCCCATGGAGCAGAGGCGGACATAGACATCACTGAAACCAACCCAGAACAGGCTGAGCCATGCGAAAAGCATGTGTCGGGTGTTCAGCCACGAGACCCGCTTCCACGCCGCGTGCTGGTGCTTGTGGCAGGAGAAGCAGTCCTGCCGCCCGCCAATAATGTGCCGGAAGCAGTGGCACCCAAAGGTGTAGCCGCCGAGGAGAATCACGTTGAGCGCTAGCACCAGCGAGCCGACGCTGATGCCAAAGTGCTTGACGCCTTCAGCGTCCACGGACCAGAGCGACACCCACGCGTCGTAACTAAGGATGCCGATGAAGAGAATGGCGATGTAGAGCGCGTATCGATGCGCGTTCTGGAGGAGGAGCGGGAACTTCTGCTCGCCGCGGTATCGAGTGCCTCGAAAGCTTGGTTCACCGACGCCGCAGCTGCTGGGATCGCCCCAGAACGCCTTGTAGTAGGCGCCTCGGTAGTAGTAACAGGTGAATCGAAACAGTCCCGGGAACGGGAGGATGAAAAGGGCAGGCGAGAAGAGGAGCCAGGTTGGCCACCACGCTGGCTGTTGCCCAATCCAAGCGTGACCGGAATGAAGCCCAGTCGCGTCCCACAGGACCGGCGAGTAGAAGGGCGAGAGGAGCTGCTGGGCTCCGGGGTGTGTCGGACCACCGGTGAAATAGTTCGATCCCTGGAGGGCAGCCCAGGTGGAGTAGACGATGAAGGCACCAAATCCCAGGAAGACCAGCGTGGGCTGAATCCACCAGCGGTCGATCCGACGCGTTTCAAGGAATCCGGGCGCTTGCGGAAGCGGCATGGGGGCACGAGTCACTGGGCGGGGAGATTACAGCAGCGACACAAATCCGTCTGTCGCAGGGGGATCTGTGGTGCAATGGCAGCGTGAGATCGGCACCATCCACCTCACCGTTGCCGCTGAGGTCGGCCGCGCAGGAGCCGCCGCTTGGTGCGATGGTCGCCACATAGGACGCGGAGCCTGTGCCGCCCTCGTTCGCGTAGACGCCCATCACCGAAGTTCAGATGACCGTGTTGGCTGAGGAAGGCCTCGCGCGCGGGAGTCGATGGCACTGCGGCTTGCCCGGTTTGTGGGGCGGTTGCGCTCCTGGGATACGATCCCGGGTCGTCGCATCGCTCCACTCCGACCCTGTCCTCCGAAAAGCCTCCCGTGCGCACACTGCTGCATTCCGCCAACCTCCTGCTCTCCATCGTTGTGCTGACCGCGGCGGGGACGACGGCAGCTGGAACTACCGCCGCAAGCCAGGGCACGCCGGCCACCGGACCAACCGAGAGCAGCTGGCCGCGCGTCTTCGCGGTCGGAAACGAAACCATCGCGGCGTATCCACCGACGCTTCAGTCGTGGGACGGTCACATCGTGACGGGGACCTGCCCCATCGGCATCACTGTTACCGACAGCAAGTCGCAGAGCTTTGGGACGATGTCGTTCACGGCGACGACCGAGGTGAATCGACTCAACCGCATGGTGACGCTGTCTCAGTTCCAGATCACAGGCGTGTCCTTGCCAGAGAATCCGGCGCAGCAAGCCAGTCTCCAGAGTGCCATCGCGGCGCAGTCCGGCGGCAAGACCATCTCCGTGGCATTGGATCGATTCGAGGCCGCGGTGCCCAACATGACCAGTGGTCCCAGCGTGCCGTCCGCGCCACTCGCCAACAATCCGCCGGCACTCTCCATCGTGCAGGTGCCCACAGTCCTGGTGCCTATCCAAGGCACTCCCGTGATGCAGCCGCTTCCGGGGACCGCACTCCAGCGAGTGATCAACACGCCAATGCTGCTGGTGCAGGACTCCAGTGGGAACGACTGGCTCAAGATTGCGGACGGATGGATGACAGCGCCGGCGCTTGATGGTCCCTGGGCCGTCGGTACGGGTATCACGGCTGATCTCCAGGCCGCTGCAGCGTGGGCTCAGTCACAGCCGCAGGTGAACTTGCTTTCTCCGAGTGCCACCGGCAGCGACGGCGGCGCGAACACGGCGCAGACCGCGTCGCTCTCCGCCAGTGCTCCTGCGATTCTGGTCACCACCACCGCCGCGGAAGTGCTGGTAGTAAATGGTCCACCGCAGTGGACCGCGGCAGGACAGAGCGGTCTTCTGTATGTCTCCAACACGAGCGCGAACATCTTCCAGCTCCAGGCGACGGCGCAGATGTTCGTGTTGGTGAGCGGTCGATGGTTCAGCGGTCCAGCGCTGGTGGGCCCTTGGTCATTCGTGCCGCCGGATCAACTGCCCGCCGCCTTCATGATGATTCCCGCGGATAGTCCCAAGGAGAATGTGTTGGCGTCGATTCCCGGGTCCGCACAGGCGCAAGAGGCCACCATCGCCAACGCCATCCCGCAAATGGCCAGGGTGCCAGCCACTCAGACCAGCCCGGCTCCGGCCGTCATCGGCGGGTTACCAGAGTTTCAGGCGATTCCCGGCACGACCGTCAAGGTCCTCGCCAACTGCGCGGAGCCAGTGTTCGAGACTTCGCCCCAGTCGTTCTACTCCGTGCAGAGTGGCGTGTGGTTCTATGCATCAAACCTCAAGGGGCCGTGGAAAGTGGCCAGCTGGGTGCCGACCGCGCTCTACGCCATTCCTCCTTCCAGCCCTTACTACTACGTGACCTTTGTGCGGATCTACAGCTCGACGCCTGAGTATGTGCTGGTGGGATACACGCCTGGGTACTTTGGCGCGTACGCACAGGCGGGAGTGGTTGTCTACGGGACGGGGTACGCCTATGTGCCCTACTGCGACACGGTGTGGGTGGCCGCTCCGATGACCTACGGCTGCGGCGCTGCGATGGTCTACAACCCATGGGCCGGCTGGGCGATGGGCTTTGGCATGGGAATGGCCGTTGGCTGGGCGATCGGCGCGAACACATGGCATTGCGGCCCCTATCCGTACTGGGGTCCGTACGGCAGCTACTACGGTCCGCATGGTGCTGCCGCCTGGGGACCGCACGGGTGGGCCGCAACGACTGGGAACATGTACTCGCACAACGGCAGTGTCTCGACCATGAATCGTTGGAGTGGCGGTTACAACGCATGGACCGGCAACGAGTGGTCCACGCACACCGCCTCGTCGTACAACTCGGCAACGGGCGCGCGTGCGGCGGGCCAGACTGGTCATGTGCAGAATGCCTACACCGGCAACTGGGCCGAAGGTGCTCGCGGCGCGGGCTACAACCCGACCACGGGCAATTACGCCGCAGGGAAGGGCGGCATCGCGGGAACTCCCGATGGCGCGACGGTTGCCGCTGGTGCCGGCACGATCGGGAACACCACGACTGGCGAGAGCGCCTCCGCCGCCGGCGTGAAGACCGACAATGGGACATGGGGTGTGGCACACGGCAGCGACGGGACGGCGGTCGCCACCGGCAACAATGCGTACGGTGTCCACGACGGCACTGCGTACAAGTACAACTCCGACACGGGGAGCTGGCAGTCGCACTCCGGTGGCAGTTGGAACAACACCAACAACGCCAACACCAACCAAGCCCTCAACCAGCAGCGCAACGCGAACAGCACCGGCGACTTCCGCAGCCAGAACGCCAGCCAATGGCAGTCCGGTGGAGGCGGGTTCTCAGGGGATCGATCGCAGGGTGCCGGAGGTGGCTGGGGTGGTAATGGGCGCGGTGCCGCCGGCGGTGGATTCCGCGGCGGCCGGAGGTAGCTGCGGATGGAGGATCGGTGGCGATTGATCGACCTATCTACGATGCCACCCCCATGACATTCCGCCAGAAATTCGCCACGCTTGGTGTTCTCCTGTTCGTGGGATTTGCGCTCGCCACATGGAAGACTCGTTCAATCATGGACGAGGTCATGGTCAACGGCCCGCTCTACCACCAGGTGGTGCAGGGACAGGACATCGTGGCGGACATCCTGCCACCACCCAAGTTCATCGTGGAGGCGCACCTGCTCGCGTACCGGATCATCGATTGCCCCACCGGGACTGAGCGCGACGAGCTCCTGGAGCGGTTCGAGGAGTGTCGGTCAGAGTATGACGAGCGCCAGATGCACTGGGAGAGAGAACTGGACGCCGGTCGCGGGGGCGCGGAACGCGAGGTGGTGGAGCAACTGCTTCGCGCGTCCCATGAGCCGGCCGAGCAGTACTTCCGGCTTGCGCAACTCCAATTCATCCCCGCCGTGGTCCGGGAGGATTCCAATGTCGCGCGAGCCGTCCTCGTGAGGGACATGGAGCCGCTGTTCATCGCGCACCACGAGGCGATCCAGCGGACCGTCGCGGCCGCGCGGTCGCTCATCAAGGAGAAGGAGGCGGCGGCCAGCATCGCCGTCGAGTCGGGTCGTGTGTGGACGCTTGGCGTTGGCCTGGGAGTGCTGGGCGTGGTGGGACTGGCCGCGTACCTCGCCTTCTCGTCAGTGCTTCGCGCGATGGAGTCGGTCACAAGTCGAATGAAGTCGATGGCCGAGGGCGAGGCGGACCTCACAGCACGGCTGGCCATCAGGAGCCGCGACGAGGTTGGGCAACTGGCGCGCCAGGTGGATGCGTTCGTGGCCAAGATCGGCGGGCTGGTGAAGAACGCGGCCGGGAGCACGGCGGCGCTGCGGGAGACCTGCCAGACGGTGGCGGAGACCAGCCGTTCACAGGAGTCGACGGTGCAGCAGTTTGGCGCGTCGACCGCGCAGGTGGCGGCCGCGGTGCGCGAGATCAGCGCCACGCAGACGGAGTTGGTCTCGGCCATGGGCGATGTCCAGCGCGCGGCGCAGGAGTCCGCCCAGACGGCTCTGGCCGGCCGCCATGGGCTGGGCGAGATGCGGGCTGCGATGCAGTCGCTCGCGGGAAGCAGCGCATCCATCTCTGAACGGCTGACGACCATCAACGACCGCACGCAGGACATCTCCAGCATCGTGGTGGCCATCACCAAGGTCGCCGACCAGACCAACCTGCTGAGCGTCAACGCGGCGATCGAGGCGGAGAAGGCGGGAGACGCGGGTCGAGGCTTCCTGGTGGTCGCCCGCGAGATCCGGCGCCTCGCCGACCAGACCGCGCAGGCGACGCTGGACATTGAGCGGATGGTGGGCGCGATGCAGGGCGCGGTCACCGCCGGCGTCATGGAGATGGACAAGTTTGCCGCGGAGGTTCACAAGCGCGTGGAGCAGGTCGGCGGCATTAGCGCCAGCCTGGGCGGCGTGATCGATGGCGTGGCGGAGATGAAGGAACGATTCACCACCGTTGGCGAGGGCATGAACAGCCAAGCCGTGGGTGCCCAGCAGATCAGTGACGCGATGGCCAGCCTGAGCGGAAACGTCCGCACGACCGTCACCAGCCTGGGCGAGTTCACCGCAGCGGCCGACCGCATGCGCGGGGCGGTGGCCACGCTCGACGCCGAGCTGGCGAAGTTCAGGGTGTAGCGCGCCGGATGCGGGATCGCCCATCACCCTACGCTTGTGGACCATGATGCGAGAGAGCGCGCCCCGCGAACCACTTCAGGCGATGGCGATTGGGGCGGCTGTGTTCTCGGTGTTCCTTGTCCCGACCGCGGTCTGGCTGTCGAGCCACCGGGAGTGGGGGGGCCAGCCCGTTGGGCAGATGGCAAACGACGGTTTGTCGGTCGATTCTCATCTTTCCAACGTGAAGGCGGCGCGCCAGCCGCGCGCGATCCCGCTCACCGGCGGCGATCCGTTGCGCGGCATCGCGGCACCGGAAGGGTTCGTGGTGGAGCAACTCTTCGCGATCCCTTCTGGGAACGATTCCCTCGTGTGTCTGGCGTTTGACCCGCAGGGTCGAGTCCTCGCCGGCGCGCAGTACGCGGGGATCGTGCGGATTGACTTGAGCGCCAGCGCACCCCCGTCGACAGAGCCGCTCCCTCTCACGGATGGATCATCGTGCCAACTTCGCAGCGTGCAGGGGCTGGCGTTCACCGGCAACGACCTCTTCGCGGTGACGGGTTTGATGGGCGAGCAACCCGCCGGGCTCTGGAAACTCCGCGACCCAGAGGGCGATGGCGTGTTCGCGTCGCCGGAACTCTGGTGCCAATTCACGGGTTCGATGGGCGAGCACGGGCCGCACCAGATCATCGTCGGTCCCGACGGCTGGATCTGGCTCGCTGCTGGCAACCACACGGAAGTCCCTGGTCCCGCCGGTTCTCGCGTTCCACTCGTCTTTGGCGAGGATCGACTTGGCAAACGCATGTGGGATCCCAACGGTCACGCCGTCGGCCTCGCGGCACCAGGTGGCTGGATCATGCGGTTCGACCCAACTCGCGATGCACGAGAATTGGTCGCGGTCGGCTTCCGCAATCCGGTTGACCTTGCGTTCGGTCCGCAGGGCGAGGCGTTCACCTACGACGCCGACATGGAGTGGGACATGGGGATGCCCTGGTATCGACCCACGCGAGTGAATCATGTCGTGAGCGGCGCGGATTTCGGCTGGCGCAGCGGCTCGTGGAAGTGGGGCGTGTGGTACCCCGATTCGCTCGGCAGCGTGGTGGACATCGGTCCTGGGTCGCCGTGCGGCGTGCTGTGGAGCGAAAGCCTCGCATTCCCACAGCCCTGGCGCAGCAGCCTCTTCCTTCTGGACTGGACCTTCGGCACGATGTACGCGTGCGCCCTCTCGCCGGACGGCGCGTCGTGGAGTGGTGACCCGGTCGTCTTTCTCACGGGTTCGCCGCTGCCGCTGGTCGACGCCGTCGCTGGTCCCGATGGCGCGATGTATGTCGTCACGGGCGGGCGTCGTTTGCCAAGTGCGATTGAGCGCGTGCGGTGGGCTGGTGGAGAGGTGGGCGGCGTCGCGGAGCCCACTGTCGAGACGGCCGAAGCATTCCAACGCAAGCATCTCGAGTCGCTTCACAGGCCCGTCGAGGACATGTCGGTGCTGCTCGCCCAGATCGAGCCGGCGCTCTCTTCGCCGGATACGACAATTCGCAGCGCCGCGCGCATTGCGCTGGAACACCAGGCAGCGTCGCGGTGGAGCGCGTGGGCCGTGTCGTCCGATCGGTCCAACCCGCGCGCCACCATCATGGTCTGCCTTGCGCTTGCGCGATGTGGGGAGGCGCAGGAGGTGGAGGCTGCTCGCGCTCGCCTGTTGGCGTTGCCGCTTGCCACACTCCCTCGCGACGATCGCGCCGACGCGCTGCGTGCGCTTGCGGTGACCTGCGTCCGCATAGCGCCGACGACGGAGTCCGCGCGCGAGATGCGGCGCGTGTTGGAGCCGCTGTTCCCCGCGCATGACACTGCGATCGACGGCGAGCTGGCCGAACTGCTTGTCGCGGTGGAGAGTCGTGAGGTCGTCACTCGCGCGTTGGACATCGTGGGGACGCGGACAGCTGCGGCTGCCTCCGTGGGTGCGGCGCAGGCGGCGCAGTCCGCCTTGATCGCGCGCAACGCGCAATACGGCCGCGATGTGGAACGCACTACGCGCACGCAGCCTCCCACCGATGACATCAAGCTTGTCGCCGCGATTCGACTCTCGCGCGTCGGATGGAACGCGCCGCTCCGAGATCGATACGCCGCGTGGTTCGCCGTGCATGCGGGCGCGCAGGGAGGGAACTCGTATGCCGGCTTCATCGAACGCATTCGCCAGGAGGCCATGGAATCGATCCCGATGACCGCCGCGGAGCGCGCGCAGTTTGATCGGCTCTCCAAGCCAGCCGGGACCGACGAGTCGCAACCGGTCAACCCCCCGCAGGGGCCGGGTCAGTTGTGGACAACCGAATCGCTCGCCGCCGCGATGCGAGGTGCCGGTGGCGATGCCGGTGGCGGTCGCGCAGCGCCCACTCCTGAGCAGCTCGCCCGGGGGCGCGAGATCTTTGTCGCGGCGCTCTGCGCCTCGTGCCATCGTGTCGGGAATGTGGGAGGCGCATCCGGAGTGGGCGGCCCGGATCTCTCGGCCATTGCGGGTCGATTCACGGTCGACGATGTGGCGCGCGCGATCTGCGAACCTGCGGCGACCGTGAGCGATCAGTACCAGTTCACGGCGTTCACGATGCGCGATGGATCTGTCATCGTTGGTCGCGTGGTGGAGGAGTCGCCCCGCAGCGTGCGCGTGATCGAGAGCCTGCTAGTGCCGGATGCGTTGCGTGAGATCGCCGCCACGGACATCGCATCGCGCGAGCCCTGGCAAGGAAGCCCGATGATGTCAGGGCTTCTGGATCGGTGCTCGCCGGAGGAGGCGAGGGCGCTGGCCACATTCTTGGGGCTGTAGCCGCCGCGCTTCACGAACCGCCCGCCGCGCTGGTGAACAGCGTCACCGCGCTCGGGGTCGCACTCAGGCCCGCGCGGCCCGCGCTCAGCCCCACGCCGCCAGGAGCGCCGCGAGGTCGCCGCCGCCGACGCTGCCGTCGCCGTCGATGTCCGCACTCGATCCCGCGAGGCCCCACTGGCTCAGCATGGTGGCCAAGTCCTGGCCGTCCACGACGCCGTCGCCATTGATGTCAGCCGGGTTGGCGGCCTCGCCCTCGGGCCCGATCCCCACCACGACAATTTCTCCCACAGTGCCGGGCTTGAAGAGCCCAAGCGTGCCGTTCGCCTTGGTGGGCGCAGCATTGGCATCGAACCAGAAGGTGTAGATCGTGGAGAATCGCAGCGCGTTGCCGTTCGGGCTTGTCGCGTAGGTGCCGCCCGTCCAGGTCACGCTGCCGCCACTGGTGGAGATCGTCCAATCCGTGCCCGAGTAGGGATCGCCGGAGTGGTAGTTGATGTCGTGGAACCCGGCGTTGGTGACGATCACGCCTGCTGGCAGGGGAATCGAGAACGACCTGCCGCCCTGATCGCTGTTGATGTTTTGGATCGCGTAGTTGTAACGCCAGGTTCCATTGCCGTTGTCGGTGGCGTTGTAGGCAACGAGGAAGCGGCCGTCGCCCGCCACATCTACCGGCGTGATCGTGACCGACGGAACCGCGGCTTTCCACGCTTCGATGGCCGCCTCCTGCCGATGTGTGGTGCCTGTCAGCGCGATGGAATAGGCGCCGCTCGTGAGCGACCCGATCGTGCAGGATCGCCACGATGCGTTGTTGTCGTCATTGCCGGCGGCGGCGTCACCGGGGTGGATGTACTGCGCCTCGACGAGGTAGGTGGCACCCACATTCATCGTGGGGTTCAGGTCGTTGGCGTTCACTTGCACGCGACGACCGATCGTGGCCGGCGCCGACGGCATCCCAGCGTTGTAGTTGCCCGGGAAAATGCCGGTCGCGGGGTTGACCTCGGACCGCGCGCCCAAGCCACTCTGGCTGCCGTTGAGGCTTGATGAGTACGGGTCGGAGCAGCCGATTCCCAGCCAGTTGCCGCTGCTGGACGCCTGGCACGATCCGCACACCGTGCCCTGCAGCGCGGTGAACCCATGCTTACCCCAGCCCAGCCCAATGTGCTCGATGCGGCCGGACTTGATTCGGTAAATGTTCTGCGGAATGAATGGATGGAGGTTGCTCGGCGAAGCAAACCAGGAGAGCAGTTCGTCCCCGATGTTGCAGCTGGTCGTGCCAATCGCGTACGCCATGATGGTCTGGCCCCCACTCGTCACGCTGCCGTACTTGGAGATATTGGGGAGGTCGCCGACGATGACATCGGGCCCGTTGCCGCCTCCGCCGCCTCCGCCGGAGCCGAAGGAGATCTCGATGGAGCCGGAGCCGGAATCAGTGTTGCCGTATCCACCAACCACGATCTTGTAGTTGGTCCCGGCGGTGAGGTTGCCCGTCGCGGTTGACTGGTAGTTGCACGCGTCATCGTTGCATGCCACTGGGGTCTGGTTGGAACCGCACGCCGGGATCACGGCGATGCGCGTGTCCCAGCCAGCCGACCCGCAGGTTGAGAAGGAGTAGCTCCCCGTCTCGCTGGGCGTGAAGCTGAAGTAGTTGACGTTGTAGATCGTGTGGGCATCACAACTGCCGCCGGCACCGACCGCCAAGTCCGCTGTCGCGCCCGCGGTCGAGAATGCATTGGCACCCAGCGCAGCCGCCGGGGCGGTGGAACACGTCGTCCCGCCTCCCGCCACGCCGCCGTCGTCCGGTCGGGCGTGCGCCGCTGGCGCAAGGGATGTCGAAAGTTGCCCGACGAAGAGGGCAACGGTGCCGAGGGAGAGGACGCTGATGGCGGTGGTGGTCTTCATGGCTGATAACAAAGAGAGAGCCTGCGCGGCCCTCGCTGACTCCGATATCGGGAAAGTATCCCCGGAATGGTTTGTGGGCTAGCCCGATGAGCGTGTTCCCCAAAATAGCCGGCCAGATACGCGTTCCTGCGTGGAAAGATGGAGGACGGCTAAAAAAGCCGGTTTCCATCTTTCCAAGCCAAGGGGCGGTCAGACAGAGACCGTGCTTCGATACTCCCCGACCGACTCGGCGATGATCCTTCGCACCTCGACGCAATCCTGTCGCTCCACGGCCGCCTCAAGCCGGTCCAGCTGACGCCGAAGCGCGTCCCAGGGCATCGACGCCTCCTGCACGCGGAGAATGCCTTCGTGGGAGGTGCGCACGACATCGTCCCCAATGGCGATTTCCTCGAAGAACTTCTCCCCGGGACGGAGGCCAGTCAGCTGAATCTCGATGTCGCCGTCTGGGTTCTGTCCATCGCGGACGGTCCGCCCGCTCAACTCGATCATTCGGCGCGCCATGTCCATGATGCGGACGGGCTCGCCCATGTCCAGCACATAGACCTCGCCACCCTGACCAAGGGCGCCCGCCTGGATCACCAGTTCGGCGGCCTCCGGGATGGTCATGAAATAGCGGGTCATCTCTTCGTGCGTCACCGTCACCGGACCACCAGCGGCGATCTGCTTCTCGAAGAGGGGGATCACGCTCCCGCTGGAGCCGAGCACATTGCCGAATCGAACCACCACGAAGCGGATGGGCGCCGCACCGCGCGCCGCTGCGGCCGCTACGTTTTCCTGCATCGCCTGTAGCACAAGTTCCGCCATCCGCTTGGTGGCGCCCATGATGCTGGTGGGACGAACGGCCTTGTCGGTGCTGACGAAGATGAAGCGCTCGACTCCCGCCTCCATCGCCGCCTCCGCCACGCGCATCGTGCCCAACACGTTCGTGGCAGCTCCTTCGCACTCGTTCTCCTCCACGATCGGGACATGCTTGTAGGCGGCCGCATGAAGGACCGTGGAGACACGGTTCGATTCCAGCAACTGTCGCACGCGCACACCGTCCAGGACGGAGCCCAGCGCCGAGACGATCTCAAACCCGGCACCACCCGTGGCGGTCTTCCGCGCTCGAACCGACTCCAGTTCCAGGGTCAACTGGTAGAGGTTGAACTCGCACTGTTCCAGGACCACGACCTTCCGCGGGTTCCATCGAATGATCTGGCGGCAGAGTTCGCTGCCAATGCTGCCGCCCGCGCCGGTGACCAGGACACTCCTGCCCGCGATGGCGATCTCCAGGAGTTCGCGGTCAGGCGCAACTGGTGCCCGCCCGAGCAAGTCGCTGATCCCCACGGGGCGAATGGCGTAGAGGCTGCCCTGGTTGGATTGGACCTCATCCAGCGTTGGAACGGTCAGCACGCGCACGTGCAGGTGCCCCAATCGTCGCAGCACCGAGCGCCGCTGCGCGACGCTGGCGGAGGGGAGTGCAATCAGCACCGTGGTCGCCCGCAGCCGATGCACCAGTTCCGGGAGCTCCGTCGGCGGGTGGACCGACGCACCGTCGATGCGCCGGCCCCACTTGGTGTGGTCGTCGTCGACAAACGCCACGACGCGGAAGCGCGGATCACCGGCCAGCATTTCTCCGGCAATGCCGGCGCCGTAGATGAGCGTGCGCTCCCGACCAGGTGCCGACAGGCGGCGGATGAGGGACCGAGCGGCAAATCGTGTGGAGGCGGCGGCGACGCAAAGGTTGAGTCCAAAACCAACCAGCGCGAGTCGGCTTACGCCCCCGTCAACCGCGCCGCGGTCAAAGGTCACCCACGCGGCGGCCGCCATCGTGGCCAGGCCGCTTCCGGCCATCGACCGCCAGTAGATCTCGATCCCCGAGCGGCGCAACATGAGTCGGTAGAGCCCGACCACCCAGAAGCTGGCTGGGACGATGACAAGGATGGCCCACAGAAGCCCCGTGTAGTGATCGATGATCGCCGTCGCGCTTCCCAGACGGAGGAATCCTGCGACCAGCAGCGCGAGGGCCGCGCACGTGACATCCACGCCGACCGCGAGGAAGACGCGAAGACGCGAGCGCAAGAGTGAGTGGATGACCCCCATGCTTGAGGAGGAATCCTACGCGATCTGGGAGGTGAAGCAATCGGCGACAGCATGCTGATAACTTGTTGCGAAGGAGACTAAGTCGCATGACGAATCAACAATGGTCGCTCGCGTCGGTGTCAATCGTGTGTGTGGGATTGGCGTGTGTCGCCCATGCGCATCGGCAAGATGCGGCGACGGCATCGTTCACTGCGAGCAGCCCAGCGTGGAACGATGGCGCACGGATCCCGGATCGCCACACCGTGGAGGGGGACGATGTCTCGCCAGCGATCTCGTGGAACCATGCGCCCGAGGGAACCAAGAGTTTTGCCATCGTGTGCGCCGACCCCGATGTGAAGCGAAAGGGTGGATGGGTGCACTGGGTGATCTGGAACATCCCGGGCGACGCGACGGGCATCGTTGAGTCGATCAAGCGAGACCTGGAGCCCGCCGATCCGAAGGGTGCGCGGCAGGGACAGACATCGTGGGGCAAGCGACGCTGCGGGTACTGCGGCCCAGCCACGCCGGAAGGGGTAGGGAACCACACCTACATATTCAGCATCTTCGCCTTGGACACGGTGCTGGATGTGGAAGCGGGCGCCACCGAACGCGCTCTCCAGAAGGCAATGGAGGGTCATGTGCTTGGCACGGCGACGCTCAAGGGGACTTTTTCGCGAGGGGAGCAACCGCAGGCGCCCATCGAGCCCCAAGGAACATCCACTCCCCCAGTCTCCTAGGATCGATCCATGCCCACTCCATCTGCGTCTCGAACGGCGTGCACCTTGCTGCTTGGCTCCTCGCTGGCCGCGGCGCTGCTCTGTGCAACGGTGCGGGCGGAGTCCATCGATTCCGCCATCACGCGAGTGCCACCCGATGTGGCCTGGGCGCTCATCGTGCCGGACCTGGGGGTGGCGAACAAGCGGCTGGAAGAGTGCCTCGCGCGGATGAACCGGCCGGAGACGGCGATGATCGGGCGACCGATCGACCAATTGCAGGCATTCCTGGAAATCCCCGCAGGGTTTGATGAAACCGGATCGTTGGTTGCGTGGTCGCCGACCCCGTCGTCTGCAGGCGGTGGTCCCGGAGCAGTGGAGTCGCCGCCCGTCATCGCACTCGTGCCGATTCAGGCAGGCGTGGATCCGATTGGCCCGCTGTTGGACATTGGAGGAGCGACGCCGGTTGACGGGCACGATCGACTCGTGTCAATGACGCGGGGAGATCGCGCCTACTTCGTGAGTCGGGAGCTCGTCCAGACACCGCGCGGGTCGCATCTCGTCGTGGGTTCCGATGCCGCACTGGTTGAGGGATACGCGCTGCCGACGCCGCCGCTCGTGTTCCCCGTGCCAGCGAACGCAGCGAGCACCGCGCGGCTCAGATCGCACGTCGGCGCGGCCGAGGTCGTGTTCTACAGCGCCGCGAAGGCTTCGGGAACCGATGCGTTAGCTGGAGCGTCCGGTGGCCCCAGTCCGGAAGTGCTGGGTGTGTCGATGGACGACTCAGCGATGCAGGCGATCAAGGCGCTTGGCGAGCTGGCGGATGGGATGCAGGGCGCGGTGACCTGTTTCGATATCGATCCGATGGCCCTGGTGGTCCGGTGGATGATGGTGGCCCAGCCCGAGAGCCCGCTCGCAGAGTTGTTGGCGGGTGGGGTTCGCGCTGCCCCCTCGCTGGATCGACTTCCGCGCGCCACGCCCTATATGGCACTGTCCGTCGACCTTCAGGGTCTGGGCGGAGCGACGATCCTGCGGAAGCTGGTGGCCGCACTTGGCGACACCGGGAAGCTGGCGCCCGACTGGCTGCTGGAGGGCGCGGACCAAGTCACCTGGGTGCAGGCTGCGGCGTACCCCAGCAAACTGGGCATCTTGGCCGGCGGCGTCCTCAATGACAGCGCGCTCGTGGTGGGATGCCAGGATCCGACGGCGATGTTGGAGTCCATGCGAGTGAATGTGGTGTCGATGTCGGGTGTCCAGGGAGCCATGCGCCGCGAGGCCGTGTGGGAGCCGGATCGCGAGGTGAAGGACGCTGGCCAGGCCGCAGCATTCACGGTCAAGGAAATGCCAATGGGACCCAGCGAGTTGGCAGAGCTGGGCGGGACCAAGGAAGAGGTCGACGACGCGACCGTGCCGCAAACGGTGGCCAACGACGCCATGATGATCATGGCGCGCCGGATGATCTTCGGGAGCAAGGGCATGACGGGACTTGCGACCACCAATGACCAGGCGCTGGTCGTGACCTTCAGCCAACGACCGGACGTGTTCCGGCGAGCAATGGAGGCGGTGGGCGGCCGGGGCGATCGCCTCGCGGGGGATGCCACTGTCAAGGCGCTCGCCACGATGGCGGCGCTGGATGGCGATGTCGTGGCCATGCTTGGCATCGGACAACTGTCGAAGGTGGTGCGACAGGTCGCGGGAGCCTTCGGCGGCGCGGGTGCCGGTGGCCCGCTGGACCGGATCAGCACGCGCACCGACCCCGTCTACGCGACCGCAGAGGTCGGTGGTGGAGTGATCGAAGCCGCGGTGGTGATTCCTGCAAGCGTCATGTCGCTGGGCCTGGAGGCGCTCACCGTGGCGCCGAGCGAGCGGTTGATGCCAGGCGGGGAGGGGGAGCCCGGCAGCACCGGCACCGGCGACCAGCCCGGTCCGCCTCCCGACTCAACCGACAAGTGACGGTGCATTCGCCAGCGCACACATTCCTCGGCGTGATGGGGATCGTGAATGTCACGCCGGATTCGTTCTCGGATGGCGGGAAGTGGATGGAGCCTGCGGCAGCGATCGACCACGCCATGCAACTGGCGGCGCAGGGCGCACGATTCCTTGATGTGGGCGGTGAGAGCACCCGGCCCGGGGCCGCGCGCGTCCCCGTGGAAGAGCAGGTCCGCCGAGTCGTGCCAGTCATTCGTGGCATCCGTGCCCAGTGCGATGTCCCGATCAGCGTGGATACCACTCGGGGCGAGGTTGCGGTCGCTGCCTTGGATGCCGGCGCCTCGATCATCAACGATGTGGCATCCGGTGACGAAGGAGGCACGATCGCGCTTGCGGCGGCGCGGCGGTGCGGGCTGGTGCTGATGCATCGACTCCAGCCTCCGGACCGCGACTCCTTCAGCGATCAATATCAAGCGCCGCCTCACTACGAGGATGTGGTGGCCGAGGTGTGTGCGTGGCTTGGCGCGCGCGTGCAACACGCGCTGGCCGCCGGCGTGCCCCGAGATCGACTGTGGGTCGATCCCGGACTCGGCTTTGGGAAGACCGTGGGGCAGAACTTTGAGTTGCTGGATCGAGTGGGCGAGATCGTGGTGCTTGGCTTTCCGGTGCTGATCTCGATCAGTCGAAAGAGTTTCATCGGTGCCAGGTACGGCATCGCTGATCCTGCGGCGCGCGACGCGGTGTCCGCGGAGCTGGCATCAGCGGCGGTTCGGAAGGGAGTGGCGGTGGTGCGTGCTCACGATGTGGCTGGACACTGCGCGGCGATCTCGCGGGCCATCGCCTAGAATGGTCGCCCCATGCCACGCCTCACCACCGTCGATCCCACCGGGCACGCCGCCTTTGCCGGAGGCGTCCCCCCCATCAACATCTTCAAGGGAATGGCGGCCAATGAAGAGGTCTTCAAGGGATTCCTCGGGTTCATGGGGGCGATCAAGGCATCCAAGGCTCTCACCGATGCCGAGCTGGAGGTGGTCGCCCTCGCGGCGGCGCAGGACATGGGATGCCAGTACTGCTTGGCCGCGCACACCAAGATTGGTGCGGGGGTGGGCCTTGACGCGGATCGCAGCATGGCGATTCGGCAGGGTCGCGGCGCAAACGCTCGCGAGCAGGCTCTCATCGACTTCACTCGCAGCGTCATCAACTCCAAGGGATACATCTCGGATGCGCAGCTGGCCTCGTTCCGTGCGGCTGGCTTTGACGACCGCGCCGCCATCGCGGCGATGGCCGAGGTGACGGCGATGACTTTCACCGGCCTCTACAACCATGTGCACCAGACCGAGGTGGATTTCCCGGCGGCGCCGGCGCTCGCCTGATCGACCCCGAAGCATTCATCGGAACGAGCATGCCGAATGCAACTTGTGATGAGAGCTCGGGGTGCCGCCTGGCGCGTGGCTCGACTTCGTCCCTATGGGTCGATTCCCAGCCCCGCGTCGTCTCGATCTGAACGAGGATGCACGCGCACGGTGGCGCCCTCAGGGAAGCCGACGGAATAGGGGGGTGAGGCACCGGCCGGCTTAGCCGCCGGCTTACCAGCCGACCTTGCCGCCGCCACACCAGCGATCGCCGCCGGTGCATCGCTGGAAATGATGTTCGCGCCGGAAGCGAGCGCAGCGTCGCGACGGGCGGTCGCCCCAGTTCGGACTTCTTCCAGTTCGGAATCGGCGCGCGTGCGGACCAGGACACGCCGCGCCCGGGCACGGTCGATGGTCTCCCGCTGGTTCACGGGGTTGTTCAGCACCAGGATGGCGCAGTCGGGATCGGTCTCGTCCACCTCCACAAAGCACGGCGACCCGCGCAGCCCCGGATGGCGCGCGCGCTGCATGGCGATGACGCCGGCATCGTTGGTGATCACAAAGAGGAATCGCCCGCGCAACTGGTCCACGAGGGGCCAGCCCTCCGAGGCCAGTGCCTGGGCCAGCGTGTGTGCGGAACCTCGAACCTCGTCGGGGGTGATGAGGCGATCCGCCCCAAGCGTCTCGAGGAGGGCCGACTCCAACTCAGCAAGGTGTCGATCCTCCCAGCGCTCCGCCTTGGTGAACGTGAACGGCCCACGATCACCCACCTCACGGGCCACGCACTCCAGCATCACGAAGACAGGCAGGTGACCAGGGTGTGCGGCGCTCCACGACGCAAGGTCATCCAGGCATCCGCGGAGTGTGGGGCAGGTGGACCCTTGGTCGATGTCCGGCACATGAAATACTTTGAGTCCCGGCTCCTTGAAGGCGTCGCGCGTCTCAGGCGGGATCGTCCCGAGGGGTGAAGCAAACCGAGCATCATCGTCCGCGTAGACATCCAGCTCCAGTGCTCGAAGCCCGGCGTCCAGCTGCGCCGCGAGGGGCGGGTGCGTGTAGTCCCACGCCACGGCTCGATCATCGAACTGCTTGTAGAGCGTCACCGGCGGCGCGGTGTGGTACGAGTTGTGCGTACCAATCCATTGCACGTCGTCCAGTCGGAGCGTGGACATGGACGCACCGGGAGCGGTCACCGACTGGGGACGATCCTCGCACCGCGACAGGCCCAGAACAATCAACCCTGCGACACCAACCCGCAGGAGCCTTGCGGCAGCGCGCGGTGCACTCATGACGCCTGGCCGGTCCCGCCATCGTGCAGGCTGCGGGCGATGCGCTCGCGCTGCTGCGCGTAGTCGGCCTCGCGGGCATCCAGCGACTTGCGGACCTCGGAGAGGGCGGCGGTGCCTTCGCGCTGGTGACCGCGCGCCGTCATGCCCATCACCGGGTGCTCCAGCAGTTGCTCCAGCTCAAGCATCATCATGATCTCCACGGTCTCGGAGTCGATCACCGTCTCACCTGCGAAAGCGGCCACTTCCTCGAGCGCCTCCAGTTCGGCGCGAAGTCGCGGCGCCCACAGGTCGATTTCGGCCTGGTCTCTGAAGAGTAGCAACGCATCGCGGGTCCGGTGCCGCTGCAACTCGATGGTGTCTTCCAGCGCGTCGGCTTCAAGCTGCCGCACCGCTTCCGCGGCGGTTGGTGCATCGGGCATCACGAACGGGCTCCTGGCCACCTTCGCGCCGCGCCGCACGATCGCGGCAAACCACTGCGAGAGCCCGTGTGCATCGCGCAAGCGTCGCATCGCCGTCGTGCTAGGGGCCGCGATCCCGTGCACCGCCGCGTTGCCGTCGCGTCGAATCGCATGCATGCTGTCGGCTTGGCGGCGATCCAGGAGCTGGGCCCGCTCCAGCGCCGAGAGCATCGCGCCAAGGTCGTTGCTGTTGAGCTGGGGAATGCTGGTGCGAACCATCATCTGCGCCATCGTTTCCACGAGGAGCCGGAGTTTGAAGAGGCAACTCTCCGGATCGGTGTGGACATAGCCCTCCGCTTGTCGTGCGATACGCGCCAGGCGACGGTCGTAGTTGTCCAAGAAGGCAAAGTTGTCGGGGGCACCGCTCACGAGGCACCTCCACCATCGGCAGCGGTGGACTTTCCAAGCGACTGCCCGCGGAACCGGTCGCGAAGGCCCGGAGGCGCCAGGACATCGGCGAGGACCCTGGCCGACAGGCAGCACTCCTCGGCCTGCTTGGAACTGAGGTCCAACGCGCTGGCCACGATGCTCACCAGCCGCGCCTCCATCGGTGAGATCGACCGGTCCATGAAGGCGAGCATCATGAGTCCCGTCAACAGCTTCTCGCCCACCTCCTGCGGCATGCGTTCCAGCATCGAGATGGCGTCCACCAGGGTGAGTGGTGCACAGCGCGCGGGATCCTTTGCGGCGATGCACTCGGCTTCGGTCAATCCGAGCACGGCTTGGGCGTACAGGCCTCCCGCAGACTGCTTGTGGATCGCCTCCTTGCCGCCGGCGGCCACAATGGCGCGCGCCACCAGGAACCAGGCGGTTCCCAGCGCGACATGACCCTCGTCGAGCGCCGAGACGGATGGGTTGCCGGAGGCCATGGGCCTGTCAGGGTACATCGACGCGACCACACAACTGATCGCTACTTCGACGCTAGGCTCATCGCGGGTCCGTGGCGGAACTGGCAGACGCAGGGGACTTAAAATCCCCAGCCCGAAAGGGCATCCGGGTTCAACCCCCGGCGGACCCATGCTGAATCGAGATGGAGGGACCGCGCCCACCGCGCCCACCGCGCCCACCGCGCCCACCGCGCCCACCGCGCCCACCGCGATCGCGACGCGCGTAGTCTGCATCGTCGCGTCCACACCATGATCTCAATCGCGATGGCAGATTCGGTGGATTGGGGGACGATGTGTGCCGCGCTCATCGCGTCGGTCGTGGCGACCTGGGTGGTCGTGCTCGTGGCGCGCGCGGCTGGCCTCCTGGCCCCGGTCCGGGCGGATCGATGGCACTCGAATCCGGTGGCGCTCCACGGGGGCGTGGCCATGATCGCCGTGCTCGTCGGGGTCGCTCTTGTCTCGCATAGGGACTGGCTGCCCTCAAGGCCTGGTGAGGGGATGCCGATCGAAGCGTCGCCCGAAGCGTGGCTGTTGCTGGCGTCGATCGCTGCAGCGATGGCGGGACTGGCCGACGACCTCCTCCACTTTCGACCCGCCACCAAGCTGGCGCTCCTCTTCGGCGTGGCGACGATCGTGATCGTGGGACTCGGGTTTGGTCGCGTGACCGGAGTCGCATGGTTGGACATCGCGCTCACCTACCTCTGGTTCCTTCTGGTGGCCAATGCCGTCAACATGCTGGACAACATGGATGGCCTCGCCGCTGGCGCGGCAGCGTTCGGCGCCGCGGCGTGCGCCGTCGTGGCACACGTGGCTGGCCGGCATGAAGTAGCTGCGCTCGCTGGTGTGGTGGCCGCCATCGTCGTGGGGTTCCTGGTCTGGAACCGCCCACGCGCAAGGGTCTTCATGGGCGACTCCGGCTCACTCTTCCTTGGGATGATGCTGGCCGGGCTGGCCGGGCTGGCCACCGGCTGGATGGGCCCCGCGGCTGGTGCGAGCGTTCCGGAAGGTGGCGGCATCCTTGCCACCATCGACCCACTCGCGCTCTCTGTCCTTCTCCTGGCTCTGCCGCTGGCCGACACCGGGTTCGTGTGTGCCACTCGACTGGCGCGCGGACAGAGCCCGATGGTGGGCGGACGGGACCACTCGTCCCATCGAATCGCGCGACTGGCCGATCAGGCGTCGTGGTCCCGTGCGTCACGATGGGGCGTGGGGCTGGCGGTCATCTCCATCGGGCCCATGATCGCCCTCGCCGTTGCCGAGGCCTCGAGGCCCGGAGCTGCCACTATCGCCGTGGTGCTGGTCGCCGCGGCTGCGCTCCTTGCCGGTCACACACTCGCCTCGCGCGTCCCTGTGCGGTCCGCTTCGGATGCGGTCGCGCCAGGCCTTGGCGCGGAAGCCGCGATGGCCGTGCTGGCGCGTGCGAGCGAGGGCATCAGCGCATTGCGCCGCGAGGCGCTGGATGCAGTGTTCATCGCGATGGCCACGGTCGTGGGCTATGTCATTCGATTCGGCCTGCCGCTTCCAGCCGATTCCGCGCTGGTGCTGCGCCAGCTCGTCCCGGTGACCGTTGCCGCATGCGTGATCGCGTGCGCCGCCGTCGGCGTGTATGAGCCGGTCTCCGGAGCGGCGGTGGACCCCGGAACGGGCCGGATGTGGAGCCGACAACGGACGATCGTCTCACGGACGGTTGCGGCGGCCACGCTTGGATTCCTGGCATCGACTGGCGTCTTGGTGCTGCTGGACTGGTTGCCCGTCGGCTTCAGCCGCTCGGCGTGGGCGATGGGCCTGTGTCTGTGGGCGGGCGTGCTCTGGATCCGCTCGACAGCCGCCGCGGCGCGGGGTTCCTAGACTCACCCGATGCGCGTCCTCGTGACAGGCGGTGCCGGATTCATCGGGAGCCACCTGTCGGAGTGGCTGCACGCGCGCGGCGATGTCGTCACGATCCTGGATGACCTCTCCACCGGACGACGCGACAATCTCTCGGCCATCGACGGCTGTCGCGGCGTCACCTTCGTGGAGGGTTCGATTCTGGATGAGCCGATGGTGGCGCGGCTGATCGACGACGCCGACGCGGTCTGCCACTACGCCGCCGCCGTTGGCGTCAAGAAGATCATGGACGAGCCCGTCGCCACGATCCACACCAATGTGGATGGGACCGCCATCGTGCTGCGGCACGCGGCGCGCCGGCGGTGTCGCACGATCCTGGCGTCCACCAGCGAGGTCTACGGGAAACTCATGAATGTCGAGACGGCGCCCTTGCGGGAGGACTCCGACTGGCGACTGGGCCCCACCAGCGTCCGACGCTGGGCGTACGCCGCGACCAAGGCCGTCGACGAGTTCCTCGCGTTGGCTTTGCACGCCGAGCAGGGACTGCCCATCACCATTGTCCGGCACTTCAATACTGTGGGCCCCCGCCAGCGAGGTCGGTACGGCATGGTGTTGCCGCGATTCGCGCGGGCAGCGCTTCTCGGAACTCCCCTCGAGGTCCACGGCGATGGACAGCAGACTCGCTGCTTCTGCCATGTGCAGGACGCCGTTCGTGCCATCGCCGAACTGCTGTCGTGCCAGAAGAGCATCGGGCATGTGGTCAATGTCGGCACGGATCAGGAAGCATCGATTCTGGAGCTTGCGAATTGCGTCCGTGTGGAAGCCAAGAGCGCGAGCCCGATCACGCTGGTGCCGTACCACTCGGCGTACGCCGAAGGCTTCGAAGACATGGCGCGACGGACGCCCGATCTCTCCAAGCTGGAGTCGCTCCTGGGGTGGCGTCCTGAGACACAGCTGGCGGCGATCGTGTGCGACGTGCTGGAGGATCAGCGACAGCGACTTGCCCGCGTCGGCCACCAGGGCGACGACGACTGACGGCCGTCAGCGTGCGCCCGCTCCCAGGATCAGGTCGGCGTGGGCGCGTGCCACGACGTCGGCGTCGAATCGTGACTCGGCCAGCCGTCGCGCCGCTGCGCCCATCGCCTCACACCTCACTGGGTCCGCCAGCAGCAGCAGGATCGCATCGGCCAGCGACCTGGCACACTGCACTGGCACCAGGAGGCCAGTCTCCCCGGTGACGACGGCATCGCGGCAACCGGGAACATCGGTCGTGACCACGGCACGCCCCGTCGCCGCAGCCTCCATGAGGACATGTGAGAGCCCCTCGCGCCAGGAAGGAAGGACCACGATTCGTGCACCAGCCAGCGCCTCCACCAGGTGTGGCAATCGACCCAACAGCTCGATGTCGCCGCAGGCAGCACTCTCTTGGATGATTGCCGCTGGAACCTCCCCAGGGCCGCCATCGCCAAATCCTGCCAGCTGGAATCGCACCCCGGGGTGTGCGCGCCGCACGATCCGAGCGGCGTCGAGGTACTCCTGCACGCCCTTCTCCCGGAGGAATCGCGCCGCCATGAGGATGACGGGCGCGTGCGGGACCGCGCTTGCCGGGTATTCCTCCAGGTCGACGCCACTGCCCGCGGTCACCAGCGTGGACGCAGCGTTGCCTCGCCAGAGCCTGCTCCGGGAAAAGAGCGCCGTGTCGTCGGCGTTGTGGAAGATCGCCGCGTGGCACCGACCCAGCGCCTCGCGATAGGCACACCGACCCAACACGCTCCGGCACCAGCCGCGAATCCCGCGCCCCAGGAAGAGATGCCCCAATCCCGTCACCATCGCGGTGACGCGCGGGGTCGACACCTGCATCGCCGCCCAACTGCCGTGGATGATCGGTTTGGCCGAGTAGAGCAGCACCGCGTCGGGTGCCAGGCTCCGCATGCGATCTCGCATCGCCCGTCGCAGCCGCCAGTCCGAGAGTGGAGTGACGCGATTGCGCTCAAATGGCAGGCACGCCCAGCGCGCTCCCGCCGCCTCAAGGCGCGTCGCATGATCGCTCGCGGAATCGTCCGGGCTCCACGCGATCACCTCGTGGCCGCGGCGAACCAGCTCGCGGATGAGCGGCAGGCGAAACTTCTGGAGCGTGGGCGCGAACGAGCCCACCAGGAGGACTCGGCTCATGGCGTGGTCCCGTGCAGTGCCGTGACCGGCTCGCCAATGAGGAATCCCGCCATCGCGCAGATCGCACCGACCAGCGGGAGTGGGGCACGATGCCAGAGGAGTGCCACCGCACCCACGGCCACGACCCCCATCGACCAACTGGTGCCGATGGCGTCGGGGATGAGCACGAAGATGAGTGCCCAGAGAAGGACGCCGGTAACGGCGGCATTGGCTCCGTCCAGGGCCCGGCGCGCACGGCAGTTGTGGGAGAGCTCGCTCCACATCGGGAGCGCCGCCCCCATGAGGCACAGGCCTGGCGCGAAGAGCGCGACCGTGCAGAGCACCCCGCCGAGGATGCCAGCCTTGCTTGCCCCCAGGAACGCCCCGACATTGAAGAGCGGTCCCGGAAGGGTCTGGGTAAGCGCATAGCCGCCGAGGAACACTTCGGAATTCACCAGCTTCGTCTCCACCAGGCTGGCATCCATCATGGGGAGGACGACATGTCCTCCGCCGAAGACCAGCGAACCGCTTTGCGCGAGGGCAATCACCATGCGAGCGATGTCGGGCAGGTCATGCGTGAATGGAAGGAAGGGAAGGATGAGGACGGCTGCCACGACCGCAAGGGCCAGCAGCGTGAACCAGGGGGCGACGCGACGGACTGGGATTCCAGCGTTGGCAGCCTCCACGAGCCGTCGCGGGCACAGCGCCGCCCCCACCACCAACCCGAGCACCACGCATGCGGCGCCGGCAAGAGGTGTCTGCCACGCGGCGCAGATCAGGAAACTGGTGCTGGCGATGAGCCCCTTGACATTGCCGTGCGTGAGTCGACGCACCATGCCGAACACGGCGATAGCCACGACCGCCGTGGCAAACGCAAGCAAGCCTCGTGCCCAGGGAGACCGGACAAACTCCGGCGCGGAGGTCAGGAGCAGCCCCGCCGCGCAGAGCACTAGCGCGCCGGGCAGCGAGAAGCAGCACGCTGCGGTGACGCCGCCCCAAAACCCGCGCCGACACAAGCCGATGGCAAAGACCGTTTGGCTGCTGGTCGGTCCCGGAAGCAGCTGCGCCAGGGAAACGATGTCGGCGAATGCGTGCTCGGAGAGCCACCGATGGCGCGCCACAAAGTTCTCCCGAAGCATTCCAAGGTGGGCGATCGGGCCTCCGAAGGCGGTGCAGCCCAGGACCAGGAATCGCCACGCGATCTCTGCAAGCGGGGCCGGCGCTTTTTCGGGCATGGGCATGGGGAGGCGCGCAGCGTATGGCAACGGGACAGCCATGGTGCCGAGCGGCCTTGTGGGATACTGACGTGATGAGCGATCACCGCGGCAAGGACAGCTGGCGACTGGAGCCCGTCGGCGGCACGGGAATCACGGTTGCGCTTGGCGATTCCGTGTCCTTCACGATCGGCCGGGGCGAGGACCAGGACATTCGGCTGGAAGACCCGAGCGTCTCGCGCAAGCATGCGGTGCTTCGCTGGAGCGGTCGAGCGTGGACGATCGAGGATCTGGATTCCACCACCGGCACCGTCCTCTCCGAACGCAAGCTCGCCCCTCGTGTTGCCGTCCAACTCTCCGCGGGCGACTCGCTCCGGCTGGGGAACTGCTCGTTCACCGTGCGCGGGCCCCGCGGCAGCGTGTCGATGACCAAGACGATGGCGGACTCGGATGCTCCGGCCGGGGAGATTCGTGCGGCAGCACTCGATCACGACATAACCCAGGCGCAGTTGAAGGCGCTGACGAAAGTCGCCGACACCATCGCCAGCGCGACCACCCCAGAGAAGGTGGCGGAGTGCGCGATCGAGGAACTTGCCGCGTTGACGGGTCTGGCCAATGTCGGCTTCCTGCGAGGAAACGCCGAAGCCGATGGCTGGACGGTCCTGGCCGCCAAGGGCGGCATGGTCCGTGACGGGATGGTCCAGGTCTCCTCGTCGCTCCTGCGCGAGGCGGAGCGCACGAAGCGCACGGTCATCCTGAAGGCCGGCTCCGACAAGGCGGCGATGGGCCAGAGCATCATCGACCTGCAGATCGTGGAGTCCTGCGTGGCGCCCGGAGTGGTCAGCGGCACGATCTACGGATACATCGTGGCCGACAACCGCGGCAAGGGGAGCGGGGCGACCGTTGACTTTAAAAAGGTCAGCGGGCACATCACCAGCATCGCCCACATCGCCGGATTGGCGCTTCTTCGCCTGGTGCGCGAAGATGAGTTGCGCGCCAAGGCTGTGGAGATCCAGAAGTCGTTTGAGGCGACCCTGAGGGCGCTGGCGCGGGCGGTGGAACTGAAGGACGAGTACACGCGAGGCCACCAGGACCGTGTGGCCGCGCTGGGAGCGCTTCTCTCTCGGCATGCGGGACTTGGCGATGAGATGTGCCGCCGCGTGCTGCTGGCGGGCCAGCTGCACGACATCGGCAAGATCGGCGTCCCCGACAGCGTGCTCAACAAGGAAGGCAAGCTCACCGACGAGGAGTTTGCCCAGATGAAGTTGCATCCGACCAAGGGTTATGACCTCATGCTGGGCGTGCCCCAATGGGAGCCGATGCTGCCTGGGATTCTGCACCACCACGAGAAGTGGAACGGCCGGGGGTACCCGAAGGGGCTGGAGGGAGAGGGCATCCCGCTCATCGCCCGCGTCCTCTGCCTCGCCGATGTCTTCGAGGCGCTGACAAGCGATCGCTCGTACCGGAAGGCACTCTCCATCGACACGGCCCTGGAGATCATCCGAAACGACCTTGGCACGCACTTCGATCCCGCGTTGGGCAAAGTCTTCCTCTCCATCCCGCGAGCCAGGCTGAAAGCGATCGTGAATGGAGAGTCCGTCGGGGACCCGTGACGAATGGTGCGCTACTTGCGCCCAAAGTCGGCAGGGATGTCGCCCCACTGGTCGGTGGGCCACAATTGTGGTTCCACGGGCCACCGCGACGGCTGCCTCGCCTTGACCCATGCCAGCGACTCGCACAACAGCGCTGCAAACGTCGGGTCAAAGTCGACCGCGGAGTCGAATCGCGACTTGAGCGTGCCCTTGCGCAGCCACGCGAGCGCGGTGCGAGAATCAGAGTAGAGCGCCGTGGCCTGAATCGTCCCCTCGGAGACCCGGCGGAGCGCATCCACCAGCGCGAGGAACTCCCCGACATTGTTGTGGCCGCGGGGGAACAGCGTGCTCCTGAAGCACTCCACCCAGGCTCCGTTGCGCCGGATGACCCCACGCCATTCGGTTGGACCGACGAGCGAGTCGCCCGTCTTGGAGCAGTCCACGACGAGGGTTCCTTCCGGCGCGACTGGCCCCCGTTGGGCGACTGGTCCTCGCTGGGCGCGTGGTCCGCGTTGGGCCGCACCGTCTGCGGGCGCGGGGCTGGCCGCGCGGGAGTCTGGCGATCGCACATTGGCTGCCACGCCCAGGATTGACGCCAGTTCGCTCGCGAGCGAACCCTGCGGCACCGAGCTCAATCGACCCTTGGTGCTGCAATGGATCTGGACCTTGCCCGACTGCCCGTTGGTGGCGTGTACCACGGAGAGATCGATCCGCCCCCATGCCCCGTTGTCGATGATCGACTCGGAGACATCGAGGCCACCTCGTTCCAGCCGCTCACGAGCCTTCGCAGCATGGGCCCGCAGCGCCACCATGTTGGGGTGGGTCATCTGGTTCTCCGCGACGCATCACCATCGGTGCCGTCATGGTTGACTTCTGCCTTGGCCCCGGCCGACGAACCCAGCATGATGCCGATCCAGCGGAGGTCGTCCACCTCGTCGACCAGGATCTTGAGGAACATCGTCAGCGGCACGGAGAGGAACATGCCCACGGGTCCCAGGATCCACCCCCAGATCACCAGGCTCAGGAAGACGACCAGCGGCGAGAGCCCCAGCGACTTGCCAAAGAGCCGCGGCTCAATGAAGTTCCCGATGCCCACATTGATCACGGCGTAGCCGAGGCCCAGTCCGATGGTGGCCCCAAGCCCCTTGTCCACCAGCACCAGGAGCAGCGGAGGGATCGAGGCGATGATCGAGCCGACGATCGGTACGAAGTTGAGGCCGAATGCGAGGAGCGACAGCGCCGGCGCGTAGGGAACCCCGAAGACGAGCAGCAGGATGAACACCAGGATCGCCGTCAGCGCGCTGGTCTGGGTCTTGAGAAAGATGTAGCGCTGCATCGACTGGACCACGCCGCGGAGCCGGCCCTCGCGGCCGGGATCGGATCCAAACGCAGCGCGCGCCTTTGTGGGCAGCGTGGCCACCTCGGCCAGGATGAAGAGCGTGGCCACCAGGACGAAGAACAGGTCCTTGGCCAGCAATGCAATCGAACCGGCCATCGTGCCGACGGCCTGGAAGAGCATGGAGGTATTGAGGATCTCCGGCAGTCGATCCGCCACCCCACCCAGGCCGCGGGCGCGCAACTCATTGGAAAGGAGGTTGATCTGGTCGCCGATCGCCTGCTGGTACCGGGGCATGTCAGCCGTGAACTGCGTGGCCGTGCCGGCCAGCGCCCAACTGCCCCCGAGGAGCACGCCAAGCATGACGAGCAGCACGACGAGAGCCGCGAGCCACGTGGGGAGGCCGCGCGCGGCGAGGAGCGCGATCGGCGGGACGGTGATCGTTGCCAGAAAAATCGCGGCGAGGATCGGGACCACGATCGGCGCCGCAGCGTTGAGCCCGGCCACCACCACCACGAAGGCGGCGACGGAGACCAGCACTCTCACACCGCCGCCGGCGCGTGGGCTGGAGTCCCCGTCGCTCATCGGTGCGGTTCCTCATGCAGGGTTTCGATGCACATGTTCCGGAACTCGATGGGATCGCCGTGGCCGCACAAGTGGATGTGCCCCTGGTGGCGGAAGAGGCCCGGGTGCGACTGGCCGTCCATCGTGCCGTTCGCGGTGGCCTGGTGCAGGTCGGCATCGACGATGATCAAGCCGTTGAGTTCCACGGTCACGCGCGTTCCCAGCGCGGTGATGACCTCGCGGTTCCACTGACCGGGAGCAACCAGGCATCCCGGCAACGCGGGCACGATGCCGTAGATGGACCCGTGGCGCTGGTAGGGATGGAGCGTGGGGCGGGGAAGCGAATCGTCCAGGACCTGGATCTCCATGCCGTCGTACGCAGCGTTGGCATGCATCGGGGCCCGGATGCCGATGCCGTTGTTGGATCCCGGCTGCAACCGGAACTCAAAGGTGAGACGGAAGTCCGCGTACTGATCCTGCGTCACCAGGTCGCCGCGGCACGACGGCAGGCATCGGAGCACTCCGCCGGAGGTGCTGTAGCCGGAGCGTTCACCGCCCCAACCCGTGAGGTCGACCCCGTTGAAGAGCGGGCGCGCACCGTCGGGGCACTTCACGGCGCCGGGAGCGGCGTCTGAGTCATTGACTCGCGCACTGGCAAGGCCCTCACGAAGTCCGTAGAGGATCGTCAAGGCACCGACGATCGTGCCAATGATGAGTTGTCCCGAGTGCATGGAACGAAGCGTACCTGCGGGCGGTGGAACCCGCGATTCCACTCCCGCTCCAAGGCCGCCTCCTATGCTCTCCCGAATGCTTTCGCTCCTCCTCACTGCGGTCGCGCTTCTTCCCGGTCGTGTGGCATCGGCGCCCGTTGGCACTCAGGCGGATGCCAAGGCCATTCCCGACATCCAGCTCACGCGCGTCTTTCGCGATGTGGAGATGAAGCGCCCGGTGCAGCTGGTCGCTCGGGCCGACCGCAACGACCGCGCGTATGTGGTGGAACAGGCGGGACGCGTCCTGGAGATCGACACGACTGACATGGAGAAGGGGAGCGGCCGCGTCTGGATGGACATCCGCGACATCGTCAATGACGAGAACAATGAAGAGGGGCTCCTCTCGATCGTCTTCCATCCCAAGGTCAAGGAGAACGGCGAGCTCTACGCGCTCTACACCGCCAGCAGTCCGCGGCGCGAGGTTCTCGCGCGGTTCAAGCTCAACGACGATCGGACCGAACTGGCCAGCACCACGCCCGAGGTGATCCTGGAGCAGGAGGATCCGGCCTGGAACCACAATGGCGGGACACTCCTCTTTGGCCCTGACGGCATGCTCTACGGAACGATCGGCGATGGAGGATCCGGCAACGATCCCTGGGGCAACGGGCAGAACCTAGGGACGCTGCTTGCCAAGTGTTTCAGAATCGATGTCAGCAAGAGTGAAGACGGCCGCCCCTACGCCATTCCCTCCGACAACCCCTTCGTGGGCCGAGAGGGTGCGCGTGGCGAAATCTGGGCGTACGGCCTCCGCAACATCTGGCGGATGAGCTTTGACCGCACGACCGGGGACCTCTGGGGTGGCGATGTGGGGCAGAACAAGTTCGAGGAAATCAACCTCATCGTGAAGGGAGGGAACTACGGTTGGCGCCCCCGCGAGGGCTTCCACGCCACCCCTGGGGTGCCAGACTCCTCAGAATCAGCGTCGGGCTTCGTGGAGCCGGTGGTGGAATACCCCAGGAAGGACGGGATCAGCGTGACCGGCGGCTATGTCTACCGCGGCAGCGAGTTTCCGGACCTTCAAGGGGTCTACCTCTATGCCGACTACGCGTATGGCACCGTGTGGGGGATCCGACATGAGGGCGGGCATCTGGTCGCCGGTTCCACCGTCGTCGCCAAGAAGCAGGGGTTCATTGCCAGCTTCGGTGAGCTCAACGACGGATCCCTCTATGTGTGCAGCACCCGGGGGGCCCCCGATGGTCCCGGACGGGTCTTCCGCCTGGGGACACGGCGCACCAGTCCTCCTCTCGAATCGACCGGAAAACCGGTCCCAGATGCCCCCCAGCCGACCAACTGACCATTCGCACTTCCGCGCATTCCTGCATTTCCGCCCCTGACCTACGAAGAGACACCCCATGCGTCACAGCCTCACCGTCATCGTCGCCGCTTGCGCCATCACCCTCCCCGCCACCAACCTCCTTGCGCAGCAAGATGGAGCCGAAGGTCGCCAACGTGATCGCGGCGAAGGCCAAGGGCGAGGCCAGGGCCCTGGGCAGGGACAAGGACAAGGACAGGGCAGCCGAGGACAGCGCGGCGCTCGCGGCATGGGAGCGTTCACTCAGTACCGACAGCAATACGAGCCCGAGTTCCTCACGCGTGATGTCCGGCTCTTCCACGACCAACTCGCCCTGGACGATGCGCAGACCACGATCATCGAGACGCTCGTCAGCGACTACGAAGAGGCATTCACGCCGGCCGCCGAAGAAGCTCGCGAGATCTCCCAGGAGGCGATGCGGGAACTCTTCCGGTCGTTCATGGGCGGCATGGACCAGCAGGTCATCGGCGAGACCTTTCAGAAGATTCAGGAGGAAGTCCGCCAGTTGGAGCAAGAGGCGGGCGGGGAGATCGACCCGGATGTCCGTCGTCGCCTGATGCAGGAACGATTCGAGAAACTTGGGCAGGAGATGCAGGCGCAGCGCATGGCCAACGGCGGCGTGGCGGAGGCACGCGAGATCCTGAACGAGATGTTCGAGACCTCGCGTGAGTTTGGTGCGAAGCGCACGGAACTGCGTGCGCAGCTGGTGGAGTCCGCCAAGGCGATCCTCAACGCAGAACAATCGGCCCGATGGGATGCCTTTGAGCGCTTCTTGCGCCGCGAGCGCGCGATGGGCAATGGCTCGCTCAGCGGCGAGAGCACCAACATGCTCTTCGTCGTGGACGAATCCGGCATCTCGCAGGCCAGCATCGACGGTCTGCGCGAGCTCCTGGACAACTACGAGCTGGACTTGGATGCGCGGCTGGTGGCGCGTGACAACTTCATCCGTGACAGCGAGGGCAAGCTGATGAAGGCGCTGGTCGATGGCAACAACAACGCCGCCAAGCAGGTCATCAAGCGTCAGCTGGAACTTCGCCGCTCCGTGCGCGATTGCAACGACAGTTACCGCGCCCAGCTGGCCGCCGCCCTCCAGCATGACGAGGCCGTGCGCGTCACCGACGCCGCGAACGAGGCGGGGTTCCGGCGCGTCTACCAGAAGAGTGGCACCCAGCGTGCGTTCGAGGCGGCGCTGGAGCTGAACTTGGACGAGGGCGTTCGCCTGCAGGTCCAAGAACTCCAGACGGTCTACCTTGCCGAGATGGGCACGATCAATGATCGCATTGCGACGCAGACGCGCACGGTGGAGCCCGCCGAGCAGCTCACGCAGGCCACTGACTTCTTCAAGCTGATCGATGGCTCCGGCAGCCCGACCGAGATGTTCTCGCGCGGTCGCGGCGGTCGTGGCGGCGGTTTCGGCAGCACCGACGAGACACTCACCAAGCTGTCCGACGAGCGGACCGAGAGGAACGACTCCTACCGTGATCGACTCGAGGCACTCCTGACGCCTGAGCAGGTCGAGGAACTGCCGGGCCGCGGCCGAGGCGGGCAGCGTGGAGCGCAGGGCGGCCAGGGCGGCCAGGGCGGCGGCTTCGGCGGCAACTTCTCGGGCAGGATCGACGAATTGCCCGAGCGAATGCAGGAGCGCGCGAAGGAGTTTGACAAGAACAACGACGGCACCTTGGACGAGGCCGAGCGAGAGCAGATGTTCCAGTCGTTCCGAGGTGGTCAAGGCCAGCGTGGCGGCGGGAACCAGACTCCGGACGCGTGAGCCCAGGCGCGGGATTACGATCCCGCGTCATGTCCCGTCCGCCAAGGTCATCCCTTCCCAGTGTGCGTGCGGTGGCGCGGGTCGTTGACGCGCTTCCCGCGGCGCTGTTCCCGGAACATCATGGCGCCGGCGCGACACCGCTGGCCTGCTCGAAGGCGTTTGGCGTGGCCTTCCGGACGGCCTGCGAGCCTGTCGTCCCGGCCCGCGCGAGGCGGGACCATTGGACCTCGCTCCACGCATCGCTGCCATCGATACGGATGGCGCTGGACGAGGACGCGCGCGCCGCGGTGCACGGGGACCCGGCCGCGACTGGCCTCGATGAAGTCATTCTCTGCTACCCCGGCCTCTTTGCGCTCTCGGTGCATCGCGTGGCCCACGCCATCCATGCGCTTGGCGTGCTACTCATCCCTCGCATGATGGCTGAGGTGGCACACTCGCGCACCGGCGTCGACATCCATCCTGCCGCGGACATCGCGCCGGGTTGCTTCATCGACCATGGGACCGGCGTGGTGATCGGCGAGAGTGCGGTCATCGGTCCGCGCTGCACGCTGTATCAGGGCGTCACGCTGGGTGCGCTCCGGTTCGAGCATGATGCCGACGGTCGCGTCGTCCGTGGATCTCGCCGACACCCCACGCTGGAGGCGGATGTCACCGTCTACGCCAACGCCACGATCTTGGGTGGCTCGACGGTGGTTGGCGCCGGGAGCGTGATCGGCGCCGATGTCTTCCTCACGGCGAGTGTGCCGGCGGGGAGCAAGATCCTGGGGACGACTCCGACGACCCGACTTCGCTAGGCGGCGACGACGCAGGCGAGTCGCGCACATTCAGCGCCGCATCGCGCACCGCGTCGTAGGCACTGGAGAGGAGCCCGACGACGGGAAACTTCCCTTGCATCGGGCTCTGTCCCAAGCGTCGCAGCAACGCGTGGGGAAGGTGGTGCGACTCGCGCACCGCTCGGGCAGCCTCCAGTGCGGGGCCCGGTCGCCAGAAGTCGTGCAGGCATGCCTCTGCCGGCGCCAGGAGCGGCGGCGCATGGGCCATCGGCGGCGGAGGGTGGGCAACGCTGGTGCCCTGCGCCAAGAGGTTGCGCCGCTCCCGGAGTCGCTCCAGCAGCTGCGAGGCTGGCATGCCCCGCAAGGAGAACAGGATGAGTGGGTCGTCTTGGATGCGCTCTGAGAGATGGCAAACGACCGCCCACGCGTGCTTGCACCAGCGTTGCCCGCACTGGCACGAGAGTTCTGCGTCCGTCCCACCCTCCACGGGCCACAAATCCAGGCCCAGCCGCGCCATGAGGTCTGGCGCCGAGGAAGGGAACTCACCCTTGATCAGCCGTGCGGTGTAGGCCGCCTCGGCCGCCATCGCGCCGACCGCCTGATCCCATTGTGCCTCCGTCCAGGCGTGCAACCGAAGCGTGAGTTCGTAGGGGCGTGGAGCGCGACCCTGGACGGATGCGCGGACCCGTGCAGGCTCGATCTTGAGCATCGAGGTCTGGCCGATGATCGCGTACTCCAGCCCATCCGCGCGCGCTTCGGTGCTGAAGGAAGATTCCAGCGCTGCGGCGAACCGTGCCGCATGCCACGAGAGTTCACCCGGGCCGGCGCGGTGCCTCAGGCGCAGGCCACGACTGATGCGGCGTGGCGCATCGATGTGCCGGGCGATGGACTCGTGGCCACTCGAATGGGTGGCCGGTGCGCCCAAGCCCACGCGTGGATCCCCGCCGGATGGAGGCATGGCGCTCATTCGTCATCCTCCGTCTCGGTCCCCAGCGCGCCCGACGGGTCGTCTTGCGTGCGCAGGAAGAGCAGGTCGCGCAACTGCTGGCTGTCCAATTCCGTAAGCCATGCATCGCCGGCGCTGATGATGGAGTTGGCCATGGCGCTCTTCTGCTCGATCATCTCGTCGATTCGCTCCTCCAGCGTGCCTCGTACGACAAACTTGTGGACATGGACCGCGCGAGTCTGCCCGATGCGGAACGCACGGTCCGTGGCCTGGTTTTCCACCGCGGGGTTCCACCACCGGTCATAGTGGAAGACATGGTTGGCGCTGGTGAGGTTCAGTCCGGTGCCGCCGGCCTTGAGGCTGAGGACGAAGACCGGGCAGCGCGGGTCGCCCGACTGGAATCGCTCCACCAGTTGGTCTCTGCGCTGCTGAGGCGTGCCTCCGTGCAAGAAGAGCGGATCGATGTCCAGATGCTTGGCTAGCACCGGCACCAGCAGGTTGCCGAGCTGGCGATACTGCGTGAAGACGAGTGCTCGGTGCCCGTTGGCGATCACTTCCTCCAGCAGCTCTACCAATCGGCGCATCTTGTCGCTGCGCCCGATGGCGTTGAGTGTCGCTGCAGATGGTGTCACCGACTGCTTCACGCGATCGCCCGTGCCGACCACGCGGTCGGTCGTGTCGGCGGCGGCGCCCTCCTCCGAATTATCCTCGAGCGCATCGGACGCGAGGTAATGCGCGGGGTGGTTGCAGATTTGCTTGAGCTTGACCAGGCTGGAAAGGATCAATCCACGGCGTTGGATTCCATCCGTCGCGTCGACACGCGTGAGCATCTCGCGGACCACACCTTGGTACAGCGCCGCCTGCTCCGTGGTGAGGCCCACAAACTCCTTCGTCTCCATGAGCTCCGGCAGGTCGTCGATCACCTTGGGATCAGTCTTGAGCCGACGCAGGATGAAGGGGCGGACGATGGCACGGAGGCGTTCGCTCCGTTGCAAGTCACGGTGGCGTTCGATCGGGATCGCGAAACCCCGCTGGAACGACTGTCGCGCGCCCAAGTACCCCGGACAGCAAAACTCCATGATGCTCCAGAGTTCCGCCAGGCGGTTCTCAACTGGCGTGCCCGTGAGCGCAACCCGGTGACGCGCCCGGAGTGACCGGATGGCAGCCGTCTGCTTCGTTGGCGGGTTCTTGATGTGCTGGGCCTCATCCAGGACCACCCGTTCCCAAGCACGTGTTCCCATCAGGTCGCGGTCTCGGACCGCGATGGCATAGGTGGTGAGCACCACATCGCAAGACTCAGCGGCGACTCGGAACTGCTCTCCGGTGGGTCGATCCAGGCCGTGCTGCGTGTGGACCCGAAGTTCGGGGGCGAACCGGTTCAACTCACGACGCCAGTTTCCCAGGACCGAGAGCGGGGCTACGAGAAGCGTGGGTCCAGGCGTGGTGCGCGGAGGCAAAGCGTTCCGCGCGGTTTCCCTCTCGTGCTGGAGCAGCGCGATGAGTTGAATCGTCTTGCCCAAGCCCATGTCGTCGGCAAGCACGGCGCCGATGTCGTGGTCGTTGAGGAACGCCAGCCACGAGAGGCCGACGCGCTGGTATGGCCGGAGTGTTCCTTGGAAGGCGCTGGGCTGCGGGAGCGTCCGAAGTTTCTCGGCGGTTGCATTGGCACCAAACAGGTCGTTGATCCAGCCGGTGGCGTCAAACCCAGTGACTGGAATGCCCAGCCCGGAAGTCTCGATGCCTCCTGCCAAACGGAGGGCCTGCAGCAGCGACATCGTTCCGCCCGGGTGCTGCCGCAAGAACGAGATCGCGCCCTGAAGATCCTCCGCACGGATCTCCACCCACCGGCCACCCAGTCGAACCAGCGGCACACGCTGCCGTACCAGCGACTCAAACTCCTCCACGCTCACGCTTGTGTTGCCGACGCTCAGTTGCCACTGGTACTCCACCAGTGACTGGAGGCCCAGCGGCGATGCACCGGCGACCACTCCCTCACCGAGCGGAGCCAGCACCAGTCGCGTACCGACTCGATTGGCCTCCGCGCCCCACCAGTCGGGGACGATGACGGAGAAGCCAGCCTCCGCCAAGAGTGGGTAGGTATCGGTCAAGAAGGCGTGCGCGGCCTTGGTATCCAGTTCCAGTGCTGTCGGATGAGCTTCCTCAAGTGCTCCTTCCAGCGCCGGCCACACATGGGCAGCGCGAGCCAACTCTGCCAGCAGTGCCTCACCCATCTCCTCGTGCTGCGCCGATCGCTTGGATCGCCGGCTGTCCGCGCCCCAAATCGTTGTGGCCTCGGCGACCAAGTGGCCGCCTCGGTCCAACAACTGAAACCGAATCTGCCAGGGCGCATGCGAATCGTCGGGATCGTCCACCACGAACTGGAGTCGGAGGCCACTGATGTCCGTGGGCTCCTCCAGCCGCGACAGCCAGCCGCGCGCCTGCCGGAGCAAACTGCTCTCCAGAGCGTGCGGCTGACGGACTTCGACGACGCCGTCCAGCAGGCCACTCAGCCATGCGACATGGGCATCGCTTCCGGGGTCGCGATCGCTGAGTGAGTCGATGAACTGCTCGCGGGTCAGCGACTCACGCACGAAGCCGTCCAACATCGACTCCAGTGCCGTGTCGGCGAGGTGCCACGCCTCGGAAGGCTCCCGCGGCGCGTCCGCTGCCGCTCGTGCCGCAGCGGGCATCGCGGAGGTCAGGAGCGACAGTCGCTCCGCCGTGTCGGGATCGGCCAGCCATGGACGCCACCTAGCCTCGAAGCACTGCGGCGTGCGCTGCAAGAGCGTTGGGAGGAAACGTTGCTCGGCGAGGAGATCCAGGGCGAGCTCGCCAAGCGCGGTCCACCACGCCATGTCGTGACCGAGTGCGACGCCGGCAGCTCCCGCGCGGCGGGCATAGTCGTCCCACACGCCATCATGCTCCAGTTGACGCCACTCGGCCGCAGACTGGAGGAACCGCAGCGCATCGGCGCCTCCCAGGGCCAGGCTGGGCACGGTCACCGCACATGGCACCAGTTCCTCGTCAACGGGCTCTGGCATCGAGAGTGCGGAGGCCAGGCGAGCACTCGGGATTGGCACAGCGCCGCTTGGACTGGTGATGCGTCCCGGGAGCGTGAGTTGCGCGGTGCTCGCGCGCGGACGAGTGGCCTGGAACCCAAGCGAAGCAAGCGTGCGACTCAGTCGTTCGGCGTCCACTGCCACCGATTGGGAATTGGGCGATTCTGCCTCAGCCCAGAGGTGGAGAGCTTGGTCCGTCCATGCTGCGTGAATCACCAACATCAGTCGAGGCATCCTGCGGGGTCAGAGAGTCATTCGGCCAAGGGTGGCAAGACCTGGGAAACAGTCACGAGTGATCGCGCTGGGACTCGAACCCAGGACCTAGCGGTTAAAAGCCGCTTGCTCTACCAACTGAGCTACGCGATCGATGGGGTGAGCTGCTAAGTGAGTGGTCGGAACGACCGACGGGGCTGAATCGTCCGAGTTTACCGATCCTTGAGGTGAACTTGAAGCCGCGGCATGGTAAAGTCCGATAACACATGAAATGATACGTCACCCTTGAATCATGAGCATGAAGCGGCCTCTGCCGAAAGTCGTCGGGAGATAACAAGTTTTTTCTTGGACCTGCCGATCTGAGAGTGGACGCTATTACAGGACCACCCCATGGACCCCTATCACCCACTGATTCAGAAGTTCCTCGCCTATCTGGCGGACGAGCGCAACTTCTCCGAATACACCGGGCGGTGCTACGGGCTGGATCTCACCCAATACGCCGCGCACCTGAGCAAATCCAACTCCGTGTCCGCGGATGCCCGAGCCGAGGCGGCCGCAATAGCCAATCCAGACGCCTCATCCAGAGCCACGATCACCGACCTGATGTTGGGTGCCGACCAGGAGCGCATTCGCGGCTATCTGGCGCAAATGGCGCACCAGAACTACTCGCCGGCCACGATTGCGCGGAAGATCGCCACGCTCAGGAGCTTCCATAAGTGGTTGGAGCGCGCGGGGATGATCGCCAAGAACCCGATGACGGTCATCCGCACACCGCGACAGCCTCGCCGACTCCCAAAGGCCATCACCGTGGATCAGGTCGAGGCGCTGCTTCACGCACCTGAGGGCGGTGACACGCTGGGGCTGCGCGACCGCGCGATCTTGGAGACCATGTATTCCACCGGCGTCCGGGTCAGCGAGGTCGTCGCCCTGAACATGGGGGACCTCCAGTTACAGGAGCGACAGCTCCGAGTCCGCGGCAAGGGCAAGCGCGAGCGAATCGTGCCGCTTGGCAACCAGGCGGCCGAAGCGCTGCAGGTGTACATCGCCCGGCTGGAGGTGGATCGTGGCGCGCCCACGCCAGACGCACCGCTCTTCGTCAACAAGCACGCGACGCGGCTGAGCAGTCGGTCCGTGCGCCGCAAGGTCTCCAAGTACCTCAAGATTGCTGGACTGGATCCGGCGATCTCGCCGCACACAATTCGACACTCATTCGCGACGCACCTCCTGAACAACGGCGCGGACCTCCGCGCGGTTCAGGAGTTGCTCGGCCACCAGAGCCTCTCCAGCACGCAGGTGTACACCCATCTCACCACCGGGCGGATGCGCGAGGCCTACGACCGAGCACATCCGCGTGCCGAGGCGGGCTGATGTCAACGAAAAGGGCCGGCCACTGTCGACAAGTGGCTGCAGAGCAGAGTGCGCGCGCGACGATCGCCAGGAGGGTGGCGATCGCGCGCGGGCGCCAACGGCAAGGGCGTTAGAGGCCGGGAATGGGGTTCGCCAAGATCGACGCGGCCTGCTTCGCACGCCAGTCATCCAAGCGACGGAGTAGGGCGGGATCGTCGTTGGCCAGCATGGCTGCCGCCAGCAGTCCCGCATTCTTGGCGCCCGCGGGCCCGATGGCCAGCGTGCCAACCGGGATGCCTCCGGGCATCTGCACCATCGAGAGAAGCGAGTCCATCCCCCTGAGCGACTTGCTCTCCACGGGTACCCCCAGGATGGGGAGCGAAGTCATCGCCGCGGTCACGCCAGCGAGGTGCGCCGCGCCGCCCGCACCCGCAATGATGCACTTGAGGCCTCGATCTCGAGCCGTCTTGGCGTAGTCAAAAAGTGCCTCCGGCGTGCGATGCGCCGAAATGACGCGGCACTCGTTGGGAACACCTAGTTCAGTGAGGATCGCTGACGCCGACTGCATGGTCTCCCAGTCCGAGTGCGAGCCCATGATGATGCCAACGAGGGGAGCGTGAGTCTGGGGGGAGTCGGGCATGGATTGGCTGGGGCTTGAAACGATCTCGGTGTCGCGCTGCATGGTAGGGCGGGGCACTATGGATGTGCGCGCAAAAGAAAGCCCCCCGGTCCGAAGACCGGGGGGCGTTGTTGCAAGCTTGGTGAGCGCGGCAGAAGCCGCTACTCAGGTCAGTGCCCGATTATGGGCAGGACGTGCCGAAGACGCCGAGCAGGGCGGCGAGGTCAGCACCGTTGGTGGTGCCGTCGCCGTCGATGTCGCCGTCGGGGCCGCCCCAGCCACCCAGGAGGATGGCAAGGTCAGCACCGTCCATGGCACCGTTGCCGTCCAGATCGGTCGGGCAAGGATTGCCACCGCCGCCGCAAGCCGCGAAGTCACCATTGATGTTCACCATCCAGGACTCACCGGGGAAGCCGATTGAGGACATGGAGTTGAAGGTGGCCAAGCCGCAGGCGGCCGAGAGGATGTACACCTCAGGACCAGCGACGCCGTTGCCGCCGTACACCGCGAAGCCATCGGTGGACTCACCGATGTCGAACACGGCGACGATGGGCATGGTGTTGCCATCGAGGCAGATCGGCTCGTCGAACCGGGCCGTGATGGCGCCGAGGTAACCGCCGGGGAGGTTGAAGTCACGCTGACCCAAGAGCTCCAGGTCGATGTCCGGGCCAGTCGGTGCACCACCGTCGGTGTCGCGGTAGAGCGCGACAGAGCCGAGGATGGACGAACCGCTGTTGGAGAAGCCGACCGAGAGGCAACGCACTTCACCCGCGGTGATGGCCGGGAAGGACATCGCGTAGGTGTTGGGTGTGGTGATGCCAGCCGCGCCGCAAGCGACGCCGCCGCCAGTCACATCCATGGAGCCAGTCGAGGACTGGTTGTCCGGACCTTCGTTGTCGCAGGTGTCGCTCGCTTCGGGGCAATCAGCGGCCGTGAAGCCAAGGCTAGCCACGTAGTCGTTGAGCGCGCCAGAGCCGCACGGCGTACCCGTGAAGTCGGCGGTGCCGGCCCACGCGTAGTAGGTGCCGGCGTCAAGGCAGGCGCTCACGACGGTCGGGCACGAGCCCGAACCCTGGGCGACGATCGTTGCAGTGGTGCAAGGATCGCCGGAGATCAGGAAGGCCGCGGCGAACTGGTTGGAGTACACGCTCCAGGTCACATTGGTCTCGGCATCGAGGGTGAAGGAGTACCAGTCCGTGTCGCGGGCGTCCGCGTCGGCCCAGAAGGAGCCGGCGACGACAGCGCCGTTGGCGATCGGGGTCGCAAGGATCGCGCCCGTCGTCGTATCGCAACCACCGTTGGAGTTGCTGCCGCAAGCCTCGCCCTCAGAAGAGGTCGAGCTTGGGAACGAGCAGGCCACCGGCAGCGTGAACAGCAGGGTGCCCGTGCCCGTGTCGCCATCGGCGTAGGAGCCGTTGCGGACGAGGTAGGAGTGGCCGGCCACGCAGGCGAAGCTGAGCTCCGAGGCGTACGGCGTGGTGCCGTCCGACAAGAGGCAGTCGACGCCGTCATCATTGCAGCCGATCAGGGCGTCGGGCAGCGTGTTGAAATCGAACGCCGCCGGGTTGACGCCCATGTCGTACGCCGCCAGCTTGTTGTCGTAGCTGATGGTGCCGCAGGACGAGACCGTGGCGAAGCCGTTGGCTGCCGCGGAGAACTTGAACCACACGTCGTTGAAAAAGTTGTCGCTGCCGGAGGCGCAGAGGGCGCCGAGGTG
>JAQCEQ010000050.1 GCA_027618565.1 Planctomycetota bacterium | reverse complement strand
TGGCTCTGACGCGGGTGCTGGTTCTGGCTCTGATGCAGGTGCTGGTGCTGGTGCTGGTGCTGGCCGATAGGTGGCATCAGGAGCGAGCAACCCACCGGCGGATCCCGCGGTGACCGGCGTGCGCGGCATGTGGGTCAGGCGTCGCTCGACATCGTCGAAGAAGAGATCCGTGAACGCGTGGAACTTGCGCGGGTAGGCGAGCGTTCGGTCCTCGATCTCCACCGCCACCGCGAATCGGCGCTCGCCACTCGCGGGGTCGAGCACGCGGATCGACACGGCCCAGTCTCGTTCCTCGCGGTACGGGCTGGAGGCACCCACCTCAAAGACATCGCGCCGAAGCACGCGGTGCAACTCAATGCGCCGCTCGGCCTCGTCGGCCCAGACGCCGTTCTCAATCATGTGCCACTTCCCAGGCAGCGGGTCCTCCGCCGCGGCGAGGGCGGCTCTCCAGACTTGCTCGGCGGGGACCCCCGGATAGTCCCGGATGGTGTTCCTAGCCTGGCAGGCCGGCAGCGCCGCCAGAAGCGCGGCGAACGCGATCCGACGGATCGCTGCCACAGCATCGGAGGCAATGCCCGCAGTCGGGATCATGAGACTCCCTCCGCGAGGCTTGCGTTGTGCCACACTCGCTGGATGTCGTCGTGGTCTTCCAGTGCATCCACCAGCCGCGCCACGGACGATGCGACGGAGGAGTCCACATGCACCATCGTCTGGGGGACCCACGCGATTCCCGACGACTCCAGCTGGAGCCCCGCGCCCTCAAGGGCATCGCGCACGGCGGCTAGGGCCGTGGCTGGGGTCTGCACCTCGAACCCATCCTCCTCCAACTGCACGTCGTCGGCACCGGCTTCGAGCGCCAGCTCCATGACTCGCTCCTCCGTCGCCTCCGGGCTGGCCGCGACCAGAATCAGCCCGCACTGCTGGAACGAGAAACTCACGCTCCCGGGAACCCCGAGATTCCCGCCATTCTTGTCAAACGCCATCCGGATTTCGGGGGCGGTCCGATTGACGTTGGAAGTCAGGCACTCTGCGATGATGGCGACGCCCCCGGCGGCATAGCCCTCGTAGCGGATGGCCTCGAAGTGCTCGCCATCGGCGCCGCCCGCCCCTTTCTTGACCGCCTTCTCGATCGTGTCACGGGGCATGTTGGCGGCCTTGGCCTCATCGATGGCCAGCCGGAGTCCCGCGTTGAACTTTGGGTCATCCCCACCGCTCTTCGCGGCCACGATGATCGCCCTGGAGCACTTGCTCCAGATCTTGCCACGCTTGGCGTCCACGGCCGCCTTGCGGTGCTTGATGTTCTTCCATGCACTATGCCCGGCCATGCCTCACCTCGCCCTGGATGCCTTGGTCGCCGCCGACTTCCGCGGCGTCGCCCTGGTCTTGCGGGTCGATGCTGCAGGCTTCGTCCCCTTCTTGGATGCCGGCTTCGACGGCTTGGCCGATCGCTTGACACCCTCGGTGTCGCACCATTCCTGCAGGGCCAAGTGCGCGGCTCGGATCGCATCGCCCCGGAAATGCCGCTCCATGTGGCCGGCCAACTCAGGAAGCGTCATTTCTTGGTCGATGAACCCGACACTCACGAGGGCATCGTGCATGGACTGGTCCACTGGCATGACATGGACTTCGTACGAGAGCAGCGCCACGCGAGCGGCCACGAACGGGCTCACGCCATCCAGCGTATCCAGCGCGGCGCGGATGTCGCGCTTGCTGGCCTCCTTGAGGTGGTCCAGGTGAAGGCCGTGGTTGCGGCGAAAGATGTCGTAGAGCATCCGCCGGATGGCGATGGCGCGATCAACGGCCTTCGGCGTCCTGGCCCCCAGGATCACGCTGGCCTCCTGCGGAATGCAGACGCGATACTCGTTCAGGTCGACGGTCCTGTCACGGATGCGCTGCAGCGCCAGGTCCGCTGCGTGCCGGGAGGAGTTTTCCAGGAGCGCGGAGTGGACCAGGAGGGCCACTGGATCCGAGGAGAGTGGCTCCTCCTTGGCCTCCGCGCGCTTGGCCAGCGCGCCGATGCGGCGCTCGTCGTACTTCGGTCGTGCTTTGGTGCTCATGATCTTGACTCGGGTTCCGACTCGGCGCCGTCACGGGTCGCGATGGCAAGGTCATCGGACTGGATGACGGCCGTCCCGATGGCTGCCATCTGCTTCAGGCTGTCGTCGAGGACAAAGTGCAGGGCAGGCATCCGGCGGATGCGCATGGGTCCCTGCAGGTCTGCGCGCAGGCGAGCCGCAGCGCTCTGCATGGCGGCCACCGTCAAGGTGCCGCGCTCGCCCGGCAGCACGCTCACGCGAATCGTGGCCTGACCGGATCGATCGTCGATCTCGGCGCCGAGAATGCTCACCATCCCTTTGTACCTGGGATCGCCCAGGCCACGGGCGAGCCGCTCCTGCAGGAGCCGCACCAGCCGCGACGAGACCTGGGCGGCGCGAATGCCGCTGTGTCCGGCATCACGCATGGCTGCCCTCACCGCGCTCCACCTTGACCGACTTGTAGCACTCCAGGACATCGCCGACGCGGATGTCGTCGTAGCCATCGATCTTCATGCCGCACTCGTTCCCGGTGCGGATCTCCTTGGCGTCCTCCTTGAACCGCTTGAGCTGTTCCAGCCGCCGGTCCTTCTCGATGACGATGCCATCGCGGGTGACACGGATCTGCGCGTTGCGCTCCACGACGCCGTCGGTGACATAGCAGCCGGCGATGGCGCCGACGCGCGAGATCTTGAAGACCTGGCGCACATCGGCGTGGCCCAGCACCTGGAGCTTGATCTCCGGCTCCAGCTTGCCACGCATCGCCTTCTGCATGTCTTCGGTGAGGTGGTAGATGACCTCGTACAGCCGGATGTCGACGCCCTTGGCCTCGGCCAGCTGCCGCGCCTTGCTGTTGGTGGTGACATTGAAGCCGATCACGATCGCGCCAGTCGCCTGGGCGAGGAGGACATCCGACTCGTTGATGCCGCCGACCGAGCAGTGCTTGACGGAAATCGAAATCTCCTCTTCCTTGAGCTTGCCCAGGAGCGCACGAAGGGTCTCGACCGATCCCTGCACATCCGCCTTGACGACCAACGGCAGCTCCTTGGACTTGTCGCGCGCGATGTGGTCCAGGATGTTGTCCAGCGTGATCTTGGGTGCGGCCAGCTCCCGCTGCCGCTCCGCCACCCGTCGCTCCTTTGCGGCCGCCTCGGCCGCCTTCATGTCCTTGACCGAGTAAAGCTTGTCGCCCGCGTCGGGGAGCATGTCCAGGCCGCTGATCGCGACGGGCGTGGATGGACTCGCCTCCATGACGCGCTGCCCGCGGTCGTTCACGATGTCACGGATGCGACCGGCCGCGCGGCCGACGACGATGTAATCGCCCTTGCGCAGCACGCCCTCCTGGACGAGGACCCGGGCTACGACACCGCGACCCTCCTCCATCTGGGCCTCCAGCACCGTTCCCTCGGCAAATCCGGCAAAGTCTGCCTCAAGCCCTGCCATGTCGGCCACCAAGTCGAGCGTCTCGAGCAGGGTCTCGATGCCCGTGCCCTTGGTGGCGCTCGTCGGAACCACCTCCACATCGCCGCCCCACGGCACGGTGTTGAGGCCGTGCTCCGCCAGCTGGCCATAGATTCGCTGCAGGTTCTTCTCGGTCGCCTCGGCTCGGTCAATCTTGTTGAGCACCACGACCACCGGGACCTTCGCGGCCTTGGCGTGGTTGATGCTTTCCACCGTCTGTGGCATGACGCCGTCGTCGGCGGCGACAACGAGGACCGCGATGTCCGTCACCCGCGCGCCGCGCGCGCGCATGGCGGTGAAGGCCTCGTGGCCCGGCGTGTCAATGAAGGTGATGGTTCGATCCTTCTCCCCGACGCGGACGGGAACGGAGAAGGCGCTGGTCGCCTGTGTGATGCCACCGGCCTCGCCCGCGGCGACATCGGCCTTCCGAATCCGGTCCAGGAGGCTGGTCTTGCCGTGGTCGACATGCCCCAGGATCGTGACGACCGGCGCCCTCGGTCGCGGGTCCTTCCGTTCGCGCGCGGCGAAGTGCTCCGAGATCTCGTCCTCGGCCGACTTCGCCTCCGTGACCTCCAGCTCGATCTCGAACTCCATCATCACTTCGGTCGCCTTCTCGGCGCTGATGGGGCTGTTGATGGTGGACATGCCCCCCGCCATGAGGAGCTTCCCGAGGATGTCGGAGACCTTGACGCCCGTGGCCGCGGAGAGATCCTTGATCGTGAATGGCTCGCTGACCTTGATGGGCCCCGAGGGCTTCACCACCGCCGGACGAGGGCCACGGGTCGCACCGCGGGCGGCCGTCCCTCGACGATGCTTGTCAAAGAACCCGGCCGCGCCCTGGAGGCGACGGTTCCGTTCAGCGAGATCTCGATCACCGAAGGATCGACCTCCGGTACCGCTCCCGCCCGTGAAGTTGCGGGAGCCGGCACCACCTGGACCCGAGATCGCTCCGCCCGGCGGCGACCGCCGAACTGGCTTGGGGAGATCGTCGGCCGCTTCCACGCGCACGACCCTGGGACCGCTCAACTGCGTCCGGGTCGGCTGCTGGAGCTGCTCCCCGGCGGGTCGCACCTCACCCGGACGGTCCGGGACATTCATCGTGGGTCGATAGCCCGGCCTAGGAGGCAGCGAGGTGACCGGTTTTGGCCTTGGCGCCACGGGAGTTGGAGCCATCGGGCCCCGACCCGCTGGCGGCGGATCGTCCGATCGCTTGCGCGGTGCCGCGGGTGCCGTGATGACCGGGGCGGGAACTGCGGCAGGAGCATCGATCGGCACGGCCGGTGCGACGGCGATCGCCACGGGGGGCGGGCTCGCGGGAGCCGAAGCGATGTGAGGCGCCGCCTTCACGACCGGGACTGGCACCGCTGGCGGCTCGGCGATGGCGGTGGCAGTGGCAGTCTCGCCCCTCTCCGTCGTCGAGTCACCTCCACCCGTGTCCGCGGACTTGGATGCCGCCTTGCGCCGCGAGGGGCGCTTGACCTTCACCGCCTCGATGTCCACCGACTCCGCACTCTCCAGCGCCGTGTGGGCATCGCTCGCCCCGAACCACTGCTTGATCGTGTCGACCTGGCCAACCGTCAGCGTGGACTGGTGCGTCGCCGCCCAGTCCACTCCCTCGCTCTTGCACTTATCGAGGATCGCCTTGGATTCAACACCCATCTCCTTGGCGATCTGGGACACACGCGTCTTGCCTGCGGTCTTGGTTGCCTTCTTGGTTGCCACTCGGTGATTGCTTCCTGGGTTCGTGTATTCGATGTCTCGCGTCAGCTGCCGGCTTCCCCGGTCGTCTGGGGTGCCGGACCGCCCGCGATCCCCAGAATGGAATCGGCCGCACTCTCGCTGGCGGCATCGGTCTCCACCTGCGAGTCGCGGATCGACTGCGAGAGCCGGGCATCGGCCTCCGCCTGCTCCGCCGCCTTCTGATCTTGCTCCATGCGCAGCTGCTCCGCGACGACCTTGCCGCGCTCGGTGCACGCGGTCACAACCTCGATGGCCATCTCCGGCGTCATGCCCAGTTCCTGCTCTAAGACGGGCTCGCCGACTTCCTCGACATCGAACACCGAGATCAGGCCGAGGGCGCCCATCTTGTCCAGCATCTCATCCGTGACGCCGGACACGGAGCGCACCGTCTCTTCCAGGATGTCCAGCTGGCGCTGGAACTCCTGTGGCGTAAGGATGTCCACATCCCACCCCGTCAGGCGCGCGGCGAGCCGGACATTCTGCCCTCTGCGCCCGATGGCCAGCGAGAGCTGCTCGTCGCCAACGACGATCGTGGCGCGGCCCAGCTCGAAGCAGAGGCTCACTTCTTCCACTTCCGCCGGCTTGAGCGCATTGGCGATCAAGACTTGGCTGGACTCGTTCCACCGGACGATGTCGATCTTCTCGCCGCCAAGCTCATCGACGATGTTGCGGATGCGCGAGCCGCGCACCCCGACGCACGCGCCCACCGCATCGACCTTGGTGTCCACGCTGGCGACTGCCAACTTGGTGCGGAAGCCCGGCTCGCGCGCCATCGCCTTGATCTCGATGGTCCGCTCCGCAATCTCGGGCACCTCCGCCTCAAAGAGCTTGCGGATGAAGTCCGGATGGGCGCGGGAGAGGACGATCTTGACCTGGTAGCCGCCGTCGCGGACATCCAGGAGCATGCAGCGCACGCGGTCACCGGGCTGGAACTGCTCGCCGGGGATCTGCTCCGACCGTGGCATGAACCCTTCGGCGCGGTCAATCTGCACGATCAGTGCGTTGCCCTCGTAGCGGGCGGCGGTGCCGGTGATCAGGTCGCCCTGCTTCCGGCTGAACTCATCCAGGATGGAGTTGCGCTCGTCCTCGCGAAAGCGCTGGATCATGACCTGCTTGGCGGTCTGCGCCGGGATGCGCCCCAGCGAGGCCAGCGAGATCTCTTCACGGGTGCCGTCTTCCAGCACGCGCCAGATCGAGATCTTCCCGGTGAGCCGGTCCATTTCGGACCCAAACTCCTCCTCTTCCAGGGCGTTCAGGTGCCGGCGCGCGGCACTCATCATCGCCTGTTCCAGGTCAGCGAACAGCAGCTCGCGGTCGATGTTCCGCTCGCGGGCGATGCCTTCAAGGATCTTGATCGTTTCGGGGGTCATGGGTCAGTCTCGTGCTTGGGGATGTTGGAATGGCAGGATGTCGCCTCGATGAAAACAAGTCGGGCCATGGTCGCCGAGGCGTGACCATGGCCCGTGCCGGGCTTGAGGCTGCCGTCTCGTCAGGCCGCTGCGCGGACCTCCAGACGGATTGGTTGGCCAAAACCATTGAAGCGTTCTCCACAAGAGACTTCGCTGGCGCCGGCGCCGAGCAGAGCCTGAGCCCACAGCTTGTCGCTGAGGCGGCTCATGGGCGGGGCTTGGTGCAGGAACTGGTCATGGCAAACATAATCGGGCAATCTCAATCGGGCACGGATCCCAAACGACGCGGGCTCGGCATTGTACCACAGCGAACTCAGCCCCCTCGCGGGAACATACGATTGCGTGATGCCCCCACGCCTCGCTTCCCTGTTGCCACGATGGTGCTTCGCCCTTCTTGCGATCACCTCAGCCTTGGGGATTCCAGGCCTGGCCGGCGCCCAGGCCACGGACGCCACCGAAGTGGTTCAGGCGCGCCTGGCGGTCCCAATGACGGCGGTGGCACCAAGCGACCAGGTGCCCGTCGCGGTCGTTCTGACGATCGCTCCCGGCTGGCACATCTGGCCCAGCGAGGCGAGCCTAGAACTGGTGAAGGAGCGGACAGGGTCGTTCGACGGGGCCATCCCGACATCGGTCCACTGGGGACCCCTGCCCGCCGGCGCGACGGTCGGGTCCATGCAATGGCCCGACGTCCACTACGCGAAGGCCGACATAGGAGATGGTCCAAAGGACTACCCGGTGTATGAAGGGACGGCGATCGCGTTTCTGCCGCTCACGCTCCCGGCGGACTTCGCCGGGACTGACGCGACGCTCACCCTGAGCGCGACACTCTCCTTTCAAGCCTGCGACGCGACCTCCTGCCTGCCCCCGACCGACCTTGAACTGACGCTGACCGTGCCCATCGGCAAGGGTGGTGAGCCGTCACCCGAGGAGCCCCTGTTTGCGGACTTCGACCCAGCGTCCCTGGCCAACCCCCAGGCGTCCTCGGCGAGCGACGTCGATGCCGACCTGGAGTTCAACTTCTTCGGCGCGCAGTTTTCGGTGGGCACGACGGGAGTTTCGTTTCTGGGCTTGCTGCTTGTCGCCGCGCTGGGCGGGTTTCTCCTGAACCTCACGCCCTGCGTGCTGCCGGTCATTCCTCTCAAGGTCATGGGACTGGCGCAGAGCGCCAGCAATCGGCGGCACGCGCTCTTCCTGGCAGCCGTCATGAGCGCGGGAGTGGTGGCGTTCTGGCTGGCACTGGCCACGCTTCTTGCGTCGGTCCAGGACTTCAAGCAGGCCAACCAGCTCTTCCAGTATCCGGCTTTCACGATCGGTGTCGGCGTCTTCATCGCCGTGATGGCGATCGGGATGGCTGGATTCTTTTCGATCGGACTCCCCTCTTGGATTCATTCGATCGAGACCAAGAATGAGACCGCTGTCGGCGCGTTCGTCTTTGGGATCCTGACGGCGATCCTGTCCACGCCATGCACGGCGCCCCTCATGGGCGCGGCAGCGGGATGGGCTGTGAAGACCGAGTCCGCATCCACCATTTACGCCGTGTTCGGATCGATCGGCGCCGGCATGGCGGCACCCTACCTGCTCTTGAGCGCCTTTCCTCAACTGGTGTCGAGGGTGCCGCGCGCAGGGCAGTCCAGCGAGGTCGTCAAGCAGGTGATGGGCATCCTGCTCCTGGCCGCCGCCGCGTACTTCATCGGCGCCGGGATCAACCAACTGTTGCCCAGGCCCAGCCACCTCTACTGGTGGGTGGTGGCCTCGATCGGGGCGTTCGCGGGCGTGTGGCTGGTGGTGCGAACGCTCCGCATCGCGAAGTCGCGACGCCATCGATTCCTCTTCACGACGGTGGGCGTGGCAATCGGCGTCATCAGCATCACCGGCGGCGCCTGGCTGGCGAAGGGTGACCGCATCAACTGGGTGAGCTACACGCACGACGCAGCCGAGCGCGCCCTGCATCGCGGTGACGTGGTCGTGATCGACTTCACCGCCGATTGGTGCATCAACTGCAAGACGCTGGAAAAAGTGGTCCTGGAGACGGACCTGGTCTCCGGCCTGCTCAACTCGGACGGCGTGATGCCCCTCAAGGCCGACATCGGGCGCGATGACCAGGCGAAGGAGCGCCTGCGCGACGAGGGGTTCGTGACGATCCCGCTGCTCGTGGTGATCGCACCCAACGGGGAGGTAGAGATGAAGGCGACCGACTACACGCCGCAGCAGGTGGCCGATGCCATCGAGCGGGCTCTGGCCAGCGCAAGCGTGGTGGCCACCCCGTGAGTGAGTCCGCCCAGTTCCGCTACACGGTCCGAGCCACGTTTGCCTGCCCGTCTGTCGCGGCGGAGTGGCTCCAGTGGCTGCTCGGCGGGCACATCGACGAAGTGCTCGCCGGTGGGGCGAACCACGCGGAGATCGTGAAAATCGACTATCCGTCGCCGGGTTGCTGCTACGAGATCCGGTACGCCTTCCAGTCCCGCACCGCGTATGAGGGCTATGAGCAAGACCACGCGCCGCGGCTCCGTGCAGAGGGCGTGGCCAGATTCCCCGTGACGCGCGGCATCCAGTACGAGCGGTCGATCGGGACGGTCGTCACG
>JAQCEQ010000021.1 GCA_027618565.1 Planctomycetota bacterium | reverse complement strand
TAATCGCGGGGAAGTTGGTGGGAATCGGCCCCTTAAGGGGCCGATTCCCACCAACTTCGGGGATATCGACCTCCCGCCGGGCCGACCGTTACGATCCCTTCCCCATGGCCTCCTCGTCAGCTTCGTCGTCTGCGTCGAATTCCCCCGTCACCTCGATTGCCGTCATCGGCGCCGGCACGATGGGCTCAGGCATCGCGCTCACTGCCGCGCAGCAGGGGATCAAGGCATTCCAGGTGGACATCAGCGCGGACCAACTGGATCGGGCCAAGGCGTACCACCAGAAGACGCTCGACCGGGCGGTGTCCAAGCAGAAGCTGACGCAGGCGGAGGCCGACGCCGCCCTGTCCCGCATCGAATATGTCGGGGAGATGAAGGCCGCCGCTGGCGCCGGCTGGGTGGTGGAGGCGGCCACCGAGCAGGTCGACGTCAAGAAAAAGTTGTTCGTGGCGATGCGAGACACCTTCTCCAGCGAGGCGGTCCTTGCCACCAACACCAGCAGCATCTCCATCACGGACCTGGCGTCGGCGATCGGCCCCGACGCCCACCGCGTGATCGGAATGCACTTCTTCAATCCGGTGCCGGTCATGAAGCTGGTGGAAGTCATCAAGGGGCTCGCCACTTCGGAAGAGACAACCGCGCGCACGTTTGCGTTGGCGCAGGCGATGGGCAAGACACCCGTGCCAGCCAACGACCGCGCTGGATTCGTGTCCAACCGCGTGCTCATGCCGCTCATCAACGAGGCCTTCTACGCCTGGATGGAGGGGGTCGCCGAACCCGCGCACATCGATGAAATCATGAAACTTGGCTGCAACTTCCCGATGGGGCCGTTGCGGCTGGCTGACTTCATTGGACTGGATGTCTGCCACGACATCATGATGGTGCTCCACCGCGAATTGGGGAACCCGAAGTTTTTCCCTTGCCCGCTCTTACGGCAACTGGTCCAGTCGGGTCGACTGGGTGACAAGTCGGGGCGCGGAGTGTTCGACTACTCGGCGAAGGGGTGAGCCGCCGGTCGGTCGCAGGTACTGGCGCGGCGTTTGAGCTGCGCGTGCCGGGCCAGCGCCCGCGCTGGCCTAATGACTGTCCGAGTGTTCAAGGCGCCGCTTGCGAAACACAAACACCCACGCCGCGGTGAAGTTGAAGAACGCGCCGGCGACGATGCCGATGCACGCGGCGGCCTGGACGCCGACGGGCCAGCCCCAGAGGATGGAGTCGGCCCACTTCGTCCCAAGCCAAGTGGTCAGTCCCCAGTTGACGGCAAATCCCGCCGCATTCACCAGGGCGTACTCGCCGAACTGCCGCCACCAGCCGCGCCGATCGCGGTCGCCGAAGGTGGTGTAGCGATTGATCGAGTAGACCGCGACCAGACCAACCAGGCCGCCGACAAAGGCCGCGGTGCCCAGCCACAGGTGGGGCTCCAGCAGGGAGATCACGATGAGATAGACCGTCGCGCCCACCAGCCCCACGGTGCAGAACTCCACGAATCGGGCCATCACGCCCAATCGCCGCCGAAGCGCGTCGCGTCGATCCAGCAGCGTTGCGAGCACGCCGGTGGATGGGGGGGTGGTGTGCTTGCTCATGCCCACCGGAATGTACGGGTTCCTGCCCCCGCGCCGTAGACTGCCCGCGCCATGAGTTCCCGCGCCGAGCACGCTTCGCACGCCTCCGAGGCCACCAAGTCGCACCTGACCACGACGCCTGCCGCCCGCGGTACCGGGCCAGGCGCGCCCAAGGTGGACCCCGAAACCGTCACGCTGTCCGGGTACGAGGTGGACGAGGTCTACGACCCTCGGCAGGGCCAGTCCATCGATCCAACCCACCCGCAGTTGACCGACGCTCGCATCGGATCTCCCGGCAAGTTCCCATTCACGCGTGGGGTGCACTCGTCGATGTATCGATCGCGACTCTGGACCATGCGCCAGTTCGCCGGCTTTGGCTCCGCCGACGATACGAACAAGCGATTCAAGTACCTCCTCGAGAACGCGAAGGGCACCAAGGCCAACACTGGACTCTCCACCGCGTTTGACCTCCCCACGCTGATGGGCCGCGATTCCGACGACCCACTTTCAGAGGGCGAGGTCGGCCGCTGCGGCGTGGCGATCTCCACCATTGACGACATGCATCGTCTGTACGCGGATATCCCGGTGGGCGATGTCACGGTGAGCCAGACCATCAACGGCCCCGCCTGCGTCATCTGGGCGATGTACCTGGCGCACGCCAAGGAGCGTGGGATCCCCTGGACCTCGGTGGGTGGCACGCTGCAAAACGACATCCTCAAGGAGTTTCATTCCCAGAATGAATTCATCTATCCGCCCGAGGCCAGCGTCAAGCTGGTGGTGGACACGATTGAGTTTGCGTCGCAGCACCTGCCCAAGTGGAATTCCGTCTCCATCAGCGGCTACCACATTCGCGAGGCTGGCTCCACGGCCACGCAAGAGCTGGCGTTCACGCTGCGCGATGGCATGGAGTATGTGGAGTGGTGCCTGAAGCGCGGGCTGGACATCGACTCCTTCGCCCCAAGGCTCTCCTTCTTCTTCAACAGCCACAACGAGTTCTTCGAAGAGATCTGCAAGCTCCGCGCGGCGCGTCGCATCTGGGCGCACGCGATGCGCGACCGCTTCGGCGCCAAGAACGAGCGTTCCTGGCTCATGCGCACGCATGTGCAGACCGCGGGTTGTTCGCTGACGGAACAACAGCCGCTCAACAACATCGTGCGCGTGGCCTTCCAGGCGATGGCGGGCGTATTGGGCGGGTGCCAGAGCCTGCACACGGACTCGATGGACGAGACGCTTGGCCTCCCCACAGAGACGGCCGTTCGAGTCGCGTTGCGCACGCAGCAGATCCTGGCCCACGAGACCGGCGTCCATCGAACAGTCGATCCGCTCGGTGGATCGTGGTTTGTGGAGGCGCTTACCGACCAGATGGAGTCGGACGCCAACGACATCATCAAGGCAGTCGACGAGATGGGCGGCGTGGTGCCGGGCATCCACAAGGGGTACTTCCGTCGCGCCATTGCCGAGGCCAGCTATCGAGTCGGCCAGGAGATGGAGGCGGGGGATCGAGTCGTCGTGGGCGTCAACGCCTACACCGACGGCAACGACGATCGCCAGGTGGAGATCCTCCAGATTTCGCATGATGTGGAGGTCAAGCAGAATGAGCGGCTCAGGGCGTTCCGCGCCGCACGCAGCAACGATGATGTGACGCGCGCTCTGGCCGCCATCCGCACCACCGCCAAAGCCGGCGGGAACGTCATGCCCGCGTTGGTGGACGGCGCGCTCGCCCGCTGCACGCTGGGTGAAATGGTCCAGGCGATGGCCGATGTCTATGGCCGCTACTCCGGCGGGCCGGAGTGGTGACGGCGCAGTGGCGGAGTGGTGGTCGGCAAAATGGAACTCGCGTATGCCGCTTGAACTGAGCAATCGGCACCGGATGATCGCGGGCGTGTGCGGCGGCATCGCTGACTGGCTGGGCTGGGACCCAACGGTTGTCCGAATTCTCTATGTCCTTGCCTCGATTTTCTCCGCTGCGTTCCCCGGCATCCTGCTCTACATCATCCTGTGGATCGTCATGCCGAGGTCGCCGGCCTACTAGCGGGTCGGTGCCGTGGCAGGCTCCTCGGCCCACGCCCTCCCGCCCCCCCGGCTACGCTTCGCGCACCATGTGTGGATGCCTTCGACCCATCATCGGAACGGTTGTTGGCGCCGTCACGCCGATGCCGCATGCTGATGCGATCATGCCGGTGCTCAAGGCGTCGATGCCGGAGCCCGGGGTGTACTCGTTCCCACCCTTCGATCTGCACGCGATGGATTCGATGGACGAGGCCCAACAGAACGCGATGCTCGCGAGCTGGGACGAGCAGACCAAGGCCGGACCGTTCGGGTATGTCGCCATCACTTCAGCCGTCGTCGCGGCTATCGTCAAGCCCGGCAAGCACACGCACACACACGCAGGTGCTGAGCCATTCACCATCGGCGGCCACCAGTGCCAGGAGTGCTGACATGAGCGGACTCATCTGCGTTACCAAACCACCCGTCGTCAAGGCAGCCATCGTCGGCGCCATTGTTGCATTTGTCTACGGCGCGATCACCTGGATGGTCTTCCCGCTGTGGGACGGCGCCTACAGCAGTGCGCCTCCAGGGATTGACTTCGCCACCCCGCTGAGGCAACTTCCAGGCGATGGTGCGTACTTCGTCCCCGGCATGGACGACGAGCGATGGAAGGAGCTCCAGGCTGCCGGTCCGTCAGCGGAGCTGGAAGCCTTCGAGGAGGAGTACGCCGTCCGCCACCGCGCGGGACCGACCGCGATGGTGATCGTGCGCATGCAAGGCAGCGAGCCCATGCCGCCATCCGTCTTCGGCTACGGCATTGCGATCGATCTCCTGATTGCACTCTGCCTGTCATGGGTGATGGCCCAAGTGGGTTACACCTGGCCCACCGAGAACAAGTCGGAGCCCTACCTGTGGCTGCGTCGGTGGCGTGTGGGGGTCATCGCCGTCACGGCCGGGCTCGCGGCCGTGCATGTCAATCAATGGAACTGGTTCGGTACGCCGACCGTCGTTGCCGTCACCGGCTTCATGGAGATGTGGACCGCGTGGGGCATCGCCACCATGCCAATGGCCATCATCCTGACGCGCTGCACGAAGGTCTGCGCCAGGCCGTGACACACCAGGCGCCGAAGGGAACTCGCGACTTCTATCCCGCCGACATGGCGGTTCGTCGCCACATTGAGTCCGCGTGGCGCGGTGCCTCGGTCCGGCACGGCTTTGACGAGATCGACGGGCCGACCTTTGAGCACCTCGACCTCTACACCGTGAAGTCGGGCGAAGGCATCGTCAGCGAACTCTTCTCGTTCCGTCGAGCCGGAGGTGAGAACGACTACGCGCTTCGACCGGAGTTCACGCCGACGCTCGCGCGCATGGTGGCGGCTCGAGGCGCAGCGCTCCCGGTCCCCACAAAGTGGTTCGCGGTCCCCAACTTCTTCCGCGCTGAGCGTCCGCAGCGTGGCCGACTTCGCGAGTTCTTCCAGTGGAATGTCGACTTGCTCGGTGTGGACACCCCCGGCGCGGACGCCGAGGTGATCGCCACCGCGATCTCCGCACTTGAGGCGTTGGGTCTGCGTGCGGGCGATGTCACCGTCAAGCTCTCGCACCGAGGTGCGGTGGCGGGGGCGTTGCGAGGGGTCGGTGTCCCGGATGAACAGCTGGGCGCGGCGTTTGCGCTCTTGGATCGACGGGACAAGCTCCCGCCGGAGGAGTTTGCCAAGCGTGCGGCGGCGCTGGGGGCGAAGGGGGATCTCGGGGGAGCGATCGCCAAGCTCGCTCGCGCGACGGCACCTGTGTCGTCAGGGCTGGACGCGCTGGCTGCCGATGTCGGCGTGCCGGCCGCGGAGCTGGGCGCCCTGGAGTTCCTGCGAGATGCGCTGCGTGCGGCTGGAATCGAAGAGTGGTGCCAGTGGGACTGCGGCATCGTGCGCGGGTTGGCGTACTACACAGGTGTCGTGTTCGAGATTCACGCCGCGGGCGAGCGCGCCGTAGCCGGCGGCGGTCGCTATGACGGGCTGGTGGAATTGTTTGGCGGCCCCCGCACACCGGCGGTGGGGTTTGGCATGGGCGATGTCGTGTTGGGCAATCTCCTCCGGGACAAGGGACTCCTGCCGACGGACGGCACGGAGCTGTTGCCCAAGCCCGATGTGTTTGTCGTTGCGGCGAACGATGCGGCGTCAGCGCAGTTGCCAGGAATCGTGTCGGACCTGCGGCGGGCCGGCCTCCATGTGCGGCACTCGTACAAGTCCACGCGCAATGTCGGGAAACTCCTCGGTGAGGCCGGCAAGTCGCGGGCGAGGTTTGCGGTGATCCTTGGTGACGGTCTGGCCGCCGGGACGGTCGATCTCAAGGACCTGGCATCTGGCGACCAGCGCTCGGTGTCATTGACTGAGCTCCCCACGCTCCTTCTCGCCGTCTCACCCATCCGGGCGGTGGGATTCTGAAGGAATCCTCGCGGAATCCACTGCTAGAAGTGAAACGGGCAAGGGAACGGGATCCTCGGGGGCGGGGCATCACCGAAGCGGCGCTACAGCAGCTGCATCGCCGCGGCCACCACCAGCACCACCCACACCGCCACCGCGAATGGCGCCTTCACCAGGAACCCCAGGATCCGCCCCGCCGCCGCTCCGGCCGCGGGCACCAGGGACTCCCTGACACTTCGTCGTGCGCCAACCATTTCACCGACCATCGCGCCGACCGCTGCACCCCCAACCGCGCCCAGCAGCGTGCCGAATGCGGGGAGGGGGATCGCGCATGTTCCGATGAGCGCTCCGATCAGGCTTCCGACCACCGCCCCAAGCATGCCACCCTTGCGGGCACCGCCAACCTTGGCGCCAGCACCGCCGGCCAATAGTTCCACGCCCTCGGCACCGAGCGCGAGCACGACGGAGATCGCCAGAGGCCACACGCCAAAGAACATTTCCTCACTCGGTGCCCATATCAGGTGCGCGACATCAATGACCACCGCCAGCAGCACCATGATCCAGATGCCGGGGATGCCCACCAGCACCAGTGCGCCGCATGCTGCGGCGACGATGGCAAAGGCCACCAGCTCCGTCCAGCCGCCCACAAGGGTCCAGCTCATCGAGGCGCCCCCTCGATGCGGTCGGGTGCCCAATCGATCACGCCGCTGCCGAAGTCCAAGGAGAATCGAACGGCGCGCTCCGATGAAACGCATGTCACGGATCCCGATGCCAGGCACTCGCAGCGCTCTCCGGACGAGGTCAAGCGCACCTCGCCAGCCCGAAGCCGGGCCCACGCCAGGCGGTGGTTCGACATCCTCTTGGCGCCGCTGATCGCAGCCTGCAGGTCGGCGCGAGGATCGATCGACAGCCGCCACGCCAGCGCCAGCCGATCGTCGTCGTTTCCGTCGGCGCGACCGTCCCCGGCGAATCCAGGCTCTATGAACAGGTCCAGGTGCGTCGCCCAACCAGCCCCCGCCGGGGCCTCGTGTCGCACCAACGCCGCACGCGCGCGGGCCAAGCCCGGACAGGCCGCTCTGGGGGAATCCTGTGCCTCGTGCGTCGCCATCAGCGTGAAGGGTATATTCATTCCGCACCCACCAGATCGGCCTCACCATGCGACTTCACTCCCCATCGTGCCTCCTCCAGTTGACGCCTCGCGGTGCTCTCGGCCGAACGACTGTCGTCGCCAGTGCAGCGGTTGCGGCGCTCGCCGCGTTCGTGTCCCTCACCGGTTGCCACACGCCGATGCCCCGTGACCAGGCGGTCGAGCGTTCCGCGTACTACCTCAAGTACGACCGCTGGCAAGATGCGGCGAACACCATCGCCCCGACCGTGAAGGAGAACCCAGGAGATTGGGAGGCCCAGGCCATCTACGGGGACGCGCTGCTCAACTTGGGTGAACTGGAGAAGGCGCAGGACGCCCTCGAGCGCGCGCTCGCGGGGAATCCGCGCGATGCCAAGATCACCTTTGAGCTGGCCGAGGTGCTGTACCGGCAGGGTGACGCCAACGCGCTCTACCGGCGACTCAAGGCGGCGGGCTCTGACATGCACAGCGTGTCGGCGTACCTGCTCCTGTCGGAGTACGCGCAGAAACTCAACGATCCCGACATGGCGGTGACGGCTGCCCGCCTAGCCATTGAGGTGGATGATGGCATCGTTCAGGCTCGGTCCGCGGCTCCCTACATCCGCGCGGCGACACTGGCAGCGCTCTATGGAAGCTCCGCCGACGAGCGTCGGCGACTTCGGCAGGCGTACGGGATCGATCCCGACAGCAAGCAGGTGTGCGAGCGGTTGTCCGCGCTGGGTGAAGTCCTCGGCCCAAGCCTGGCTTTGCCTCCGGGCGCGTGAACGGGTGGTCGCCGCCGTCGCCACGACGACCCTGACGTAGTCGCTACGCCAGCCTCGACGCAGTCGCAAGGACACCCTCAATGACGACGCGATCTCGACAGTCCGACCGAGGCGTGCTGGGGGAGACCGCGCGATCGATGCAGGTCTTGGGCGACCCCGTCCGGCTGCGAATGCTTCGCGCGCTGGCGAAGCATGAGCTGGCGGTGGGCGAGGTGGCGCGCATCGTGCAGGTTGCCCAATCGTCCACCAGCCGACACCTGAGGGCGCTGCACCAGGCGGGGCTGCTCTCGCGCCGCGGTGCGGGCACCGCGTCGATCTACAGGGTGGCGACCGATCCCACCGGCCCCGCCGCCGCCGCGTGGCAGGCGATCGCCACCGGTCTGGAGACCTCGCCGACAGCGGCCGACGACGACGAGCGCACCGCTGCGGTCATCGCTTCCAGGCGAACCGCGAGCCGCGAGTTCTTCGGTCGAGTCGGGAGCGAATGGGATTCCATCCGGCGAGACCTCTTCGGGCTCGCCCCGGAAGTGACCGCATCGGTGGACATCCTGGATCCCGAGTGGACCGTGGTGGACCTCGGCTGCGGCACGGGCGAGTGGGCGGAGCGGCTTGCGCCAGTCGTCGCCAAGGTGGTCGCGGTGGATCGCGAGCCATCGATGTTGCTGGCCGCGCGCCGGAGGCTCCAGGCGCATCGCAACATCCAATTCGTGGAAGCGGAACTGGACGCACTCCCCGTCGCCAGCGCCTCGGCGGACTTTGCCGTGTGCAGCCTGGTGCTCCACCACATCGACAATCCGGAGGGCGCCATCTCCGAAGCGCTCCGTGTGCTTAAGCCGGGTGGGCGGCTCCTTGTCATGGACATGGTGCCGCATGTACACGAGGACCTCATGAGGTCGATGGGCCACCGGCACCCGGGATTCTCCGAGGCCGACCTGCGGGCGTTCGCCAAGTCCAGTGGCGCCGCGCTCTTGCGCTACCGACGCCTCCCGCCGGCTCGCGACGGGAAGGGGCCCGGGCTCTTCGCTGCACTCCTGCAGGCGAGGGGCGCCGACGGTGCGGTTAGTTCGCCGAGGCCGACTTCGCCGCCGAGGCCTTCGCGGCCCGCCCGGCGTCGACCTTCTTGATCGCGTCCAGCGGGTTGGCGCGGACCTTTTCGGCGCACTTCTTGCAGCACAGGCGCACCAAGCGGTTGGCGACCACGAACTCGTAGGCGCCCTCGTCCAGCTTCTCGCCACTGACCACGCAGACGGTCAGCGGATAGTCCGCCTTCTGCGCGGCGATGACCTGGGCGTCCAGGTCAGCAATGAACTTCTCGGGGTCCTTCTTGATCTTGGCGATGCACTTTTTGCAGCAGATCCTGAAGAGTCGGTTGCCGACCACCAGCGGCTTGGCGTCGTCGGCGTCGGGACCGAGCGGGTCGCTCAACTCCTCGTCGTTCATCACCACGCAGGTCGCATGCCGCGGATAGACCTTCAGCTGGTCTTCGATGATCGCGGCATCGATCTTGTCCAGATAGAGCTTCTGGTCCGCATTGAAGGTGGCAACGCAGTTGGGGCAGCAAAACTTAACCTCTCGCCCGTCCGTGGCGATCGTGGAGGCATCCGCCACCGGTTGACCCGAGACTGGGCAGGTGGCCAGCGGATACGGGTCGCCGATGCGCTTGGTGGCGTCTTGCCCCTGTGCGGTCTGGCTCTGGGCAGCAAAGAGTCCAACGACGAGCGCGGTGGCAAGCGCGGCGACAGCCTTGGTGTGCTTCATGGGTGGGAAGTGTAGGGGTTGATGGATGACACCGGCGGTGAAAGGCGGGTGAATAGCCCTATAACACCATTGTGAATTCACTGAATCGCTATATCCGCATGAAGCGATAGATGTCTAGAATCCTCGCATGTCCAGCGCCACGATGTCGTCCCCATCCAAGCCATTTCTCGACACCAACCTTCCGCTCCGCACCGACCTCGCGTTCAAGGTGCGAGATCTCTCACCGGAGACGGTCCGTTGGGGTCGCAAGGAGATCCAGCTGGCGGAGGTGGAGATGCCCGGACTCATGGCGCTGCGGGCGCGATACGGCGCCACGAAGCCGCTCAAGGACGCTCGCATCTCGGGCAGCCTTCACATGACGATCCAGACGGCCGTCCTGATCGAGACGCTGGTGCACCTTGGCGCAGAAGTCCGGTGGGCCAGCTGCAACATTTTTTCGACGCAGGATCACGCCGCCGCCGCGGTGGCGGTCGGCCCCAACGGGACACCCACCATGCCGCAGGGCATCCCAGTCTTTGCCTGGAAGGGCGAAACGCTTCCCGAATACTGGTGGTGCACGCTGCAAGCGATCACGTGGGAGAACGGCACCGGACCCAACATGATCCTGGACGACGGCGGCGACATGACGCTCTTGGTCCACAAGGGACTGGAGTGGGAATCCAAGGGTGTGCCCGCCACCAAGGCCGATGATTCGGAAGAGTGGCAGGTGATCCTGGAACTCTGCCGGGCGCTCCAGGATGAGGACCACGGATGCTTTGGCCGCACCGTCCCCGCGATCAAGGGTGTCACCGAGGAAACCACCACGGGTGTGCATCGCCTCTATCAGATGCACGAGGCGGGGCAGCTCCTCTTCCCGGCGATCAACGTCAACGACTCGGTGACCAAGAGCAAGTTTGACAACCTCTACGGCTGCCGACATTCGCTGGTCGACGGCATCATGCGTGCCACCGACATCATGCTCGCGGGCAAGGTGGCGATCGTGTGCGGCTACGGCGATGTCGGCAAGGGATGCTGCCAGAGCCTTCGAGGCCAGGGCTGCCGCATCAAGGTGACGGAGATCGATCCCATCTGTGCGCTGCAGGCGGCGATGGAGGGGTACGAGGTCGTGCGGCTGGTGGATGTCCTCGACCAGGCGGACCTCATCGTGACGGCGACCGGGAACAAGGATGTCGTGACGGCCGACCACATGAAGCGCGTCAAGGACAAGTGCATCATCGGCAACATCGGCCACTTTGACAACGAGATCGACATGGCCGGCCTGGCCAAGGTCGCCGGCGTGGAGCGCGTGAATGTCAAGCCGCAGGTGGACGAGTGGGTGTTTGCGGACGGCCGAAGCATCATCATCCTGGCAGAGGGCCGGCTCCTGAATCTGGGCTGCGCCACGGGCCACCCGTCGTTCGTGATGAGCAACTCGTTCACGAACCAGGTGATCGCACAGATCGAGTTGTTCACCCGAACCGGCCAGTACGCCACCGGCGTGCATGTTCTTCCCAAACGCCTTGACGAGGAAGTGGCCCGGCTCCACCTGGGGAAACTGGGTGCCAAGCTCACCGAACTCACCACCTCACAGGCGGACTACATCGGCGTCCCCACGCAGGGGCCGTACAAGGCGGACCACTACCGGTATTGATCGGCGCGAGGACCACTCCTCGCTCGTATTCCGACTTGATTTCCCGGTTTTTCTTGCCTTTCTTCCGTGACGGGTTAGAGTTGTCTCGGATTTGAGAGGGCGCGTTGGTTGAGGGGCCAGCGCCACGGGATCGCGATGTTTGGTCTAGCAGAAGGAAAAGGAAGATGAAGTTGTTGTCTTTGGCGGTCGCCGCGACACTCGTCGCGTCGACTTCGGCATGGGCTGGTAGCCAGGTCTTCACGGGGAGTGGCGGTGCGGTCGCGGACTCCGCTGGGAGTCCGGCGAGCACCGTGTTCACCGTCACGATTGGCGACGACGCGGGCACGGTTGACGGAATCGATTTCGTGTCGCTCGTTGGCTTCTCGCACGCCTACTGCGGCGACCTGGGTGCGCAGTTGAGGCACACGGCGGGAGGGCTGACCGTCTCGGTCGACCTCTTCGAGCGGATCGGCTATCCCAGTTCCGGGATCTACGGCGATTCCAGCGATTTCCTCGGCACCTACTCCTTCGCCGACAGTTCATTCTCCAGCATCTGGAGCGCAGCTGCCGGAGTGGGCGCCACCAGTCCGATTCCCAACGGCGCCTACTTCGCCTCGCGGGATGGCGGCATCCGAGTCAACTTCAAACACGCGTTCGATGGGATGGAGGCAGCCGGCACCTGGGAATTGGTGATCACCGACTACCAGCAAGACACATCCGGCCAACTCGGCAGTTGGCAACTGAGCGTGTCCACCACCGTTCCAGCCCCCGGCGCACTCAGCCTGATGGGGGCCCTTGCGTGGGGCGGTCGGCGTCGCGCGCGGGATCGCCGCTCGTCGAGCGACCCACTGCGTTGAGCCCAAGCACCCCTTCGAGAAACACTGCACCGTGACTCGCACCACGCTCCATCTTGTCCCGCTCGCGCTGACGGCGTGTGCCGCGCTGGCCGCGCATGCCGGGGCGACCTACACCTACTCGGGTCCCGGCGGGGCCATCGCCGACGCCCCAAGCAATACGGTTCCCGCCTTCACGGACTATTCGATCCACGTCACGGACTCGTTCTCGATCGACCAGTTGCAAGGCGTGACCATCCACGGCCTCGCCCATGTCTGGTGCGGCGATGTGTCGATCCAGTTGCTCCACAACGGCATCGGCGTGACGCTGGTTCATCGCGTCGGCTGGACCAACGGGTCGTTCTTCGGGGACTCCAGCAACTTCCTCGGCGACTACACCTTCAGTGACAGCGCCACCGGGGACCTGTGGACCGCCGCGAACGGCGGATCGTCGTCCTACAACATTCCACAGGGCGACTACCTCGCCACCGGACTGGACGACGCGCCCGTCTCCATCGCCGGCGCCTTCGAGGGCATGGATGCCAGCGGCGGCTGGACCCTGCGCGTTGGCGACTGGGGACCCACGCAGCTCGGTGCCATCGACGGATTCAGTTTCACGGTCACGGCTATTCCTGCGCCGGGTGGCGCTGCGTTGATGGCCGTGGCCCTCGGATGCGTGCGCCGCCGCCAGCGCGCCTGAACAGACACCCTCCGCTCCGGGACGGATGGCGGTCCCCGCGAAAGCGGGGTCCGCCGTCGGTGGGTATGAGCGTGGTGCGGCATCGTTAGACATCGTTAGACATCGTTAGACTCCCCGCCCCATGTCGCGTTCCATCGATGCTCGAACCCACTCCATGGCTTCCCCGCCATCGCACGGAAGGGCGAAGCCGCCCCGCCGCGGCATGTGGAGGACCGCCGCCACGAGCGATCCCTTCGAGCTCTATGAACTGGCGGTGCAGGAGCCCACGTCCGAGGTCAAGTTCTTCGATCGTGTCTATCGGGAGCGTCGCGGCCGGCTTCCGGCCACTCTGCGTGAGGACTTCTGCGGCAGCGCTGCCGTGAGCGCCGCGTGGATCCGGCGTCGCACGGGCAACCGGGCCGTCGGTGTGGACCTCGACCCGCGCATCCTGGACTGGGGGACGACGAGGCACCTTGACTCACTCACCAAGCGTCAGCGCGCGCGCGTGCGCCTGGTGCGGGGCAATGTGCTCAGCGCCTCCACACCGCGCGTGGATGTCCTCGCGGCATTGAACTTCTCGTACGCCGTGTTCCAATCCAGAGCCGAGCTGGTCCGCTACTTTCGGACCGCCCGGACTCGAATCGCCAAGGGCGGGATCATGGTCTTGGACTGCTACGGCGGCAGCGAGGCGCACGCCGAGGTCGAGGAAGAGAGGCAGCTGGATGGCTTCACGTATGTGTGGGACCAGTCGCATTGCAACCCGATCACGGGTCGGGTGATCAACCACATCCATTTCCGGTTTCCCGACGGCAGCCAGCTTCGAAAGGCGTTCACCTACGACTGGCGACTCTGGTCGATCCCCGAACTGCGCGATGCCCTGTCCGATGCGGGGTTTTCTGAGACCACGGTGTATTGGGAGGGCACGGAGCGCGCCACGGGCACCGGCAACGGGAAGTTCGTTCCCTCTGAGCGCGGGGAAGCCTGCGAAGGCTGGATTGCGTACCTCGTCGCGGATCGGTGAGGCGCCGCGATAGGATGAGTCCATCGTGCGCGTCGCGTCGGCCACAGGAATTCCAGCAGGCACACTTCCCGATTCCTCGCTGCACCCCTTCATCGCCGAGCGGCTTCGGGGCGTGGTGCGGGAGTTTGAGGCGGAACTGTCTAGCCCCCATGCACCGGTCTCGCGGCTGTGCCGCCATGTGGAGCGATACCGCGGCAAGATGTTGCGCCCCACGATCGCGATCGTGAGCGGCGTCGCGGCGGGCGGGTCCCACGCGGTGGGCGCTCGACACGAGCGGCTCGGCGCCGTCCTAGAGCTCATCCACATGGCCACGCTGGTGCACGACGACATTCTGGATGATGCCGATGTCCGTCGGGGCGGCGCGACCGTCAATGCCGAACATGGTGTCGAGGCTGCCGTGCTGCTGGGTGACTATCTCATCTCCAGCGCGTTTCACCTGTGTTCGAGGATCGGCACGCCCTCGCTCAATGAGGAACTGGGGCGCGTGACCAGTGACCTGTGCGCGGGCGAGCTGCTGCAGCAAGCCGCGCGTGATCGACTGGACCTCTCGGAGCCTGAACTGGAGCAAATCTTGCGGCTCAAGACGGGTGTCCTGATCGGCGCGGCGGCGCGGACCGGCGCGCGGGAGGCCGGCGCATCCGACGGGGTCGTGGAGGCGATGGACCGATTCGGGACGGGCGTCGGCATCGCGTTCCAGATGCAGGACGATGTCCTGGACCTGGTGGGAAGCGAGGAGGCAGTCGGCAAGTCCGTGGGCCGCGACTTGGCCAAGGGAAAGCTGACGATGCCCGTGGTCTTCGCGCGCGCTCGCGCGAGCAACGCCGATCGAGCGAGCCTCGACCGGGCGATCCAGTCGCACGATGGGGGGGCGACCCTGGAACTGGTCAAGCGCTCCGGCGGCCTGGAGGCGGCGCGGCAGTTGGCCACGGATCATGTGGAGCGCGCGCGCGCGGAGTTGGGTCGGTTGCCCGCGAGCGAGGCACGCGACCTGCTCGACGCGATGGCGCTGGAGGCAATTCAACGCACGCGGTGACAGCTCTCCGCTGGCGCCAGTCCTCGCAGCGAGCGAGTTCGACTACCGCCGCCTGGAAGCCCAGGTGTCCTTGCGACTTGGTTTGGCTCCCTGGGGATTGGTGAGTTCCATCAACTTCTGATTCGCTTCGACGATGGGGCGAAGCACCGCATCGTTGAGAGACATCGGGTGGCCCTGCCAGCGCACCTTCCAATCGCCGCTGACGACAAAAACGGTTGGATACCCCTTGACGCCGAGCGCTTGGTGCATCGACTGTCCAGGCGAGAGCGCCAGCCCGTACGCGAAGTCGCGCTCTTTGAGCTTGTACTTGAGGCAGTCCTTCTCGAAATCGCGGTTGGACATGCCAGAGATGCCGACGCAGACCACATCATTGGCGTAGGCGCCTTGCAGGTCGTTCATGTGAGGAATGGACGCTCGGCACGGCCCACACCACGGCTCCCAAAAATCCAGCACGACCACCCTGCCGCTGGCGTCCGCGACGGGGTCCTTGATCCATCGTTCCACGGACATTTCCGGGGCATCGCGACCCACCATCCGGAACTCCGGCCCCACATGGCTTGGAAACTGGATGGTGAGTGCGTCGGCGGGCTTTGGGACCGGACGCACCGTTGGCTTGTCGGTGGCAGCGTCGAAGGGTTCGGCAAGCAGAGTCTTGGCTGCCGACACCGCACCTTCCACGCTGAGCCCCACCGCTCGGACATCTCCGCGCTTGTCGACCGCCAGGATGACCGACTCCTTGTAGAGGCCCAGACCATCGCACCACTGGCCCTCCGCATCGATGGCCACCGCGCATCCCCAGGGCTGTTTCTCGATGCTATTGCGCGCGGCCTTCGCCCCATCCGGCGTATGCAGCGCGACGAGCATGAGGTTTGGATCGGTGGCGAGTTCTCCCAGAGACTCCTGGAGCTTCTTGAACTGGGTTCGAGACTTCCCGCCCGACGCGGTGTTCGCCAGCAGCACAACCTTCCCCTGGAAGAGCGAGGCGCCCGGCTGCACCACCTCCAGCCAGTCCACCGAGGCGGGCGGAGGCGACAGTTCGAATCCAACCAGCCAATTGGTCGCGGCTCGCTCCTCGGCTGCCAACTTGGCGTCCAAGACCGAGGTGTCCAGATCTTTGCAAGATGCCGACAGGTCCACGGTCGGCTTCGCTTGCGGCGATGGCGCCTTGCTCGCCGTACGGTCGGGTTGGCGCGGGTCCGCGTACTGCGGCGCGCTCTCGGCGACTCGGGCAACCACGAAGTTCACCGTGAGTCCCACGACGAGGGCAACGGAAAATCGAGCCATGGATCGCATTGGGCCAGTTTAGGCGGTTGCGGAGGGGGACCACGCGGCGTTGTCAATCAAGCGTACGGACCCCAGGCGGGCGGCGATGAGGGCACGGCAGGGGCCAACCGGATCGATGTCGCATGCCGCGAGGAGCGAGGTGGCCGGCCGGGCGACGGCGTATTCGGGTTCCAGGCCGTGCTGCAGGAGCGTGTCCCTCATGGATTCCTCGGCGTGCGTGACGTTCGGCGAGTGCCTCGCAAGGCACAGCGCGTCCCAAAGCGCACGCGCCCGTTCTCGCTGCGACGCGTCGAGGAATCGATTGCGACTGCTCATCGCCAGCCCATCGGGTTCACGAGCCGTCGGGCTCCGGTGAATGAGCAACGTGCCGAACCGTGCCGGATCTCCGGCGACCATGTCCTCGATCACCCGAAGTTGTTGGAAGTCCTTTTCGCCAAACACGGCGGTGGCCGGGCGGCAGAGGTCGAAGAGTCGCCCGACGACCTGGATCACTCCTGCCAGGTGCCCCGGACGGCATCGATCCTCCAGTGCGGGCTGGGTCGCGGTGGGGGGAAGAAGGAGCGCCATGGCTTCTTCTCGCGCAGCTTCGAGCCCGCGTGGATACACGGTCTCAATGCCGGGCAGAAAGACGGCCACCGGAGGCGTGCCAAGAGAACGCAAGGCAGTGAGGTCGGCCTCCAGCGTTCGCGGATACCGGTGAAAGTCTTCCCGCGGCCCAAACTGGGTGGGATTGACGAAGATCGACACAACTACGTGGTGTCCCGTCTCGGCCGCATGGCGGCACAGCGCGAGGTGGCCCTCATGAAGAGCCCCCATCGTGGGGACCAGCGCGCAGCCGTGGACGGACAGGCAATCGTGGGTGGATTTCAGGAGTCGCATGGGTGAGAGGGGGGAAATCGGGTGCAGTTTCGTTGAGAATCGTTCGCAATATCTGGACGGAACACCTATACTTCTGGGCGCTCTCGAGGGGCTCCTGCGGCGCGTCAGTATCGCAGGCCCACACCTTGCCCGCTGATTATTGGACTGGCGACATCGATTGGATCAAGCATGACCGTCCCACCCGCCATGATCTATCTGGACAACGCAGCGACGACTCGTTGCGATCCACGGGTGCTGGAGGCCATGCTCCCCTATTTCTGCGATCAGTACGGAAACGCCGGGAGTCGAAACCATCGATTCGGCTGGGAGTCCGAGGATGCGATCGAGCGTGCGCGTGAACAGTGCGCGGCGCTGCTGGGTGCCCAGCCGAAGGAGGTCATCTTCACCTCGGGCGCCACCGAGAGCAACAACCTGGCGATTCGCGGCACCGCCAACCTCTACGCCAAGGCGCCTGCGGGATCGCCGGGCCGCGGTCACGTCATCACCGACATCATCGAGCACAAGGCGGTGCTGGATCCGTGCAAGCGGCTCCAGCGCGAGGGGTTCGAGGTCACCTTCCTGGAACCGGGGACCGACGGCATCATCACCAGAGCGATGGTCGAGGCCGCCCTGCGACCCGACACGATTCTCGTCACGGTGATGTGGACCAACAACGAGATCGGGACCATCAACGAAGTGCCGCAGATCGGAGCACTCTGCCACGAGCGGGACATCATCTTCCATACCGATGCGACACAATGGGCGGGCAAGATGCCGGTCGATGTCGAGGCCGACCACATCGACCTTCTCTCGTGGAGCAGCCACAAGATCTACGGTCCCAAGGGGGTGGGCGGGCTCTATGTGCGCCGCCGACGCCCGCGCGTCCGACTGGAGGCGCTGGTGGACGGTGGCGGGCAGGAGCGCGGCATGCGCTCGGGCACGCAGAATGTGACGGGCATCGTCGGGTTTGGCAAGGCCTGCGAACTGTGTGCCGCCGGGGGGGATGCGGAGCGCCAGCGATTGCTGGGTCTGCGCAACCGTCTGGAGGCCGGCTTGACAAGCGCGATGGATGTCGTCCAGGTGAATGGGCACTCGACCAAGCGCGTGCCACACATCAGCAACATCTCCTTCGGCTTCGTCGAGGGCGAGAGCCTGATGATGGGCATCGCCGAGATCGCGTGCTCCAGCGGATCCGCCTGCACCAGCGCCAGCTTGGAGCCGTCGTATGTGCTCAAGGGGCTCGGCGTGGGCGATGAGCTTGCGCACTCCTCGCTTCGGCTCTCGTTTGGGCGATGGACGACCGAGGCGGAAGTCGGTCACGCGATCACGTCCATCACCGCTGCGGTGAATCACCTCCGCGCGATGAGCCCGCTCTACGACCTGCACAAGGAAGGCATCGACATCAGCAAGATCGAGTGGCAACAGCACTAGACACACGCGGGACTGCGCCCGCTTGAGACACGCGGGACTGCGCCCGCTTGAGACACGCGGGACTGCGCCCGCTTGAGAGATTCACGGCCGATTTTGCGGCCTTGGGGCGCAAGCCCGACGACTGAGGAACACACCATGGCCTACAGCGAAAAAGTCATCGACCACTACAAGCACCCGCGCAATGTGGGTGCATTCGGCACTTCGGGCGAGGTCAAGGAGCGCAAGGATATCGGCGTTGGCATTGTGGGAGCGCCGGAGTGCGGGGATGTCATGCAGCTCCAGATCCGGGTGAGTTCAGAGGGACGCATTGAGGAGGCCAAGTTCAAGTGTTTCGGCTGCGGTTCGGCGATCGCCAGCAGCAGCCTGGCTACCGAGTGGATTCGCGGCCGGACCGTCGATGACGCGTTGACCATCAAGAACACCAAGATTGTCGAGGAACTGGCCCTTCCGCCGGTGAAGATCCACTGTTCCGTGCTGGCGGAGGACTCGATCCGCGCTGCCATTGAGGACTGGAAGAAGAAGAACCCTGGTGCGGCTGATGCAGCAACGACTGCTCCCACCACCACCACCACCGCCTGACCACCGAGGAGATCGAATCGATGCCCGTGACCGTGACCGAGAACGCCGCCAGAGAGATCGACACCATCATTGGCCAGCAGGGGTTGGATCGTGCCAGGATTGCCCTGCGCGTTGGCGTCAAGGGCGGTGGTTGCTCTGGTTTTTCGTACCTGCTGGACCTCACGGAGGTGACCAAGGAGAGCGACGAGCTCTGGCAGTTTGACTACCACCGCCGCGCGGCCAAGGACACGCCCGAGGGCACCATCGGCGAGCCGTTCAGCGTGCGCCTCGTCTGCGACCCCAAGAGCTACCTCTACCTCAATGGCACGACGGTCGACTTCAAGGACGAGATCATGGGTCGTGGGTTCGTCTTCAACAACCCCAACGCGACCTCGACCTGCGGATGCGGGTCGTCCTTCTCGGGATAGGCCGGCCTGCCCGGTTGGCGCGATGAAAAACGACCGAAAAACGGTCGATTCCCATCTTTCCAACGACGGCTGACGCGACGGCTGACGCCGGAGCCTCCACCGTGCTCAGCGGCCGACTTCTGTCGTCTCCATGACCCCGTGCACCCAAGCAGCGACGATTGCGCCAACGAGTTGGCTGGCGATGAACAGGATCAGTTTTGCGCTTGGGAGGGCCCCCATCGCCACCAAGCCCGTCCCCACGGCGGGGTTGAACACCGCCCCGGAGACAGACCCGACGCAGATCGCGCCCGCGAGGACGGTCCCGGCGATTGCGAATGGGAAATACTGATTCCCCTCCGTTCCCTTCGTGGCTGCGACATTCAAGATGACGGTGACCAGGAGGAACGTGAACAGGGACTCCGCGAGGACGATCTGGCTGGACCCCGCCAGTGCCAGCGGACCAGGTGCCGACCAGGCGTCCAGGAGCGAGCAGGTGAGGACGGCCAGGTACGCACCCGCCAGCTGCGCCACGATGTAGGCCACGAGCCTGGCGACGCCGATCCGCTTTCGGAGCCACACCGCCACGGAAACCGCCGGATTGAAGTGGGCGCCACTGGCGTGCCCGAACGCGCAGACGCAGACGCAGAGGACGCTGGCGATCGCGATGGGTGCCCACTCGGCAGGGGCGATGCCTCCCGCCACGAGGCCAACCACCAAGACGAGGAAATAGGTCCCGATGAGTTCGGCGAGGATGGCGCGCATGGGGTGGAGATCCTATCGGCGTGTGCACAAACTGGCGGATCGTGTCAGCCTCTCACGCTGGGCTGGTTCCTGGGGAAAATCCGGGCATCGTGCCCAACCCGCGAGGAAATCGCGCCAATCCTTGTTACGCTCCGCGCGTGGGTTACTTCATTCGGCGAGGCAAGGATGCCGCCAAGGGTCCGTACCCTGCGTCGTTGCTTCGTCGATTGGCAGAGTCGGGGCGGATCAAGGCCACCGACGAAGTCATGCCCGAAGGTGCCACTCGCTGGTATCGCGCGTGGCGAATCACGGACTTCGGGTTGTCGCGACCGGAGGCCACCGCCGTGAACGGAACCGCGGGACTGTGCGCCGTCGGCGTGGCGACCAACGAACTCACACGGATGGAACTGGAGCCACCTCCATTACTGGCGACCGACCACGCAGGCGAGGCGCTGGTCGGGGAGTGCTTGGTGGAAGAGGGTCCGGAGGGAATGCCCCGGTGCGCTCCGGCGGAGCACTCGACGCACCACACGCTTCGACTGGTTCGAGAGGAAGCGGAGACCCTTGGCGTTCAGGACGCGCTTGGTCGCCCCGCGATGGATCCACCGTCCCATGGTGCGATGCAGCCGCCCGAGGCCTCGCGCGACTCACTGCTCCGCCAGACCATGGAAATCCAAGGCGTGCGGGAAGCGCCGGAGCCAGGCGAGAGGCTGGTGGGGACCGTCGCGCAGGATGCGACGGACCTTCTGGTCTGCGGTTGGGGCGCGTTCTTGCGCCGCCGGCGTGGCGCAGTGATCGCCACCAACAAGCGGTTCCTGGTCTGCCGCCCTCGCGGGGCTGGAATGGAGCGCCACTCGATCGAGCTGGCCCGCGTCTCTCGCGTGGCCATTGAGCATCGCCTTGTCTGGCGTCGCGTCGGCACGGTGTCGGCGCTCACGATGGGTGCGCTGCTCCTGGGTGGCTGGGCGATCCTGTCGCGCGCGCCGATGACATTCCCTGCCGCGGTCGAAGGGGCTGTGGCTTTCGGATGTGCCGCATCGCTCTCCCTGATCGCCTGCCTGCTGGCAGGGCGCATGCGGTATCCGTCGCTCGTGCTTCGCTTGGAGGGACACAGCCGAGAATGGCTGGATTTGCCCTGCCAACTCGCTGATCGACATGTGGTTCGCGGCATGGCCAGCCTGCTGAGGCGGGTGGACCAGCACGCCGCTGCACATACATCCGGATCGACAGGTACTTCGGTTGCTGTCGCCCGCACGGAGACCGAGGCCCGACCGCTGGAGCTCCAGGAGATCGACTCCACATCGCCTCAGCCACAGCTGGAGCCGAGCGGCGATGCACGGCGCGCCGTGAATGCCCACGCCGGCTCCGGCCGTCAGTGGACCGATGTCAGCGCGCCGATCCCGCTCGAGGAGTACCTCAAGAACCGCGCGGCGAGTTGAGCGGTCTCCGGCCTGTTGGGCCTGTTCCCACCGACTCCCGCTGACGCCCACCCTCCGTTGCTAGGCCAGTCGGCCGAGCGCGCGGGCCGCATCGTCGCACAGCGCCATCACCGAAATCGGTGCGCCGACCGCACCGCGCATCCACACATCAGGAGTCAATCGACCCTGGCTGGTGATCCGCTTGGTCTCGGTGGCCAGGTCGCGGCCGCGCATGTGCGAGCGGATCTGGTGCGAGATGATGTGGCCAAGCGCGTAATCGGGGAGGTACAAGGGGTGCGCGATCATGTGCTGGTATGCCGCGGAGAGCCGATACGGGTCCGGCCCGAAGTCGCGTGCAAAGTATCGAGCCCAGATCTCGTCGGCCAGCCGGAGCACTTCAGCGCGCAGCGCGTCGGCGTTGGCGTCGGGATGTGTGTAGAGCCAACGCCACACATGGAGTTCCATGAGCCCCGGGCCGGCGATCTGCGCGGTGGCCTGCAGGGTGTTGACAGCCTCGAGGTCAAAATCGCGTTGCTCGTCGTCGCTGGTCGCAAGCCCCAACACTCGTCGTCCGAGTGACTGGTAGAGGAATGCGAATGCCTCGGTGCACGCCGTGTTGGGGACGCCGCGCAGCGCGGGGCTTGGCGCGTAGTAGCACGAGCACAGTTGCTCCAGGTTGTGGCCCAGCTCGTGCATCGCGGTGTCAAAGCCGTCCCAGCCGAGGCACTCGGGGAGCCGACTGGTCCGGAGCCACGCCCCAAACTGTCCCATCGCGGGCCGCATGGCGTGCCCCGCGCCCTTGCAGATCTCCACCTGGACACGGGACCCAAGGAAGTCGGCGTCGTCCGCGCTCCAGCCGAGACCGCGCAGGACGGCCGGGAGCGCCGCCTGGAACGATTTCTCGTCGGGGAATCGAGCCGTCACCGCGGCGTTCATTTCGGCTGCGGGTCGAGCCTCGGCAAAGTCCTCGAAGTAGACATCGAAGGACTCCAGGGGGCGGCCGATCTTGCGCGCAAGGAACGAGGCCAGCTCGCGGCGCACAGGGTGCTCCAGCAACGAGACGAGCAGCGCCTCCACCTCGGACTCTGGGACCTCGCGAGCCAGTTCAAACTTGCGGGCGATCGCGGTGGGGTGATCGGGATGATGGCGATCAAACTCGCGCGCCAGGTGGAATTGCTCCAGCCATCGTTCGTACCGGGCGAGGCCGAAGCACGCGCTGCCGGCCACGGCCTCCCCGCCGAGGGAGTTCGCCGCTGGATCCCAGTTGCTCGTGTCGGTGCCATCCATCACGGCCACGGGAACCGTGCCCTCAATATGGTGTCGCATCACATGCATCAGCGCGCGCTGGCGGGGGAGTGCGATGGCCGGCGCATCGCCGTACTGCGCCTTGACCTCTTCACGAATGAGCCAGTGCGCGATGAGCGCGCGACCGGCCGGCAACCATCGCTTCCCGTCTGCGACCACGGCTTCGACGGGCACATGGAACCCATTCACGAACTGGTTGGCTCGATGCCCGACCGCTCGCGCCTTGTCGGAAAGGGCCTTGGGGATCCGTGGCCCGAACGACTGGACGATGCGCGCCTCGACCCAGTCCGAGACGGTCCACTTCCCGCCCTGGGCGAGCATCGTCCCAAGGTCCCGCTTGGGAAAGTTCAGGAGTGCCAGAAATGCCAGCCGCTGCTGGTACACCTGCTCGGACAAGTCCGGCGCGGGGTCGAACATCGCCAAGATATCGTCGATGCCCGGCATGTCGTCGCCGCGCAAGTCGCTCCAGCGACGCAGCGTCCTGCGCATCTCGTAGAGGTGTCCAGAGATCTGTTCCAGAGCAGTTTCCAGCCGCTGGCGCAACCGCTTGAGGTCACCGCCTTCGGGCACGAAGTGCGAGACGATGAAGTCCAACTTCTCCTGCTCCGAGCCGTCCGCAGGAGTCCACGCATCGTTGACCTGCCGGATGCCCCGTTCCAGTCGGTGGCGCTGGCTCTCTCCGAATCGAGCCACCAGCTCCTTGAGAAACTCATCGTTCCCGGAGGTGGAGGCGGCAGCAGAAGAAGCAGCAGCGACAGCAGGGGCAGCGGTCATCCGGAGAGCCTATGCCACCGATAGGATTGGTTCGAGCCAACAACTGCCGTGCCCGGCGAGCGACCACGACCAAGCAAGCAATCCGTGCCACGCGCGGACCTGTTCCCCGCAACTGAGAGCGGATACCTTCTGGACGCGGTGCAGGGCGGCGACGCGACAGCCGCGTCCCGACGATGGATCCGGGCATCCTGTCGGAGGTGCCAATCCAGGCGCCGCCTGCGCACCTACATCACGCTGGTGCTGGCGGACGAGGGCATAGAAAAGGCCGACCTCGATGACGAGATCGGCCGATTGATGAATGCGTTGGGGAACTAGCTCGCCACCAGCCGGGATCGGCCCGCGGCCATTCGAACTCAGTTCGCGGCCATTCTGGCGGCCTTCGCGCGGGCGTCGTCGAGCGAGCCCACATACATGAAGGAACCTTCAGGCAGGTCGTCGCCCTCGCCGTTGCAGAGGCGTTCGAAGGAGTCGATCGTGTCTTCCAGTTTGGTCGTGACGCCGGGGAAGCTGGTAAAGACTTCGGCGACATAGAACGGTTGCGAGAAGAAGCGCTCGATCTTGCGGGCGCGCGCCACGGTGAGCTTGTCCTCTTCGCTCAACTCATCGACGCCCAGGATGGCGATGATGTCCTGCAGGTCGCGGTAGCGCTGCAGGATGCCCTGCACGCGGCGCGCGACTCGGTAGTGGCGCTCTCCCAGGATCTGCGGGTCCAGGATGCGGCTGGTGGAAGAGAGCGGATCCACGGCGGGATAGATGCCCTTCTCCGCGATCTTGCGCTCCAGCACGATGAATGCGTCCAAGTGGCTGAAGGTGGTCGCGGGCGCGGGGTCGGTCAAGTCGTCGGCGGGCACATAAATGGCCTGCACGCTCGTGATCGCGCCATCCTTGGTGGAGGTGATTCGCTCCTGCATCGCGCCCATCTCGGTGGAAAGGGTGGGCTGGTAGCCCACGGCGCTGGGCATTCGGCCCAAGAGCGCGGACACCTCGGAGCCGGCCTGCGTGAATCGGAACACATTGTCGACAAAGAGGAGTGTCTCCTTGCCGGACTCATCGCGGAAATTCTCCGCCATGGTGAGGGCGGAAAGGCCGACGCGCAGGCGCGCGCCGGGCGGCTCGTTCATCTGGCCAAAGACCATCGCCACCTTGTCGAGGACGTGCATCTTCTGGCCGTCGGCATCGATGTACTCCGCTTCCTGCATTTCGCGCCACAGGTCGTTGCCTTCGCGGGTGCGCTCACCGACACCGGCGAACACGGAGTACCCGCCGAAGTTTCGCGCCACACGCGCGATCATCTCCTGGATGATCACGGTCTTGCCCACGCCGGCACCGCCGAACAGGCCGATCTTGCCGCCGCGGACGAAGGGGCAGAGGAGGTCGATGACCTTGATGCCCGTTTGCAGGATCTCGGTCTTCGGATTGAGATCCACAAACTTGGGTGCCTCCCGGTGGATCGGCGCTCTGCTCGTGGCTGCGCACGGCCCACGCTCATCGATGGGCTGGCCGAGGAGATTGAACACGCGCCCGAGGACCTTCTCGCCGACGGGCACGGTGACGGGGGAGCCCGTGTCCTTGCACGAGTCGCCGCGGCGAAGGCCGTCCGTGGACGCCAGCGCGACGCAACGGACCTGACCACCACCGAGGTGCTTGGCCACCTCGCCGACAAGCGTCTGCTGCTGGCCGGCCGCGGTGAAGTTCACTACAACGGCGTTGTAGATGGCCGGAATCTGGGACTCGGGGAAGCCAGCGTCAAAGGTGGATCCGATGACCTGCGAAACGACGCCGACAGTTGCGCCAGTAGTTGCCATGCAGTGCTCGCTCTGGGGAAGATTTGGGGAAACTGAGAGTCTTGCTCCGCCCGACGGGGCCGGATCCAAGGGGCGGGAATGATAACCACTCATGGACCCTACCGGAGGGGTGGACAAAGTCAGCCCGAAGGTGCTGCACGACGGGCTTGCGCTACTCCAAACCCGGGAGCGCGAAGCGAAGATCCGCCGGCGGTCGCGGCTGTCGTGACCAGAATCGTGCCCCCGGCGGGACTCCGATTGGCGCACGAAGCACTGCAAGTCAGCGTGATTGGCTCGGTCGCGGCTGCGATGGCGATCGTGAAACCGGCGGGGAGCACTCCCGATGCCGAGCCTTCGACGGCGATCAGGCCACTCCAGCACCACGCCACGCGGGGAGCGGTGGCGGAGGTGAAGGTGATCGAATCCCCCGGCTCAAGATCGACCCGGTCGACCGCGAAGAATGGCGTCTCGACCAGTCGCGATGCGCCTCCCACGGGACTTGGCCCGGGCTTGGCGAGTTCCTTCAGGGACTCCAGGTGCTGGGAGGCACCCAGCAGCGTGCAGGCTTCGGCCTCGTCGATGTGCAGCTCGCGCGCCGGGTCATTTCGATTCCAGTCCCAGGCGCGGAAGGTGGTGTCGCTTGGCGTCTGCACTTCGAAGGCGGTGATGCCGGCGCCAAGCGCGTGGCAAATTCCGCTGGGAAGCCAGTGCGTGTCGCCGACACGCGCCGGTAGGGTGATGAGTGACTGGAGGATCGAGCCCGACTCCATCGCACCGCGCAGGTGGGCGCGCGTGAGGGTCGGCGCCAGTCCGCGATAGAGCACGGCGCCGGGATCATGCCTGAGCACGATCCAGGCCTCGCTCTTCATATGCGCCTCGGGATGCGAGCGCGCATACGCCGCGTCCGGGTGGACCTGCACGCTGAGGTTGTCGGCAGCGTCCAGGATTTTGATGAGCAACGGAAACCGACCATCCGGGCCCGGGATCGCCTCACCCATCCAGTCTCGCGACGCAGATTCCATCGCAGCTCGAAGCGTCATCGTTGCACTGCTGCCGCAGACGGGAAGTTGTTGACCTGCCGAGACTCCATCGGCGATCGATTCAGGAAGATCAGCCGCTAGCCAGGCCTCGGCCACCGCACCGTGTCGAGTGTCGTGAACGGATCCCTCCAGCATTTGCGCAATCGCCGTGCCGCCCCACCGACGGCGCTTGAGAATGGGCGAGAGAAGGAGCGGGGGCTGCGGCATCTGCACCCATCTTCCCACACTCCGCGCGAGACGACGGGAGGTAGCCTGCCTCGGTTGTGTTGGACCACGCCCGCGCATGAGGATTTCACGATGAATCGTCCGTTGTCTCGCTCAGCCACCTTGCTGCTCGTTGCTGCGGCCTCGGTCGTGGCGGCACACTCGCGGGAGTCTTCCGCGCAGTCGGACGCGGCACTCGCCGACGAAGCGCAGGAGATCGAGATCGCCACCGGAAACCTTGGGGGGTTCGGTGCGCGCTCTCCGGCGCGTGGCACGCTGGAAGGCGTTTCGCAGTCCGCGACTCCCGTGCGCGTGACGGTCTTCCTCAGCGGCGACTTCGGCGCCACGGGTGAGTTCGCCAGGCTTGAGATCGGCGACTGGGCATGCCCGACCAAGTTCATGGAACTCAATGGGCGCGATTGCTCATCGCCACCCTATGAGCAGTCGTTCGACCTGGACCCATCGATGTGGAACGCGTTGGTGTCCAAGGCACGGTCATTCACGCTTCCCGTTGCATTCACCGGCGGACCCGATGTCACCGCCGACGCATGCGCCAGCCCTCTGAGCGAGGTTCGAGTCAAGTACCTGGAACTCTCTCCGCGCCGCGTGCCTGTGGTGGGACCAATGGGCCCGGTCGGCGCACGCGGCCCCATCGGTTCCGAAGGCCCAGTGGGACCCGTCGGTCCGCAGGGGCCGATTGGTGCGAATGGTCCTCATGGCGCCCCGGGTCTGGTTGGAACCGAAGGTGCGGTTGGTCCCGAGGGCGCGACCGGTCCAGTCGGCCCAGTCGGTTCGCAGGGCGAGGCGGCATCCACCGCATGGGCGTGGCTCGCGGGAATGTCGATGGCGGTAAGCGTGGTCTCGCTGGCCATCGCGTTTTCGAAGCGGAAGTAGTTCTGCCTCCCGGGCCCGGGAGCGATGCCTACAGCGTCATCCCTGTGATCTGGGCCTCGAAAACCATCTTGCCCTTGACAAAGCCCTGGTTGAGGCTCACGAAACGGCGGGCGTTTCGCGCGGTCAGCTTGCTGATCACGATGAACTCCTCGCCGGGGACGACTTGGCCACGGAAGGAGACATCCGTGCATCGGATGAAGCCAAGAAAGCCTTCGATCCCGACGTATCGCTTCATGTAGAAGGACGAGGCCTGCGCGGCGGTCTCGATCATGAGGACCCCGGGGAAGAGGGGGCGCCCTGGAATGTGGCCCGGCACCCAGAACTCGTCCGCACGGGCAAGTTTCGCGCCGACCAGAAGATCCAGTGGTTCCTCACAGTGGATCACCCGGTCCAGCATCCGCATGTCACCGCACTGCGGGAGGTAGGGATCGATCTCGGCGCCGCGCATGATCGACTTGGAAAGGTCGATCGAGCCAAGATCAAAGAGCGGTTCCGATGCCATGGTTATAGGACCTCAATGGTGTGAATTAACGCGTCTTTGCCAAGGCTCCAGCGCCCGCAATCACCAAGAACCGAGAAAATCGCAAAAAATGCGAATCCGCTTTGGTAGCGCACTTGGCGAAGCCTACCGAGGGGAGTTACCCTTCGGAGAACCAGAAAGGAGGTCATCCATGATCATGGAGGCCTATGAGAAGCTCCTAGCGCTGGCAACGACAGCCAAGGACGACATGGAGAAGGCGGCGGACGGGAACAAGGCGGCGGGCACTCGTGCACGCAAGGCCATGCAGGAAATCCGAGAGCAGGCGAAAGTCGTCCGCGATGCGATTTTGCAGGCGCGGGGCAGCAGCGAAGGCAACTGACCCCAGTTCTTTCGCCAGAAACCACGCACCCAAGGGCTGGGATCGGCCTGGACGCAGGCCTCCCAGCCCCAGTTCTCTGTACGGGTGCGATTGTGGATGCGCCGAGCCGTTCTAGACGCGCAATTGGGTTTCTGATCGAAGTGCCTCGCCGTGGTGCTTTCGCAGCGGTTCCACGATCGCGGCGATCATGGAATCGACCTGCTCCCCGGAGCGGCCGACAAAGTCCGCGGGGTTGAGGGTGGCCTCCAGTGCCTTCATGTCGATCTTGGCGCGCTGAATGAGCGGGTCGCCCGCCAGCCGCTGCAAGAGGTCATTGGGCGCTCCCTCTTCCTTCATTCGCCGCGCGGCCTCGATCGCATGCGTCCGTATGGCCTCATGGGCATCCTGGCGATCGGCCCCGGCGCGCACCGCCGCCATCATCAGGTTCTCGGTGGCCAGGAAGGGCATCTCGTTCGCCAGTCGGGCGGCGCAGACCTTTGGGTACACCACCAGGCCGCCCGCGACATTCACCATGATGTCAAGCGCGCCGTCGAGGGCGAGGAAGGATTCCGGAATGGACAGCCGTCGATTCGACGAATCATCAAGCGTCCGCTCCAGCCACTGCGTGCTGGCGGTGTCAAAGGCGTTGTGCGCCAGTGACTGCACAAACCGCGCCAGCCCAGTCGCTCGCTCGCACCGCATCGGATTGCGCTTGTAGGGCATCGCGCTGGAGCCGACCTGGTGCTTCTCGAATGGCTCGTCCACCTCGCGCAGGTTGCACAGGAGCCGAATGTCGTTGCAGGTCTTGTGCACCGCGCATGCTGCAATCGCCATTGCGCTGAGCAACTTGGCGTCCGCGATGCGCGGGTAGGTCTGCGCGCAACCGGGCCATCGACTTCCGCTCCACCCAAGGTGCTTCGCGAACGACTCCTCGAGGGCGTCCACCTTGGCACCGTCACCGCCGAGGAGGGCGAGGTACGAGGCTTGCGTTCCCGTCGCCCCGCGCAACCCGCGCAGGCGCAGCGACTCCTGCGCCGACATCACCTCGAAGTGCGCGACGGCAAAGTCTTGCGCCCAGAGCATCGCGCGCTTGCCGAAGGTCACAGGTTGGGCAGGCTGGTAGTGCGTGAACCCAAGGCAGGGGAGGTCTCGATGCGCGGCGGCCAGCGTCGCGAGTCGATCCACCACGCGCGCCAACTTGAGTGCGATGAGCGAGAGTGCGTCGTGCTGCAAGAGGACATCGGTGTTGCAGACGACGTCTTGACTTGTGGCGCCAAGGTGAATGATCGCTCGGGCCTCGGGGGCGGCGTCCCCAAGCGTGTGGACATGCGCCATCACATCGTGGCGAAGCGTCGCTTCGTACCTGTCCGCGGCGGCGAAATCAATGTCGCTCAGGTGCGCCCCGATGGCATCGACCTGTGCCTTGGTCACGGGAAACCCCAACTCGTGCTCTGACTTCGCCAGCGCGTGCCATATCCGCCGCCAGGTGGAGAACTTGCGCTGGTCGCTCCAAATCTCGCGCATCTCGCGGCTGGCATTGCGCGACTCCAGCGGGCTCTTGTAACCGGTGCGGGATGGGTCGATGACGGCGTTGACGGCGGGCGCCGTGGAAGTGGTCTTGCTCATCAGCTAATCCTGTTCTCAGTGCCCGCGCGCAGGCGAGCGATGTTGCTCCGGTGTTTCCAGATGACGGCCGCGCCCAGCAGCGCCGAGAGCGCCGAGGTTGGCCACGCCGGCTCTCCACCCCACGCAAACACGGCGATCGGGAGCGCCACGCTGGCGACGATCGACCCGAGCGAGGCATATCTCGTCACTTTGGTGACCACGGCGAAGACCACGCCAGCCGCGAGGACGGGAATCGTGGCAATAGACCACATCGTCAGCAATCCGCCGAATGCGGTGGCGACTCCCTTGCCGCCCTTGAACCCCGCGAACGGCGTGAACATGTGGCCAAGCACGGCGCAGACGGGCATCGCGAACCACGCGAGCTGCACCTCCGGCGTGATGTCAGCCGGGGCGGTGCCCAGCACGCCGTGGGTGGAACCCACCCACAGCACCGGCAGCGCTCCCTTCAGCGCATCAAGCAGGAAGCAGAGATATCCCAGCGGCTTGCCCAAGACTCGACCCACATTGGTGGCGCCGATGTTGCCGGAGCCTCTGGTCCGAATGTCGATGCCCTTGGCGCGGGCAATGAGCAGCCCGAAAGGGATCGAGCCACAGACGAATGAGACAATCCAGCCGACCGTCCATGGCAGCGTGTTCCCCGGCGCATCAACGTGGAGCATCGCGAGCAGGCCTGCGGTGGCATCAGGTGCCATTGAACGATGATGTTACTCGCGCCACCATGGCCCCACGCCATGCTTTCGAGCCCACTCGGCCGTCGTGCGGCGCAACTCGGTCAGCAACCCAATCGCGACAAAGTTGCTGCCGATGACACGCGCGGTCACGCCACCCTCATCGACGGAGAGCCCCACCAGTGAGACGCCGGTCCGTTCGGCGAGCGCCGTGGCGCTGGCCTCGATCAATGCTCGGTGCCGGGGGTCGTCCAGCGCCTTGTGGAGCGCCGCGAGGTGTGCCTCGCCGACGGGCATCCACCGCGGCGAGCCATCCAGTGCCTCCGCGCGGAGGATGCGCCTCGCCGCGTCGGCAAAGGTGCCGGCGACAAAGTCGGGGTCAAGGTCCGAGTGCAATGAGCCTTGATGGACGACGATCGTTCGCGTGGCATCGGCCGCCGCCGCCACCCAGGCGGCATCATCGGTTACCAGCCAATCGGCGTCGAACCTCACGTTCGCCGTCGAGCCATCCACCACCAGCGTGGCCATGTCGTGGCCGTCCAGGAGCGCGCGCGCAGTCGTGATGTCGGCACCGGAGGCCGCGGGATCAACGGGGATGAGGGCGACGGTTTTCATGTCGTCTCGACCAGGTCCGTTCGCCCCGCGTGCCCCGTCACACCACCACCACCGGTGTGTGATCCGGCGGGTGGTGCCAGGCCACGTCGTCGCCAAAGTTGGTGCCCAGGGCGCGCGCCGCCGCGATCAGCGGGTGATTGGTCGGGACCAGCCGCTGCTTGCCTGCGGCGAAGAGCAGATCAACATCGGAAAAAGTGTTGTTGTCGCGCACCACCATGCGCCCGGTCTTCCCCGAGAGCAGGGTGGCGATCGCGTGGTAGCCAAAGTGCGTGGCGAGGATTCGGTCGGCGGCGATCGGCGTGCCGCCGCGCTGGACATGGCCCAGCACCGTGGTTCGGGTCTCGACGCCGGTGTGCATCTCGATCTCGCGGGCGATGTGGTCGCCGATGCCGCCCAACTTGATCGGGTCGGCGCTCCGGTCGTCGACCCGCGAGACCATCTGGTGGCCGCCCTTGATCTTGGCGCCTTCACTCACGACGACCACGGCAAAGCCAGGACCCTTGCTGACGCGCTGCTTGATGTACTGCGCGACGTGGCCCACTTCGAAGGGAATCTCGGGGATGAGGATCACGTCGGAACCGCTGGCCACGCCCGAGGTCAGCGCGATCCACCCGGCGTTGCGGCCCATCACCTCGCAGACGACCACCCGGTGATGGCTGTCGGCGGTGGAGTGCAGGCGGTCCAGCGCATCGGTCGCCGTGGCAACGGCGGTCAGGAACCCAAAGGTGATCTCGGTCCCAACGAGGTCGTTGTCGATGGTCTTGGGAATGCCGATGATGTTCGCCCCGGCTTCCACCAAGGGAGCGGCGGCGCTCATGCTGCCGTCGCCGCCGATCACAATGAGGGCATCCAGCGAGTGCCGCCGCAGCGTGTCCATGCACGCGCCCACCTTGTCCTCAAAGACCGGCTTGCCTTGCGCGTCACGCCCCACGTGGTATCGGCGGGGGTTGGCTCGATTGTTGGAACCCAGGATCGTGCCGCCGCGAGTCAAGATGCCCGAGACCGCCTTGGCGGTGAGCGGGCGGACTCGATCTTCCACCAGTCCCTGGAAGCCATCTTCGATGCCCAGCACCTCGATGTTGGCCTGGTAGATCGCGGTCTTGGCCACGGCTCGGATGACGGCGTTGAGTCCCGGGCAGTCCCCGCCGGAGGTCATCACGCCAATGCGTCGGATCGATTCGGGGCTCATGTGGGGTTCAGGCGTGGCTCAAGGCTGGTTCGCGTCGTGTGAAGCGTCGATCCTATCCGTCATTCACCCGTACGATCCGGCGCACCGCGATGGGTATCGCGATGGGTATCGCGATGGCATCGAGATGGCCACCGCATCGCAGGACCAAACGCCGTGACCGACCCCGCCGCCAGCCAACCATCCACTCCCGACGACACGCAGGCTCCCACTGCGGAGAGCATTCGCGAACTGGAGGCGGCTCGACGGGGCAAGCTGGCGCGGCTTCGCGAACTTGGCGTGGAGCCCTTCGGCCATCGCATCGATGGACTCACCACTCTGGCCGCGGTGCGTGCGATCTTCAGTGAGGGCGTGCATCTGGCCCACGAAGAAGCCGTGAAGGCGTCCAAGGATGCAGGATCTCCACCCCCCGCGGACTCACGGCCGCGCGCCACGGTGGCGGGTCGCGTGGTTCAGCATCGAGACCTGGGCAAGTTGGTGTTCGTCTGGTTGCGGGACGCGACTGGCGACTTGCAGGTGTCGATCTCCAAGGCCGGTGTCGATGCGACCACCTTTGAGATTGCCAAGGCGCTGGACTACGGCGATGTGGTGTCGGCGTCCGGTCACATCGGGCGGACCAACCGCGGCGAGATCTGTGTGTGGGCCGATGGGCTCACCATGCAGAGCAAGAGCCTGGAGCCGCCGCCATCCAAGTGGCACGGCTTGACCGACCCCGAGATTCGCTACCGCCGCCGGTATGTGGACATGTTTGCCACGCCGCAGACGATTCGCACCTTCCAGGCGCGGTCCAAGATCGTGAGCGCGATTCGGCGCTTCATGGAGTCGCGAGATTTCCTGGAGGTCGAGACACCGATGATGCACCCCATCGCGGGCGGCGCGGCGGCTCGGCCATTTGTCACGCACCACAACACGCTGGACATGCAGCTCTTCATGCGCGTGGCGCCGGAGCTCTACCTCAAGCGACTCCTCGTGGGCGGGATGCCGAGGGTCTTTGAGATCAACCGCAACTTCCGCAACGAAGGCGTGGATCGCTCCCACAATCCGGAGTTCACCGCAATGGAGGTGTACGAGGCCTTTGGCGACTACGGGACGATGATGGAGCTGACGGAGTCGCTGCTGCACGAGCTGGCCGTGCAGGGCGCTGCGGAGCGGTGGGGCGGTGATGCGGCCACCTCCGCCGCCGGCAGCGACGGCCCCGTGCTCCCGTTTGGCGACCTCTCCATCAACTGGTCCAAGCCCTTCGTGCGAGTGCGCTTTGAAGAACTCTTCGAGCGTGCCTTCGCCTTTCCCATGCGCGACGAAGCCAAGGTGCGCGCCGCCGCAAAGGCCGGCCACATCGACGGCGCCGCCAAGAAGGACCACTGGCTCCTGGTGGAGGCGCTGTTCGAGGAGAAGGCCGAGGAACTCATCGATCCGGCGCGACCGACCTTCGTGATGGATTACCCCAGCGCCGTGAGCCCGCTCACGCGGCCATCGCGGGCGCAGCCCGAGATCGCCGAGCGATGGGACCTCTTCGTCGCCGGCATGGAGCTGGGTCCCGCCTACACGGAGCTCAACGACCCCGACATCCAGCTGGCCAAGTTCACCGAGCAGCGAGCGGGCGCCGACGACGAGGCGGACACCTTCCGCTCGCTCGACGAGGATTTCCTCACCTCGCTCCGCGTCGGCATGCCGCCCGCGGGCGGGCTGGGGCTGGGGATTGACCGAATCGTGATGCTGCTCACGAACTCGCCGACCATTCGGGATGTCATCCTCTTCCCGCTCCTGCGCAAGCAGTAGAGCGCGCTCCCAGAGCAGGGTGGTCGGCACGATTCAACCTACGATGGCGCCATGCGGTCACCTCGTTCGCTGAGACTGTTCGTGTGTGCCACGGCTGCCGTCCTGGCGCTCGCGCTTCAGGCCATAGCCAGCGGCCCGAGCGACGACTGGTACCTGGTGACGCTGGCCGGGCAGCCGTGCGGGTTCATGCATGCGTGGCAGTCGGAGATCGCACCGCACGGTGACCAGCCGGCGCTCTTGGAGATCGGTCAGGAGGTGTTGATGCGTATGGGGCGGGCTGGAGAGACGGTCACCGTCCGGACGAAGCAGACCTCGCGTGAGCGGTTTGCCGGCGAACAGCACGCCAGCTCAGCGCTCATGGTCTCTGCACACATGGAGGCAGAATTGGGCGGAACGCCCATGGTGACCACCTGGACCTTTGCCGGCGACAAAGTGTTGGAACGGGTCGATGCCGTCCGGCGCAAGGGCCAGCGCGAGAGCGCGGTCCCTTTGGGAGAGTGGCTTCCGCCCGGTGCCGCGCAGATGACTGCGGAATCGCAGCGAGCTGCGGGTGCTGAGTCAATCACTGTGAAGACCCTGGACTTTGAAGCCGGGCTGAGGGTGGCCACGCTCACCAGCAAACGCGTGGCAGCCGGGGAAATCGTCCTCAGCGGTGCGGCGGTCCCGGTCACGTGGTGGACCACAACCAGCGACCTCAATTCATTCGCCCTCAGCGAGGCCTTCGGTCCCGATGGAACGCTGGTCCAGTCCAAGCTCCCGATGGAGATTGGCGAGATCATCATGACGCGATCCACCAAGGAATCCGTCCTTCGCCAAGTCTCCTCTTCGACTGCGCCGGACCTCCTCCTGCGAAGCCTGACGCCGATCGTGGGGTCCAGTGCGCGCGCGATCGCGCAATCGTCAGAGGCCACCTACCTCGTCTCCAAGGCAGTTCCGGGCTCATCGCACCAGCAGGTCGTGGCCAACGATGGCTCTACGTGGCGCATCAACGTGCGCGCCACGGCGCCACTCGCGAAGGATCTCCAGCCCGTTCCCACGCTCACCGAAGAAGCTCGAGCCGCATGCCTTGAGTCCACGGCCCTCATCGACTGCGACGACGAGCGAGTTCGCCGAGCGACGACGAAGACCCTCGAGGGAGCTCCCCCGGACAACACCGCGCACCGCGCGGAGTTGCTGAGGCGGTCGGTGTACGCCATCTTGCGCCGCAAGGACCTTGCATCGGCACTTGCGAGCGCCTCCGACGCCATCGTGTCCCGCGCGGGAGACTGCACGGAGCACGCCGTGCTCCTGGCCGCCATGCTTCGTGCCGACGGCATCCCGTCTCGAGTGGCGTGCGGCGTGGTGTCCGCGGAGTCCTTCGCTGGCCAGCGCGATGTCTTCGCGTGGCACATGTGGACACAGGCGTGGATCGATGGCCGGTGGGTGGACCTGGACGCCACGCTTCCCGACCGAGCCTTCCACCCCGGACACATCCTCTGTTCTGTGACGCCACTCTCGGGTGGCGTGATGGATCCCGCGATCGTCGAGCTGACCGCGATAATCGGCAGCCTCAAGATCGAGGTGGTGGATGTCCGGTGAGGGCGACGGTGCGGGACTCAATCCCGCGCTCGCAACTCTTCCAGCGATCCCGCCGCGACAGCCCGATGGCCACAAGGGAACCTTTGGCACCGTCATGGTGGTCGGTGGGCACTGCGATGGTGGCGAGGTCATGCTGGGCGGCCCCGCCCTTACGGCACTGGCCGCGCTGCGAACGGGATGCGGGCTGGCCTGGCTGGCGCTTCCGCGGCCCATCCTCGCGAGTGCGCTGGAGGTGGTGCCCGAGGCCACCGGCATCGCGCTCCCCGTGGACGAGACGGACACCATCCGGCCAAGCGCCGCAGCCGAGGCGATCGATGCGCGACTGCCCCGCGTGCAGTGCTGTGCCGTCGGTCCCGCGCTGGGCACCAGCGATCAAGCGGCGCAGCTGGTGCTCCGGCTCATCGCCAACGCACCCGTGCCGTTGGTCGTGGATGCCGACGCGCTCAACGGCCTGTCGCGCACGCGCGAGTTTGCCCACGACTTCAAGGCACCAGCGATCCTGACGCCGCACCCGGGAGAGTTCGCTCGACTGTGCGGCGCGCTGGGATTGCCCGCGCTGAGCTCAGACGCAGGACCGCAGGAGCTCGCGCAGGCCGCCACTCGCCTGGCGGCACGGCTCGGCTGTGTCGTGGTCCTCAAGGGTTCGCTCACCACCGTCGCTGACGCGATCCAGCCCTGGCAACTGCACGCCGGAACGGCCGCGCTGGCGACCGGCGGGAGCGGCGACGTGCTGACCGGGGTCATCGCGTCCTGCGTGGCGCAGTTCCACGCCGCATCGGGGCTCACGCTGGTCGACTGCGCGCGCATCGGAGTGGCGCTTCATGGCTTGGCCGCGCGCCGATGGACACGGCGCCAGGGTCCCGCAGGCATGCTCGCCCGCGACCTGGTGGACGCGATTCCTGCCGCGCTGGAGTCCGTCCGCCGGCACGGATGGTGCGCTGCCTCTTCCGCCCCATTTCCAGAGTAGTGCGATTCCGCGGGTACTCTCTCCACCCCATGTCCGATCGACCTCACCAGAAACTCCGGACCCTTCCCGCGAATGTCGCGCTGGATGGCGTCTACGCCATCGTAAACCCGCAGGTGGGTTCCACCCGCCAGGGCAAGTCGTACCTGAAGGGATTGCTCAAGGACGCCAGCGGCGAAGTGCCGATCCGGCAGTGGTCCTTTGATGAATCGCGCATCGGGCAAGTCGCGGCGACCGGCTTCGTGTGGGTGACCGGACGAACCGAGGACTACAACGGTTCCATCCAGATCTTGGTGGACACGATCCAGTCCGTGGAAGTCGAGGCGTCTGACCTTCAACACCTCCTGCCCGTCACCTCGCGCGACATCGACGGGATGTTCAACCGTGTCAAGTCGATCCTGGGAACGCTGGAGCACCCCGGGATGCGGGCGCTGGCGGACGCCTATCTCGGTGATGCTCCGCTGATGGATGAATTTCGCACGGCGCCGGCGGCGATGAATGTCCACCACGCGTTCATTGGCGGCCTGCTGGAGCACACTCTGAACCTCCTTGAGGGTGCCGAGCGCCTGCTGCCCCTGTACCCGCAGGTCAATCGCGACCTGGTGCTCATGGGGCTCTTCCTCCACGACATGGGGAAAACCCAGGAACTCACTTGGGCCCGCGGATTTGATTACACGGAAGATGGCAACCTCATCGGGCACATCGTGCGCGGCGCGATCAATCTTCAGGTGAAGGCGGCCGTGGCGGCGAAGGCGGGCCCGCGGCTCTCACCCAGTGCCGTGCGTTGCCTCCAGCACATCATCCTCAGTCATCACGAGCGACTGGAGTTTGGCGCTGCCAAACAGCCGGCGACACCCGAGGCGATGTTCGTCGCGCTCCTGGACAACCTCGATGCCAAGATGGGCATCGTTCTTGCGGCTGTCGAGCGAGATCGCATGGGTCCTGGTGCACCGGCCTTCACGGAGAAGGTCTGGGCGCTTGGGACCAAGCTCTACCGCCCGGACCCGCTCCAGTCGGAGCCGTGATCGCGAGAGCCTCGGCTCATCGGGCCGCGCGCACCGCGTCGTCGGCCTGGGCGGTGAGTGCACGGAGTGAATCGACGGGGTGGATCCACGCAGCCCATTCGCGGGAGCCGGCCACGGCATCCGATCGAGCCATCTCGCCGGACTCCTTCGCGCCTGCCTCAGCACGATCAATCGCGGATCGAAGCAAGTCCGAAGCGTCCACCGAGTGGCCGCGCACGATTCCACGCAGCACTTCGTACCGCCGGCGGCGCTCCGCGCTGTTGCGGGGGGCGGCGCGCACGGCCTCCGCAGCCCGGAGTCGCTTGCTCCGGGTCGAGGTTCCCAGCAGCAACTCTGGGTTCCGAGCCAGCTGCGACACGGCATGCGCGGCGTGCCGGTCCCCCGCGGGACGGTCGCGCATCTGACACCCCGAGCCGATCGGCAGGCGCACCGTCGCCGTGGCCACTGCGAAGTGAGGCAACGGCCAGCCGTGCATCGACTCCCAGAACGCATTCCCGGCGCCCTCGTAGTGACGACCGCCTGTCCCGTGGATCCAGAGCCCCGAGACGAGGCGCGTCAGCGAGGAGGCCACCAGAGCCGAGGGAAGCACGCGGAGCGATCGATCTCCCGCCAGCCACGCTCGCACCTCATCCACCGAGGCGCGCCGCCGCGGCGCCTGCGGGCCGCAGCACCAGAGCGGGAGCGCCGAGCCATCCTCTGGAAGCGCTCGCGCGGCGCGCGGAGCCCGGGACACGGCCTCGTTCCAGAGATGCACGGTGCGTGCGGGGTCGCGGACCAGCGAGGCCGCCAGCCATTGACCCAGCGGAGCGTCCATCAAGGCCGACATCGGGATCACGCGCGCTGACGCCAGCGCTGGCGCGCCGGTGATCGTCGCGAGCACCCGGAGATTCGCCACGGCAACGCGCTGGGCTGGCGAGCCGGAAGCTGAGGAGATCGATTCGTTGAGGACGGCGCCGCGATCCGTGCCCCACTCCAGGCCGGGGGCGCTTGGTTCCAGGGATCGTGCCGCTCCCCACTCGCGAGTGGCCCAGGGAATCCCAGGATCCGCAGCGAGCACTCGTTCGCGGCGGGCTTCCCATCCGCGCGGGGTCCGCTCCGGCCACTCCAGGAGCCCGCCATCATTGGCGTCGTGGTCGGCGACGAAGTGAATGGCCTGCGCCCTGCCGAATCCGTTTCCGCGCCATCGCTCGGCTACGGCCACGGCGATGAGGTGCTTGGCCAGGATGCCGCAATGCCAGAATCCCGGCTGGTGGCCGCTGGACGCGCTCGCCTCTGGAATCCCCAGCAGCTGGCGCGTCTCGCGCACGCACCCGACAACATCGCTAGGCAGCGCGGCGCACGCGCGTGGCCCAACCGAGCGGTCGGCGAGCACACCTAGTCCGACGATTTCGAGCATGGAAGGGTGGGATGCCGGCCGCAGGCGCGCGCCGCCGCATGGCGATGCGGGCGAGGCTCGCCCGTGGGCACGCACGGCTCCGACATGGCGCGTTGCATCGTCTGGCGGTAGTGGGCCAAGCGCGAGTCGGGGTCGTCCAGCCCCTGGCCAAAGGTGCGAACCGCGTCGGTGTAGATGCGGCGAATCGGGAGTTCCGTGATCCGGAGCCTTGCGCGTGCGGCGCGGACCCAGAACTCCATCGGGAACTCGTAGCCGGTGCAGGAGAGGCGCAACGGAGCGCACGCCGCCACCCGGTACGCCTTGAACCCGCAGAAGGCATCCGAGATGCAGAGGCCCAGCGCCGCATTGATCTCGGCCGTCATCACGGCGTTGATGTGCCGGCGATCGGCGGGAGGGAGGTCGTCATGGAGCGACGCTGACAGGTATCGCGTCCCGCTGATGACATCAGCATCGTCGCGACGAATGGCCTCCAGGAACGCCGCGAGCGACGCCGGCTCATGCTGCTCATCGCAGTCCATCGTGATGACCCAGGTTGCGCCGTGTGACTGCGCATGCTGGAGGATCGACTTCATCGTCGCCCCGTATCCGCGATTGCGAGGTGCGTGGACCACCGTGGCCCCGGCAGCCGTGGCGACCCCCCTCGATCCGTCGGTCGAACCATCGTCAAAGAGCGTCGGCTCCATCCCCGCCGCCCTCACGGCGTGGATGACCAGAGCGATGGTCCCGGCCTCGTTGTAGACGGGGATGGCGAGGAGAATCATGGTGTGGTCCCGCCGGTAGGCAAACCAAGCGATCGCCAGCGCGCCACCAGCGCCTCCAGCGTCGTCGCCTCAGTCACCACGCCGCCGGGCTCTTCACGCCGCAGCAGGTGCCCGTCTGGACCGTAGCGGCTCACCGTTGGCGGTGCGTCGATGAACGCCTGTGTTCGGACTTCCCAGCCAGCGGCAGATTTCGTCCAAGAGTCGCGTCGAAGTGGGACGGCCTTCAATCGCGGGTCAAAACAGAACCAGGTCGCGTCGCCATCGGCCGATTCCATCGCCATCAGCACACGCCCAAGCTGGAGCGACTCCGCCTGTGTGAGGTACCGCTCCACCGGCGGGGTCCACTGGTGAGAATCTCCCGCCGTCGTTCGCGAGTCGGAGTCCGAGACCACCAGGCTTGGGAACGGTTCCCCGGAGGTCACTCGCGGCCGCACGCCGGACTGTCCCCAGGACTTCAGCTTGCCCCCAGCTCGGTCGGTCACCACGATGCTCCAAAGTTCCTCGCTTCGATCGAGTGCGACCCAGTACTTTGCGTCGGTGTCAGACACGGCCTTCCCATCGGGAGACAGCAGCGTCCGGCTCTGCAGATGGACCAGCAAGCCCGTCCGCGTCCCGGCGCGATCACCCGAAGCGCTGATCCCCACGGCACTTCTCGGCGCGACCATCGATTCCGTCCGGAGGTAGCCGATCTCACCCTGCTTCCCATTTCGGTCAAGCGTCCAGAGCCGGTACCAATGGACGCGATGGTCGGCCACCGATTCCAGCCGGTGCTGGGAGGCAATCATGACCAGCAACCGCTCTCCAGCGACCAGGCGACGACCGCTGGTCTCTCGAAGTTCCTTGGCATCGACAAAACGGAACGACTTCAAGAGGCCATCCAGCGCCCGTTCCGTCGCGGGCATCTGCGCACCGATCGTCGTGGCGGTGAAGACCACGAACGAACTTGGGCCAAACTGAACCACGCCCCACCCCATGACGCCGACGGTGCCGTCCTTGAGCGTCCGAGTCGTCCAGAGGACGGCGGCATCCACCCCATCGACGGTCAGCGGATCGCGACGAATGACAGTCCACGCGCCGTCGGCCCCTGCGGCGAGACTCACATGTTGGTCGACCTGCTCCATCGGAGTCGAGATCAAGCGATCCACGGCCATCGGGTCAATGCGGATGCTGAATCGGGGCGGAGTGCCCTCGTCCAAGATGGTGAACCCCGGCCGGTTGACCACGGCATCCCGGATCAAGCGGGTGCCCGCCGGGAGGTCGATGTCGAAGCCGAGCGACTCGATCCTGGTTCGGAGGGCACTCGGCGACGTAAGATCGTCCGATAACACACCATCAACCTTGCTCTGATCGGCATCTGGGACCTGTGGCGCCGACTCCTGAGCCCCACCGCACCAAGAATCCACAATGGGGGGCATGACCATGATCCACGCGGCGAGGATCAAGCGACCGCGGTATCGGATCGCCAAGTGCATGTCTCGCAAGTACTTCATGGGGTCAGTGCTTCATCGAGGGCGTGCCATCGTAGGTCGGGTGGGGCGCTCTGTGTGACGCTGCCTTGACAGTGACGGTGGTTTCGGTATCCTCCCCGATTCCCCTGTTCGCACGGCGGCTTCCGCGTGTGCGGTGGGGGTCGTCATTGTTCCAGCACGCTCATTTCTCGCGCCAGAACCCACAGTATTCGTCCCCAAGACCTTTCTCGCAAGACCTCCCCACGTATCCGCCATGAACGGCCAGATCCGCATCCGACTTGAAGCCTACGACCACCAGGTCCTCGACGCCTCCGCCAAGGAGATCGTCGACTTGGCTCGGCAGAGCGGCGCGAAGGTCACGGGCCCCATTCCGCTGCCGACCCGGCGCGAGATCTACACCGTGAACCGCTCGCCATTCGTCGACAAGAAGAGCCGCGAGCAGTTCGAGATCCGCACCCACAAGCGCGTGATCGACATTCCGCAGCCAACGCCGCAGACCGTCGACTCGCTCAACCGCCTCGCCATCCCCGCCGGCATTTTCGTCCGCATGAAGCTGACGTCCAACTGATGCCGGCGTTTTCGTATCCGCTCACCTGAGCATTCCCAGTCCCGGTCACGTCGAACACAACCGACCCCTGACTTTCACCCGCGCAACGCGCCAGCACGGCACAAGAAACAGCACCGATGCCAGCCACCAAGAAGAGCCAGACGATCCTCGGCAAGAAGATCGGCATGACCCGTTGGTTCACCGAGGAAGGGAAGAACATCCCCGTCACCGTGATTCAGGCTGGCCCGTGCCGCGTGACGCAGGTGAAGACGGTGGAGAGCGACGGCTACGCGGCCGTGCAGTTGGCCTTTGACGAGCTCAAGGCGCGCAACTCCACGCAGCCCGTGATCGGCCATGACCTGAAGGCCGGCACCGAGACCTACCGCGTCCATCGCGAAGTGCGCTGCGACAACGACGCCGAGAGCGGCGCCTTCGAGCTGGGCCAGACCGTCGACCTGAGCATCCTCGAGGGGGTGAAGTTCGTGGATGTCATCGGCACCTCGAAGGGCAAGGGATTCCAGGGCGGCATGGTGCGCCACGGGTTCAAGGGCTTCACCGCCTCCCACGGCACCGAGCGAAAGCATCGCGCCCCCGGCTCCATCGGCTCGCACGGCACGGACCGAGGCCACGGCGCCAAGATCAAGAAGGGCAAGAAGATGGCCGGCCACATGGGTGACGAGCGCGTCACCATGCGGAGCCTGGACATCGTCAGCATCGACCTCACCAAGAACATGTTGGTTGTCAAGGGGGCGGTCCCCGGCGCGACCAACGGAGACCTCATCATCAGGGCCGCGACACGGCTCTGGAAGCCAAAGGCACGCATTCAGGCGAAGGGCTGACACGCCCCGCGCCTGGATGGCCGCGAAGGCCGTCCGCCGGAGACCCCGGCTTCACGGAACCACGCGGTCCCACAACACGCACCTCAGTGACCTAAGTCAATCCCTGCCTCGTGCCACGAAGTGACGGCGCGCGGAGGGCAAGGCGAAACAGGACGGACAGCCGTCGAAAGGCAAGCCATGATCGAACTACCCGTGTTCGACAAGTCAGGAAAGACGGTCGGCTCCATGCAAGTGGACCCAGCCTCCCTCGGCAACGAGGTGCGCCCCGCGCTGCTCAAGCAGGCCTATGTGGCCGTGCACACGCATCAGCGCCAGGGTTCGGCCCGCACGAAGTCGCGAGGTGACGTCGAGGGCTCGACCCGCAAGGTTTACAAGCAGAAGGGGACGGGCAACGCCCGGGTGGGTGCCGCCCGCGTCCCCAACCGCAAGGGTGGCGGCGTCGCCTTCAAGAAGGATCGCACGCGCGAGGCCTTCCGCAGCGCGCTCCCGGCCCGCATGAAGCGCCTGGCCAACCGCAATGCGCTCCTGGCGAAGCTGGTGGACAACGAGGTGAAGTGCTTTGATTCGCTCTCCTTCTCGCAGCCCAAGACCAGCGACTTCTCCAAGATGCTCGAGGCGGTCGGCATCGACCGGACCTGCCTCGTCGCGATCGACTTCGGCAATATCAACGGGCGTCTCTCGGCGCGAAACCTCGGCGGAGTCGATGTGGTCCGCATCGACCAACTGAATGTCTTTGACCTGCTCAACCACCGCTACCTGGTGGTGGACCGCGCGTCGCTGGAGGCATTCATCGCTGGCACGGTGTACGACAAGAGCCAGTCCAAGGAGGTGGCCTGATCATGGCACAGCCAATGGAACCCACCACCGTCATTCGTCGGCCCATCGTGACCGAGAAGGCCACGGCGTCGTCTGACGTCGCCAACACCTACTCGTTCGAGGTGGACCGTCGAGCCACCAAGACGCAGATCAAGCACGCCATCCAGGCCTTGTTCCATGTCCGCGTCGTCGCCGTCCGCACCGCGAACCGCAAGGGCGAGCACCGCGGCTTCAAGTACGGTGTCGTCCAGCTCCCAACCGTCAAGCGCGCCTTCGTGCGCGTCCACTCCGAGGACAAGATCGAGCTCATCTGAGCCGAAGGACCAGCACCATGGCGATTCGTGTCTACAAACGAACCACGGCAGGGCGGCGCAACGCCTCCGTGAACATGCATGCCGAGGTCACCAAGAAGACCCCGGAGAAGTCGCTGCTGCGCCCGCTGCACAAGACCGGCGGCCGCAACAGCCAGGGCAAGCTCACCGTCATCCAGCAGGGCGGCGGCCACAAGCGCCGCTACCGCTTGATCGACTTCAAGCGCCAGAAGGATGACATGCCGGCCCTCGTGGTCGGCATCGAGTACGACCCCAACCGAAGCTGCCACATCGCCCTCCTCAAGTACGAGGACGGGACGCTGCGCTACATCCTGGCCCCGGAGGGGCTGACCGCGGGCAACACGGTGGTCAGCAGCGCCAACCCAGTCGATCCCACTCCCGGCGTGTGCGTGCCGCTCAAGCACATCCCCGCCGGCATGGAAGTCCACAACATCGAGATGGAGCCCGGTCGCGGTGGCACGCTGGCGCGATCCGCCGGGACCTCCGCGCGGCTGACCAACAAGGAAGGTCGGTGGGCCACGCTCGTGATGCCATCCGGCGAGATCCGGCAGGTGAGCCTGGAGTGTCGCGCCACGATCGGCGCGGTGGGCAATCCCGACCACGGCAATGTCAAGCTGGGCAAGGCCGGCCGCGCTCGCTGGCTTGGCCGCCGCCCGCGCACGCGTGGCGTCGCGATGAGCCACCATGCCCACCCCCACGGCGGCGGCGAAGGCCGTTCCAAGGGCGGACAGGAGCCGACCAACTCCAGCGGCACGCAGGCCAAGGGTGGTCGCACCCGTGGTCACGGCAAGTCCAGCGACAAGCGCATCATCCGCCGTCGGTTCAGCCGCCGGTACGGTCAGCTCAAGCTCTGAGGTCAACGCACATGTCACGATCCACCAAGAAGGGCCCATTCGTCGACGAGCGTCTCTACCGCAAGGTGGAGGCTCAGTCGGAGTTGTCGCGCAAGACGCCGATCAAGACCTGGAGCCGCGCCTGCACCATCGTTCCAGAGTTCATCGGCCACACCTTCCAGGTGCACAATGGCCGGACATTCCTCGATGTCTTCTGCACCGAAGACATGGTGGGCCACAAGCTCGGCGAGTTTGCCGCCACGCGAGTCTTCCGCGGGCACACCAACAAGAAGGAGGGCATCGCTGCGCCAGCGTGAGCGGAGCATGCACTGACCCATGTCGTACAAGGCAACCCATCGATTTGCACGGATCTCGCCCCGCAAGGCGCGGCTCGTCGCCGACCTGATCCGCGGGCAGCGGGTGGATGTCGCGATAACCGCTCTGGAGTTCACACCCAAGCGCGGCGCGTGGTTCATCAAGACCGTCCTCCAGAGCGCCATCGCCAACGCGGAGCAGGCCGACGCCGATGTCAGCCGCCTCTTTGTCAGCGAGTCTCGCATCGACGAAGGCCCGACCATCAAGCGATTCCAGCCGAAGGACCGCGGCCGGTCGCACCCCATCATGAAGCGCACCAGCCACATCTGCATCGGCGTCGACATCCGCGAGGAGAACAACTGACATGGGACAGAAGACCCATCCATTCGGCTTCCGCGTCGGCATCACCGAGGCTCACAAGAGCCGTTGGTTTGCCCCGAAGGCCCTCTTCGGCGAGTTGCTGGTCGAGGACTACAAGATCCGTAAGCACCTTGACAAGCGGCTGAATCGCACTCCGCCGTTCTCCGCGGTGAGCGACATCCACATCGAGCGCACCCGCGAGGAATTGAAGGTCATCATCAAGACCGCCCGCCCGGGCCAGGTGCAGGGGCTCAAGGGAGCGGGCCGCGAGCAGCTCCAGCATGAACTGGAGGCGATGACCCACCGCAATGTGATCGTGCAGATCGTCGAAGTCCGCAACCCCGAGTGCGACGCCCGCCTCATTGCGGAAAACCTCGGCGAGCAGATCAAGAAGCGCGCCAATTTCCGCCGCGTCCTCAAGCAGCGCTGCGAGAGCGCGATGGCTGCCGGCGCCAAGGGCGTGCGCATCCAGGTGAGCGGTCGTCTGGGCGGGGCCGAGATCGCTCGCACCCAGAGCACGCGCTTGGGATCGATCCCGCTCTCCACGCTGCAGGCCAACGTCGATTATGCGGTGATCCATTCCACGACCACCTATGGCGTGATCGGCATCAAGGTCTGGGTCTTCAAGGGGATGTTCTCCTCGGAGGCCCAGAATGACGAGTACCAGAGCAGTGCGGCCGGTGGCCGCGCCCGCGCACGAGGTCGCCGCTGAGCGGGCCTCGAACCACACGAGTTAGCACGAAAGAACCTTCCAATGGCATTGATGCCCAAGCGAGTCAAGTGGCGCAAGCAGCAGCGCGGCAAAATGAAGGGGAACGCCACGCGCGGCAACTATGTCGCGTTCGGCGACTACGGCCTCCAGTCCCTGGACACCCACTGGATCAGCGGGCGCCAGATCGAGGCAGGCCGCATTGCCGCCCAGCATTTCCTGCGCCGCCAGGGCAAGCTCTACATCCGCATTTTCCCCGCGAAGCCCATCTCCAAGAAGCCACTCGAGACCCGAATGGGCACGGGCAAGGCCGACGTGGACTACTGGGCTGCCTGCGTCAAGCCGGGCACGATGCTCTTCGAGATTTCCGGCGTTCCCGAGGATCTTGCCAAGCAGGCCCTCGCGCGCGTCGCGCACAAGATGCCGGTCAAGTGCCGGCTGGTGGGGCGCCGCCTCGCCGTCTGATGCCCCATCGAACCACCACCAAGATCCAACCATGGACACCAAGGACATCCGCAAGATGAGCGACGAGCAACTCACCGCCGAGTTGGCCGCCGCACGCCGTCGCCTCTTCGATTTGCGCACCCAGCAAGTCGTGGGAGAGAAGGTGACCGACACCGCGCAGTTCCCCAAGATCCGCAAGAATGTCGCGCGCCTGCTGACCGAGTCCACCGCCCGGAGGAGCACCAAGTGAGCAACCCCGTCACCATTCCAGAGAAGAGTCCCCGGCTCGTCGGCGTCGTCGATAGCGACCGCCGTGACAAGACCCGCCGCGTCAAGGCGGAGCATGTCGCCCCGCACGACCGTTACGGCAAGTTCATCAAGCGCCGGACCGTCCTCCATGTCCACGACGAGCGCAATGAGTCGCGCCTCGGGGACAAGGTGGAGATCGCCGAGTGCCGTCCGCTCTCCCGCACCAAGTCCTGGGCCCTCGTTCGCGTGATCGAGAAGGCCCCGGAGCCGACCGTCTGATCGCCCTGCATCGAGGCCAGCCATGATCCAAAAAGAATCACGACTCGAAGTCTGCGACAACAGTGGCGCCAAGGAGGCGATGGTGATCGGCGTGCTGGGCGCGTCCACCGCGCGCGGCCGCTTCCGTCGCCTCACGTTCTCCGTGGGCGACCGCATCGTCTGTTCCGTCAAGCGTGCGCTCCCCAACGGGGACGTGAAGGCTGGCGACAAGGTCCAGGCCATCATCGTCCGGGCGAAGTACCCGGTCCGCCGCAGTGACGGCTCGTACGTCCGTTTCGACTCCAACGCCTGCGTGCTCGTGGACGCCGACGGGAACCCCAAGGGAACTCGCATCTTCGGTGCCGTGGCCCGCGAGCTTCGCGAGAAGAACTACATGAAGATCGTCTCCCTTGCCTCGGAGGTCGTCTGATGCCAGCGCATGTCAAGAAGGGTGACACCGTCATCGTCACCGCCGGAAGCGACAAGGGTCGCACAGGCGAGATCGTCGCCATCGACCTGGAGACAGGGCGCGTCGTCGTGAAGGGCATCAATGTGCACAAGCGGCATCTGAAGCCCTCGCAGGCGCGCCCCAAGGGCGCCATCATCGAGAAGGAACTCGCCATCCACATTTCCAATGTGAGCCCCGTCGCCGACGGCAAGCCCACGCGCGTCCGCTTCGTCACGAAGCCGGACGGTTCCAAGGTTCGCGTGGCCGTCCGCAACGGCGCCGAACTCCACACCCTGCACGGCCCCCGCACGGGCGCCAAGAAGGCCTGATGCCAGAGGGCGTCAAAGAGGACACCACCATGGTCGCGACCAAGACCTCAACCTCGCAGATCGAGACCGCCTTCAAGGAGCGCGTCATGCCGCACCTCCAGAAGGAGTTCGGGATCGCCAACGCCAACGCGCTGCCGCGCCTGACGAAGATCGTGATCAATGTCGGAGTCGGCAAGCAGCTGGAGAACCAGAAGCTCAAGCCTGAGTACCGCGACGCGGTGGTCTCGACACTCTCCAAGATTTCCGGCCAGAGGCCGGTCATGGTCCTGGCCAAGAAGAGCGTGTCCAACTTCAAGGTCCGCGAGGGCGCGCCGAGCGGCTTCATGGTGACCCTCCGGCGCGACCGCATGTGGTCGTTCCTCGAGCGGCTCATGAACCTGGCGATGCCCCGCATCAAGGACTTTCGCGGCGTCTCGGACCGCAACTTTGACCAGTCTGGAAACTATTCCGTCGGCCTCACCGAGCAGGCCGTCTGGCCTGAGATCAACATGGCCGAAGTGAACCACACCCACGGCATGAACATCAACCTGGTCTTCTCCAACAGCAACCCGAAGATGAGCCGCGCATTGCTGGCCGAACTTGGGATGCCGTTCCAGAAGCCGGACGACGCCCCCAGAACCCAAAAGGGCAAGTGAGCCCGGAACGCCGAACCTGACCACCGAGCCACACTGCACAGCCCCCCCCCGCTGATCAAGGAAACACCCCATGGCAAGCAAGCGAACATTCGCCCGCATGACCCGCACCGAGAAGTTCTCGACGCGCAAGCGCAACCGCTGCGAGCTCACCGGCCGCGCGCGCGGCTACTACCGGAAGTTCCGCATCAGCCGAATCATGCTCCGCGAGCTGGCGCTCCAGGGAGTGATCCCGGGTATGCGCAAGGCATCGTGGTGAACCCACCCGTTCAGCCACCCCACCAGCGAAGGAACACCTCATGTCACTCCAAGACCTGACCGCCGACATGCTCACACGGATCCGCAATGCCGTGCGGAACCGCTCCAAGAGCGTCATCGTGCTCAACAACAAGCTCAACCGCGGCGTCGCCGGAGTCCTCCAGGAGGAGGGCTACATCGACAACTTCGAGTTCGTCCAGGACGGCCGTCAAGGCGTCCTGCGCATCGCGCTCAAGTACGGCACGCGCGGCGAGAACCTCATCAACCGGATCGACCGCGTGTCGCACACCGGGTGCCGCGTCTACAAGGCGGCGGATGAGTTGCCGCGCCCGGTGTCGGGCATGGGCATCTGCATCGTCTCCACCAGCCACGGCGTCGTCAGCGACCGCAAGGCGCGCGAGCTCCATGTTGGCGGCGAGTTGGTCTGCACCGTCTCCTGAGTATCGAGTACAGCACCATGTCACTCATCGGAAAGAAGCCCATCGCCGTTCCCTCGGCCGTCAAGGTCACGCTCAACGCCGCCGCGCGGCAGGTGAGCGTGCAAGGCCCGAAGGGTTCGCTCTCGTTCGTCCACCGTCCCGAGGTCATCGTCGCCTGGGACGAGGGCACCCGCGCCATCACCTGCAGCCCGAAGGACGCGGCAGCGCTGGGCGTGGGGAGCAATCGCGCCTACTGGGGCACGACGCGCGCCATCATCCGCAACATGGTGGAGGGCGTCGAGAAGGGGTACGAGAAGAAGCTGGAGATCGTCGGCGTCGGCTACAACGCCAAGGTCCAGGGCAAGAAGGTGGTGCTGGCGCTGGGGTTCGCCAACCTCATCGAGCTCCCCATCCCCGAGGGCGTGACGGTCGCGGTGGACCAGAACACCAATGTCACCATCTCTGGGAGTGATCGCCAGAAGGTCGGTGCGATGGCATCGCTCATTCGGTCCAAGAGGAAGCCCGAGCCCTACAACGGCAAGGGCATCAAGTACGTGGGCGAGCAGATCACCCGCAAGCAAGGCAAGGCATTCGGCTCCTGATGGTCTGAGGAACAATCGGCATGGACAAGAACATCATCAAGTCCCAGCAGCGCGCCCGTCGGAAGAAGGGCCTCCGCAAGCGTGTCCTGGGCACTCCCGACCGCCCGCGCCTCTCGGTGTACCGGTCGCTCAACCACATGTACGCGCAGGTCATCGACGACCTCGCTGGCCGCACGCTGGCCAGCGCCTCCTCGCGCGATATCAAGGATCTGGCGACCACGGGCAATGTCGCTGCCGCAGCGCAGGTTGGCAAGGTCATCGCCGATCGCGCCAAGCAGGCGGGTTTCTCCAAGATCGTCTTCGATCGCAACGGTTTCCGCTACCACGGCCGCGTGAAGGCCCTGGCCGCCGCCGCGCGCGAGGGTGGGCTCCAGTTCTGAGTCCTCGCCACCCACTGCGCCAAGCCACTGCCACCACGCAAGGAACACAGCATGTCGAACTATCCCACTGACTCCTCCGTCGAATCCGTGACGATCAAGGTCTTCCGGACCTCGACCACCGTGAAGGGTGGCCGTCGCTTCAGCTTTGCAGCGCTGGTCGTCTCTGGCGACCGCAATGGCAGCGTCGGCATCGGCTACCAGAAGAGCGCGCAGGTCCCGATGGCCGTCGAGAAGGCACAGCGCGAGGCTGGCCGCAAGCTTCGTCCGTTCCCGCTCCAGGGTCGCACCATTCCCCACCAGGTGGAGGGTCGGTTCGGCGCCACCATCGTCCGCATAATTCCCGCGGCACCCGGCACCGGCGTCATCGCCGGCGCGACGGTCCGCAACATCCTGGACATGTTCGGCGTGCAGGACTGCCTGACCAAGGTGTACGGCAATTCCAACCCCAGGAACCTCTCCAAGGCCGTGTTCGATGCGCTGAACCAGCTTCGCACGCGCGCGAAGGTGCAGCAGCTGCGTGGCGTCGAGATTCCCGAGACGGCCGTCGAGGTGGCCATCCAGCGTGGTGCGGCGTCGTCGCCGCGACGCTCGACGGGCGAGAAGATGGCCGCACCCGTAAACACCGTCGGTGACGATCGCCGAGGCGGCCGTGGTGGCCGTGGCGGCCCGCGAGGCGGGTTCGGCGGCGGCGGCGGCCGAGG
>JAQCEQ010000020.1 GCA_027618565.1 Planctomycetota bacterium | reverse complement strand
TCGATGGGCTTGGGGCTCTTGACATCGCTACGCAGCGGGAATGCGACAAGCACCTCGCTCTCGCCGTAGATCCAGGTCGTGTCCAGCGACGAGTAGGTCACATTGAAGGACTGGTCGGTGGCGGCGTAAAGCCAGTCACCCTTGCGGTCAAAAGTGGGGCGACCCGCCGGGAATTGCCCGCTGGAGAGTCGATGCACTTCGCCGGATTCCATGTCTCGAATGAAGATGCCGTGGAAGGGTTCCGCAGGAAGCGTCTGCGTCCAGGCGAGCCACGAGGCATCGTGGCTCCAGGCCGGCAGCGGGATGTTTTCATCGAAGCGCTCCTTGCCGATCTCGGTGCGCTCCGCACTCTCGACATCAACTACATACAGCGTGCCTGTCTTGTCGGTGTAGGCGATCTTCTTGGAGTCTGGGCTCCAGTTCATCTCCTGCTTGAAGATGCCATCGGTCGTGAGACGTCGCCTGTTGGCCAGCGTCTCTGCCTCCGCGATGTAGAGGTCGTACCCATCGCCCGCGGAGTCATCGAACCACGCCATCCAGGTGCCGTCCGGGCTCCAGGTGGGGTAGCGCTCGGCAACACCGCTGGTGTTGGTGAGGTTTCGCGGCGACCCATTCTCGGCCGGCAGCGTGAAGATGTCGCCGTGTGCATCGACGATCGCGCGCTTGGCGCTTGGCCCCGTGTTCCAGGTCCCAAGCTGTCCGGCGACATTGGTGTCTTCCACCGCCAATTCCGGCCGATTGCCGGGGATCCGCACGCTCACGGTCCGCGTCGTGTTTCCCTGAAGGTTGAGCACGACCAGATCGGCGCCGTGCTGGAAGACGATCTCGCCGGCGGAGCCATCGACGCTGCCCACGCTGGGCCACTTGACATCAAAGTCCGTGTACGAGGTGAGCCGCAATCGCTGGCCCGTCTTGGGATTGAACCTCCAGATGTTGCTGCGGGCGCCCTCCCCCTCGTCGCTGAGGTAGTAGAGCGTGTCGCCATGCCACATCGGAATCGTGTCCACGCCTTCCCAGGTGGTGACCTGCCGTGCCTCGCTGGTCTTCAAGTTGTAGATCCAGATGTCGGTGGCCATGCCGCCGCGGTAGCGCTTCCAAGTGCGGTGGTCGACGGAGTGCAGCGTGTACGCCAGCCAGGTGCCGGTTGAGTCAATCGTGCCGTTGGCTCCGTAGGGAACCGGAAGCGGCTCGGGCAATCCGCCGGTTGCGGGAACGAGGTAGAGCTCGGTGGCACGCGGATAGACACCCATTCCTCCGGCGGTAAAGAGCAGCCGGCCGTCAGCGGTCCACTCATTCAGCGTCTCGCCTGCAGGGTGATGTGTCACCTGGAACGGCACGCCGCCTGCAGAGGGAATCGTGTACAGGTCGCGCCCGCCGTTGTAGTCACCGACGAAGGCGATGGTCGATCCATCGGGCGAGAATTTTGCAAAGCCTGCGGACCCGGGAGGGGAGGCGACCGGCGCGGCATCGCCGCCGGAGCTGGGCACTCGCCAAAGAGCGCCGGCGAAGGAAAAGACGATTGAGTCCTTTCCGATATCCGGGTATCGAAGAAGCGTTGCGGGCGGACTCTGGAAGTCGCCGGCGGCCAGGACGGGAAGCGCGAGCAGCAGGGAGGGGATTGTCATGGTCTCTCGTTGTAGGCAGGGTGTGGCGGTCGGAGTGGGCCAATCGGTGTGATTCACGCGAGAATAGGTCAATCGCCGCGAACGATCCGTCGATGGGGCGCGCAGTAGGATCACTTCCCCATGTCCCAGAATTCGAACAAGGTGGCCCTCATCACGGGCATCACCGGCCAAGATGGCGCGTACCTGGCTGAGCTTCTCCTCAAAAAAGGCTACACGGTCCACGGCATCAAGAGACGGTCCAGCCTCTTCAATACGGACCGCATCGACCATCTCTATCAGGACCCGCATGTCGGCAACCGGAAGTTCATCCTGCACCATGGGGACATGACCGATTCGACCAGCCTGATCCGGATCATCCAGGCGGTCCAGCCCGACGAGATCTACAACCTGGCGGCGCAGAGCCATGTCGCGGTGTCCTTTGAGGAGCCGGAGTACACCGCCAACGCCGATGCTATCGGGGCGCTGCGGGTCCTGGAGGCGATCCGAATACTCAATCTGGAGAAAAAGGCGCGCTACTACCAGGCGAGCACCTCGGAACTGTACGGGCTGGTGCAGGAGACGCCGCAGAAGGAGACCACACCCTTCTACCCGCGCAGCCCCTACGCCTGCGCCAAGCTCTACGCCTACTGGATCACGGTCAACTACCGCGAGGCGTACGGGATCTACGCCTGCAACGGCATTCTCTTCAACCACGAGAGCCCTATCCGCGGCGAGACCTTCGTCACACGCAAGATCACGCGGGCCATGGCACGCATCGCGCTGGGGCTCCAGGAGTGCGTGTATTTGGGCAATCTCTCGGCACTTCGCGATTGGGGGCACGCCCGCGACTATGTCGAGATGCAGTGGCTCATGCTGCAGCAGGAGAAGCCCGAAGACTTCGTCATCGCCACCGGAAAGCAGTTCAGCGTCCGGCAGTTCTGCGACCGCGCCGCTGCCGAGGTTGGCGTCAGCCTGCGATGGGAAGGTGAGGGCGTCCAAGAACACGGCGTCGTCAAGGATGTCCGAGGGACGAAGGCGAAGTGTCGAGTCGGCGATGTCATTGTCCGAGTCGATCCCAGGTACTTCCGCCCGACCGAGGTGGAGACTCTTTTGGGTGATCCCACCAAGGCGCACCAGAAGCTGGGGTGGCAGCCCGCCACCAGCTTTGAGACCTTGGTGAGCGAGATGATGGAGTCGGACTATGAGTCGGCGCGACGCGACGACCTGATCCGCCGCCACGGATTCACGGCGTTCGACCGACACGAGTGAGCCCCCCGAATCCCCCTCATGAGCACACCCGCTGCACCCGAACCACGGCCCGGGCCGATCTATGTGGCTGGGCACCGCGGCATGGTGGGGTCGGCGATCTGCCGGGTGCTCCGGGCAAGCGGGCGCGACGACCTGTTGCTTCGCACGCACGCAGAGCTGGACCTGACGAACCAATCCGCAGTGGAGTCCTTGTTCGAGAGGGAGCGGCCCGAGCAGGTCTACCTCGCCGCCGCTCGGGTGGGCGGGATCCACGCCAACAGCACCTATCCCGCGCAGTTCATCTACGAAAACTTGGTGATGGAGTGCCATGTGATCCACGCCGCGTGGAAGCACGGCGTGAAGCGACTTCTCTTCCTGGGATCGTCGTGCATCTACCCGCGCCTGGCCGACCAGCCGATGCGCGAGGAGGCGCTGCTCACCGGAAAACTGGAGTCGACCAACGAGCCCTATGCGATTGCCAAGATCGCCGGTATCAAGCTCTGCGAGTCGTACAACCGGCAACATGGATGCGACTTCAGGAGCGTGATGCCCACCAACCTCTATGGGCCCGGCGACAACTACCACGCCGAGAACAGCCATGTCATCCCCGCGCTCATGCGCCGATTCCACGACGCAAAGTTGGCCGGTGCCCCAGAAGTGATGATTTGGGGAACGGGCACACCGCGACGCGAGTTCCTCTTCGTGGACGACATGGCTCAAGCCTGTGTCTTCGTCATGGGATTGCCGAGAACCGCCTATGACGCGGAGACAAAGCCGATGGAGAGCCACATCAATGTTGGTTCTGGAACGGATGTGACCATCGCCGAGTTGGCGGGCGCGATCGCACGGGTGGTTGGGTACAAAGGTCGCATGTCCTACGACGCGTCGCGGCCGGATGGCACGCCCCGGAAGCTCATGGATGTGGCACGCCTCTCACGCCTCGGATTTTGTTCTAACACGAGTCTGGAGAGTGGGTTGAAACTGGCCTACCAGGAATTCTGTGAGGGCGATGTTCGGTCGTTGTAGAGTCCGATCCATGGAATCTGAAGCCCCAGGACGGGACCCCCCCAACGCACCCCAACGGACCCTCGCTCGAAATCTTCGAGAGATGATTTGTGAACTTCGCGAGTTGCGCCATGTGCGCGAGGAATCGGTCCGGATCATCAATGGTGTGCAGGATGTGGTGGAACTGCGGCGACGGCTGATCCAGCTGATCAACTCGTCGCTGGTGACCGTGCCCTATTCGCACCCCGCTTCGATTGAACGGGAGGGCGGGCCCGAGAAGGAGCCTTGGTGCCAGTGGGAAGAGTCGCTGTACGAGGAGTATTCAATGGTCGGCGCCGTGGCGAGGCTCCGTTCCGGTGGCCCCGCGATGACCGTGCTGAAGTGGAACATGGACGATGCGTCGATGGTGGTGCGGTGGTTTGACAAGGAGGGTCACATCCATCGCGGCCAGTTCCAGATTCGCGAAGTGAGGTTCCTCTGGATCCCCGCGCTGGAGAGCGATTCGGCGAAAGACGACGACGACGACGACGACGACGACGACGCAACCGGCGACGGTGACAGTGATGGCGATGGCAAGCGACCCAACGGCCCGTGCTAGCCCGCTGACTCGGGGTGCCGCAGCCGCACGCTCTCGAAATAGGGAATCAACTTCAGCGCGATCGGCACGAGCTCGGGGTCGAAGTGCCTGCCGGCTTCCGTGCGCAGCAACTCTTCCACGGCGGCACGCGACCAGGCTTGCTTGTACGCACGCTGGCTGGTGAGGGCGTCGTAGACATCCGCGATGGCAACGATGCGTGCGAAGAGCGGGATTGCGGCGCCAGAGAGTGTGTCAGCATCGGGGTTCTTCAAGAACTCTCGAGGGAGAGAGTCCAGCAGCGCATCGGCCAGGTTGCCTGGGTAGCCCGCGCCATCCCATCGCTCATGGTGGTGCAGTGCAACCTCGCGCGAGGCCAAGTCGTGCGCACCCACGCTCCCAGAGAAGAGCCGGGCACCGCAGGTGGTGTGTGTCTCCATGCGGTCGCGCTCTGCGTGAGAGAGTGGCCCCGGCTTCTTCAGGATTTCGTCGGGGATCGCGATCTTTCCCACATCGTGCAGCATCGCCGCCAGCCGAAGCCGATCGCGCTGGCGTGCCGTCTCTTCAAGGCTGATCCCATGCTTGGCCGCCCATCGGTCGTGGATGGCGACGCTGCATTCGGCAACGCGTTGCACATGCGAGCCGGTCTCCATCGGATCCCGCATCTCGGTGGCGGCGACGAGGCGCAGGATAGAGGCTCGGATGAGGCGCGCTCGCTCCATCGCGATCGCCGTGAGGCCAGTGAAGACCTCGAAGGCCGATTCATCGCCCGGCGTGAACGGCACGAACGCGCCGCCGGGCCCGGCACCGCCGCGCGCGTTCACCAGCTGCAGCGCGCCGATGATCCGGCCGATCCCATCGTGAAGCGGAGCCACGAGTACGGACACCGTGGGGTAGTCGATCTGCTGTGAGAAGCGGCCACTGAACCTGTACGGAAGATCCGGAGAGATCGAGGCCACATCGTCAATCCGCAGGGTCTCATTCGTTCGCACCACATGGCCAATGATCGAGTCGGGGGTCGCCTGCAGGACAACATCCTCCAGCGGAAGGCGCGCTCCGGGTCCGAGGCGCCCCTGGATGAGGTCACTCTGCGAGCAGACCAGCCGGAGGCGAGATCGCTCGGTCAACGACTCTCCCACGGCGGGCAGCGGTTCGATGAGCCAGAGTCCGCCGGCGTCGGCATCGGTCAGGTGCCGTGCCGTGGTGAGCGTCAGCTCTTCCACTTCGGCAAGGTCCTGTGCCTGGGCGAGCGCATCGGCGCAGCGGCTGAGCTCGGCGGCGCGGCTGGCGGCCGTCCGGCCGCCGCGCGTGTGCAGGCGAAGCCGCGCGACAAACTCCACCGCGTCAGGAAACTTCACCAGGTAGTCGTTGGCGCCCAGCTGGAACGCACGCTCCTTCACGGCAGAATCCGCGGTCGCGGACAGCACCACGATCGGCACATCCGCCATCATCACCATCGACCGAAGCTCGCGAAGCACATCCAGACCGTTGCGGTCCGGCATGGTGAGGTCCAGCAGCACCACGTCGGGGGCCTCAGCACCCGCGCTCGCCACGCCCTCGCGCGCGGATGGCGCGTGGCTCAGGACAAACTCCGCGCCAGCGCCCTGCGAGTCGATGAGCGCCTGGGCTGCCCGTGCGACGATGTTTTGGTCATCGATCAGGAGCACATGCCGGCGAGGAACGGGCGTCGGCATGGTGTGGCTCGAGTCGGCTCGGATCTGGAAGCGGTAGAGGCGGGATTCGAACCCGCGAGACCCTGACGGGTCTACCGGTTTTCAAGACCGGCGCCTTCAACCACTCGGCCACCCTACCTGCAGGCGGTGGAGCCTACCGGGAGTGCCACGCCATCGAGCCAAGCCCTTCTCAGGATCCAAACCCAAGTGATGCGATGACTCGCGCGGCAGACTCATCCAGAGATATCGCGTCGCCGTGCAAGTGCAACTCGGGATGCTCAGGCCTTTCGTAGGGGCTGTTAATGCCGGTGAAGTTTGGGATCTCTCCCTTGCGGGCCTTGCGGTAGAGCCCCTTGGGATCCCGCGACTCCGCCACGTCCAAGGGAACATCGACGAAGACCTCGACAAACTCGCCGGGCGCAAAGAGGCGGCGGGCCATCTCGCGCTCCGCACGGAACGGCGAAATGAAACTGGTCAGGACCACCAGGCCGGCGTCCACCATGAGTCGGGCCACTTCCGCGACGCGGCGAATGTTCTCGACGCGGTCCGCATCGGTAAACCCAAGGTCTCGGTTGAGGCCGTGGCGGACATTGTCGCCGTCCAGGAGGTAGGTCCGGATGCCGCGTGCGTGCAGGAACTGTTCCACGCGATTGGCGATGGTCGACTTGCCCGAGCCAGAGAGTCCCGTGAGCCACGCGCAGCGAGCGTGGTGACCGTTGAGGAGTTCACGCGAGGCACGGTCAACGGAGAGCGCCTGCCGGTGGATGTTTTTCGCGCGGCGCAGCGCGTGGCGAATCATCCCGGCACCGACGGTGGCGTTGGTGAAGCGATCGATGAGCACGAACGACCCGGTCTCATGGCAACTGGAGTAGGGGTCAAACGGCAGGTCGTGGTCCAGGCTCACCTTGACGGTGCCGATGTCATTGAGCTCCAGCTGGCGTGTGGGCACCTCGTCGAGTGTGGCCATGTTGATGCGCCCCCGGATGTCCGTGATCGTGGCGTTCGCGCTCCCCGATGCCGCACGGAGCAAGTAGCCGCGGCCGACATGCCCGGGCTGCGCATCCATCCACACGACTTCCGCCTCAAACTGGTCTGCCACCTCGCACGGGCTGTCAGCGGTCACGATCATGTCGCCGCGGGAGGCGTCCACCTCCCGGTCAAGGGTGACCGTGACGGAGGTGTCGGCGGGTGCCCCAGTGACGGCGAGGTCTCCGACCAGCACTTCCTTCACCACTGCCGTGACACCAGCGGGCAGCACGCGCACTTCTTGCCCCGGCGTCACGTGCCCGGACGCCACCATTCCGCAAAACCCGCGGAACTGACTGTTGGGTCGGTTCACCCACTGCACGGGCAGGCGGAGTGGTCGCACATCTTCGGTGCCCCGCACCTCCACCGACTCCAGGTACGCAAGCAGCGTCGGACCCCGGTACCACGGCATCGTGCCGCTGCGGATCATCACATTGTCGCCGTTGAGCGCGCTGAGCGGGATCGGCGTGACCGACGCAAAGGCCAGGCGCGCGGAGACGTGTCGATAGTCATCCACGATCCGGTCAAAAACCTCGCGGGAGTGCCCCACCAGGTCCATCTTGTTGACGGCCAGAACGACATGCCGGATGCCCATCAGCGATGCGATGAACGAGTGCCGCTTGGTTTGCGAGAGCACGCCCTGCTTGGCATCGACCAGGATGATGGCGACCTCGGCCGTGGAGGCGCCAGTGGCCATGTTGCGCGTGTACTGTTCATGCCCGGGCGTGTCCGCGACGATGAATCGCCGCCGCTCGGTAGAGAAGAAGCGATAGGCGACATCGATCGTGATGCCTTGCTCTCGCTCCGCGCTGAGGCCGTCCACGAGGAGCGCGTAGTCGATGGCGCCGCCCTGCGTGCCAAGCCGCTTGGAATCACTCTTGAGTGCGGAGACTTGGTCATCAAAGAGTGCCTTGGAGTCCCACAGGAGGCGCCCGATGAGCGTGCTCTTGCCATCGTCCACGCTTCCGCAGGTGATGAAGCGCAGCGTGTCCAGCCGGGCATAGTCGGCAAGGTAGCCGTCGATCGCCGCGGCACGCCCGGCGGCGTCCATCGGTCCCGGGTTGGCGGCTGGCTTGGAGCCAGATGGCGTGGGACCCGCAGGCGCGAAACCCGCCGTCTTCTTTGTGCGCCGTGCCATCAGAAGTACCCCTCCACCTTCTTCTTCTCCATGCTGTTCGCGGAGTCGGTGTCGATGAGGCGGCCCTGGCGTTCACTCGTTCGAGCCCGGATCAGTTCCAGCAGGATGCCCGGCAGGTCCACGGCGTCGGATTCCACCGCGCCACTGAGCGGGTAGCAACCAAGCGTCCTGAACCGGACCCGGCGACACTGGATCGTCTCCGTCTCCCCGATCGGGAGCCGATCGTCGTCCACCATCAGGAGCGTGCCGTCACGCTCCACCACCGGGCGCTCGCGCGCGAAGTAGAGCGGGACGATCGGGATCTTCTCCCGGTGGATGTAGAGCCAGATGTCCAGCTCCGTCCAGTTGGAGAGAGGGAACACGCGAATCGACTCGCCGGGATTGTGCCGCGCGTTGTAGAGGCGCCACAGTTCCGGGCGCTGGCTCTTGGGGTCCCATCGATGCTGCGCATTCCGGAAGGAGAAGACACGCTCCTTCGCGCGGCTCTTCTCCTCGTCGCGGCGGGCGCCTCCAAACGCCGCGTCGAACGAATAGTGATCCAGCGCCTTCTTCAGCCCCTCCGTCTTCATGATGTCCGTGTGCAGCGCACTCCCGTGCGTGATCGGGTTGATGTCACGCTCCACGCCCTCGGGATTCTGATAGACGATGAGCTCCATGCCGCTGCGCCTGGCCATCTCGTCCCGCAGCAGGTACATGTCCTGGAATTTCCATCGAGTGTCGACATGCATCAGCGGGAAGGGCGGCGTCCCCGGCGCAAACGCCTTGCGCGCGATGTGCAGCATGACGGCGCTGTCCTTGCCGATGGAGTAGAGCATCACGGGCCGCTCGGCCTGCGCGACCACTTCCCGCATGATGTGGATCGCCTCGCTCTCCAGCCGGTCCAGGTGCGAGAGGGCCGATCCGCCCAGGAAGCCAGCGGGCGCGTGGGTCACGGCTGGCGCCACTTCCAGTACTGGAAGAGCCGCGATCGACCCAAGGCGCACCGTGTGACCGCCCAGGCGCAGCGCGTGCGTGCCCTCCTCCAGGGCCAACGCTCGGCACGCGCGCATGACTTCACCGTGTGGCCACACCACGATGTCCTTCCCGGCGTGTTCCGCCAGGGCGGCGAGGACCCCGCGAAGTCGTGATGCATCCAGCACGCCCTCGCCGATCGGCACCCAGCGCCGTCCGTCACGCCCATCGTTCGCGGCTACCACACGCGCGCCGCGTTGCTCGCGAGTCGGCGTGACCTGAAGAACCAGGCTGAGGTCTCTCCGGCGATGCGCGACATCCACCAGTTGCGCGACCACGGCCTGCTTGAGCGAGCGCCCCATTTCGTCTCGGACGCCCTCCAAGGGGCGTGGAGAGGGAAGCCAGTCACATGCAGCCAATGCGCGTTCCACAGTCCGTTGGGACGAATCGGCGCCGCACCCCTGCATTTCCGACACGGCGCGTTCGGTGGTCCAAACGGGTGCGTTCGTTGACGCAGTTTCCTCGGTGAGTTTGGCTAGGCGCAAGAGATCCATGATTGTGATTCTGTCGCAATTTACAAAGTAACGCCAAGAATCGGTAGACGCAACCTATTTTCACGATATTATCTCCTTCGATGGCATCAAATACGCAAATGACGACACTTGAATCGAGCGAGAAACTGCTCGTCCGGGTGCTCAGCATTGGGGTAGAGGCCGGCGTCACGATTATGGGACACTACGGTGTTTGCTCCTCGATTGTGGAAAAGTCCGACGCTTCTCCGCTCACAGAAGCGGACACGGCCAGCCACACGCTGATCGAGGAGTCACTCCGATCGATTTCGCCTCGGATCCAGATCGTCTCCGAAGAGGGCAGTTTGCACTCCCCCAGAGACCTCTCCGGACTCTGGTGGCTGGTCGATCCCTTGGACGGCACCCGAGAGTTCATCTCTGGAAACGGGCAGTTCACGGTCAACATCGCGTTGATGTCTGGCAGCGGTCCGCTGTGGGGAGTCGTCCACGCGCCGGCTCTGGGAGAGACCTTTTGGGGTGGTCGATTCCTCCCCGGTGGTGCCGGAGCCTGGTGTCGGAAGGGAGACAGCAGTGAGGTTCGTGTTCGCGCCCAGGCGATGGTCGCGGGTGATCCCATGCGCGTCCTGGCCAGCCGCTCCCACATGGATGCTGCGACCAGAGCGTTCATTGAGGCGCTGGGATCGGTGGACCTCGTGCAGGCGGGAAGCTCCCTCAAGTTCTGCCGCGTTGCGGAGGGCTCCGCAGATGTGTATCCGCGGCTCGCGCCGACGAGTGAGTGGGACACGGCCGCGGCACAAGCCGTCCTAGAGGGCGCTGGCGGCGCCGTGCTGCAATTGGACGGCACGCCGCTCCGCTACGGTCGCATGCCGTTCAAGAACCCACCTTTCGTGGCGGTGGCCGGCAGCGCGTTCACGAGCGAAGTGTCTGGCGCCATCGAGCGCGTCCGGGCCAGTGGTGCCTTCCGTGCATGAGCTGGCGATCAATCCCGCTGGGATTGCCGCCGCCTCGGCGGTGGTGGGTGTCCTGGTGGGCCTGACGGGCGTCGGGGGCGGCGCCCTCATGACGCCGATCCTCATCCTGGGGTTCGACATCCCACCCGTGCAAGCCATTGCGACGGATCTCATGTTCGCAGCCATGACCAAGTGCTGTTCCGGGGCGGTGCACATGAGGCGAGGCAGCGTCGACTGGCAGGTCGTGAGGCGCCTCTGGACGGGATCGATCCCCGCCTGCATCGTCCTCAGCGCCCTCGTGGCCTGGGGGACCGTCGGGGACTGGTCCGAAGTCATGAACCGCCCGATCGGAGTCATCATCGCGATCTCGGGCGCCAGCCTGCTGCTGGGCCGCAAGGTGCATACCGCTCGCCGAGAGTCCCGCGTCGCCAATCCGAGCGCCTTCAAGCGCCTGCAGGCACCGCTCACGGTGGGAAGTGGGTTCCTCCTGGGATCCGTTGTGTCCGCCACAAGCGTGGGTGCGGGTGCGATCGGCGCCGCGCTCCTGCGGGCGCTCTACCCGCTGCGGATGAATCCCCTGCGGCTGGTGGCCACCGACACGATTCACGCCATCCCGGTAGCGCTCCTGGCGGGGGGCACCTACGCCGCGCTTGGGAAGACCGACTGGCCACTCCTGGGATGGATGCTGCTGGGCGGGATACCGGCGGCGATCGTTTCCAGCGCCTTGGCTTCCAAGGTCCCAACCTCGGCGCTTCGTGGGCTCCTCGGGGTGGCGCTCATCGGCATCGCCGCGAAGATGGTGCTCAACTAGGTGTCGGTCCGCGCCGGGCGAACTTCGCACAGACCTCGATGAATCGATCCATCCCAATCGGCTTCGAGATCACCTCGTCAAACGAATCACCCAGCGCTTGTTGGTCCAGCGTGCTGGAAGTCACGCCGGTGAGGGCGATCATCGGCGAGGAGCATCCTGAGTCCCGCATGGTGCGTGCGGCGTCCGCGCCGCTCATCCGCGGCATGTCCAGGTCCAGCACGACGAGGTCAAACGGCGTGCCCGCGACGCGCGCCTCTCGTTCCGCCTCAACCGCAGCGATGCCGTCGGGAACCAGGGACGCCGTCGCGCACGCCTTGTGCATGTAGCGCTCGAACAGCCGTCGAAGGTCTGGTCCGTCCTCGGCAAGAAGGATCCGAAGGCCGTCCAGCCCCTGCTTGGAAGATGCCCTTTTCTCGCGACGGTCCTTGCTGGACTCGGGGAGCTCCGGGGTGGCTGGGCTCACCATTGCGGCGCGGCACCGAAGCGTGAAGGTCGATCCCACGCCCGGCTCGCTCTGCGCCGTGATCGTGCCGCCGAGCCGCGCCGCCAGCCCTCGGGAAATCCGGAGTCCCCGGCCGGACCCGCCGAAGCGCCGATGGATCGAGGGGTCCGCCTGTCCATACGTCTGGAAGAGCCGCGACAGACCGTCGGGCGAGATGCCGATGCCCGTGTCGCGTACCTCCACGGTGAAGCTCAACGTGCCCCGCTCTTCCGTCGCACTGAACTGGATGGACACGGAGCCGGATTCGGTGAACTTGACGGCATTCGCTACGAGGTTCAGGATGATTTGCTCCAGGCGCGTCGGGTCGCTCAGGCAGATGGCATCGGCAGCGCCGGCGACGACGCAGGTGAATGCAAGCCCCTTGCGCTTGGCCTCCGGCTCGAGCAGGCGGGCGACTTCCCGGACAAGTTTGGCGGGATGGGTCTCGATGCGCTCGACGGACATCTGACCCGCCTCGACCTGGTGCTCGTCGATGATGGCCTTCACGACCCGGTCGATGTAGTCGCTCCACTGGATGATGCGCGCGACGTAGTCCGCGCGCTCCGATTCCCCGATCCTGGGGTCCTCCAGCAATTCCGCGAAGCCCTTCACGCTCTGCAGCGGATTCTTGACATCGTGGGAGACATCGGCGAGGAGTTGCGACTTGCGCGCATTCGCGTCGACGGCTCGCGCCCGCGCTCGTTCGAGCGCTGCCATGCTGGCCTTCTCATCCGTGACATCCACGCCCACCAAGAGGTGTCCCGGCTGGTCGTCCTCGTCCGTCCACTCCGTCGCCGCAAGCAGGAGCTGGCGCTCGGAGCCGTCGCGGCACCGGATGCCCCACGCGCGCATCGGTCGCCGATCCCGGCCTCGCAGCCAACCCTCCTCCATCACCTGCCGGGCGAGGAGCGCGCTGGCCTCCGCGTCGGGACGCTGCACGCCGAGCCGGTCCAGCTCCGCGTTGGTGAGCAGCGACGCCAGCGTCCGGGCGCCGATCTGCTCGTTGGCGAGGAACCCCGTAATGTGGTGGGCCGCCTCGTTGAAGCGGGTGAAGACACCGCTCGCGTCGGTCACCATCACGGCCACCATGGGCGCCGCCTCGATCAGCCGCTCCGTGCGCTGGCGGTTCCGGACGGCCGCATCGGTGCGGCGAAGAGACTGCTGCACAAGCGCCGTTGACGCGGCGAGCAACCCGGCCACGGCGAGCAGAGCCGTCAGCATGGCGCGTGGATACCGGCCCAGGTGTCGATCCACCTCGGTGGAATCTGGTTCTGCCCACACCGTCAGCAGTTCGCCGCCCACATTGGCGTGCATGCTCGGGACTCCCTTCTGGGGAGCCGTTCCACCTGCGCCCATCGCGATGGGTGCAGGCGCACCCCCCAAGAGGGTGTCGTTGCCGACGAAGACTCCTTGGCGGATCCCGAACCGCGTCGTGTCCTGGGGGATGGCCGAGGCACAAAAAGTGGCCAGGTCCAGGAGCGCGACGGCTGCTCGATCCGAGTGAAGTCCCGGCCTTGACTCCACGGGAAGTGCCACCACCGCCACCAGCTTCGCAGGGTCCCCGTGGAGCGCGAGCTGTGCGACGGGCAGTCCTCGCAGCCGGACCTCCATGAGGAGCGAGCGCACCAGCCCCCGGTTCAGGCGCGGGCCACCCACGTGCGAGCCCCGCAGTTCGCGCAACGGCTCGCCTTCCTCGTCGTACAGCACCATGCTCACCAGTTCCGGAAGGTCCCCAAAGTAGAGGCCAGCGATCTCCGGCACGTCGGTGCTGTCCGCTTCCTCGCCCGCGATCAGCGTGGCCATGCGCGCGAGCGACTCTTCTCGCGATCGCCACTGCTGCTCCAGGAGGTGCTTCACCAGGGTGGCTTGGGATCGCGCTCGCTCGCTCACTTCAACCTCGCCCGCGACCCGCAGGTTCAGGGAGACCGAACTGGAGATTGCGGCGAGGATCACGAAGACGGGCAGCGGCAGCCACGCCGGACCCCATCGCCAGTGGCGCGCTTGGGTGACCGCGCGCGCCAAACCAGTGAGCCCGATCAGCAGCCCGAGCAGGCCAAGCCAGTCGGGAATGGACGCGATCGTGTGGAGGAGGCCGTCCGATTCATGGAGCACCGAACCAGTGACCAGCCGGACCAGGCCGATGCCGACCAGCGCCGCACCAAGCGTGGCGGTGCTCCAGTGGCCATCATCGCGCCACGCGATGGTGGCCAGGAGTGCCGCGCTCAGGGCTGCGCCTGGCACCAGGGCGGGAACCCACAGGAGCGCCGCGACCATCAGGGCCGCAAGCCCCACCGTCAGCACGCCGTGAAGGGAGAGTCCGCGACCCATCCTGCGGTGTGGCAACAGGAGGGCGAGACTGGCGAGAAGGGCGCCGGCTGCCGCCACGCCAACCCAACCCGTGGGCGGCACCCCGGGGGACGCGGGGAGCCACGGTCCCCCGATTCCCGACGCGGCAGCCAAGACCCCAGCACCCATGACAAGGCATGCGTTTCCCGACACCATCCAGATGGAGCGAGCGACCTTCATCGCGGCGGGATCGTACGCCTCGCCAGGACTTCAGCCGCCGCGGCCACGCTCCACGCCTGCATGGGGCAGCCCCGCGCGGCGTGGGGCGCGTCGCCATCGACAATCTCGCATACGGACCCGGACGCCAGGAGCATGTCGGCGAGGGCGGCGGCCGACACATGCACCGCACCATCGCCTATCGAACCGACGGCCTCGACCACGAGCGCCGAGAGGAAGGGCCACGCCGTCCCGTTGTGGTAGGCGGCATCCCTCGCGTGGATATCGCCTTCGTATCGCCCTCGATATCGAGGGTCGGATGGGTCGAGCGTCCGCACGGCTGGGCCCGCGAGGAGCTGTCGCGTGAGGGTGGCTAGGGCACGGGCGCGGACCGCGGGCGGGAAGAGCGCGGGTTCCAACTCGACCAGCGCAAAGAGCTGGTTGGGCCGCAGGGACCAGTCGTCTCCGCCGGGGCCATCAAGGACATCGGCCAGGAATCCCCGCTCTGCCGACCAATAGCGCTGCATGCCGCCGCGGACATGCGCGGCGAGTGTGGTGGCCTCCTCGGCGAGGCGCGCGTTCCCCAATCGCCTCTCCAGCCGCGACAGCACGATGCACGCCCGATGCCACAGCGCGGAAAGTTCGATCGGCTTGCCTCTTCGTGGCGTCACGACCAAATCCCCGCACTTGGCATCCATCCAGGTGAGCTGCAGGCCGTCGGCCGCGGCGTGCACCAGTCCGTCGGCAGGATCGACCTGCACGCCGATGGGGAGGCCGTCTCGATACGCGCGCACGACCTCACGCACGCTCGGCAGGAGCGCCTCCATGATCTCGGATCGCCCTCCATAGTTCTCCAACTGTCCGATCGCGCGCACGAAGAGCAAGGCCGCATCGGCGGAATTCACTTCAACCTCTTCGCCCGCCCGATCGGGAAGTCGATTGGGCAGCACACCATCGTGGAGGCATCCAGCCCACTGAAGGAGCAGGGCCTCTGCCTCCGGAGTCCGTCCCGTGAGCAGGAGGAGCCCACGGATCGAGAGCATTGTGTCGCGACCCCAACTGGCAAACCACGGATAACCGGCGATGATCGACCGCCCGGGCGTCGCGCGAGAGACCAGCCCACCAACCGGGCTCCAAGGAGTGCCGTGCCGCACGATGAACTGGTCCGCTGCCAGCGCGAGCGATTCGCGGAAAGGCGCCTGGATGCCCGGGTGGAGTGCGCCTGCCAACTGTTGCGATCGCTGGCGCTGGAACGCCTCCGCTTCCGCGGGGTCCAGTCGAGCCGGCTCCACCGCGCCAACCGCGAGCATGTGCCTCGTGCCTGGCGGCATCGTGAAGGAGACATCCATGACATGAAACACATCCTCGGTCGCGTCGTAGCCGCGCGCCGCCTCTTCGCCGAGGAACTGCCCCATCCACCAGCCCGTGCCGGCGGAGAACTGGGCGCTGACGGATCGCGCATGCAGCGTGATCGATGCGCCTTTGGCATCCTCTGCGGGCCACACGGCGTTCGCGCCGCCGCGGGCCAGCTTGAATGCCGGAGTGCGTGCGCCAGCCCGCATCGACCCGTGCGCGTCGCGCTCCACACAGAGCACGGCCACGCGCACGGCGGCGGGGAACTCTCCCAGCCACTCCCAGGTGACCTGTGTGACCGGAGCCTCTCGCTCCATGAAGACTCGTCTGACCAGCCTGCCGGTCGGTAGCTCGTACACCCAGGTCGGGATGCCCGCCTCGAGCGTGAACGATCGGAGAAATCCGCCACCGTCGGGTGAGGTCGACCCGTCACGCCACCGCCGCACTCCCAGGTCCAGCCATGCATCGCCGATGCCCACTTGCTCGGTCACCTCCGTCACCAGGAGGCGCCGGACGGCGGTGGGCTCGACCGCGTGCATGAGCAAGCCGTGGTACCGGCGCGTGCGAATCCCGGAGGTTGTCCCCATGGCGTACGACCCATCGCCGGCGGTCACCAGCCATTCGTTGGATCGAACCGTCACCGCCTGCTCGCTGCCTCGACGTGCTCGCGCTCGGAGCGACGGCGCTTGAGCTCGGCGTCCACGAACGCATCCAGGCGCCCGTCCAGCACATACTGTGGGTTGCCCTCCTCGTGGTTGGTGCGATGGTCCTTGACCCGGTTGTCGTAGAAGACATACGAGCGAATTTGCGTGCCCCAGCCGCGCTCCACCTTGCCGCCCTTCGCCGCCAGCAGCTCCGCCTCGCGCCTCTCTTCTTCGAGGGCCTCCAGCTTGGACCGGAGGATGGAGAGGGCCTGCTTCTTGTTTTGCGGCTGGTCGCGATAGGTGCTGGCCACCACCATGATGCCGGTGGGGATGTGCACGACGCGGATTGCGGAGGCGACCTTGTTGACATTCTGCCCGCCCGGCCCCGAGGCGCGGACGAACGGGGTGATCTCCAGTTCGCGATCGTGGATCTCCAGCTTGGAATCCTCAAATTCAGGTGTCACGTCGATCGTCGCGAAGCTGGTCTGGCGCTTGCCTTCCGCGTTGAAGGGCGAGACGCGCGCAAGGCGGTGCGTGCCGTGCTCGCAGCGGTTGTAGCCGTACGAGAACGCGCCGCGCACGGCGTAAGTGGCTTCGGAAATACCGACCTCCGTCCCATACGAACGGCTCATCTCCTCCACCTTCCAGCCCATCGACTCCCACCACTTGAGGTACATCCGCTCCAACATCTCCGCCCAGTCGTTGGCCTCGGTGCCGCCCGCGCCTGCCTGGATCACCACGAACGCGTTGCGGTGGTCATGCCGCTCGGAGAGGAGGGACTTGGTCTCCACGCTCTCCATGTCCGCCCGGAGCGAGAAGAGTGCGCTGTCCGCTTCCACCATCAATGCCTTGTCGTTGGACTCCTTCGCCAGCTCGTAGGCCACCTCGGCATCGTCGAGTGCCACCATCACAGCCTCCAAGGGCTCGATCTGCGCTCGGACGACCTTGAGGTCGGCGATCACCTTGTTGGCCTTGTCGGGGGAGTCCCAGAACCCGTCGCCCCCCATCAATCCCTGGAGCCGCATCCGCTCCGACTGCTTGGCGGGGTAGTCAAAGGGAGTCGCGGATGGTCACGATCCGCGCCCGCAGGTCGTCGATGACAGGTTGAAGTGCGTCAAAGTGCATCGGGCAAGTATAGGTGGGATGGCGCGTAAACTCGCGGCGATGCCCACGCTCGCGGTCCCGACCACCGTGCCTGTCAATTCGTCCATCGCCCGCATGAAGGAGTCGGCCACGCTTGCCGTCACGGCGCGCGCGGCCGCGCTCAAGGCGCAGGGCGTCGATGTCGTCGGCTTCGGCGTCGGCGAGCCCGATTTTGACACGCCCGCGTCGATCAAGGCGGCGGCCATCCGTGCGCTGGAGTCCGGGCGCACGAAGTACGAGCCAACGCCGGGCGCCGCCGATGCGCGCAAGGCGATCGCGAACAAGCTCCAAGTCGAGAACGGGATCCCGGTCCAGTGGCAGCAGGTCTCCATCACCTGCGGCGCCAAGTATGCCGTGGCGATGGCGCTCCACATGCTCATCGAGCCCGGGCGGGGCGATGAAGTGATCCTCCCCACGCCGGCCTGGGTCAGCTACCGCCCGCTCATCGAACTGGCCGGTGGACGCTGCATCGAAGTGGCCGGCTCCTTCGAGAATGGCTTCAGGGTGACCGCAGAGCAAGTGGCGGCAGTGATCACGCCGCGGACGGTGGGCATCCTCCTCAACTCGCCATCCAATCCGTGCGGCATCGCGTATCCCGTTGAGGAACTCCGTGCGATTGCCGATGTCGTCGCGGACCACCCGCAGGTGTGCGTGCTCAGCGACGAGATCTACGAGAAGCTGGTCTACCCCGAGGTGACCCCGGGGCTGTCCCATTGGTCACCCGGCAGCGATCCTCGCCTTTCGGACCGGACCATCACGGTCAATGGCATGAGCAAGGCATACGCCATGACGGGGTGGCGACTCGGCTACATCGCCACGCCCGCCAATGGCGGCGGCTGGATGAAGGAGTTCATCAAGCTGCAGGGACAGCAGACGAACAACGTCTCTTCGTTCGCGATGCCGGCCATCGTGGAGGCGCTCACGAATGGCGCCGCCGATGTGGAGCGCATGCGCGAGGCGTTTGCGCGGCGCGCGATCCTCGTCCACCAGCGCCTCGTGACCATGCCGCGGCTCTCGTCGGTGGCGTCCAATGGCGCGTTCTATTCCTTCCCGGACATCTCGGCCTGCATGGGGCTCACGACGCCAAGGGGCAGGCTCATCGACGGCGCGCAGGCGTTTGCCGAGGCGCTCCTGGACGAACACGCCGTCGCGGTCGTCCCCGGCGAGGACTTTGGCGAGTGCGCGCGTCGCAACATCCGCATCTCGTTTGCGTGCGGCGAACCACAGATCGAGAAGGGGCTTTCCCGGCTTGGCGAGTTCGTGACCAGCCTGCGCTGACCCGGCACCAGACCAAGCAGGGGCTCAGCGACCAGCGAGCGAGCCGATGCGCACCGGGATGGGCTGCGGCCTCGGCTGGTAGTTCGGCTCGACCGCGATGTTGAGTGGCAGCCGCTTGCCCGAGGGGTCCCGCGGGATGTTGTCCGCGTCGATGATCCGCTGGATCGCCATGATCCCCTCGATGAGCATCTCGGGTCGCGGCGGGCAGCCGGGCACGTAGACATCGACGGGGATGTACTGGTCCACGCCCTGGACCACCGCGTAGGTGTCAAAGACGCCGCCGGTGGAGGCACACGCACCCATCGAGATGACCCACTTGGGCTCGGCCATCTGCTGGTAGATGCGTTGCAGGACGGGCAGCGTCTTGATCGACACGCGACCCGCCACGATGAGGAGGTCCGACTGCCGCGGCGAGAACCGCATGACTTCCGCGCCAAATCGCGCCAGGTCAAAGCGGCTGCACGCGGTCGCCATGAGCTCGATGCCGCAGCACGCGGTGGCAAAGGGCAACGGCCACACGCTGGAGCGCCTGGCCCAGTTCATCACGCGGTGCAGCTGCGTCGTGACGACGCTGTCGACGGGGAGTGCAGTTTCGATGCCCATGGGAGTCTTGGTGGAGCCCAAATACTCTAGTCCTTCGCGTACCCCTGCGCCAGCGGCGGGGTAGATTCCGGGTCGATGACACGTGGTGCACTTGTTTGTTGCGTGCACGGCCTCGCGGCCGCACTGCTGGGAGCGGCCGCCCCCGCGGGTGGACCGGAACCACCGTCGACGGAGCAATTGCGATCCTTGGGGCTCCGTCCCACGGAGGGAGCGAACTTCACCGTCTGGAGCGACGCGCAGCCACAGGTCGTGGGATCGTTCATGGCCTCGCTGGACGCTCTGGTCGATGTGCTCGATGCCGAATCGGACCGGCAGGGGTGGAACCTGGTGCCATCGCCGCCTCGGCATGTCGTGCTGTTCTTCGAGACGGAGCCGGGCTATGAGCAGGCGGCTAAGGTCTTCAACGCGGGCGGCGTCTCGAGGAGTGGCTTCTACGCGCCGGCGCACCTCTGCTCCATCTTCTTCGATGTCCGCAACAGCCGCGACGCGATGACCGCGGCATCCCAGTTCCACCAGGCGCAGACAGCCATCGGGCAGTTGATCGAGGAGTCCAAGAAGGCTCGGCGTGCGGGGGCGACCGCCAAGGCCGACCAGCTCATCGGCAAGGCTCGTGCCGAGGAGCGGCGCATCCAGTCCGAGCTGGAACGCATCACGGGTGAGATGCTCCAGCAACTGACTTCCATCGTCACGCACGAAGGTGCGCACCAGTTGCTCTTCGAGAGGGGCATCCAGACCCACGCATCGATGTACCCGCTCTGGGTGGCGGAGGGACTGGCCGTCTGCTTCGAGGGCACCTCGACCGACGAACCGTTCGGCCCATCCGCACGGAGCGCCAAGCGCGAGGCCGCGTGGGCGGAACTGGTGCGCAGCGACCGGCCCGACTTGCTCCCGATCATCGTGACGCGCACGGTACCGCCCACCGAGCAGACGGACCGCGAGCGTTTCTACGCCGAGAGCGGTGCGCTTGTCGGCTGGATGCTGGACCATCGAAGGACGGAACTGGCTCACTTCCTGGAGTGGTTTCGGACGGAGGGGCGTGGGCGTCGGCTGGCTGGCAACCAGTTGGTGGAAGTGTTCGAGAGGTTCTTTGGCCCGATCGCGGTGCTGGAACGGAGTTGGCAGCGGTTCGAGCTCCGGCGACTCCGCGGCACCAGCGTGAGCCGATGGGCGGTGGACCTGGTCGCAAACACCGTCCCCGATGTGCGGGTGGACATTCGCGCCGCCGCCGAGGCCGCCGCCGGGACGGTGCCGTCGCCCGATTCCCCTACGGAGCCGACGCCATCGGAACCGGGGGCACCGGCGGAGACGCCACCCACCCCGCCGCAGTGAGTTCGATCAGGGCCGTCGCACGCAGGCGATTGCCAACGCCCCCAGCCTCGCCTCCGGTGGTCAGCAACGAGATCGATCCTTCGGGCTTCACCAAGAGGGCCAACCCGCCCAAGTTCGATTCGCTGGCCGGCTCGGCCTCGCGGCCAGAGGTCGACATGTCCCATCCCAGCCAATCGTCACCGCCGCGATCCAGCAGGATCGCCAGGCCACGCATGGCCGTGACGGGGGGAGTGCGGCCGGAGATGTACTGGTCGTCACCGGCGTGGTCATCGATGAAGGCGATCCCATCGACGGCGATTGCCGGTCCCGCCACCACGCCCTCGGCGAATGGGTCGGCGGCGGCATAGCGGTCATCTCCCGCGAGATCGACGATGGCCTGGTACTTTGGGGCGGTTGCGCCCCACATGTAGCGGTCGTCGCCGCCACAGTCGAAGACGCCGGCGATGACGGACATGTCGTACCTGTTGTCGCCCTCGCTCCCGACAACGATCCACCCGAGCCCCTCCACATGTTCGGCCAAGAGCACCTCGCCACGGATGGCCTCGGCCAACTCCTCCGGAACCGGCAGGGCAGGTCCCGCCGTGAGATGCTCACCGCGCTCGATGAAGAAGGAGAGCATCGAGAGCGCGCGGACCCAGGCCTCCGCAGCGGCGCGACGATCCGTCGCGGCCACGGCGTCGTTGACGGCAGGCGCCGCGCCCCGCGAGAAGGTGTCGATCGCGTACCACGCGGGCATGCGCGACTCCAGCGAGATCGTGCCTTGCGATGGAAGCCCGTCCAATGTCACGCCCCAGGCGCTGGCCAGGAGGAGTGCGGCCTGTCCAAGTGGGGGGACGGGCGACGCGTCGACTGAGCACGCGGGTGCCGGCGCGATGGCGACCGCCGACTCGGGCGGCTGGAGTGACACTGCCGCACATCCCGCCAGCGCGAACGCGATTGTCGCGGAGGCGGCCGATCGAGTCCAATCTCGAACCAACCACTTCGCCGAGAGCCGATTCATGGCATCCAGTCTAGGTACGATGTCCCGATGGTCACTCGTCGGAACATTGGTTCCCATCCCTTCACTGACGAGTCGCGGGGCGAGCGCCTCCAGAAGCTGATCGCGGCCGCGGGATTCGCCAGCCGGCGAGCCGCCGAGGAACTCATCGAGGGCGGATTCGTCAGGGTGAATGGCATCTTGGTCACGACCCTGCCGGCGTGGGCCAGCCCCACCAAAGATGAGATCGAGGTTGACGGCAAGCCGCTCCGCAGGACCGGGAGGACCTTCTATGTCATGCTCTTCAAGCCTAAGGGGGTGGTGACCACGCTCAGCGATCCCGAGGGCCGCCCGACGATTGGCGATGTGGTGAAGCACCCCAGCGGGCTTCGTCTCTACCCCGTCGGTCGATTGGACATGGATGCATCGGGCCTCCTGCTCTTGACCAACGACGGAGAGATGGCGGACCGCCTGACCCACCCCCGCTACGAGATGCACAAGGGGTACGAAGTGACGGTCGCGGGCCATCTGACTGACGCGGACCTGCGCAGCATCGAGAGCTGGATCTTCCTCGCGGAGAAGCCGCCGCGCGAGTTTCGATCCCCCGGGAACGCTCGGCCTGGCCGGACGCCCCACGGGCACTCCAACGAGCGACCAGCTGCGCGTCGCGCACAGACCGGCGTGCTGGAAGTCCGGCAGCGCGACCGTGATCGCTCGGTCCTGTACATGGAGTTGCGCGAGGGCCGCAACAAGCAGATCCGCCGGATGATGCTTGGGGTCGGGCATCCCGTGAAGAAACTCCGCCGCGTCAGCATGGGGCCGCTGCGGTTGCGCGGGCTCTCGCCCGGCGAGTGGCGCGAGCTGACCTCAACGGAATTGACGCTCCTGAAGCGCGAAGCGTTTGCGGATGCGGCAACGATTGCCCGTCGGCGCGACCGGGCGGACGCGCAGGCCAAGGGCAAGCGTGCTGCGGCCAAGGCGGAGAAATCGGCGGCTGTCCCGTCGACCAAGGCGGCTCCGGCCACCAAGCCGGCCGAGGTTTTGGACGCTCTTCCCACCACCGCGCGGGGCGCGGCACGGAAGTTGCGACGGGACAAGGAACTTGAGGCGAAGGGGCGCACGAAGCGGCCCCCCTCGTCGCGTCGCGAGATCGTGGCGTGGGGCGACAAGGCAGGTCCACGCGGCGGCGGTTCGCACGGGGTTCGAGACACGCGCGGCCAGCAAGATGACCGCGACGCGCGCGGTCGGCGAGACGACCGTGCCCCGCGAGACGCCAGAAATTCAGGCGACCCACGCGGTGCCGCAGGCCCCGCTGGCCCGAGAGGAAGACTCGGCCTCTCCGCACCGCGCCCCGAAGGTCGTCCCGGCGGTCGTCCCGAAGGTCGTCCCGGTGGCCGTCCCGGTGGCCGTCCCGGCGGTCGTCCCGGTGGCCGTCCCGAAGGTCGTCCCGGTGGCCGTCCCGAAGGTCGTCCCGGTGGCCGTCCCGGCGGAGATCGCCGCCCAGCGCGACGCCCTTGATTCGCGCGGGCAGTTCTGCCAGACTGGAATCATGCCGATCTACGAATACGAGTGCAAGGAAGACGGAACCGTCATTGAGCTCCTCCGCCCGATGCGCGATGCCGACAAGCCGGTCGAGGACCCTGATGGCAAGGACCGAACCTTCGGGAGGCGCCACTCCGTCTTTGGCGTCAACGGCACGCAGTCTGGCCCGGCCGGAGGCGGGCATGTTCACACCGGTGGGTGTTGCCCCTGCGGCAAGACCACGGGCCAGTGCGGGTCGAACTGAATCGAATGAGCACCGCGGTGTTCCGGGCTGCGGCACACGCCGGACTCTCACACACCACGTGTGCGCGGCTCCCAGATGAATTTGTGCAGTTGCAGTTGCAGCCGTGCCTGGAGTCGATCGGCAAGCATCCACTCCGCCAGATCCCGAGCCGGAAGTCCCGCGTGGCCCGCGATCTCGCTGTCGCCGGGCTGTTCAAAGACCGGGCTCATGAGGATGGCGCGGACACGCCCAACGAGCATGTGCTTGGCGATGACTTCCTTCGCAAACTCATAGTCGGCGCGGTTTCCCACCACGAACTTCACTTCGTCGTTGGCATCAAGCTGGTCAAGGTTTTCCCACACCATCCGGTGCGACTCGCCTGACGACGGCGTCTTGACATCGACAATCAGCTCCACCCGGGGGTCAACCGCGGCAAGCGCAATCGCGCCGGAAGTCTCCGCCATCACGGTCAGCCCAAGATCACAGAGCCGGTGCGCCAGGTCAAAGACACCAGCCTGCGCGAAGGGTTCGCCACCCGTCAGCTCTACCAGTGGGCAGCCGACCCCCAGCACTGCCGCGACCACATCGTCGATCGCAAACCGGGTCCCCTGACGGAACGCGTAGCTGGTGTCGCAGTAGGTGCACCGAAGGGGACAGCCCGCGAGGCGCACGAAGACGCACGGCTCTCCCGCGCGGGTGCTCTCGCCCTGGATGGAATGAAACACTTCGTTGATCCGCAGCGACTCCCTCGAGCTTGCGGCGGCTGCCGAAGGCTCAGGGGAAACGGGGAATGCCGTGGAGAGGACTCGAACCTCCAAGGGATTTTACTCCCACCAGCACCTCAAGCTGGCGCGTCTGCCAATTTCGCCACCACGGCATGGTGGCCCCGAGGGGTGCTCGGGCGAGCCGGAAAGTATAGCGATGGTGTGCACGCTGAGTCGTTGCCGAAGGGTGTGCTCAACGGCCTCAAGCCGGTCGCCTCCGCTCCACACGCATCGGAAGCCCAACCCTCGGTGGCGCGCCCGTGGACATGGGCAGTGATGTCAAAGTTGCAGATGAGGGACTCTTTGAAGAGGAAGGGGCCGACGAGACGGTTCCGCAAGCGAGGCGCCACCACCCACTAAAGAAAACTGCCCAGCCGTGAGGCCGGGCAGTCGGAAACTACAAGAAACGCGTGGGGAAACGGCTTACCCGCCCCAGTTGGCGAGGAGCACACCCAGGTCCACGCCGTCCGTGGTGCCGTCACCGTTGGCGTCACCGCCCGCCGTGCCCCACCCAGCCAGCATGGCACTCAGGTCGACGCCGTTCACGATGCCATCGCCGTTGAGGTCACCGGGTGTGGAGGGGGTGTCATCGCACTCCAGCCCGCCGAAGCTGAAGTCATCGACCGCCGCCTCGACGATTGACCCGCTGTCCAGGTCCGCAGCACGGAAGCGAACGCGCATCTGGGCACTGGGGGTGATCACCGACGAGATGTTGTACTCCTTGAGCACCCAAGCGTTGGTGCTACCGGTGGTTGGCAGTGTCTCCAGCGGGAGATACGAGGCTCCGTTGTTGTTGGAGATCTCGATGGGGAAGGTGTCGGTTTCCGGAGTGGAGCCCTGGTCGTTGGAGTACCAGAGCCAGAAGGAGAGGGTGCCGCCACTGGTCGCGTCGAACGCCGGCGAGGTCAGCGTGGTGATGCCGCCATCGATGTCGTGCGTTCCCAGTGAGGATCCGGCGAGCGGACCCGTGATGAAGCACATGGTGCCAGTCGGTGTGTGGTCAGCGCCAGGCTGCGCAGCGGTCGATTGCGGGACGGCGCGCTCCCAGATGCCGGTCGTTGCAGAGTCGCCGCTGGCGCCAACGGTCCAGCCCATGTTGGTCTCCATGGTGTCGTCGATGGCGATCACGTTGCCGGTCGCGACCGTGGCGCTCGTGACGGGTGAGCTGATGGTGTTGCCGCTCGTCGTCTGGATCGAGATGTAGTACTGGATCGTGGCAAAGCACGCGGCGCCGGGGAGGTTGGCGGAGTAGGTGCCACCTGAGTTGGTCATTGTCGAGGCCGTGTAGGAGCCGCTGGTGCCCACGCGGTGGTTGAGCCGCAGCGTCGAGTAATTGGGCGTGCCCGTGCCCCCCGAGATCGTGCAACTCACGGTTGCACCCGTCAAGGGGTGGACCATCGTCGGCGCCGAAACCACCGAGATCGCCACTTCTGGAAGGCTGATGCCGCTGGACAGCCCATGTAGGGCAAACGATTGCTCGATCGCAGAGAAGTTTGGCGTGCCGTTGTTGATGTTGGAGTCGTTGTCATCCAGCGTCAGGAAGTCGATCGTGATGTCGCTGTTGATCGTGGTACCGGAGTGCAGCGGCATGGAATTGATCGCGAGTGGCGCGGCGACGGCGTATCCGCCGGTCGGGTGCGTGCAGAGGTCGTAGACGCACCCTGAAATCAACTGTCCACACGCGTGAATGGCCGATCCGCACGACGAGCACGAGCTTGCGCTGTACTGGCACGCGTTGTCGGCATTGCGGATGCCGCTGGTGCAGTTGCCCTGATAGAAGCCGACCGCCAGCATCGGCGTCTGGGAGATAAGGACGCTCATCACGTCGCTCATGCCCTCGCCGTAGGCGCCCTGGCCGCTGCCGGCGCAGGCGACGAGGTGATGACCGTACTCGTGGTGCACCACGACACTGAATGAGGTGTTGTTGCACCCGCCACCCGCGGCATAGAAATTGATGCTCGATCCGTTGTAGAACGCGTTGCACGAGCCGCTCACCTGGACATTGATCGGCCAGTTCTGCTGGTCGGCGATGACCGGGTAGCTGGGTGCCACGGAGAGCGTGAAGTCACGCACCATGTTGGCGTGCAGGTAGGCGTTGACTTGCGCACGAACGTACTCGCTGGTGTTGGCCGGGTTGTGGAGCAGGTTGACTGGCAAACCGAGCGCCTGGCCCGTCACGGTGGAGAGCGAACCACCGTTGTCGTTCACGGTGAAGTACTTGCCGCCAATGGTGCTGGACACCGTGCCGCTAGTGAGGCCGGGAATGACAAAGTTGCCCGCGGCGTTGCAGTAGTAGGTTGTGCCGTTGAGGGTGATCTTGGAGTGCGGGAGTGCAGTGCTGATCTCGGCGCCACACTCATCGGCGCCCCAGCCCTGCGTCGCGTTGCCGCGGACGGCGCCCGTGATGTCAAAGTTGCAGATGAGGTTCTCTTCGTAGAGGAACGCGCCAGACTGGGCATCGACCACGTACAGGACCTTGTGGTAGTTCTCGGCGCCGAGCGATGGATCGCCGTCGACGATGACCAGCTCCACAGCCAGTCGCGGCACGGGATTGAGCTCGTCGTAGCCGGCCCAGACCACCAGGCGCTCTGAGTCGATGCGCGAGTCGCGACCGTGCAATCGCAGGGCCTGCGCGGCGTACTTGCCCTTGCTGAAGGAAGAGAGCGTGGGGGACGAGGCGACCACCGCGTCGCGGAAGGATCCCAGGTCCCGCAGGCTGGAGGAGGCCAGGACGGCCGGTGAGCCGGGCTCGTTGCGGGTGAGGACTCGCAGGTCGGAACGGAAGACGGGGATGCCGGCGACTTCCTGCTTGTAGCCGACGACGAAGAACTTCCAGTCGTGGCGCTCGGCGTCCCAGATGAGCGGGAGGACATGGTCGCCGCCGCCCCAGGGGCCGACGGGGACGAGGTCTGAGACCGGCACGCCGAAGAGACCCGAGTGCTGCTGGACAAAGGAGCCGGCGGAATCAAGCTCGCTGGCGCCGTGGGAGAAGGCGTTGCCGTGGACGCGCGAGATGCGGCCGTCACTCACGGAGAGTGCCGTGCCGGGATGGGACTCAAGGAATGCGCGCTTCGCCTGGATGGAGAGCGGCGCGATGCCGTCATCGTCGGCGCCAGAAACCACCTGGGCCTGGGAAGCGGTGAGCAAGGCGGTCGCTGCGGCAAGCAAAGCGCTTGCAATGGTCAAATGTGTCTTCATCCTGATTTCCTGGCTAGTTTTCCGCGGTGTTGCGGTCGTGGGGGGTCTGGCTGCAAAGAAACAGCCAGTGCAACATAGATGAGTCTGCCACAACGATGGCTGATTCCAAGAACTTTCTCAAGTTCGGCGCAGTTGCGCGAGAGGTTCCAATCACATCACCAATGTGAGTCTCGTAAGTTATAGGACTATCTTAGCAGTCTTCGTGGTTGGGGTGTCGCCGGATGCACTCGGGCCACCCCGCCCGTGCGACTGTCAGTCGGACCGGAGGGGCATCGATAACCTCTCCTAATGGCCTCCAAGCCTCATGACAAGGGTCGGAAGGGTCCCATGGCTCCCACGATCGAGAACCGCGAGGCTCGGTTCGATTTCCAGATCCTGGACACCATCGAGGTGGGAATCTCCCTCACGGGAAGTGAGGTCAAGAGCATCCGGAACGGTCGCATCACGCTGGCCAACGGGTTTGTGATGGCACGGCTGCACCCACGAGAGATGACGCTCCACGAAGTCCACATCGACGAGTACCCGCAGGCGCTACCGCAGCACCAGCATGAGCCGCGCCGTATCCGGAGGCTGCTGGCGCACGCGAAGGAGATCGAGCGGCTGGCGATCGACATGAAAGCCAAGGGCACCACCTTGGTCCCCCTCAAGGTCTACTTCTCGAAGGGGCGGGTCAAGGTCTTGGTCGGCATCGCACTGGGTCGCAAGAAGGGCGACAAGCGGGAGGCGCTCAGGGCGAAGGAAGATCGCAAGGACATGGCGCGGGCGACCACGCGCCGGCGGTGATGGACACCGTGCGATCGACGATCACGGATCCGCGCGAAACTCCAGGAGGGATCCACTGGACTCCGGCCGCCGATCGGCAATAAGGTCGATGGCCACTCGGGCCATGTCCCCGGGAGGGGTGGCTCTGTGAGAGGGGACTTGCGCCTCGGTGAAGAGGCGGCGCAACATCGGGGTCTCCACGACACCCGGGAGGATGGACCACGCCTTCACGCCCAGCGCGCTTCCGTCGCCCGCGCAGGATCGCGTGAGGTTGTCCAGTGCCGCCTTGCTGGCGCCGTACGCGAAAAGGTTGTGGTAGGGATCGACGCTGGCCATGCTGGAGATATTCACGATGCGGCCAGCGCCATGCGCGACCAGTGATCCCCAAAACTGCGAGATAATCGCCGCCGGGGCGAGGGCGTTGACTCGCATGGTTGCCTCGAAGAACCTCGGATCCGTCTCGCCAATCGGCTGAAATGCGGCCACGCCTGCCGCATTCACGATGGAGTCCACACGGAGTGAAGCGTCGTCGCAGGCAGCGCCCAGCGATCGCGCGGCGTCCCAGGGGGCATCAAGATCGAGCGCGACAGCGACCACTCCAGCAGCGCCACTCGTGGCGCACGAGGCAGCAGTCGCATGCAGCCGAGCTTCGTCGCGAGCTGTGATGACGACGTGCCAGCCCTCGCGTGCGGCGGCGACCGCCGTGGCGGCGCCGATCCCACTGGAGGCGCCGGTGACCAGGATCGTCCTCGCGGCGCTCACGAGATCAGTCGAAGCACATCGTTGTAGAAGGTCAGCAGGAAGAGCCCCACGAAGAAGGTCAGTCCCACCAGGGCCGCGACATTCTGGAATCGTGGCGAGGGCACCTTGCCAGTGGTGGCCTCCCAGAGCAGGTACACCATGTGGCCACCGTCGGCGATGGGGATGGGCAGTGCGTTGAGAAACGCCAGGTTGACGGAGATGAGCGCCAGGAAAAAGAGCAAGTACCAGACGCTGCGCTCGGCGGCGATCGTGCCCGCATGCACGATGCCGACGGGCCCCGACAACTGGTTGACGCCAACATCCCCCCGAAAGAGTGCGCGAAGCGTCAGGAACACATTGGTCAGAATCGCGCCGGTCTGGCGGAATCCCATCGCCACCGCGCCGATCGGGTCGCCATCAGAGGAGAGAACCACTTGGTTGGGGAGGAACAGGTCGATTGGGAATGGATTGCCCCAGGTGGCGGACTGTTCCGCCGCCAGTGCCCAGCCCTCAAGGACCAGCGAGACCTGACGAACACCATCCTCGTCGTCCGGTCCCTCGATCCCGACAGTGATGGTCATGGACGAAGCGTCCGAGGGCTGGTTCATCGAAGCATCATGCGCCCTGACGGTGAGAGTCGACCAGGCTTGGGCGGGATCGACGGCCACTCCGTCAATCGTTGCAATCCTGCTCAGCGGCTGTACCCCGGCACCGGCCGCGGGAGTTGGTTCCGCTGGTCGGGCACCGCCATCCAAGGGACTCCAGAAGGCAGCCGGCCTGGCGATGCGGTTGTCATCCGTGGCCAGCTGCAGGTGGACGCCAACGATGCCGGAGCGGGGGACGGTCAGAATGACTTCGCGGCGCTTGCCGCCGCGCTCCACCACGCAGGCCACCGGCTTCCCGCGCGCCGACTGCACGGCCTCGCGGAACTCCTGGCGCATCGGACCCGCCCTTCCCTGCAACTGGACGACGATGTCGCCAGCCTCCAGCTTTCCGGCCGCGGCGGAGTTCGGCTGGACATCGCCAATCATCGTCAGCGGGGTCAGCCCCGCGACCGTGTACTCCGGCGTGGGGATCACGTCGGGACCCGAAGCAATATCGGTCATGGCAAACGGCGGCAGGGGAATGACTGGTGAATCGATCACGGCTTCGTTCACCTGCGCGACGATTCGGACGGGCTTGCCGGCGGATGCCTCGAAGGCCTGATCCAGCATCGCCCAGGTCTCGACCGAGCGTCCATTCGCCTGAGACAGAAGGATGTTCGCGTTCTCGGCAAGCGCATTCGTCAGGCCCGGGAAAGCCGACACCAGCGCATCGCGCTGCCCCGCGCGGATGGTCCGAGGGTCGATGAGCAGGCTGGTGGACGGCCGAATCCCGATGTGTCGGATCCCGTTCCCCGAGTCCATCGGAGTCACGGTCAGGGTGACGGTCTCCAGTCCACCGTCGTCGGTCGGCCGATGGACGACGACGGACATCGGTGATCCGTCCCCCCCCAAGGCCGTGGCGATGCGGCAATCGGTGAACGTCTCGATGGGAGCGCCGTCGATCGACACGATCGTGTCACCCGCTTGAAGGCCCGCCTTCGCGGCCGGCGACCCTGGCATGAGCGGGCCGATCGTTGGTGCCTCGAACTCCACGCCATGCATGAAGGCGACGCCGAAGAGGACCACGCCGAGGATCAAGTTGGCGATCACGCCGCCGGAAATGACCCACATGCGCGCACCCAGGCTGGCCGCATTGAAGGAGCCCTCGTCCTCGCTGCGCGCGCCGGGGTTGGTGTCGTCCTGTCCCGCCATGCCGACGAATCCTCCCAGCGGCAGGATGCGAAGTTCGTACTGCGTCTCGCCGACACCCGCACGGGCCAGCATGTCCCTGGGTATCTCATTGACATGCGCGGGGAGGTCGCGATGGGCGAGCGCCGTGCGAATCTTGGCCATCGTCGCCGCCTCGGTGGAGCCCAGCGTGCAGCCGACGCCCGGTCGGTAGCTGGCCAGGATCGGCCCGAACCCAATCGCAAAATGGTGCGCGCGGATGCGGGCCCGCTTCGCCATGAAGAAGTGCCCTGCCTCGTGGATGAGGATCAGGAGGCCAAACCCGAGGATCGTGAGGATCAGGTACGCAGCGGAGGAAACCATGGGTCGTGGAGTCTAGGTGGGGGCTAGGACGGGAGCAGTCGGCGAGCGCTGGCTCGCGCCTCGCGGTCGGTTTCCAGCACGGACGCGATCGAATCGGCGGCGGCGGCAGGAACGGCGTCCAGCGTGCGTGACACGACGACAGGGATTGCGGCGAACGGGATGCGCCCGCCGAGGAATGCCTCGACCGCGATCTCGTTGGCGGCGTTGAGGATCGCCCCCGCAGTCCCGCCAGCGTCCATCACCTCGCGCGCGAGGGCGATCGCCGGGAATCGGGTTGGGTCGATCTCCTCAAACTCCAACGCGCGGAGCATCGAGAAGTCCACTCGCCGTGCCAGTCCGCGATGGCGTGCTGGCCAGCACAGCGCACACTGGATCGGCAAGCGCATGTCTGGCGGCGACATCTGCGCCAGCACGCTTCCATCCAGGCACTCCACGAAGGCGTGCACCATCGACTGCGGATGGATGACCGCATGGAGCTGGTCGGCGGGGAGCCCAAACAGCCAGTGCGCCTCGATGAGTTCCAGCACCTTGTTCATCAGGCTGGCGCTGTCGATGGTGACCTTGGCCCCCATGCTCCAGGTGGGGTGCCTGAGCGCCTGTTCCGGGGTGGCGGCCGCGATCGCGTCGCGCGTCCAGGTCCGGAACGGTCCGCCTGACGCGGTGAGCACGACGCGGGAGACATCGGCGCTCCCGCGAGGCAGTCCCGCCAGACACTGCGCCACCGCGCTGTGTTCGCTGTCAACGGGAATGACGCGCACGCCACGCGCGGTCGCCTCGCGCATGACGATCGCTCCCGCTGCCACCAGCGTCTCCTTGTTGGCAAGGGCGATGTCGCACCCGCGGGCGATCGCCGCCAGCACGGGTTCGATTCCGGCTGCACCAACCATGGCTGCCACGACCAGGTCGCCCGGCCGAGCGATGGCATCGATGAGGTCGCACGCTGCGCGCGGCCCCGAAAAGATGCGCAGCGGCGTCCCCAGCGTGTTGCCCGTTCCGGTTCCGGCGTCCACCAATCCCGGTCGCGCCTCGGCGATGGCGACGCACTCAAGTGGATGATTCTCCGCCAGCGCATGGAGGCACGCGTGATCCGCGCGAACCGCAGCGCCCACGAGCGCGAAAGGCCGCTCTCCGCGCTGCGAGAGGTCTTCGATGACCTCGACCGTGCTTCGACCGATCGAGCCAGAAGCGCCGAGCAGGATGACACGCCTCGGAGCGGCCATCTCCCTACGACTCTCGGCTCCCGCCCGACTCCCCTGGGCGCAATCGGCGCATTGCGGCGCCATAGAGGGAGCGGAGGGGCTTCCAGGTCACTCCAGCCGTTGCGGCGGCGGGTTCCGGTGCTGGCGGCGGTGTCGGGGTGGGGACGAACGCCCCAGTCGCCTCGGAGGCCGTCGAACGCGGCTCGTGGCCGGCACGGTTATTCACCGGACGCGCTGGCGCGTCGCTGACTGGACCATCGTCATCTCCGCGGCCTCGACCACGGCCACGCCGTCGTCGCCGACGCCTTCGGCCGCTGCCTTCGCTTTCTTCATCGCCACCCTCAGCGGAGCCGCCGTGACCGTCCCGCGACGCTGGAGTGTTGGCCTCCACCGCTCCCGCGCCGACCTCTGCGTCAACAGGTTGTGATGCCGCGAATGCCTTGGCAGAGACCGGCGTGAAGTGAGTACGCACGAATTGCACTATTTCGCAAGGCAGCATGTGCCGGTCGGCCGTGACAAACTGTTCAAGGTCAGAAGGGATGAGCTCGCGCAACTTCGACAGCAACTCTTCGGGAGTGACCCCGTAATGCCGCGCGAGCAGCGTCGTCTCGCAGCGATCCAGGGGCGCGGGCTCGCCAGGAACCAATCGACCCTGCTGCGGACCGCCACGCCGCTTGCCACGGCGTCGACGCCCGCCGTGCGCATCACCGTGCTCGGGACGACTGTCCCCGGCGGGTGCCGCATCAGGGCGACGCTCCCTGTCGCGCCCGGGGCGGCGCTCGCCGTCTCGGTCCGGCTGGCGCTCGCCGTCTCGGTCCGCCCGGCGCTCTCCGTCTCGTCCGCCGCGTCGATCGCCGTCACGCGATCCTCGCCTGCGGGACTCCCGCGGATGGGTCTCGGCCTTCGGCTCCGCCTCGCGTTCGCGCCGGGTGAGCGTCTCCAGAAGAGGGGTCTCGCTCATGTCAATCGGCGGCAAGTCGTCAAAGCCGCCGGCCAGGGCGATGGCCGTCGCGTCTGCCGGAGCGGGCTTGCGCCGGCGCCGCCGTCGGCGCGGGCTCTCGGATTCCGCATCCAGTTCCAGCTCCGCTTCCTCCGTCAACTCCAGCGGAAGGTCTGCGACCACCGGTCGCGAGGGAATGGGCAACCGATCGATCTCGATGTCCGCGCCGCGCTCGTCATAGGCGTACACCTCGAACCGATCCACCGAGAACGCCTCGCTGATGCGCACATCGACCAACTTGCCCAGCCGATCCTCGAGGGCATTGATGAGGCGACGGCCTCGGCCCAGCATCTCGCTGGCCACGCGCACGCTGCAGACCGCTTCGACACGCTTGACATGCTGGTGCGAGAGCAGCGTCGCCGAAAGGCGCACGATGTCTGCCACCACCACATCCGGCATCCGGATCTCGCCGGACCCCTGACAGTGCGGGCACGCCGTGTAGTTGGCCTTGCGCTGGCTGGGACGCATGCGCTGGCGAGTCATCTCGGCCATGCCCAGGTCACTGATGGGGAGAAGCGTCGTCTTGGCGCGATCCCGCTTGAGCAGCGCCGCAAAGCGCTCTTCGACCGCGCGGCGGTGCTTGGGCAGCCGCATGTCGATCAAGTCGTTGATGATGAGGCCGCCCACGTCTCGCAGCCGGAGCTGTCGCGTGATCTCATCGACGGCCTCGAGGTTGGTCTGATAGGCGTTGGTCTCCGAATCCTTCGCCGCACGGCTCCGTCCCGAGTTCACATCGATCGCGACCAGCGCTTCGGCCTCGTCAAACACCAGCGCGCCTCCCGACGGGAGCGGAACCTCGCGCGCATGGATCATGGCGATCTGTTCCTCGACCCGAAACGCCGTAAACAGGGGCGTTGACTTGTTCCAGTAGTGAAGCGCCGGCCCGGTGCCGGGAGCCACGATGTCCATGAAGATCTGCGCGCGGTCGAAGGCGGCCGGCGTGTCGACCACGATCGCCTTGATGCACGGGTCCGCCAGGTCACGCAGGGTCCGGATGAGGAGGTCGCCCTCGGTGTACAGCTCGCACGGGCCGCCGGTCCGGTCCATGCGCTTCCGCATCGCGGTCCACAGGCGCTCCAGGTAGGCCGCATCCCGCTGGAGTTCGCTCTTGCTGCGGTCCAGGCCCGCCGTCCGAAGGATGAAGCCACATCCATCCGGGAGTTCCAGTGAGTCCAGGATCTTGCGCATCGCGCGGCGCTGGTCCTCGTCGGCGACCTTGCGGCTGACCCCGGCCTTGTCCATGTCCGGCATCATCACCAGCAAGCGCCCGGGAATCGAGATGTAGCTGGTGACCGTCGGCCCCTTGGTGCCGATTCCTTCCTTGATGACCTGGACGATGATTTCCTGGCCGCGCTTGAGTGCGTCCTGGATCATCGGCCGGTCGCGGCGCGCAATCTTCTTCCCGACTCGTTCGGTCACTTCCCCGCCGGGGAAGTACTTCGGGTGCAAGTCAGAGACATGCAGGAATCCGTTCTGCCCCTGGCCAAAGTCGACGAAGGCGGCCTGGATCGCCGGCTCCACATTGGCCACGCGGCCCTTGTAGATCGAGCCGACATTGGTGGCGGTCGATTCTCGCTCCGCGAAATAGTGGCTCATCCGGCCGGACTCCAGGACCGCCACGCGGCACTCGTCGCCGACCGACTCCTCCACCAGCATGACCGAGGGGCCAAACGGTGGCGGCTCCAGCGTGGTCTGCACGCCGAACCGTTCGCGCCGCATCTCTTTCCGCTCCCGCTTGCGCTTGGGTGGCTGCTTTTCGCCTGGCTCGCCGGAGTCCTCGTCTTCGCCGTCATCCGAGCCGTCGTCCTCCGGATCACTCTCGTCCTCGTCGCCGTGGGCGTCCTCGACATCGTCCTCGACATCGTCGTGGCCGTCCCCGCCGCCCACGGTGTGGCCGTCCTCGCCACCAGCCGTCGTGGCGCCGGTTTCCTCTACGTTTTCCACGAGGTCGGCGGGCTCTGCTGCCGCTTCATCGGCGTCCGCCTGCGTTGGTGGCGTGGATGCCGCTCGCGGCTTCCGCGGGGCGCGCTTGCGGGGCGCGCGCTTGGCCTTCACGTGAGCCTTGGCTGTGTCAGCCGAGGTCTCGACTTCAGGTGTCACCTCTGGGGAGGTGGTGGTGGCTTCGGCCTCAGGCGGCTGCGTCCCAGGCGTGGGTGTGGTGTCGGTTGTTCTGGTTGTCTGTGCGTTCATCCAAGAGTCCTGCCGCAATCTCGCGGCCATGTGTGACGCGCACAACCAGCCGATTGCCCGAGGACCGTCCAAGGCCACCATGAGCACCGCCGTCCGCTCGCATCTCATGATGGGAGCAGCGGGGGCCTTGGCGTTCTTGATGGATCCCGTGTGGGTTCATCATCCGGGGTGTGCGTGTCAGCGCGAACTGGCGCCTGCGTGCGGGAGAGAGTGGCCGGGACCGGAATGGCCGCACGGGTTCTGCTCGACCGCGTGAGCGGGTGGCGTCTTTTTTCGCGCCTTGATCCAAGTTGTGAGGACCTCGTGGGCACCGACCGCAGTGGTCAGTGCAACTGTCCGACGAGGGCCTCGGGGTCAATCTTCCGAGTTTCATCGCGCAGGTAGTTCACCACCTGCCGATCCGATTCGAATGAGCCGACGCGTCGCGCGACCCATTCACAATGTCCTATATCCATGCCCCGGACGAGCTTCTTGATAGCAGGAAGCTGGCTCGGGGACATGGAGAATGTACGCAATCCTAGGCCAGCCAGCAAGAGCGTAAAGAGGGGGTCACCCGCCATCTCCCCACAAAGGCTGACATCGATGGAAGCATGTTTCGCAGCCTTGATGACCGACTTGACAAGTTGCAAGACGGCTGGGTGTGCGGGAGAGTAGAGATGGGCCACCCGCTCATTGCCTCGATCCACGGCCACGGTGTACTGGATGAGGTCGTTGGTCCCGATGGAGAAGAAATCCGCCTCGCCGGCAAACGACCTGGCCATGATGGCCGCGCTGGGGACCTCGATCATGATCCCGACCTGGACATCTCGTTGGAAGGGAATCCCGTCCTCTTCCAACTCCTCCGCCGCGTCCCTCAGCTGCATCTTGGCCTGCCGGAGCTCCATCACGGAGGACACCAGCGGGAACATGATCTTGAGCGGGCCATGGGCGCTGGCGCGAAGGAGGGCGCGCAGTTGTGTCTTGAACATCGCGGGTCGACTCAGGCAGTACCGGATGCTGCGCAACCCCAGGAAGGGATTTCGCTCCGGCTCCTCCAGGTGTTCCTGCGTGTACTTGTCTGCGCCAAGGTCCAGCGTCCGGATCGTGAGCGTCCTTCCCGCGCAGTGGCGGAGCGCTTCCGTGTACGCCTCGAAGTGTTCCTGCTCCGTCGGTGCGCGGGCGTTGGTGAGGTACAGGTACTCCGTCCGGTAGAGCCCCACACCCTCGCCCCCGTTCTCCATGATGAGCGGGACTTCCTCGGCCAGCTCGATGTTGCCGAGCAGCTCGATCCTCACGCCGTCGCGCGTGACCGGCTCCTCGCGGGCGGCATCGTGGAGCACCTTGCGGCGCTGTGCCATGCGCGTGGCCTCGATGGAGTAGTGAGTGCGCGCCTCGTCATTGGGGCGGACGATGACCGTGCCCGTGTCGCCGTCGACAATGAGTTCGTCTCCCTCCTCGATGACATCCGTCGCATTCACGCAGCCGGTGACTGCCGGAATCCCCAGCGCCCGAGCGAAAATCGAGGTGTGGCTGGTGAGCCCGCCGCCGTCGGTGGCGAAGGCGACCACGCGCAGCCGGTGCAGCTCCGCGGCCTGCGTCGGAGTCAGTTCGTGTGCGACCACCACGACGGGGCCGTCCAGGCGCTTCAGCCGCTCGTCGCTGGCGCCCATGAGGGCGCTGACCAGCCTCCGCTCCACATCCACCACATCGGCCGCCTTGCTCTGGAAGGCCTCATCCTCCACCGCTCGGAGGGTGGCGGCAAATTTCCGGAGAGCCTCGCTGGCGGCGTACTCCGCCACGACATGCTCGCGCTCAATGTCACCGCGCATCATCTTGAGCAGCGAGGCGTCCACCAAGATGCTGCGGTGGAACTGGAAGATCTTCGCGGGCTCGTCGCCCAGACGCGTGCGCGTGTCCTCGATCAGCTTGTCCAGGTCCTTGCAGGTCGACTCCAGCGCATGCTGCAGCCGGACCAGCTCGGCCGCAACCAAGTCCGGCGCCACGGTCCGGTACTCCACATTGTCGACCGTGCTGGAAAGTGTCAGCGCGCGCCCGAAGGCGATGCCCGGACTGACTGCGATGCCACGAATGGCGTGCATGGGGCGCTCCAGGAGCAGTCACCGCGACACGGCCACGAACCGGGTCAGGGGCGACGGTCTTGCGTCGGGGGAGATTCTAGTCACGCCCGGATGATGGTGAGAAGGGGCCCTTCAGGCGCCCCTTCTCACCATCATCCGGGGAAAACGATCGCAGCGAGGGGGCCTACTGCCCGTCCTTGACCTCAAACTCGGCATCGATGACGTCATCGCTGGCTGCCTTACCGGTCGCCGATGAGCCACCGCCAGCGGACTGTCCTGCGTCACCGCCCGCTCCAGCCGAGCCGCCTGCGGAGGCCGCCTCGTACTGGATCTTGGTCAGTTCCTGCGTGGCATCGTTGAGCGTCTTCATCGCGGCGTTGATCGCCGCCTTGTCGTCGCTCTTGCCGGCGCGCTCGAGACCATCGAGGGCCGCTTCAATGCGGCCGCGTGCGTCTTGCGGGACCTTGTCGCCGGCCTCGGTGAGCTGCTTGCGCACTTGGTAGGCGACTTGGTCGGCCTGGTTCTTGAGGTCGATGAGCTCGCGACGCTCCTTGTCCGCAGACGCATTCGCCTCGGCCTCCTGGCGCATGCGCTCCACTTCGTCCTTGGAGAGGCCGCTGGAGCCAGTGATCTTGATCTCCTGTGCCTTGCTGGTCGCCTTGTCGGTGGCCTTGACATTGAGGATGCCGTTGGCGTCGATGTTGAACTCCACCTCGACCTGCGGCATGCCGCGCGGGGCGGCGGAGATGCCGGTCAGGTCAAACCGTCCCAGCGAGCGGTTGTCATTGGCAAACTCGCGCTCGCCCTGGAGGACATGGATCGTGACTGAGGTCTGGTTGTCCGATGCCGTGGAGAAGGTCTCCTTCTTGCTCGTCGGGATCGTGGTGTTGCGCTCGATCAGCTTGGTCATCACGCCTCCCAGGGTCTCCACGCCAAGCGAGAGGGGCGTGACATCCAGGAGCAGCACATCCTTGACCTCGCCCTGGAGGACGCCGCCTTGGATCGCGGCTCCGATGGCCACAACCTCGTCGGGGTTGATCGACAGGTCCAGCTTGTCCGACTTGAAGATGTCCTTGGCGATCTCCTGCACCTTGGGGATGCGGATCGATCCGCCGACCATCACGACTTCTTGAATCGCCGAGGCCTGGAGTCCGGCGTCCTGGAGGCACTGTTCGCACGGCTTGCGGAGCCGGTCAAAGAGGTCGGTGCACACCTGCTCAAAGGTCGCGCGGGAGACCGTCACCTGGAGGTGCTTCGGCCCGCTGGCATCGGCCGTGATGAAGGGGAGGTTGACCGTGGTCTCGCGCTGGGTCGAGAGCTCGATCTTGGCCTTCTCCGACGCTTCCTTCAGGCGCTGCAGGGCCATCGGGTCCTTGCGAACATCGATCCCTTCCTTCTTGCGGAAGTCCTCCGCGATGTGGTCGATGAGGCGCTGGTCGAAGTCGTCGCCGCCGAGGTGGCCGTCGCCGTTGGTGGACAGCACCTCAAAGACGCCGTCGCCCACATCCAGGATCGAGACATCGAAGGTGCCGCCGCCGAGGTCAAAGACCGTGATGCGGGCGTTCTTCTTCTTTTCCAGGCCGTACGCCAGAGCCGCGGCGGTGGGCTCGTTGATGATGCGCTCCACCTTGAGGCCCGCGATCTCGCCGGCATCCTTGGTGGCCTGGCGCTGGCTGTCGTTGAAGTAGGCAGGGACCGTGATGACGGCGCGCTCCACCTTCTCGCCCAGGTAGTCCTCGGCCACCTTCTTCAGTTCCTGCAGCACCATCGCCGACACCTCCGGCGGCGTGTACGCCTTTCCGCGGATGTCCACCTTCACCAGTTCGTCGTTCCCGCCGACGACGCTGTAGGGCACGGTCTTCTCTTCCGAGACGACTTCGTTGTGGCGTCTGCCCATGAACCGCTTGATGGAGAAGACGGTGTTCTTGGGGTTGGTCACCTGCTGGTGACGGGCGGGCTGGCCGACAAGGCGTTCACCCTTGTCCGTAAAGCCGACCACGCTGGGGGTGGTGCGGCTGCCTTGGGCGTTGATGAGCACCTTGGGCTGCCCACCTTCCATGATGGCCACGCACGAGTTGGTGGTGCCGAGGTCGATGCCGATGATTTTTCCGTTGGCCATGCTGTGTATTCCTTCTTTCGGTCCCACGGGGAACGCGATCAGGTGCTAGAGCAAACCACGTGCCAATCTACTTGCTGGGTTCCGAGGTTGCCTCGATTCCTCGAATCTATCCTCCCGACCATTGACCAGCGCGCACCACGGCAGCCCATCGAACCATCGGGTCCAGCACGAGGAGACGATTGCCGACCTCCTCGCAGTGGCCCTCCGGGCGACGGCCTGGATGGGGACGCTGGATGAGTTCCGGACTTCGACCGCCAAGTCCGACGGCAGTCCTGTCACGGCGGCGGACATGGTCGTGCAGTTGTTGGTCCTCCATGGCCTGCGTGAACGAATCGGCGCCGTCCGCGTGATCGCTGAAGAGACCCCCGCGAGCTTGGGTGACGATTCGGCGGCGTGGTCGTTGGTGGTCCAGGCGCTGGAGGAGTGTGCCCCATGGTCCGGGCTCGCGCCGGTCACTGCCGAAGAGGCGAAGCGGCGCCTGCTCTGGGGACGCGACGATTCCTCCGATGCGCCTTACTGGAGCCTTGACCCCATCGACGGCACCAGCGGCTGGGTGGCGGGCCGTGCGTACGCCACCTGCCTCGGATTCATTGAGAATGATCGATGCCTTGCCGGTGGAATCGCGATGTCCCCGCCTCCGAGGGAGTGGAACACGCTGCCGTCGCTTGCCGATGGACTGTTCCTCACCGCCACCCTGGGTGCCGGATGTCACCTTCGCAGTGCCGCCGGACCCGACCTTGGGCGAGTGGTGCATCGGGTGAGGCGTGGCCCATGTGCCAGCCCGCCAGTCTGGCTGTGTTCCGTGCGAGGTGGATCCCGAACGGAGCGGGGTCGACGCGTCCTCGACCGGGCACTGCCGGACACGAAGCATGTTCCCATCGACAGCCAATGTAAGTACGGACTCGTCGCGCTCGGTCACGGTGACCTTGCGTTTCGGGTGGCCAAGCCAGGTTCCGCGCCTGAGCAGGCGTGGGACCACGCCGCAGGCATGTTGGTGGCGTCCGAGTCCGGCGCCGCCACCTCGGACATCTTTGGCGTGGCGCCACACTTTGGGGCGGACGGCGTGATGCGCGGCACGACTGGCACGCTGGCGTGTGCCGGGGAACACCACGCCGCCATCGTCGCCGCGATCGCCCAGGAGCTAGCCGAGGAGTCGGCCAAGGCGTGCGGGAGCCGCCCATGACCGATCGCGCCGTGCGTGCGCGTGTGGCGTCGCGTCGTTGGGTGGTGTGCATGGGGCTCTCGGCACAGGCGCTGGTTGCGACATCGTGCTTCGCCCGAGCGGTCGTTCCCAGCGCGGTCGTCGTGCAGTGGCTGGCGTGGTGTCCACCGGTCGTGCTCGTGTTCGCGGCGCTGGTGGGGTTGGCGCCGCGCCATCGATGGTTCCGCATGACAGGACTCCTGTCCTTGATGGCCGCACTTTGGATCGCTTGGACGACCGCGCTGGCATGGCGACCATGGCTGGCGGCTCCCGGCGGCCAGGCCTTGATCAGCATCGCCCATGTCAACGCACGCCATCCCGGCAGGGCCGCAGACGAGTGGGCCGTGGCGCTGCGCGGCGTCGACGCCGACATCATCGTGGTCACCGAGTGCGGACAGCTGGCGCGGACGGCGCTGGACGAGCAGTGGCGAGAGGCCGGGCGCGAGGTGGCCGCCCAAGGAAACACGCTGGTCGGCTCACGCTGGCCCTGCGTCACGGCGCGCGCCCTCCCGGTGGCACCACCCGCGCGTGCCTCACTGTTCCAATTTCAGCGCCGCGGACTCCTCGGCGAGGAGCCGTTCACGTTGGTCGCGGTTGACCTTCCCTCATCGTGGCGAGACCTTCGGACGGATGCCATTGAAGGCGTGGCCAGGGCCATCCAGTCGGAGGGGATCGTGCCGGACCTGATCATCGGCGACTTCAACACCTCTCCCGGGGCGCCGCGCCGAATACTGGTCCCCGAAGGCGCGGAAGCATTCGCGTCGGCGGGGAATGGAATCGGTGCCACTTTCCCGCGAGAGTTCCCCTTGCTCCGCATTGATCAAGCCCTCGTGGTCGATCCCTCGCGAGTCCTGCGCTGCGAGACCTTCGACCCCGGCATCGGCGCCCATCGTGGGCAGCTGGTGTGGCTGGCCGGTGGCGAAAACCAAGCGAACTAGCGCTCGCGGGCCACCGCGTCCCAGACTTGGTCCCAGGGGTTGTAGACCGGGTCGATCCATGCCGTGTCGCTCACGCTCTCCGAGAATGAATCCACGGGAAGCGATTCAAACTCAAATCGGTTGGCGGCCCACCACTTGACCGAGAGGTCGCCGCGCAGGACATTGGCGCCGGTCTCATGGTTGACATCGTCCCGGGTTCGGAAGCCATCCGCGACAAGGACATCGGCATTGCTCAACCGCGCGAGGGAACGTCGATCGCCGTCCTTCTCAAGGTGCCCCGAGTACTGGTAGTTGGTGAAGTACCGCTTCGTCTCATCCGTGGTCGGGGCGTCAAAGACGAAGCAATCGCGTTCAACCTCCCACGCATGATCGCCGCGGTGGCAGGGGCAGAACAGCGCCTCGGGCGAGTCCAAGCACGCGGTTCCCTTGTACCCCAACTTCCCCAGCCCGTCCCATCGCCGGCCGTCCGGGGACAGGTTCGGAATCGGCGCCGTGATCGACTGGAAGCTGCCGTCAAAGTAGCCGCGCGTCGCGGCCATCGTCTCTGAGGGTCGCCCGATCTGCGCGAACCAGCTCTCGACGAGTTTCTGGCTGTTCTGGTCCGCGTCGAGGGTGAGTGCGATGCCGATGCTGGACTCATGGGCTGCGCACACGATTCGCCGAGCCACAGCCTGCGCCTGGCTGAGGCCAGGGAGCAGGATGCTCAGAAGGATGGACACGATCGCGAAGGTCACCAGCAACTCGACCAATGTGAGCGCGCGCCGCGAGCGCGCACTGTCGAGCTGACCGCCTGGTGCATCCCCACGATGCATGCCCACGAAAGTTGCAAAGCAAGTCTCTTGGGGCAAGGGCGTTTCCTCCGAATGCTTGGTTGCAGGGACTTAAGCCCAGCACACCATCGGACCCCTGTTCCCCAACACCGTGAACATTGTGCCCGATGCCACGGACTTTGGAAGTGTTTCGGAAACAATTTACGCAAGATCACCAAATCTCCCGTTGAGGCTTCCGGGAAATCGATTTTCTCTTGACCGCGTTCCGATCCGTGCTAGGTTGAGACCTGCGGAGGTTTTCTGCTGCTGCGTTGTCGCTGCTGCAAGAAACAAAGATGAGGAAAAGGATCTAATGACGCTCGATATTTCCACCGCAGACCGGCTTTTGATGCAGTCCGTCGCACGCGGCGACGCGGCAGCGATCGGTCGGATGTACGACCAGTTCGGACGCTTCGTCTATCGGCAGGCGATGCAGGTGCTGCCTACCCGGGCGGAGGCGGAAGATGCCGTCCAGGACATCTTCGTACAACTGTGGCAGACGGCGGCCGTTTACGACGCCGACAAGTCCCGGCTGATTTCGTGGGTCGCCTTGATGACCAGGCGACTCCTCATCGATCGCCTCCGCGCCGCCAGGAGCCGTCCGCGCCTGCAGTCCATCGCTTCGTTTGATGTGCAGGGTGGCGATTGGGGACCCGCCGCGGCCAATGCGAACACCGACGACTTTGAGCAGAGTCCGCTGCGGCGGAGGATTCGTGCGCTTCCGGCATCCCAGCGGGCGGTCTTGGAGAGTGTCTACCTTGAGGGGAAGTCCATCCGGGAAACTTCCGAAGCGCTGGGTATCCCATCGGGCACCGTGAAGTCCGCGCTGAGCAGGGGTTTGGAGACGATGAGGAAAGGTTTTTCCAGAGAATCTCTGGCCTGACGAAACAGGGAGCCATCGCTGTCCGAAATGTGCAGCGAGGGCTATTGGAGGCTGATGCCTCGATAAGGAGGGCGCTTGGCATGACCCAGGCGGCAGTCCGAGTCGAGGTCGAGGAAGGAAAGGAAGCCGGCGCGCCGGAAGGCGTGACCAGCTTGTGATTTTTTGAGGGAATCATGAGTCCAGTCGACCGAGATGAATTGTTCGAACTCGCGCAGTTGGAGTTGCTGGGAGCATTGGATGACCCCGATCTCTCCCGGCTAGAGGCACTTCGTCGGCGGGCTCCTGCAGCCCTCCTCGCCGAGGTGCTGGACCTTCAGGCTGCTCTCGCCGCTGACGATGACCTGCTTCCCGACGTGAATCCGGATGCCGCCCTGCGGTCGCGCGTCTTGGCGGGGATCGCCGACGCGGCAGAGCTCCGTCGCCGTGACGGGCTCACGCCGCTGGCGTCGCTTGGGGAGGTGCCGCGGGGAGAACTTTCCAGCGATCGGCTGGGCACCCAGCCCGGGTCTCTGGGCGCGCGTCGCACCCGATTCGACAACGCGGAGGAAGCCGTCTCGGCGAGCCTGCTCAGTGCCGCCCGAGAGTCCAACACGGACGCGCTCGTGGCGCGGTGGCGTTTCAGCGCCGTCTTCTGGCGTGCGGCCAGCGTGGCGCTCGGCGCCAGCCTGCTTGTCGTCATGCTGGCGAACTACTCGCTCACGAACCGGGTCAGCCACATCAGCGAGCTGGCGCTCGGCGCCTCCACGCGAGCCGACCTGGTGCAGTTCACCGGACCGGCGCTTACACAGCAATTGCAGGGCGAGTCGATTATCCGGGGCATGGTGGCACCCTCTGGGAATAACGCCGCCGGGATGGTGATCAAGTCACCGCTAGCCCAGAGCGGACTGCTGGTGGCGATAAAGCTCCCCAAGCGGAGCATCTACGACATCGTTGTTCGGTCAGGAGCTGATTCCTGGACCATCCACAGCGGATACGCGCCGACGGACTCGATCGATTCGATCGCACTCAACTTCGGCAACGCGGTCTTGGGTCCCGGCAGCCGGATCGAGGTCGTCGATCGCGAGACTGGAGCCGTGGCGCTCACCGCGGAGATCTAACTCGTCGGTGTGCGTGTGGTCGCCGTGGGAAGATCACTGCCGCGTGTCAGGCAGTAGCCCACCAGCATCGGTTCGTCGCTTGCAGAGCGGGCGATCCACAGCACCAGCAACTCTCCCGTGGATGACCGGAGGGCCAGGCAGTGGACCGTTGAAGGCGGATGGGCGCAGTCCTCCGGCACATCGGCTGCGGTGCCGACCTGGATCGCGTTGAGGTCAAACCGTGGCAGCAGGAGCATGGTTGGCTCGGTGACCAGGGGGTCCGAACGACGCAGAAACTCGGGACGGCCCTGGCCGGGCTCGTGAACGGTGAAGTCGCGCAGTTGGTCGGACGCCTTGAGCGCCGCACTCCTGCCCGCCGCCTGCGGGCCGGATTCCACCCGAAAGATGATCCATGCCGCGCCAAGCACCGCTGCCGCGTAGACGATCGGACGCAGCCATCGGCGGCCTCGCGGCGGGTCGGGACGAGAAAACGGCGGCATCCGCGCACGATACGACGCGCGATCCGGCAACCTGCGATGCGTGGAGATCGGCAGACGAATCCGCTGCCGTATCCTCGGTCCAGCCTTGACCAGCCCGATGAGTTCCAACGGCACGGACACCCCGCCTGGCTTTGTCCATCTCCACTTGCACTCGGAGTATTCGCTCCTGGACGGTGGCAATCGCATGAAGCAAATGGTGGCCCGGGTGAAGGAGCTGGGGATGGAAGCCGTCGCCGTGACGGACCACGGAAACCTCTTTGGCGTGCGTGAGTTCTATGCCGCGGCGCGAAGCGCTGGTGTGAAGCCGATCCTGGGAATCGAGGCGTATGTCGCGGAGACCACCGATGGGATTCCGTGCAGCCGACGGCAGCGAGGCCAGGGCATCCGCTCGGGTGGAGCCCACCTCGTCCTGCTCGCGCGGAACGGCGAGGGCTGGCGCAACCTGATGCACCTCTCCAGCGACTCGTTTGTCAACGGGTTCTACGGGCGGCCGCGCATGGACCACGAGACGCTCGCGGCGCACGCACGTGGACTCATCGCGATCAACGGCCACCTCGGATCGTCCATCGCGGGGCATCTCCGTCGTTTCGTGACCGGTGGGGACCATCGGTGTTGGGAGGCCGCGCTGGAAGAGGCGCGGTGGCATGCGCAGGTCTTTGGACCAGACGAACAAGGGGAGCCGTCGTTCTTCGTGGAGCTCCAGCGGCACAACGCGGAGCAGGAGAGCATCAACCCGTTGCTCGCCAAGCTGGCGCGCGAGCTCTCGCTGCCCATGGTGTGCGACAACGACGCGCACTTCCTGCGCGAGACCGACCACGATGTCCACGACACGCTTTGCTGCATTTCCATGGGCGGGAAGCTGAAGGACGACCCCGAGCGTCACCGATACCCGGGGTCGCTCTACGTGAAGTCGCCGGCGGAAATGGCCACACTCTTCCCGGAAGCATCCGAGGCGCTGGCCAACACGGTCCGCATCGCTGCGCGGTGCCAGGTCATCCTGCCGGAAAAGGAGAACCACGCGCCGGTCGTGCGGGTGCGTGCGCCCCACCTGTTGCCATGCTTTGACGGCGGCGACCTGACCGAGTGGTTCAAGTCGGCCTGCCGCCATGTGACGCTGGAGGCGTATGTCCTGGGGAGCGGGGACGACGATGAGGTGCGCCACGAGTGTGATCGCGCGCTGCGCCTCCTGTGCGATGCGGGCGCCGTGTGGCGCTACGGTCCCGAGGGCGCGACGGGCGCCAGGCGTACGCGGCTGGACCGAGAGCTGGGCATCCTCTGCGACAAGCGGATCAGCCCGTACTTCCTCATCGTGTGGGACTTCGTCAACTGGGCGCGCCAGAATGAGATCCCCGCGATGGCGCGTGGCTCAGGCGTGGGGACGATGGTGGGCTTCGTGCTGGGGCTCTCCAATGCCGACCCGGAGGCGTTTGGGCTGCTCTTCGAGCGATTCACCGATCCTGACCGGACTGAGTACCCCGACATCGACATTGACTTTTGCCAGGACGGCCGGGGCCGTGTCATCGACTATGTGCGGCAGAAGTACGGCTATGTCGCGCAGATCATCACCTTCAACCGGATGAAGGCGCGTGCGGCGATCAAGGACGTGGGCCGCGTGATGGGGTTCACGCCCGACCACACGCAGCGCCTGTGCAACCTGGTCCCTGAAGCGCTGGGGACGACGCTCCAGGAAGCGATCGACCAGGTGAAGCAGTTGCGCGACGAGATCGGTCGCGATGCCAAGACGCGCCGGCTCTTTGACCACGCCATGGCGCTGGAGGGACACGCGCGAAGTGCGGGCGTGCACGCTGCTGGCGTGATCATCGCGACGCAGCCGCTGGAGAACATCGTCCCGCTCTACCGGCCCGACGGCGGCGAGGCGACCGTCACCCAGTGGGATGGCCCCACCTGCGAGAAGGCGGGTCTCCTGAAGATGGATTTCCTCGGGCTGAGGACGCTCTCCACCATCGAGCTGACGAAGCGGATGGTGCGAGAGACGCTGCCGGAGGAGGAGATCTGGCGTGCGGTGGGTCGATCGGGCGAGGCGCGCCAGCCAGGTGCACACCACCCGCTGGACCTGGACCGCATCGCGACCGACGACCAACGCGTCTTTGAGTCGTTTCGCCGGGGACAGACGCAAGGCATCTTCCAGTTCGAGTCCGACGGGATGAAGCGGACGCTCCAACAGATCCAGCCCGATCGGCTGGAGGACCTGATCGCCGCTGCGGCGCTCTTCCGGCCCGGGCCGATGGAGTCCATCCCGCTCTATGCCTCACGAAAGTTACGGAAGGAATCGGTCCCCAACGTGCATCCGGTGCTGGATGCCGTCGTCGCGGAGACGTACGGCATCATGGTCTACCAAGAGCAGGTGATGCAGGTGCTCAATCGCGTTGGTGGCATTCCGCTGCGGCAGGCGTACTCCATCATCAAGGCAATTTCCAAGAAGAAGGAGTCGGAGATTGCCGCAGCGAAGGACGACTTCGTGCGCGGCGCCGGGATGAACGGCATCTCGGCGCAGGTGGCGGACGCACACTTCGCGACGATCCAGCGATTTGCGGGCTACGGGTTCAACAAGAGCCACAGTGCCGGCTACGCGATCCTGGCGTACCAGACGGCGTACCTGAAGACCTACTTCCCAGCGGCGTTCATGGCGGCGGTACTCACCTACGAGTCGCAGGCCAGCAAGGTGGAGGACTGGCGAGTGAACCTGGACGAGTGCCGGGTGATTCGATGGCCCACGCAAGACGGCCGGTCAGCAGCGGGGCATGTCGGCATCGAGGTGGCGCCTCCAGACATCAACCAGTCGGGGCAATGGTTCAGCGTCCGGTTTGCGGCGGGCGAGAAGGCGACCTCCACGACGGGCCACATCCGATTCGGGCTGGCGGCGATCAAGGGGTCGGGCGAGTCGGCCATCCGTGCCGTCATCAAGGCCCGGGGCGATCGCCCCTTCAAGGACCTGATGGACTTCTGCGAGCGCGTCGACCTCAGCGCCTGCAACCGCGCGACCGTGGAGTCGTTGGTGAAGGCCGGTGCGCTTGATTCGCTTCACGGAGTGGAGCAGCGCGCCGCGCTGGTGGGCAGCCTGGAGGAGGTCATGCGATCCGCCGGCAGGCGAGCCAAGGAGGCTGCGTCCGGCCAAATGGACATGTTCGGCGGGCTCATCGAGCCGGCACCTCCGAAACATGGCGATGCCGCTGGCGGTTCTGCGACACTGGCGTGGCTGCGGTCCAACAAGCCCTGGGACCGGATGCAGGCACTGGCCTTCGAGAAGGAGGTGCTTGGCATGCATGTCTCGGGGCATCCCCTGGACCTGCACCGCCCGGCGCTCCGCGCGTTTTGCAACGCGACCTCGTCGCGACTGGCCAGCATGGGGCAGGATGCGCCGGTGGTCATCGGTGGCATCCTGGGCGGTGTGCGCCCGATCGTCACCAAGTCCGGGCGCGCCGCGGGGCAACGGATGGCGCTCTTTGACCTGATGGACATGGAGGGCAAGTGTGGGGGCGTGATGTTCGCGGAGGAGTTCGCGAAGTACGGGGCGCTGCTCCAGTCCGACGCGATGGTGGTGCTCATCGGGCATGTCGATCGATCCAGGGAGCAGCCCGGAGTGAAGGTCAACAAGGTGATCGCCATCGAGGACGCCGCGTCTCACCTGGCCACCAGGGTGGAAGTCCTGCTCGAAAGCGAAGAGATGGTGGCGGAAGCTGGCGCGGGAAGCATCAGAATGCTGGCGGGCGTGCTTCGGCAGCTCTCCAACAGCGTCGATGCCACCCGAGGGCGCACCGTGGAAGTGCATGTTGTGGTGCCGCGAGGGAACCGGCGAGTCCGCCTGGTGGCCAATGGCCTGCGCATTGTTCCAAGCCGCGATGCCATCGCCAAGTTGCGTGCCACCTGCGAGGGTCGGGGGCGAATCGTGGTCGCGGGGGGCTGGACGCCGGCCCCTCTCCAGCGCCGAGACTTCTCCCAGCGCTGGCGCGGGGGGGCGGATGGCGAATGACAGAATCGTTAAATCGTCCGATAAGCGTCGAGAACTGAGCCCCGCCGCTTGCGGGTGCAGCAGTTTCCAGCTCTAATACCTGACTCCCCGTTCCACACCCACAGAGGACTGCATGCCGATCCGAGTCAAGAGCCGAGGTCACGAATCCATCGAGCAGATGCTCCGCCGTTTCAAGAAGAGCTGCGAGAAGGAGGGACTGACCCGCGAGGTCAAGGACCGACAGGCCTACGAAAAGCCCTCGATGGTCAGGCGAAAGGCCGCGAAGCGTCGCGTCGCACTTCGCCTGATGGCATTGCAGCCGCGCCCGATCCGCGAGAAGTTTGAACGACCAAGCCGGTGACGGCGGCGTCCCCCAATAAGAAGAAGCCAGCGCGCGCCGGGACGCGTGTCCGTACGGATGTTTCACGGGACGACGTGGAGCGACATCGCGAGGTCGCGATCGCCGTGGCTCGCGAAGCAGCGCGGAGCAAGTGCACCGATGTCACGATCTTGGAGGTTGCCGGGCTCAGCCCCGTGTGCGACCACATCGTCATCGCCTCCGGCACCAGCTCCAGGCAGATGAAGAGCGTGGCGGATGACCTGGCCGATGTCGCGAAGGCGATGTCGATGTCCGCATGGCGCCGAGCCATCGACACCGGCGGCAGCTGGATCGTGGTGGACCTAGTCCATGTCGTGGTCCACCTCTTTGAGCCCGGGCAGCGCGAGTACTACGACATCGAGGGACTCTGGCGCGACGGTGCCGTGATCCCATGGGCGGAATCGCCCTCTGCCAAGGGGCGCGCGGCGTCGTGAGCTTCGGGCTGGGGCGCGGCCGCACGCTGGAGCCCGGCGCGTGGGGCATCGATCGCAACGGACTTCCTCCCTCCGAGGCCGGGCGCATCGGGCCAGAGTTCTTCTTTACGGGTCGCGACGAGTCTCGCCCCTTCGATCTGGAGATCGGCTCGGGGAAGGGGACCTTTCTCCTTCAGCAGTCGGCACTGGAGCCTGCCACGGACTTCCTTGGGATCGAGTGGACGGGCGAGTTCTATCGATACGCCGCGGATCGGATTCGCCGGCATGAGCGCCCCAATGTTCGCGTCCTCTATGGAGATGCGGTCGAGTTCCTCTCCGGGTGGCTTCGCGACGGCTGCGTCCGCGTGATCCACTTGTATTTCTCCGACCCGTGGCCGAAGGGTCGACACCACAAGCGGCGGGTCATCCAGGATCATTCGCTGGCCGAGTTCCATCGGGTACTCCAGCCCGGCGGCGAACTCAGGATCGTCACCGACCACGATGCGCTGTGGGCGTGGATGCAGGAGCACGCGGCGCGACACACCAACCTCTTTTCGCGAAGTCCGTTTGAGCGGCCCGCCAGCGCGGCCGAGGGCGAGTTTGTGGGGAGCAACTTTGAACGCAAGTACGCCCGGGAAGGTCGACCCTTCCATTCGATGACGCTCACGCGTGTCAGTCCTCGGCCGTGCTCGGCAAAGGGACCGAGTGTGGGGCCGCCGGATCAACCAGCCTGATCGAGCGGCGGACGCACCCGCGGCAGATGGCGGCGCCCGAAATCGACGCTTCAGCCGCCGCTTGCGCGCCACGCCAGACAGGGTCGCGGTCAGGACGAAGGCAGAGGACGCATGCGCCTGGAGCCGATGGTCCTGCCGAGTCGGCCTCCGCCGAGAGCAGGACCCTCGCCGCGTGTCGGAGGCACGGGACGCAAATGCACGAACCGCGATGCCCTTCCACCATGATCGACTCGCCGTCCCAGGGCACGGTGCAGAAATCGCAGAGGATGTCCGCGGGGGACATGTTGCCTGGGTCGCAGCCTGCGCGATGCACGGGTGGAGGGTAGCGGCGGGGGCATGCCTCCACCAGTAGAGTGCGCCGAGTGAAGGGACTCTCACTCGCCAACAAGAGCCAACTGCTGTTCGGCGTGGCGATTGCCTTGGTGCTGGGGGGTGCCCTCTTCGTGCCGTGGGAGCGGGCGAGGAAGAGCATCGAGCAGAGCCAGGTGGAGGTGGCGAGGCAGATCGCGCAGACCTGGCTGGCGAACGGGTTCTCGATCCAGCGCTCCGAGGGCGTGGAGATTCCCGTCCGAGTCCTCTCGGCGGCGCAGGCACAGGAGTCGACCGACCCATTTGTGGAGGTCGCGTGGGAGTCGTTCCAGGATCGATCCGAGTTGGAAGAGGCGTTCGATACCGAGGAGCGCGAAGGCCAGCGATGGACGCTCTACGCGCGGGCGATCCGCGAAGCCGAATGGCGGCAGATCGCGGATCCGACGCATGTGGACTTCACGCCGCGCGCCAACGACACCTCCATCAACGACCCGCTCCGCGGCATCATCATCGTGGAACGTGGGAGTGCGTTGGCGAGCAGCCAGCTGCTGCTCAACGATGCCTATATCGCGGCGGCCGGATTGGTGGCGCTGGCCATCGCGCTGGCCACCTCGTTCCTTATCCAGCGGCGGCTGGTGATTCGACCAGTGCGCGCGCTTCGAGCGACCACGGATCGGGTCCGCCGCGGGGACTTGGACGCCCGCTCCACCCTCAAGACGGGTGACGAGCTGGAAGAGTTGTCTCGCGCGCTGGACGGGATGCTGGAGTCGTTGCAAGCCACGCAGGCGCGAATAGAAAGCGTGAACCGAAACCTCGACCTCAAGGTTGCGGAGTTGGCCGAATCCAATGTGGGGCTTTCCGAGTCCAGCAGGCTCAAGGGGGAATTCCTGGCCAATGTCAGCCACGAACTGCGCACGCCACTCAATTCCATCATCGGTTTCGCGGAGTTGCTCGATGAGCTGGCGCGGGGCGATGAACACGCCGACCCCAAGCGCTTGCGCTACATCGGGAACATCCTCCGCAGCGGCCGGATGCTCCTGGAGATGATCAACGAACTCCTGGACATGGCCAAGATCGAGGCGGGTCGGATGGAAGTGACGCTCGGCAAGATCGCGCTGGGCGACCTGGTGGAGGGGCTCTGTGCCATCCTGCAGTCACTAGCCCAGGCGAAGTCCATCGAGTTCCATCGTCGCGTCCCGCCGGAGCTTCCGCTCTTGGAGTCCGATGCCGGCAAGGTGCAGCAGGTTCTCTACAACTTCCTCAGCAATGCCATCAAGTTCTCGCCCGATGGAGCGGCGGTGACCATCGAAGTGGAGGTCGCTGGCGATGGCACCAGCGTTCGGCTCACCGTCACCGATCGTGGCCCCGGCGTCCCGTGGGACATGCAGGAGACGATCTTCGAGAAGTTCCGCCAGGTGGATGCCAGCCACACTCGATCCCATCAGGGAACCGGGCTTGGGCTGGCGATCTGCCGGGAGCTGTCGCAGATGCTGGGTGGGATGGTGGGGATGCGGTCCACTCCCGGTGCCGGTGCCAGTTTCTGGCTGGAGTTGCCGCTGGCGTTCAAGGGTCCTGAGCGACCGCCGCTGATGGCCACAGGTGCCTAGGGAGTGCCTGCTCCGCCAACGGCCCCCCCGACGGGAACCGAGGTGAACCCGATGAGTTCCGCGACTCCGAAGGGGGCCGAGAGCTGCACATAGCGTCGCTCGCTGGACGGTGCGGCCTGTGGGACTCGCGGTGCGAAGGGATAGCCGCCGATCTTGCGCTGCACGAAGTCCGGCGCCGTCACGATGAGCGACCCCTGGAAGTACCGGATGGTGGCCCAGCTGCCGCCGTTCGACTCCCAGGCCTCGGGCTCACACGTGGCCTCGATCAACTCGATCACCTTTTCGGCCAACTCTTCGTTACTTTGGCGCGGCGGGTCG
>JAQCEQ010000049.1 GCA_027618565.1 Planctomycetota bacterium | reverse complement strand
CGGAATTTCTTGCGCACTTGCCGAGGACGTGTGCGCGCGATACACGCCTGCGACGCTCAAAAAGCGAAGTCCTATCAATCGCTGAACACAGTGCCGCGAGAAGCAATGCGCCACATCTCATGGCAGGAGCCCACACGAATGACCACGGTACCTCACCGGTCGACGAACACGCCTATCGTTGCACCGGTTGACCCAGCCGTCCGCGATTCGACTCAGGAACTACCAGCTCTTCGCGGCCGGATTTGTCTGCAGCAGCACGGGCCTCCAAATCCTGACGGCGACGATTCTGTGGGAAGTCTGGGAGCGCACGCACAGTCCGCTTGCCTTGGGGTACTGCGGGGTGGCGCGCGCGTTGCCGGTCATCGCCTTCGCGATTTTCGCGGGACACTTCGCGGACCATCGCAATCGCAAGCGCATCGTAGCGTTTACGCAGTTTCTTTTCGCTGTATGTGCTTTGGCGTTCGCTGCTGCTGCCTGGTGGCAGGTTCGAATCGAGTGGCTCTACGCGCTCCTGTTCGTGTCCGGCACCGTCCGCGCGTTCAACGGCCCCGCGCGGGCCAGCCTTCTCCCCCTCATCGTGCCGGTGGACCGATTCGAGAACGCGGTGGCCTGGAACAGCACCTTCTTCCAGGCGGCTGCGATCGCCGGGCCCCTTGTGGCTGGTGCGATGATTGCGGCGACTGATTCCGTGGCGTGGAACTACCTCCTCGTGGCGGCGCTCACCATGACCTTCAGCATCACGATCGGCTTGGTCACGCAGCGCGAGGAGGAGCGGAGCACGGCGCCGTTCTCAGTGCACGAGTTGATGGAAGGCGTACGCCATATCTGGCGCGAGAAACTCATTCTTGGCACCATCAGCCTGGACTTGCTGGCGGTGCTGCTGGGTGGCGCCACCGCGCTCTTGCCCCTCTACGCGGACGAGATCCTGCACACCGGACCAGTGGGGTACGGCTTCCTGAGGGCCGCGCCATTCATTGGTGCATTCTTGTGCGCGGTGTGGATGGCGCATCGACCACCGCTCGCTCGCGCCGGCCCGGCGCTGCTGTGGAGCGTGGCGGGATTCGGCGTCTGCATGATTCTCTTTGGCGTGAGCACGAGCATGATCGTGTCAAGCGCGGCGCTTATCGTGAGCGGTGCCCTGGACAATGTGAGCGTCATCGTGAGGCATGTACTCGTGCAGACACGCACGCCCAATCGCCTGCGCGGCCGCGTCACCGGCGTCAACAGCATGTTCATTGAGTCCAGCAACGAGCTCGGCGCATTCGAGAGCGGCCTGGTCGCGGCGTGGATCGGCCCCGTACTCAGCGTGGTGACTGGAGGGATCGGAACGCTCTTCGTGGTGGGTGCCGTGGCGTGGAGGATCCCGCAGCTGCGGCGGCTGGGGCGGATGGTGGAGCGCACGGCGTAGCCACTAGAGTTCCCCGGTGCTCTCGCTCGCCATCGCCTTGGCCCTCTTCCTCGGCGGCGAATCCACCGCCGCGCGCCAGGGCGTCGACGCCACGGATGTCTTCTCCGGCGGCGAGGGTGGGTATCCGGTCTATCGAATCCCCGCCGCGACGGTGTTGCGCTCACCGGTTGGCGCTGAAGGTGCGACGGGCCACCCCGGTCGCGTGCTGGTCTTTGCCGAGGGACGCAACCACCTCTCTGACAACGGCACGCATGACATCGTGCTTCGCACGAGCGATGATTCGGGTGCGACTTGGTCGCCCGTCCGGACACTTCGCGACGAGCCGGGTCGATCCCTGGCCAACCCCACGGTGGTCGAGTTGGCGCGCGGTGCTCACGCGGGTCGAGTGTTGCTCGTGTACCAGTCGTACCCAACCGGCCAGGGCGAGCACTCGATCAAGCCGGGTTGGGACGGCGACGAAGTCGCGCGCGTGTGGGTCATGCATTCCGATGATGGTGGCGATTCTTGGGGCGAGCCGCGCGACATCACTCGACACGTCAAGCGGCGCGAAGTCGTGACCAGCGTCGCCTCTGGGCCAGGAGTCGGGATCCAACTTCGAGAGGGCGCGCACGCGGGCCGTGTCGTCGTGCCATTCAACCAGGGTCCATACGGCGAGTGGCTGGTTTACGCCGCCCACTCCGACGATGGCGGCGACACCTGGTCGATCGGCGAGTGCGCGCCGGGAAGTGAGCGGGATGTGCCGGCGGCAGCGGGGACTCCGGCGACTGAGAACACGTCCCCGACGCCGACAACGCGCCGCGTCGGCCGTGCCAACGAAGTGCAGATGGTGGAGGCTCGCGGCGGGGTCATCGTGCTCAATGCCAGGCACTTCGGCGGTACGAAACACCGGCTCTCCGCGCGCAGCGAAGACGGCGGGAAGACATGGAGTCCGTTGGCACTGGTCGACGACCTCCCTGCACCCAACTGCATGGGTGGGCTGGTGCGAGTGGATGAGGCGCGATGGGTGTACACGGCACCGAACAGCGAGGGAGAGCGGCACAGAGGCACGGTGTGGGAATCGCGCGATGATGGCGACAGTTGGCAGATCGTGAGCGAGATCGAGCCTGGGTTCTTTGCCTACAGCGTGCCGGTGGTGCTGGGGGGCGGTGGCGTGGCGCGGCGTGTGTCGGTGGTGTATGAGGGAGATGGCTACAAGCGAATCCGACTCGCTGCCGCCGATACCCGACGGGATCACTGAGTGCCCCTGACCCGGCCGTCCGGATCAGGGCTTCCTCGTTCGCGATCTTGATCGTCTGGGACGCGAGGGGTGGGAAGTCATTTTTGCCGGAAGGGCCCCACGCTAGACTCTCCGTCCCGACGGGGCGTAGCTCAGTTTGGTAGAGCGCTTGCTTTGGGAGCAAGAAGTCGTCGGTTCAAATCCGGCCGCCCCGACTCCGTGATTCTGCCGTGCGCGGCGCGATGAGCGCTTCCCTTATCTTCCGCGCTCTATGGCTGCCTTGAAGCGTCGACCCGCCACCCGTCCTTCCTCAAGGCGACTCACCCACCAACCCACCATCCTCCTGCTCGGCTCCGGCGAGCTGGGTAAGGAGTTTGTGCTCTGCGCGAAGCGCCTGGGATGCCGTGTGATCGCTGTGGATCGATACGCGGGCGCCCCGGCGATGCAGGTGGCGGATGGGTTCGCCGTCATCGACATGCTGGATGGTGCGGCGATCAAGCGGCTGGCTCGACAGCACAAGCCGGACTTCGTGGTGCCAGAAATCGAGGCCATCAGGACGGAGGCGCTGTTGGAGCTTGAGCGCGCTGGCACGACCGTGATCCCGTCGGCAATGGCGGCGCACTTGACGATGAACCGTGACGCGATTCGGTCACTCGCCGCGGAAGAACTTGGATTGCCGACGGCTCGGTTTGCGTACGCGAACAGCGAGGTGGCGCTGCGGGAGGCGATTCTGGGGATTCGTGACGCCCGCGCCGGTCGCACCGGCCGGGGGGCCTCAGCGACCATCGGCCTCCCGTGCGTCATCAAGCCGGTGATGAGTTCCAGCGGCAAGGGGCAATCCGTGGCTCGGACGCCTGGGGACATTGCGAAGGCGTGGAAGTACGCGCTCAAGGGCATGCGCGGCGACAAGCAGGTGGTAATCGTCGAGGAGTTCATCGACTTTGACTACGAGATCACGCTGCTCACGGTGAAGCAGAGGCGGAGCGCGGTGAAGCGTGGCCACCCTGGCACGATCTTTGTCGACCCCATCGGCCATCGACAGGAGCGTGGCGACTACCAAGAGTCGTGGATGCCGTGCCCTATGAAGCCAGCGCTGGTGCGCGAGGCGCGGCGCATGGCCAAGGCGATCACCGATCGCATTGCTGGCCCGGAAGGCGCTGGCATCTTTGGCGTGGAGTTCTTTGTCAAGGAGAATCGAGTCATCTTCAGCGAACTCTCGCCGCGGCCGCACGACACTGGCATGGTGACGATGATCTCGCAGGACCTGAGTGAGTTTGAATTGCACTTGCGCGCCGTGCTGGGCCTGCCGATTCCGCGCATCGTGTATCGCGGGCCAAGTGCCAGCGCCGTGATCCTGGCGGAGTGTGGTTGCACGCGCGAGCCGGCCTATCGCGGGGTGGAGGATGCCCTGGCGATCCCCGGCGTGGAGGTACGCATCTTCGGGAAGCCGTCGCTTCGCAAGTACCGGCGCATGGGTGTGGCGCTGGCGACGGGGAAGACCGTCAAGGAAGCGCGCGCGACTGCGGCGAGGGCCGCCGGAATGGTGAAGGTGGTGCGAGGGCGCCGGGCGCGTGGGAAGGTGGTTGGCAACCAACTTCCCCGGCGATGAGTCATCGAGACCCGTCGAACGATCCCGGCGGCGTGAGCAGCTTGCCGATCGCGCCAGTCCATCCGGTCTGGTGGCTGGCCCCGCAGCCGCGGCCAGTGTCGCCGTCGAAATACTCGTAAAAGTTGATCAGGTTTCGGAGCGTGGGGTCGTTCGCGTACCCGGGCCACATGGAATGGGGCATTGATGGTCGCGCGCCACGACCGTCCTCACCCGCCGCCAGGAAGAGCGTCGATACGCGCCGCACCAGTTCGTCGGCCACCTGCGCCAGGGTGAGCTGCGTGCCAGAGCCCGCGGGGCACTCCACCTTGAAGTCGTCGCCGTAGTAGTGGTGGAACTTGCGCAGGCTCTCGATGAGCAGGAAGTTCATCGGCATCCACACTGGCCCTCGCCAATTGCTGTTGCCGCCGAAGAGTCCGGTGCGGCTCTCGGCGGGTTCGTAATGGACGGTGGAGCGGATTCCCGCCACGTCCAACTCAAACGGGTGTTCCACATGCACGCGCGAGAGCGATCGCACGCCGTGGGGCGAGAGGAACCGCGTCTCGTCCAGCGCCTTGCGGAGCAGGCACTTGATGCGATGCCCGCGCAGGAGCGAGAGGAGCCGGCGGTCGCCTCGGCCTGGCTCCGTCCACCGCGACACCTGCGCCGCCATCTCCGGGCGATTCCTCAGGAACCACTCCATTCGCTCTCGGAACATCGGGAGCTTCGCGAGGGTTTCCGGTTCGATCGTCTCCACTGCGAATAAAGGAATGAGCCCAACGATGGACTCGATTCGCAGCGGTTGCATCGATCCATCCGGGTGTCGAAGAAGGTCGTAATAGAAGCCATCCTGCTCGTTCCAGAGGCCGGACTGGTCGTCTCCCTGTCCAAGCTTCGCCATTGCCTCGGCGATCTGCAGGAAGTGCTCGAAGAACTTGGCGGCGAGGTCCTGGAAGAATGGGCGCACCGTGGCCAGCTCGATCGCCATGCGCATCATCGTGAGCGCGTACATCGCCATCCAGCTGGTGCCGTCGGCCTGCACCAGCGAGCCGCCGCCGGGAATGGGTTTCGAACGATCAAAGACACCGACATTGTCCAGCCCCAGGAAGCCGCCCTCGAAGAGGTTCTTGCCCTGCGAGTCCTTTCGATTGACCCACCAGGTGAAGTTGATGAGGAGTCGGCTGAACGCGGAGGCGAGGAATTCGTAGTCGCCGCCCGGGTCTGCGCCCGCACCTGCACGGCCACCACGATGCCGCGCGCGGTCGATCTGAAAAGTACGCCAGACCGCCCACGCGTGGATGGGTGGATTGGCATCGCCGAACGCCCACTCGTACGCGGGGAGCGCCCCCTCGGGGTGCATGTAGTGGTCGGTGAGGAGCTTGGTGAGTTGGTACTTGGCAAAGTCCGAGTCCACCGGCGCGATCGCCACGCACTGCAGCGCAAAGTCCCACGCGGCAAACCACGGGTACTCCCAGGTGTCCGGCATCGTGAGCACGCTGGATGCCGAGAGGTGTCGCCACGATGCGTTGCGCCCCGTGAGGCGCGATGCCGGCGGCGGAGGCTGCGCGGAGTCGCCGTCGAGCCATGTCCGGATGTCGTACTCGTAGTACTGCTTGGAGAGCAGCAGTCCTGCGTACGCCTGTCGCTGCACGCGGCGAGCGTCCGCGGTCGTGACGCCGGCGTGCTGCTGGTGCCAGAACTCGTCCGCCTCCTTCGAGCGCAGATCCATGAGCGATGGCACATCGGATGGCGTGAGCGTGCTCGCGGCGGGAACAAGCACGAGGTCCACCGCGCGCCGCTCCCCCGACTTGAGTTCCAGTGTCAACCACGCTGCGGCCTTGGTGCCGGACGGCGTCGGGTTGCACGCCGCCTCGAGGCTATGCACGACCCGGTCGTGGAAGGCATCCTTGAATCCCGGTGTTCCCTCGGCGCGCGCGGGCGTGCCAAAGAGCCGCGGCTCGTTGGTGTCGTTCTCGGTGAAGAGCCAGGTGGTGCCGCGCTCCCCGATGCGCAGTTCCATCGGCGGGAGCGATTCGTGCTGGGTGACCAGCGTCGTGCCGCCTCGCTTTGCGATCGACGGCCGGTTCGCCCCCTCCCCCCACGACCACGAGTTGCGAAACCACAACTGCGGAAGCAGATGCAGCGTCGCCGCATCAGGCCCGCGGTTAACGACTTCGATGCGCACGGCCGTCTCGTCAGCCTCGCGCTTGGCGTAGGTGACCCAAACCTCGAAGAATCGATTCTCCTCGAAGACTCCCGTGTCAGTGATCTCGAACTCGCCGTCCGCTCGCGTGCGACGGTGGCTCTCGGTCACCAGTCGCGAGTAGGGGAACTCCGCCTGCGGGTACAGGTAGAGCATTCGATTCCAGGCGTGGCTGGGGAGCGCATCGACATGCCACCACAGCTCCTTGACATCCTCGCCGTGGTTGCCCTCCGCGTTGGTCAGCCCGAAGAACCGCTCCTTCAGGATCGCGTCGCGGCCGTTCCAGAGTGCGATGGAGAAGCACAGTCGCTGGTCCTTGTCGCACCAGCCGAAGATCCCGTCTTCTCCCCATCGATACGCGCGGCTGCGGGCCTGGTCGTGCGACAGGTACGCCCACGCACGGCCATCCTGCGAGTAATCCTCGCGAACGGTGCCCCACTGCCGGCACGACACGAACGGGCCCCACCTCCTCCACGCACGATTGTCGGCACGCACCTGCTGCAGTCGAGCCTCTTCCGCGTTGGGCTCGTTGGTGTGTGGCACGGGAGAACCTTATCAGGCGACCTCAGCACCCTCCCCAGGCAGTCAGCAGGAGCGCCAAGTCGGCGCCGCCGATGATGCCGTCGTGGTCGAGGTCGATGGCCGAACCAGCAGTCGGACCCCACGCGCCGAGCATGGCCGCAAGGTCCCCACCACCCACCGTGCCATCGCCGTCAAAATCGCCAACACACGCGGAAGAGCCATCGCAATCCGGGAGGAGCGCTACGGCGTCAGTCCCACTCAGCCCGTGCGCATCGGTCGCCACGAGTCGCACTTCCCACCAGTAACTCTCCGCGCCACAGCCGAGTGGCGTGACCACAGCCTCGCCACCGGTGCACTGCGTGATCGCCGGCTCCGCATGCTCATGCGAGTTGTGGTGGAGGATGACGGTCCACCCGCAGGAGACGCCCCCCGCACTCCCCCCACCGCCGCTCCCGTCGCCGTGCTCGGCGTCGCTGATCGCGGCGACGAGTGGGTAGACAATGTCCGCCGATCCCAGCTGGTACTCCATCCCGTCATACAGGCTGATGATGTCTGCCACTGGCGGCGAGTTGTTGGGGCTCACGACGAGCAACGCTTGGTGGGAGAGTCCCGCATTGTCGGTCACGGTGAGTCGAACATCGAACCGCGCGGGTGCGCCCGAAGCGCTGGTGAATGTGTGTGACGCAACGGCACCCGTCGCCGAGCCGCCAGCGCCAAAGTCCCATTGATACTGGAGTGCGCCTTGCTCCGGGTCCGTGCTGGTGGACCCGTCAAAGGTCACCGCCAAGGGACTGGGCCCCCACGGATGAGTGGACTCGATCCTCGCCGTCGGCGGTGCGCTGCCGCCCGGGAGCCAGTGGATGCGTGCGATTTCGCTTCCCCATCGGATGGCGTAGACCATCGGCTCGGTGGGGTGCGCCACCAGTGCGACCACCGCGCCAAAGGTGGTGTCGAATGGCTCGACGGCGATGATGCCGCCACCCGGTGCGGTGAGCGGATCGACCGTCACCGCTCGAATCCACCCGTGCGCGAAGTCGCCGATGAGCCTCTTGCCTCGCCACTCGGCGGGGAACCCCTCCGCCTCAAGCTGTGCGCCACCGATCGCGCAGGCACCGGCAAAACTGCTGCCAGCAGCGCCGCCCGGTGCGCCCAACGGGGTCGCTGATGCTGCACCGAAGGAATTGAAGGTCGGCGTCCGTGCCTCGTCCGCGCCGTGATTCCAGTCCAGTGCGGGCCTGCGGTGCACGAAGGTCGGCACGGTCGAGGGGATGAGTTCGGGAGACGCACCCTGGTACAGGGTGATCGCATCGATGTTGGGACCATTGTTGATGGTCGACCGCACTCGCACCGTGTGCAACCCCGCACCCATCGTGACCGCCTGCGGCAACCACCTCCACTCGGTGAAGGAGCCGGTGCGCGCGAAGTTCAGTGACTCATTGACGGTGGCACCGTCAACCAGCACGGCGCACGGCCGGTCCTGCGATCCCCCGTTGGCGTACCGAATGCCAATCGTCCACGCCCCGGCGGTGGGCACGGTGACCTGCCACTCCACCCACTCGCCCGTGGTCGAACCGAAGTCAACATAGCCCGAGCCTGTGTATCCCTTGTAGACCGTAGCGAACACGGGACCGCTCCACTGCGCGGACTCTGCCTGCTTGAGCGCGCATGGGTTTGCGAAGGCCACGGGAAGCTGTGTCGTGTCCTGCGCGATGAGATCCTTGAATTCCAGCGTGGATGGGCACGAACCGCCCCCGAGCGGGTTGCTGGCACCCAGGTTCAACACCTGGAGACCCGCGTAGGAGCCCATGTGCTTGTGGCCCTCAAACACCGGCCACCCGAAGTTGAGCCCAGGCCCGTCCGCCACATTCAGTTCTTCGTAGGTGTACCACCCGACATCACCGATGAGGATGGTCCCGGGATCGCCGTCAGCCGGGTCGTGCGAGCCAGACTCCGCGACGAAGGTCATGCGAAACGGATTCCGAAGCCCCAGGCACCACACGCGGCTGCGCGGCGCGCGCGGGTTCGCCGCGTCGAACCATGGATTGGAGGGCACGCCATCGCCAGTTTCGGGATCGAGCCGCAGAACCTTGCCGCACAGGGAGTCCACCGACTGCGCCCGGAACGCACCGACATTTTCTCTTGCCCTCAAGATGCCGTCCGCGAGCGCCGTCGTGACATAGCCGCCGCTCACTTGGCCGCCCTCGTCGACGCTTTCGTAACTGGCGCTGTCGCCAAAGGTGGCCAGGAGCGTGCCGTCGTCGCCGAAGGCAAGCGAGCCGACGGCGTGCGACTGGTGACAGATGGGAAATCCCGTCGTGATCGACTCCCCCACCAGCACCGTGCGGCTGGTGGGATCCAGCTCGGTGAACTTGCTCTCCGGCGTCAGTCGGTACCGCGTGATGCGCGCAATCGAGGCCTCGTAGTACCAGTCGGCGTTGGGGTTGTACTCCGGCGAGTTGCCGTTGATGAGGTGCTCGCGGTCGACGACGTAATAGAGATAGATGAGACCGTTCGACTCAAATGCTGGATGCAACGCCACGCCAAGCAGCCCGTGGTCGCGCCAGCCGCCAACCTCGTGGGCAATGTCGATCACCTTGTGGGCGCCGTCGTCGTGGTGGACCCACACTTGACCGCCGCGCTCCCAATGCATGAAGTGGCCGTCGGGGAGGACCAACCCGCCCACTGCCTCGTTCCATCCGGTCGAGAGCATGTCGACGATGAAGCCTGGTGGGGGCGCAACGGGGGCAGCCACCGACGGCGGCGTCACAAGGGTCGCGAACCCGAGACTTGCAGCGGCACCAACAGCGCGGACCACTCCGTGGCGGCGGGGTCTTGTCATGGCTCGCCAACAGTAGCTCAAGTTCGCGCGAACTGGAAGAAGGAGGTGGGAATCGACCATAAACTGCCCGATTCATGACCGACAAACACTCCACGGCGCATCTCCAGGAACCCGCCCCTAGTTCCTTTGATTTCTTCATGACCGCGGTTGCACTCCTTGCGTTGGCGCTGGTGGTGGCGGAATCGACGCTGGACAAGTCCAGCGAGGTGGCCAAACTCTTCGGGTCCTTTGACTTCGCAGTCTGCGGCATCTTCCTGATCGACTTCGTGATCCGGCTAGCGCGCGCACCCCGAAAGCTCAAGTACCTCTTCGGATGGGGGCTCCTAGACCTGGCCGCAAGCATCCCGTTCGTCACCGGCTTACGGTTTATACGGCTCGTCCGCGTGTTTCGGCTGATCCGGGCCGTCAAGTCCATTCGACTCCTCTCGATAGCTGTCACGCACAACTACCGGGCTGCGGCGCTGGCGATGGTCATGATCGTTATGGTCTTTGGCGTGGTCCTGTGCAGCGCCGGCGTGCTGCAATACGAGTCCACTGCGCCGAACGGCAACATCAAGACCGCCGGCGATGTCATGTGGTGGGCAGCGGTCACCGCCTCGACCATCGGCTACGGCGACGTCTACCCGGTGACGCCGGAGGGCCGGGTGCTTGCGGTCGCCCTCATGCTGATCTCCATCGGCGCGTTCACGTCGATCGCCGGACTCTTCGCAAGCGTCCTGACCACCGGGGCGAATGCGGCCTCTGGTCGGTTCGAACGCGAGATGCGCGAAGAGATGCGGCAGATACACGCGCGGGTCAAGAAACTGACTTCCGAGGATTATCCGGAACACGCTCCGCGCGACCCTGGGGTTGATCGGTAGCTCCACAGGCCGTCATTATTGGTCGTAATGATAGTCCTATAATTGATAGTCCTATAATACTATTCAGAACGGACAGCGGTGAGGGAGAAGAGTTGGGCGAGAGCTAGCGGTCGCTCCCGCGCGTCCAGCCGTTGCTCCAGCGCCGCGTGATTGCCGGCGCAAAGCGCGCCTGTCGTGCCGCGCTGATCTTGAGTGCGTTCCCTAGTGATTTCGCCAACACGTTCGCCAGCGCGTTCGCCAGCACGCATCACATGGAACCGTCCCTCGCAATCAAACAACCCGT
>JAQCEQ010000019.1 GCA_027618565.1 Planctomycetota bacterium | reverse complement strand
GCGTCACTGAATATCGCGCGACGATTCCATGCGACATCCACGGCGACTTTGAAATCATTCAAATCGCGTGTGTCATTGCTGCTTCAGCGTGCTCGGCGATTGCCCCGCCGATCTCACCGTTGATCAGATTGTCGATGGCAGCTATGTGTTTGGTGCCAACCAAGGCTTAGTTGTGGCGGTGGACGGGCTCGACTTAAGCGACTTCGCCATCGAGTTTGAAATGAAAGTCAACGCCACCCAGTTCGCGTTCTCCAAGTTGTTGGACTTCTTCAATCGCACCGAAGATCGCGGTTTCTATCGCGGCCCAACTGGCGCAGTCTTCCAGATTCTTCCACCGTTTGGTCCGATGAGCGCGACCACGTTGCCTCTCGGTGTCACAACAACCGTGCGACTCGCACGCGACGGCGGCACGCGTTTGTTAAGCGCGTCCGTCAACGGTGTCGTGCAATGGGTGATGCCCGATCCGCTGGGCTTGGCGATTCCGCCGAGCGATGGCAACATCACGTTCTTCGCCGACGACTCAGTGACGAACTACGTCGAAACCTGCAGCGGCAGCGTCAATTGGATTCGGATCTCGAGCAACACTGCGAAGTGAGTGAGACGACGTGCATACGCGCGTCGCTCAATCATCAAAAAAACTCGAGTCATCGCGCGATGCAATTCGCGCGATGACTCGATGTTAGTTCCGTACCAAGACAGCGTCCTGCAAATCCCAGTCAAGGAATCGCACTTCGCCCGTGTCGACGTCATACATCGCGCACAGGACCGCGAGCTTGCCTTCCTTCTGCGCCTTGGTGAGCATCGCGCTGCGAGCGAGCAGTTGCTTCAATTGCCAACGCACATTCGCCTCGGCGGCGGGGGTCATGTTGGGCTTGCCATCAGGACCATTCATTGGCTTGGCCAATCCAGCGAGCGCGGGCGTGATCATGTCCATGAACGCAGGCATGTTGCCCGGGAGTGGCTGGCCATCAGCTGCGGCGGTCACGGCGCCGCACTTGGTGTGACCCATCACGAGGACGGTGTGCATGCCCAGTGCCGCGAAGCCGTACTCAAACGTACCTGCGGTGGCGGGATCTTCGACATTGCCCGCCATGCGCACGACGAAGAGATCGCCCACGCCGCAGTCGAAGATGATTTCTGGTGGCGTGCGCGAATCGGCGCAGGTGAGCACGCCGATGCTCGGCGATTGCCCGAACTCGCCAGTTTGAACGACGCGCTCCACCTGCCAGGTGTGCGACTGCATGCCGCCCATGAGAAAGCGCTGATTTCCTGCGGCGAGTTCTTGTTTCGCCTCGCCGAATTTGATGCCGTCAGTGCGCGCCGCCGCAGTCGAAGGGGTGTTGCACGCAGCGAGGACTAACGTGAGTGAGGAGAGGACAATGGTTTTGAGGAGATTCATGGCAGAAAATATAGCGGCGATTCGTGTCCGCTGCAATGCCACAGCCGCGACGCGAAATCACAAGAATCGGGCACCAACCAGTACTCGCGAGGACAGGCAAGCCACTCTCGGCGCCTCGCGCACGGCGCGGAGGCCGCGGAAGGCGGAAGTCTCGGGTGATGAGTCGGGGCGTGAGCCTTGTAGCGGCTCACGTGGGTCGAGCCTGCCCCAGCTTCGCGACCACCGCCTCGGGACGGCGCCGCTTCCTGTTCGAACGCTTCATCGGAGACTCCTCTCGGCCCCTTGGGCCGCGAAGGTCTCTCATTAGGGGTGGACCTGTTCAGCGCACCCCTGTAACAGGTTTGCGCTTACCCACTGAAGCAGAATTGGAATATGCATATCGCGCCGGAACAACAACAGCGTTCCATAGTTTCCCTGGATATGCAAATGGAACGAATGACGACACACTTCTTGGCAACATTGCGTGGAAATCAGGAAACAATGGTGATCCAGGATCTGCTACCTATGGCACGAAGCCGGTCGGCGGCAAGTTTGCCAACGCATTAGGCCTTCACGACATGTCAGGCAATGTTTGGGAGTGGTGCCAAGATTGGGATGGCAGTTATTCAAGCGCGGCGCAAACAAACCCCACAGGACCTGCGACTGGTTCCTCCCCTGTGTTGCGCGGCGGCAACTGGAACGAAAACTCCTACTACTGCCGCGCGTCGGGGCGCTACAGCACCTCGCCCGACAGCACCTACTACCTCTTCGGCTTTCGTGTCGCGAAGACTCCGTAGGACGAGTCCGCGGCTGATCAACGGAGCCCAGGCGAGCCGTAGATTGCGTCGTGCCCCATAGTTGTCAACTCCGCGCCGGCAAATGCGCCGACAACTCCGCCGACCACCACGCCGGAAGAGGCACTGATGTACATGCCGCCCTTCGGGGAGTCCCTGTCGTGAAAGGAGTAGGGGCAGTCCGAGGCCTGTCACGACTGAAATCCTCAAAAGGGGAAATAGCACCCCAGAGTTTGGCTTCAGAAGCGAGTGGAATGACGCTTCTAGCGAGCCAAGATCGATTCGCGGCCGGCCAGCGCTGCGCGAACGACTGCCTCTCGATCGGCCGCGGCAAGCATTGGACGGATGCTGGTCGGGTCGGCAGCGACGGAGCGGAGCGGTGCGAGTGGATCAACACCACGAGATCGCTGCCACGCGGCAATCACGCCAGCGGTCCGCGCGTTTGAGAATGACTTGGCGGCTGACTCCGGCGTGACTTGCTCGGGGAGCGCAGGAGCGCACCAGCAAAGATCAAGGGTCGTGAAGTCTGGTTCCGGGTCCCACGCCTCAGCGGCATTGGGGACCACCGCGAGCGCCACGACATACTCGCTCCCCGCCACCGGGTCGATCACCTCGCACGGCATCTCGCCCGCCATCAGGACAGGGCACGCCACTTGCCGCGGGAACGCCATGGCGGCATCCGTCTTGAGCACGACGATGAACCCGTGCCGAATCGTCGGATGGTCCGCGCGGAAATCGCTGGTCCATGGCTCCTCGACTTCGAAGGCACGGGCCCACAGGATCTCGCCGGCCGGCGCGGGCGTGGCGGGAATCGCGGGGATGCCCTGACCCTCCTCGCGCACCGCAGGCGGCTCACCCACCTCCGGTGGGGCGACCTGCTGGCCGGCGCCTTGCACCATGGCAAGCGCGACGATCGAAATGGCAATGGTGTGCATCATCGTTCAGGGCCTTGTGAACAGGAGATCATCGATCTGGAGGCGGCCCACATTGGCTCCGTGGCTTGGGCCGGTGAGCAACTCGACAGCGACCAGCGCGGAGAGGTCCAGTGCAGCATTCTGTTCGGCAAAATCGCTCAGCGGCAAGCGGAAGGTCTCCATCTCCGACTGCCACCCCGCGCCGGTGCCGTAGCCCGTCCGCAGGTATGGGCGCTGAACGCCCTGCCCGTACGCGTTGATCGAAAGCGTGGCCGATTGCCCATTGGCATCCACAAGCCGGAATGCCGCGTTGCACGGCCCCGCAAGCGTCACGGTGTAGGTGTGGCGCGGACCCTGGGCCAATCGCACGGACAGATGGGTCTGGTCGGACTGGTCGGACTGGTCGGCCAGCGCGGGGAGGAGTTCCCAATGGATCGTCGAATCATCGGCCCAAGAGAAGACGCCCGACCGCTCGGTGTCGGAGGTGCGCCCGCGGACCGCCCCGTTGAAGGCATCCGAGCTGACCCAGGTGAAGGCCGTGTTGGCGTCCTGCAGGAGCCCCTCGCCCAGGTAGGTGTTCACGACACTCACGGCGCCGCCGCTGCTGGACTGCGTCACGGCGGTATTGGTCTGGAAGTTCTCCACGACCTGGTCTTGCGCACCGTTGGGGTCAAACTCGCGCACGATCGTGGTTGTCGCCGCAAACTGCGGGATCTTGAGGCTCTGGTCCTGCCGCCAGAGGAACTCGTCGGCGCCAACATCGCCACGGAGCCGCGACTGGAGTGCAGCCAGCATCTGCGCCTTCTGGACTTCCTGCGCTTCGGTTCGCCCGATGGCCGTCCCGGATGGTCCCGCGAAGTCCTCAAAGCCGCAGCAATTGAAGTCGTTGTGGTCGGCACCGTGGATGTAGGTGGAGCATCGCCACCCGGTCGCCCGCTCGTAGAGGTTGAACGAGTCCGCGATGTCGTTGTCGGGGCACCCGCATACATCGCCGTCCGCGGCGCCATACAGCAGCATGTAGGGAACGCCGTGCGGATTGGCACTGGCACTGCCCAGGAAGTCGGTGGGGGCGATGGAGATCACGACACCGATGTCCTCGGCGCCGTAATTGGTCGGCGTGTAGGTGCCATCGACGAGACGGTCGTAGGCGCGCGCCACACCCTCGCCGCCTCGGCTGTGGCCGATCCAGCCGATGCGGCTGGTGTCGATCCGGTTGGCGATCGCGCCAGCCGCGACCGTGTTCATCTGGCCAATGATCGCGTTGGTGTGCTGCAGCGTCGTGGTGCTGGCCGTCTCGATTCCCGGCACCGTGTTGTTCTGGTGGGAGATCACGATGTAGCCCCAGCTGGCCAGGTGCGTTCCCAGGAAGTCGTACCAGCTGTACTGGTGACCATTGCCGTGTGAGATGACGATCAGCGGCTGCGGAGCCATCGACTGGATCGCGGTGGGGTACCAGAGTCGCGAGGTCGTGAATCCGCTCGTCGCGCCAGAGGCCGTGTAGGTGGAGAGCGTGGATGCGGCGAAGGGCCCCGCGAGCACAGGGTTTCGCGACACCACCATCCCGGCTCGATCCATGCCGTCGATGACATCGCCCGGCGTGAGCGTGCCGCTGCCGTCCACATCCAGCACGAGATCGACGCCGAGACCCATGAAAAGGTTGCCCCCCCCCGCGATGTCGAGCAGTCCGGTGTTCAGGACCTCAACCATGTTTGCCGCGCGGCCACCGGGGTTGACCGCCCACAGTTGCGGGGTCCCTCGAAGGTCGTGCAAGTCAGTGTTCGCTTGCCAGTCATCGCCGTTTCGGTCCGCGACAACATACAAGGGGTACGAACCGCCGGAGAGTCCCTGGAGGCGGTTCGCGTCAACAGCTGCCATCGCCATCTGTGACTGAAGCACGACATCCACTGGGGTGAACCAAGGTGCCGCCAAGAGCGTCGTGCCGGCCAACTCGTAGGGGATGATGTCCTTGCCGGGACACATCGAACCCCATTGGCTCAGGAGGCTAGTGAGGTCTGCTCCATCCGTCGCTCCGTCTCCCGTGATGTCTCCGGCCGGGCTGCCCCACGAGGCGAGGAGGGATGCGAGGTCTCCCCCGCCCACCTGCCCGTCACCGTCAAGGTCCGGCGGGCACGCCGCGAGTGCGACCTGCGCCATCGGCGCAAGAAAAACAAAAAATGCGACGAGCACGGCGAGTCTCCGTTCCATGCCATGCTGAGTGTAGACCATGACTTAAGAATCCCAAGTGAACGCGAATGTTTTTTTGGGATTCCTGCCGATCCAATACACTCAACCAACTCCGAGCGAACCATGATCCAGACCAGACTGCAACCCCGATTCAAATACTGGACGCTGGCCTACGCCATCTTGTGCCTTGGCTTCGGCATCTGGGGTGGGTACGACTACTGGGTGACGATTCCGGAGCAGCAAGCGCTGGTCGATGCGTACCGCGAGGCGGAACTGAATTTTCATAAGTTGGATTTCGAGGGCCAGTCCCGCCCGCTGACCGACGATGAGCACCTCGCCAAGCGAAACGCAACCGAGTTCATGAACGCGTACCCAGCGCGGCCCACCGAGATCCCCGCGTGGGATCGCCCCCTCCAACTGTGGGCCTACGTGATCGGCTGCGGTGTCGTTGGGTTCCCTTGGTGCGCCTGGACGCTGTGGTCCACCTCACGCAGGGTCTGGCGGCTCAACGACGATGGCTCGATGGATACTCCCACTGGGACCATTGCCAGCCATGACATCACCGACATCGACATGTCACGCTGGATGGCCAAGTCGATCGTCACCGTCAAGACCGCGGACGGAGGTGACATCGTGCTTGACGACTACAAGCACAAGAATGTTGACACGATCGCGGTCGCGCTGGCAGACCGGTTCCACCCAGGCGAGTGGACCAAGAAAGGTAGACCCGTCAGGAGTGACGAGGATGAGGAAAGCGCCGAGGAAGGCGAGGCCGCTGGCGAGACTGACGGCGAGGCCGCTGGCGAGACTGACGGCGAGACTGACGGCGAGGCCTCCCGGGGTTGATCGCCGCTGCCGGGCGGCGTGGACGGAACACAGTCTCGTGGCATGGGTGCGGTAGCCTTTGTTCCCCGATGCCGCGCACACTGACAGAGCCAACCTCATCGATCGAGAAGCGCGACCGGTGTGGCGATCTCCCCCATCGCCCACGGGTCTTGCTGGGGAAGATGGGGCTGGATGGCCACGACCGAGGCGTCAAGCTGATCGCGCGGCTCATGCGCGACAGCGGTATCCATGTCATCTACTCCGGACTGTGGCAGACGCCCAAGAGTCTGGCGGTGAGCGCTCGCGACGAGGATGTCGACTGCATCGCCGTCAGCATGATGAGCAACTCCCACCTCGTGCTCGTCCCGCGACTTCTGGAGTCGCTGCGAGGGGCAGGACGCGGCGACATCGCCGTCAATGTTGGGGGAATCATTCCGCGCGAGGATGTTCAGCCCCTTCTGGATTCCGGCGTCCGCGCGATCTTTCACACTGGCACCGGTCTGGACCAGATCGTGGAGAGCGTCCGGTCGTGCGTCAAGTCGTACACGCCGCTGGGTGACGCTGCTGCGGGCGAAGCCGGCGCGCAGGCCCGGCTCGCGAGGCTCATCAGCATGGCTCATGCGGGATCGCTCCCGACGGGAACGCCTCTCCGGCGCCCCGAATTGATCGTGGGCATCACGGGCGCCCCGGGTGCGGGCAAGAGCACCCTGGTGGCCGCACTGGGCTCGGAGGCGGTGCGGCGCAGCCGGCGAATGGCGGTCGTGGCGTTCGACCCGATGAGCCCGATCACCTCGGGTGCGCTCCTCGGAGACCGACTGCGTGTGGACTTCAATGTGATCGGTGATGGGCTGTTCTACCGGTCACTCGCCATCGCCGGAGAGGACTACGCCACGCTTCCGACGATTGCCGGACTCATCGGAGCCGCTGGTTACGACACGCTCGTGGTGGAAACCGTTGGCGCGGGGCAGAACGACTGCGCGATCCGGCAGCAGGTCGATCGAACCGCCGTCGTCGTCGTGCCCGGCATGGGCGACTCGGTGCAGATGGACAAGGCTGGCATCCTGGAGATCGCGGACCTCTTCGTCGCCAACAAGGCCGACCACGCTGGCGAGGCACAACTGGTGAAGGAACTCCTCGACATCGCCTCGGGCCGCCCGATCCTGGAGACGGTCGCCACCGAGGGCCGCGGCGTGGACGCGCTGTACGACGCACTCATTGAACAGCGGCCGGCGCGCTGAGCACAGCCGTGGAGATCGCTCTTACCTGCCTCGCCATCGTCTTGGCCCGCATCATCGATGTGGCGCTTGGCACCGTGCGGACCATCTTCGTCTTCCAGGGGCGCAAGTGGGCGTCGTTCTTTCTAGGGTTCTTCGAGGTCCTGATCTGGGTCGTGGTCGTGTCGCGGGTGATCGCGACCGTCCCGGAGAATCCCTGGTATGCGGTCGCCTACGCCGGCGGGTTCGCGCTCGGCAACTTTGTCGGCATCGCGATCGAGGGCCGCATCGCGTTCGGACGGCAAGTGCTCCGGGTCTTCACGCGCAATGGTGACCGAATGGCGGACCACTTTCGAGAGAAAGGTCACCCAGTGACCATCATCGACGGTCGTGGGCGTGACGGTCCCGTGCAGATCCTCTTTGTCGAGGTTGCGCGCCGCCAGACGCTAGGAACGCTCAAGGTGGCGCGGCAGATCGATCCCACGTGCTACTACGTCGTGGACGACATCCGAAGCGCCTCGGGGAAGTGAGGCGGACGTCGCGCTGCGTCTCGCACGAGGAGGTGGGACGTACGGCGCGGTTATCATTCCCGCCCCCATGAGCAGCACGACACTCGCCCGGAACACCAACCAGGCGCTCGGCATCGGTCAGTTCGCGATCCACTTCATGCGCAGCGGCACGCCAAGCGCCGCCGTGATGGAGCGCACGAAGCTCTTCCACGCCGACGCCGTGCTCTGCGGACTCTCCGCCCTGGCGATGGGAACCAACGCGCCCCGCCTCCTGCGCGCCGAAGCACTGCAGTACCCACTCAAGGGCAGTGGTGCCACCGTCTTCGGAAGCCGCAGGCGAGTGCAGCCGGAGAAGGCCGTCGTCGCCAACTCCAGCGCCGTCCGTGAGTGGGATTCCAACGGGACCAACTTTGGGTTCTGCCCCGAGCGGGGTCACACGGCCGGCGAGTTTGGCCACAACGACTTCTATCCCGTCGCCATCGCGGCGTGCCAGTCGGTCAAGCGAGACGGCGAGACGGCGCTGCGCACGATGGTGCTCATTGACGAAATCCGCGGCCGACTCGCCGAGGTCTTCAGCCTCAAGAGCTACAAGATCGACCATGTCGTGCACGGCGCGATCGCCAGCGCCGCCGGCTACGGCGCGGTGATGGGAGCCACTGCCGAGCAGATCGAGAGTGCCATCGGCATGGTGGTAGCCCACACGATTCCGTGGCGCGCGATCCGCGCCGGCAAGCAGCTCTCGGACTCCAAGGGCGCCAGCGCGGCCATCAGCGCGGAGGCCGCGATCCTCTTCATGCGCCGCTCGATGGAAGGCTTCTTGGGCCCCCGCGACATCTTCCGCAATCCAGAGAGCATGTTCCGCCGTTTTGAGCCCACGAAGGGCGACAGCCCGTTCGACCTGATCCTCTCGCAGTCGGGCGATGACTTTGCGGTCATGGGAATGCACTTCAAGTTGGGCCTCTACGAGCACCAGAGCGCGGGCGCCCTCCAGGGGCTGGTGGACCTCCTGCGCGCCCACCCCGAGGCACTCTCTTCCGGGGACGCGATCAAGGCGATCAAGGTCATCGCCTACGAACCCGCCTTCGGCATCATTGGTGATCCTGCGAAACAAGATCCCCGCACCCGCCAGAGTGCGGACCACTCCATGCTCTACATCGTGTCCACGATGCTCCGAAAGGCATTGGAGGCACGCGCGGCCGCCAACGGTACCGCTGCAGGCGACTCCAACGACGACTGGTGGTGCCACCTCATGCTGGGGCCCCACGACTACGCGCCGGACGCGATCGACAATGCACTCACAAGATCGCTCATGGAGAAGATCTCCTTCGAGCACGGCGGCAAGGAGTACGACGCCAAGTACCCCGACGGCATCCCTACCAGCATTCAGATGACGCTGTCGGACGGCACCGTGTTGGACAGTGGTCTGGTGATGTACCCGTCAGGTCACGCGCGCAACACCACCGCCGACCTCCGCCGAATCCTGGACTCCAAGTTTGACCTGCTCGGCAGCCTCGCTCTGGAGAATCCTCGCCCGCTGGTGAAGAGCCTTATGAAATTGGAGACGCTGGGCGCGAAGGCCCTCCGAAACCTGTGGGACTTCAAGCTCCTCGATCACGGCCGGTTCGACTAAAGGGTGCCGCCGCGCGTGCCGCCGCGCGGCGCGGCGGAAGCACCGCCTCGAGAGCGGGCTGGGGCGCTGCCCGTCCTCGGGTCCGCATAGTCCTGGTTCCACTGGATGTCCATCAGCTTCCACTGGCCGTCGACATGCGCCATCGCGACCGCACTGATCCGGAAGAGCGTGGAGATCTGCGGAGAGAACCTCACGCAGGTGACGCCGGGGGCCGTGACCTGGAGCAAGACATCGCCCCCGTGCAGGCCATGCCCCGCCCGGTTGAGGAATTCCATGAGGTCGGTGCGGCTGGTCTCGCACCATTCGACAAATTCAGTCGTGCCACCGCGTTCTCCCTCCCAGCGGCGACGGGACTCGGGAGCCAAGCACTGCCGCCACAGCAGCTCCCACTCCCGATTCCGGAAGCAGGTCGAGAGGTTGGTGAGCAGCCACTCGTGGGTGTCATTGTGGAGTTGGATGGCTCCGGTCTTGAGAGTGACCCTTGGTCCCTCGACTTCCTCAGTGCCGTCGTCGACGCCCGGCGTGGCGGTTCCGTTCGCGGCACCCGATCGCTCGGCTGCCTCCAGCTCCGCTTGTTCGCGACGCCAGTCCGCAATCGGCTTGTCGATGTAGACGATCTTCGTGCCGTCGGGCATGCGCGGGTCTTCGTCCGGCAGCGATCCGTGCGCCGCCAGGAGTGGGCTGCGATACTTGTAGACGACCTTCTCCTCTGCACAGCCTCCAGCAAGCAGGACGCCACAGGTTGCCGCGCCCAGCACGATCGCGACAGCACCTGCCCGCGTGCCTGGATTCCTGGTCATGGTGCGACCAGATCCAGCGGGCACACTTCGAAGTCACCGCCACGAGCACGCCGGGACCTCGGGCCGACCGTTCCACCGACCGGTGCATCGCGCCGGTAATGCGTGCCGACGCTCTGGTGTCGAACCGACGCCGCCTCCACCATGAGGCGGCCCACCGTCAGGAGATTCTGCGTCTCCCAGCCTGTCGGGTCCTCGAAGACCGCATCCAGGGCATAGCGCCCCCAGAAGTCGAACATGTCCCGCACGTCGACCAGGTGCGTTCCCTCCCGGACGACTCCGACATGGCGCCACATCGCGCTGCGAAGGCTGCTGCGAACATCGTCCAGGTCCAGGCCGGCGCGGCCCGTGCTCTGCACGTGTGCTTCGACCAGGACACTCGCCGAGTCCGGCAAACGATCGGCAGCGGCGGCAAGCGCGCATCGTCGGCCGAAGACCAGACCCTCGAGCAGGCTGTTGCTGGCCAGGCGGTTGGCCCCGTGGACACCCGTGCTGGCGGCTTCCCCTGCGGCGAAGAGCCCACGGACGGTGGATCGACCATCGCCGTCCGTCCAGATGCCGCCGATGGTGTAGTGCGCGGCGGGGTGAATCGGGAGCAGGTCGCGACCACCGTCGAGGCCAAAGCCCGCCAGCACCTGCGCGATGCCCGGGAAGCGCGCCCGGAATCGCTCCGCCCCAAGGTGCCGTGCGTCGAGGAAGACATGACTCTCGCCCGATTGTGCCAAAGCGTCCAAGATCGCCCGGCTCACGATGTCGCGGGGCGCAAGGTCCCCCATCGGGTGCCGCCGCGCCATCAGCGGTGATCCGTCCTTGAGCACCAGCCGGGCGCCCTCCCCGCGGAGCGCCTCACTCAAGAGGTGCCGAGCACCGCCAGCGACATACAGGGTGGTCGGATGAAACTGCGTGAACTCCAGGTCGGCCAGCGCCGCGCCGGCCCGCCAGGCGATCGCCAAGCCGTCGCCCGTCGCCGTGCGCGGATTGGTGGTCTCGCGAAACACCTGCCCGGCTCCGCCGGATGCCACCACCACGGCCCGCGCCCACACCAATTGCAGGCCAAACTTCGGGTGCCAGGTGAGCGCTCCGCGGACGACCATACCGTCGCCCTCGCGCTCCGTCACCACGTCCACGACATGGCACCGGCTCCAGAGCCGGATGCCCCGCTGCGCCTTGACGCGATCCAGCATGTGCCGCACCAGTGCGATGCCCGTCGCGGCACCGTCGGTGTGCAGGATGCGACTGTGGTGGTGGCCACCCTCGCGGCCCAGGTGCACGCCGCCGGAATCATCGCGGTCGACACGGAAGCCCTCCTCCAGCAACCGCTCCACCTCGCGGAGCCCGTCCCGCACAAGCCGTTCCGCAGCGACCGGATCGACCAGACCTGCGCCAGCCTCGATCGTGTCGCGCAGATGCTGCGCGGGATCGTCCCCATCGCCCACCGCCGCCGCGATGCCGCCCTGGGCCCACGCCGTGGAACTGAGAGCTGGATCGTCCTTCGTGGCGATCAGCACATCGCCGTGGCTGACGCTCTCCAGTGCGCACTGGAGCCCCGCGACGCCGGACCCAATGATCAGCGTGTCGGTAAAGATCTGCGGCAGGAGCTGGCTGCGAAACGGGATCAGCCAGCGGCGCGTGTCGTAAATGCCCAGGCCTGCATCGGACATCGGGTCAACTCCCTGGCGTGGCTGGCTCCGCGTGAGCCGGGACAAGTTCGGCGATCCAGAGCTGAGAGGAGTGGTCCTCGGAGCGCTGGCTGGTCCACAGGAGCCGACGACCGCTCTGGCTCACCACGGGCAGCACATCGGCGCGAGGCGCATGCGTGAGGCGTACGGGTGTCGGGAGCCGGTCGCTGGCCTGGGTCGTCCCGAGCGGAGGCGCCTCTATCTCGAACACCTCATAGTTGGTGTGTCCCTCGCGGCTGGTGGCGTAGACCAGGTGCGAGCCGTCAGGCATCCAGAATGGCGCCCAGTTGACGGCCTCGTCACGAGTGAGTTGGTGTTCCTGCGCCACGCCGGTGATCTCGCCCGCAGCGTTGAACGCAAGGTCGGCGACGAAGAGCTGGAGCAGGTCGTTCCCCTCGCGATCGCTCCGGTAGCAGATGCGCTTGCCGCACGGCGAGAAGAAGGGCCCGCCGTCGTACCCGCGCGCGGTGACCAGCGGCAGGTCCTTGCCGGCGTGCCGGTCCAGCACATAGAGCTGCGCGTCCCCGTCGATGATTCGGCAGTACACGAGCCAGCGTCCGTCCGGGCTCAGGCTTCCCTCGGCGACATACCCCGTGCCCTCGCCCACGACGGTCTTGAGAGGTGCGGCGGTCCCGTCCACATGGCTCAGGTTCACCGACACGATTCGCATCTCGCGCGGGAAAGCCCATCGGTAGCGGCCCGAGCCGCGCTGGTATCCGGAGGCCTCCTCATTCGTTGGCGGCGTCACGGTGCTGGCAAAGAGGAGCGTGCCGGGGTTGGTGGCGTCAAACCAGCCGCAGGTGTTGGCGGTCCCGGGGGGGCTCACGCGGCGGATGTTCTTGAGCGAGGCGACTCCAGTCTCGTGGGCTAGGTCAGCCACATACATCGAATAGAACGGGCTCGCCGCTTCGCCGTCCCTGGGCACTTCGATCGCTTGGAAAACGATGGAGCGCTCGTCGGGAGAAAAGTACGCCTCTCCCGCGCGGGTGAATCGATCCCCAAAGGTCAGTTGGACTGCGTTGCGCACACGGGAAGACTCCTGGGCTTGCCAGTCGCCTTCGCCGGTGGCCGATCCCTGCCCCGAGGCAGATGCCGAAGAGAGCACAACGATGCTGAGGGCGAGGCTGAGGGCGAGGCTGAGGGCGAGGATGCGCATGAGGGCGGTGTCTTCGGCGTGGGACGGTCGGTCGGGACTGTGCGAGAATGGGTCAATGAGTGTAGGCGCTGAAGGCCTGAATCGAGTGCCCGCTGGCGATGCCGGATGGGTCGCCCTCCATGTCGACCAGTGGGTGGTGGTCCTGGACAAGTCCAGCGGTCTCCTCTCGGTTCCCGGCATCGGTCCCGAGAAGGCCGATTGCCTGGCCAGCCGGGTCGCCGCGCAGATTCCCGGTGCACGGATCGTCCACCGCTTGGACCGGGACACGAGCGGGGTCATCGTTATGGCACGCGACGCCGAGAGCCATCGGAGCCTGTCGATGGCCTTCGAGCGGCGAGAGGTGCGCAAGGAATACACGGCGATCGTCGCGGGAATTCCGCAGGCCAGGAGCGGCACGATCGATGCACCGATTCGCAAGGACCTTGAGCATCCACCCAGGCAGCTCATTGACCACGTGCATGGCCGGCCCTCCGTCACCCACTGGGAACTGGTGGACGGTTGCCCTGAACGGGACGCCTCATGCGTGCGCCTGGTCCCGCAGACGGGACGCGGGCACCAGCTCCGCCTCCACCTCCTCTCGATCGGCCATCCCATCCTGGGGGACGATCTCTACGCACCGCCAGAGCGAATTGGCCAGTCTCCTCGACTGTGCCTGCACGCCGCCGTGCTGGAGTTCACGCACCCCGGAACCGGCGAGCGCGTCTCATTTCCCGCCCCCGCCCCGTTTGCGCTGCGCGACATCGCGCCGCTCCGTCGAGCTGCGGGAGACGCGGACAGCGCCCCCCACGCGGGCTAGCGAAGGACATCCTTGATGCGGACCGGCACGCGCTTGCGGGCAGCGACCAGCGCCGCCTCAAGCACCGCCTGCGTCTGGAGCGCATCGTCAAAGTCAGGGAGCGGCACCAGCGGACTCTCGCCGCCCAAGACACGCACGATGTCCGCCGCCATGCTGGTGAACCCGTGCTCGTACCCGATGAGGTGCGCGCTTGGCCAGTAATTCCCTGCGTACGGGTGCACGGACTCCGTGCAGTTGATCGTGGACCAGCCGCGCAGCCGTTGGGGAAGCGTGTTGTCCCACCATCGCAACTCATTCATGCGCTCAAAGTCGAAGGCGATCGAGCCGTGCTCGCCGTTCACCTCGATCGCGTTGCGGTTCTTGTTGCCGGTCGCCAGGCGTGTGGCCTCGAAACTGCCGATGGCGCCACCCCTGAAGCGCGCCAGGAACAGGACGGCGTCATCGACATTGGACCGGCCCAGTTTCCCGGGAGAGCGCTTGGCACCGCCGGCGGAAATGGCAGGCGCTCGCGCCGCCGCATCCAGGATCTCTCGTTCCTTGACAAAGGTCTCCTCGATTGCCCCCACGACCTCCTGGAATTCCAGGCCCGTGATGAATCTGGCCATGTCGATGATGTGCGCGTTCAGATCCCCGTGGGCCCCTGATCCGGCCTTGGAGGCTTGGAATCGCCACAGGAGCGGCGTGGCAGGGCCACCCCAGTCCTGGAGATAGCTGGCACGGACATGGAAGATGCGGCCAAGCTTCCCCTCGCGGACCAGTTGGTGCGCCAGGGCGACCGCTGGGCAGCGCCGGTAGTTGAACCAGACAAACGTGCGGCACTTCTTGACCTTTCGCGCGGCCGTGGCCATCTCGCGAGCGTGCACCAAAGTGCCCGCCAGTGGCTTCTCGCACGCCACGCTCCGCCCCGCCTCCAGTGCGGCAATCGACTGCTCGCGGTGCACATGGTTGGGGGTGGCGACATCGACCAGCGACACCATGGGGTCTTCGATCGCGTCGCGCCACTCAGCGGTGGCCTGCCGCCAGCCCCAGCGCTTGGCAAAGGCGTGCGTTTGTGCGATGTCACGACCCGCCACCACCTCCAGGCTGGTGGTCATCGGAAGGTCGAAGAACTTGGGAGCCGCACCCCACGCATTGGAGTGGGCACGCCCCATGAACTTTGTGCCAAGGAGCGCCACGCCGACATGTCCGGCGGCGGGCGATGCTGGTCTGGAGCTGCGGATCGGTCCTGCCATTTCGGGCGCGCCGCCGTGCGCAGCGTCAGGGCTATCCTAACGGTTCCCCGCCGATTCGTCGGGATGCCTGAATGGCCGCCACCTCGCCTCTTCACAAGACATTGGAGCCACCATGACCACGACTTCCGAGCGCCTCGTGACCCTTGAGCACCGACTCACCTCGCTTCAGCGGGAGAACCGACGCTGGCGACTCGGAGCCCTTGCGCTCGTCGCCCCGCTCCTCGCCGTGGGCGGCCTGGCCGCGATGCAGAACGCCCGGGTGCCCGAGGTGATCAGGACCAACCGCCTGGAGATCGTGGATGCGCACGGCAAGGTGGTGATGGCGGCCGCGACGACCGCCGGCGAGGGGCGCCTGGACCTGTGGAACGCCCGCGGTGCCAACGTCGTGCGATTGGGCTGCAATCCCGATGGCGGGGACATCATCCTCTGGAACAGCGCGGGCCGCAATGTCGCCGGGCTCTTCGCATCGGGCGACGGTGCCAGCGCCGAGTTGCGCGCCAACGACGGCTCCGCCAGCCTCGCGCTTCGATCCGTCAACGCCGGATCGATGATTGCGCTGGCCACGGGGCCGGACTCCCGCGAGTCGGTGAGCCTGAAGGCCAACGCCAACGAGTCGTCCATCGCCGTCCTGCAGGGAGGCACGCTGATGGGCGTGTCCTTGGGCGCCTCGGAGGCGGGCGGATCCGTGGCGCTGACGGACTTCGAGGGTCGACGGCTCGCTACCGTCTCAAGTGATCCCAACGGCGGGCGCGTTGATGTCCAGCACCCCACTGGAGGCAGCGCCTCGCTCTCGCTGGGGAGCGAGGGTGGAGTCGTCGCGATCTCCGACCGCATGGGGAAGCGTGTGGCGGAATTGCAAGCCACTGCCGACGGCGGTTCCCTGCTGTCCCTGTATGAAGGCGCGAGGAAGTTGGTCGGCCTCGGTGCCAGCCAGGGCGGCGGCCTTCTCAACCTGGCGGATGCGCAGGCTCGCACGGTCTTGGTGGCGGGACCCGCTAGTGACGCCGATGGCGGCGCGGTGTCCATCCGTTCCGGAGCGGGAATCCAGATCGCCCGTGTCGGCGTGGACATCCTGGGCGCCGGCGAAGTGGCCGTCTTCAATGGCGAAGGCACTTCCAAGCGTGTCCTCGGGATGGGCATTCGATAGCGGCTGCGAAGTTCGAAACACGCAGGGATGCTGCTTCTCATCGACAACTACGACTCCTTCACCTGGAACCTGGTCCATCGATTGGGTGAGGTCGCCCCCGCGCTCGAGGTGCGCGTGGTGCGCAATGACGAGATCGACACGGGAGGCGTGCGCGCGCTGGCACCAAGCCACATCGTGCTCTCGCCGGGTCCCTGCACGCCATCGGAGAGCGGCGTGTGCCGCGACATCGTCCGAGAACTCCGTGGTCTCTGTCCGATCCTGGGAGTCTGCCTGGGGCACCAGGCCATCGGGGACTGCGCCGGGATGGTCGTTCGGCGCAGTGACACTCCGGTCCACGGCAAGGCCAGCCTGGTCCACCACGACGGAATGGGGATCTTCCGGGGACTCCCATCGCCGTTCGAGGCCGCTCGATACCACTCGCTCATCGTGGACCGCGCAACAGTCTCGCCGGACTACGACGTGTCCGCGTGGCTGGAGACCGGAGAGGTGATGGGGCTGCGGTGGAAGGGTGCCGGTCGTTCGACTCCCTGCAGCGCACCGCTGGATGGAGTGCAGTTCCACCCCGAGAGCTTCATGACGCCACATGGCTACGACCTCCTCCGCAACTTCGTCGCGCTGGGCGCTGCCACGGGGATTGGCTGCTAGGCTTCGCGCCCCATGTCCACCACGACCGCTGGCATCGCGCGTGACATTGCGCATCTCGTGCGCCCTCAGGGCGGCGAGCCCATGTTTGCGGTCCCCCACTCCAACTACCAGCTGATCCTCGTGTCCCCCGCCTCTGCCTCAGGCAAGATTGCCGGTCGAGTGCACGCCAAGGCCTTGAAGCTGCACCTGGCGCAGGGCGGCGGCATCTTCATCGAACCGCTCGAAGGATCACCGCGAATCGTTCAAGGCCGCGTGATCGGGACGGATCCCGTCACCAATCGCATCCTTGCCGATGTCATCGTCCCCATGTGGATCGATGTCCCCAAAGGTCAAGCCGCCAGCGCATTTCGGCACGGCGACCTGGTCAACGGCTACCTGGAGAGCGGCGCCCGTTTCGAGCCCGCCTGAACTGGCGCCACGCGTCGGGGTCAATCACGCCGCGGCTGTGCCCGCCACGCCGTCGCGCGTCACGAGGAAGAATTCCTTCGAGATCGGGTACGGGAGGCGCTGGTAGTCCTCGGCCACGCGGTCGTGGATGCGGTCCACGAATCCAGGCGGGTTCTCCGTGATCGCGACGAAGATGTCGCGTGCCGGGACCGCCACCAGGAAGTTGCCCTTGAGCTCCGGTGCCAGCCTCCGCCACAAGGAGCCGATCAGCAGTCGTGCCGCGTCGTAGCCGTCGCGCAGGTTGAAGACCACCGCACGGCCGCCATCCTTGGACTCCACCACCTGGAGCTTGAGCTCCGGCGCGTATCGAGACAGGTTTTCGCGTGCGATCCCGTCCAGTTCATCAAGCTCCAGGCCCCACCGGACGACCTGTTCCGTCGAGATGCTGACGGTCATGTCCGGCAGGTCCAGGACATAGACGATCACAGTCCCGTTGACATACGGCATGTGCGCGATCTGCGTCGACTCCACCGTCTCGAAGATGGACTCCGGCTGCAATCGGGGCATGATGCGCGGACGAGCCACGGCGAAGGGCACATCGCTGGAGGCCAGCAGGTCACCCTCGAACACGCGGTCGAAGTAGGTGCGAATCACCTCACGGGCAGGCCGTGACCCCTGGGAGACCAGCCGGTGGAGGTTCTCCAGGGAGAGAACGCGCCCATCCACCACGATCCGGAGTTCTCCGGCGGACTGCGCCTTTCGGGCAGGCCAGTGGCGACGGACGAGTCGGATGACGCACTCAGTGAATGGCTGTGGTTCAAGGGGTACTGGACGCACGATTGACCTCCTGGCGCCGCACCTTCACATCCCTGGTGGCGCCTCGTTCCCAACGACTGTCGGATACGAAATCCCCTCGCTCAAGCAACAGGTCGAAAGTTCTTCAGGATCGCCATCGGGGACCCGCACCACCCCCCCGAAGCCCATTGCAGGACCCGTGCGAGGCCCTGGATCCCACTTCTGGCGCACTCGCGCCGGATCGGGGAGAATGTTCCATTCCAGCGATCGACCCATGCCCACCCCAATCAACACCCTCACGCGCGCCCTGTTCCCTCCCGCGACGCCGCCTGCGGGGCCGACCCAGACCCCTTGGCAGTCCCCGCTGGTCGTGATTGGCGGCCCGTGTGTGCTGGAGGACGACGCAACCAATCACCAGATCGCAGCCTGCCTGACGGAGGCGTGCCGCGAACAGGGCATGCTCTATGTCTTCAAGGCCAGCTTTGACAAGGCGAATCGATCCAGCCTCGGCAGCGCGCGAGGACCGGGCCTGCAGGCGGGTTGCGAACGCATCAAGGCCGTCGGAGAGGCGTTTGGAGTGCCCACCACCACCGACATCCACGAGCCAGCCCACGCGGCCGCCGCGGCGGAGTGCGTGGACATCCTCCAGATCCCGGCGTTCCTCTCGCGACAGACGGATCTCCTTGCTGCCGCCGGCAAGACAGGCAAGGTGGTGAACATCAAGAAGGGACAGTTCATGGCGCCCGCGGAGATGAATGGCGCCATCGAGAAGGTCCGCGCGGCTGGCGCCGGCGGCGTGATGCTCACCGAGAGGGGAACCTTCTTCGGCTACCACCGGCTGGTCAACGACTTTGTGGGGATCGGCGACATGATCCAGTCAGGGCAGTCCACTGGCGTGCCCGTCTGTTTCGATGTCACACACAGCACGCAGCTCCCCGGCGCGGAAGGTTCGGGGAGCGGCGGCCGCCCCGATCGCGCACCTCTTCTGGCGCGCGCCGCGGTGGCGGCGGGCGTCCAGGCCGTGTTTCTGGAGTGCCATCCCGAGCCCTCCAAGGCCAGCAGCGATCGCTCGACAAGCATGCGGCTGGATGCCGTGCCCGCGCTGCTCGCGTCGCTCGCGGCGATCCGAAGGGCCTTGGCAAGCGTCCCGAACGGCTAGACTGCGATCATGCGTTGCGACGTTTGCGGCAAGCCCGCGTCCGTCCATGAAATCATGATCAACAACGGCGAAAAGTCGGAGGTGCACCTGTGCCTCGAGCACGCCATCGAGGCAGGCCTGAGCATTCCAAGCGCGCAGCCCATCGCACAGCTCCTGGCGTCCCAGGGCAAGCGCCGACAGCGTCCGCCGGTGATGCTCTGCGCTCATTGTGGCCTCTCGCTGGCCGACTTCAAGAAGTCCTCGCGCCTGGGGTGCGCCCACTGCTACGACGCACTCGGAGAGGCCCTGGAAGCGGCCATCATCGCCACACAGGGCGGGGCGACGGCCCACCATGGCGAGTCGCCCGCGCATGCGTCCGTGGATGAGGCGCATCGATTGACCCGCGCGCGCCTGGTGCGAGAGCTGGAGGCCGCTGTCACCGCGGAGCAGTACGAGCGCGCCGCGCGGTTGCGAGACCAGTTGGCGGACCTGGCCGAGGCTCGACCCGCCGTTGGTGAACCGTCCTCCGGCACCGGCGGCGCATCGGAGTCCACCTCGTGAAGTTGGTGACGCCAAGTATCTGGACGGGTGGCGACGGCCCAGACTCGGACGTGGTCATTTCCACCAGGGTCCGCTTGGCGCGCAACCTCCAGGAAGTCTCCTTCACCGGCCGTGCCAGCCAGATCCAGGCCACCGAGGCGGTGCAGTCCGTGGAGCGCGCGATCGGTCGGTCCAAGGCGCTGAGGGAATTGACTTGGATCAGCGTGGCAACGCTGACGGCATCAGAGCGAGCGCTCTTGGTGGAGCGGGGGCTGGTCGGCGAACACTTCGCATCGTCCCACCACCCTCGCGGGATGGCCCTCTCGGATCACGGCGACCTGGCCATCCTGGTGAACGAGGAAGACCATGTCCGCGTGCAAGCCGTCCGCCCGGGACTCCAAGTCGAAGAGTCGCTGGAGGGGGCGATGGCAGCGGAGCGGGCGCTCGGCGAGCACCTCCCCTTCTCCTTCCACTCGCGCTGGGGATACCTCACCGCGTGCCCCACGAATGTCGGGACTGGCCTCCGCGTGAGCGTCATGCTCCATCTCCCCGCCATGGTGCTTGGCAAGCAGCTCAAGCGGCTGGAGGCCGCAGCCAAGGAACTTCGGCTGGCCATCCGCGGGTTCCGCGGCGAAGGCACGGCAAACGAGGCTGACCTGTACCAAGTGAGCAACCATGTCACGCTCGGCCGGAGCGCCCAGGAGATCGCGCACGAGTTTGCCACGGTCATCGTCCCGGAACTGGTTGAGTGGGAGCGTGCGGCGCGACGGGCCTACCTTGCGGGCCATCGATGGCGCGCGCTGGATCGCGCCTCCCGGGATCTCTCCGCGCTGCAGTCAGCCCACTTGATGCCGCGAGAGGAAGCGATGCGAAAGCTGGGTCGGATTCGGCACGGCGTGTGCCTCGGGGTCATTGGTGGCATCACGCAGGCTGCACTGCGTTCGCTCATGTTGCGCGTGCAGCCAGAGCACCTGGCCCTGGAGCGACCCGCGTCAGGCCATGGTGCGGAGGCCGAGCTGCTGGAGCGCGCATCCCTCCTGCGGGAGGCCTTTGCGGACGCGACGGCGCGACTGCCCGGATCGGCCTGAGTCAGGCCGAGGGAGCGGACGCGGAACGAGCAGCCGCAGCCAGCGCATCCGCCGACTGGATGAAGTCGAAGTCCTTCTCCGTGATCCCGCCGGCGTCGTGGGTGGACAGCGTCAGCGTCACCTTGGAGTACCGGATGAGGATGTCCGGGTGGTGCTGGACCGACTCCGCATGCGCCGCGACGCGGTTCACGAAGGCCATTGCCGCATTGAAGTCCGCGAACGCATAGACGCGCTGGAGCGCGTCGCCGATCCGGCTCCAATCGGCTCCCTGCGCACTCGACGCCAACCGAGCGTCGACGCTTGCTGCGTCCATGGCCTGCATCGCAGCAAGTATAAGCACCGCGAGTGTCAACCCCGTCCCGCTGCACGCGCCTGGCGCCAACTCCGAGCGGGGCTCTCCACCTTGGCCATGCGGTCTCGTTCTTGGTGGCGTGGGGACTGGCCCGAAACCAGGGCTGGCGTGTCATCCTTCGGATCGAGGACATCGATGCCTCGCGCTGCACCGATGCGCTCGCGCAGGCCGCGCGCGACGAGCTGCGATGGCTCGGGATGGACTGGGATGAAGAACGACCGCGGCAGTCGTGCCGTCGGGATCGACACATCCAGGTCATGCGCCAGCTCGCTCAGCAGGGTGAGGTCTTCCACGCGCCGCACACTCGGAGGGAGCTGCGCCAGGCCTCGGGCATCGTGGCGCCGCACGCCGGAGACGAATCCCTCCGCTTCGATGCCTCGCTCCGCCCGCTGCCACGCGCCAGCGGGTTTGAACCATCCATCGGACCGTGGCGCATGCGCAACGACGCCGCGCCAGCCACGGTCCACGACGGCTTCCTTGGAGACCACACGATTGATTCGGTGGCGATGTGGGGCGACCCCATCGTGTGGACGCGCGATGGATATCCCAGCTACCAGGCGGCGGTCACCATCGACGACGGCGATGACGAGGTCACGGATGTGGTGCGCGGCGCCGACCTGCTGCCCTCGTCGTCCCTGCAGGCGACGATCCACCAGCGGCTTGGTCGGACGCCGCCGCGCTGGTGGCATGTCCCCGTGGTCCTGGACGAGGCTGGCCAGCGGCTGGCCAAGCGTTCGGGTGCCGCAGCGCTCGCGGCGATTCGCGGGAGCGGCGTCTCGGCGGACGAACTCCGCGGCCGCGCAGGTCGCGCGCTGGGGCTCTGGCACGATGTCCACGGGGCCACCATCGACGCGTGGCTCGATGCCTGTGCCCCACCCCGACTCTCGGAGAGCCTCGCCGTCCGACAAGATGGCATCCGGGTACTCCCTTAGACTCACTCGATGACCGTCGCCGCTCAGCTGCCTCTTGACATGAAGGCCATCCACGCGATCGTCCAGGGCGAGGACGCCGCACTCGCGTCACAGGTGGCGCAGAAGCTTGGGCAGCTGGCCGACTTCGTGACCTCCTCACCCGGGGCAGCGGACCTTGGAGCGGGAGCGTGGAGCGGGGCTGGGTCCAGGGCGGTACTCATCTTCGTCGGAGTGCCCCGCACGCGCGAACAGCTGGCGATGTGCGAGGACGCACGATCCGCCAATCTGCCCGTCGTGGCCATCGCGGATGCCGGGGGGCTCCCCGACGGAGTCCTGGCGACCGGCGCCGATGCCCGGCCTGAGTCCGTCGCGGGTTTCCTTCGCGGCTTGGTGGCACGGCAGGCGACCATCGATGACTTGTCCGACCAAGTCGCTCGCGCCACTCGGCAGGATGCGCCCCTCAAGACCGAGATGACCCGACTGCAAGACGAACTGGTGCTGGCCGCCAGCGTGCAGCGGGAGTTCCTGCCCCGCACGCTTCCGCGAGTGGGAGACTGGCAGGTCGGTGCCCTCTGGCGTCCCGCCAGCTATGTGTCCGGCGACATCTACAACGCTTTCCGGGCTGACGAACACCACCTGGCGGTCTTCGTCCTCGACGCGGTCGGGCACGGGGTCCCCGCCGCGCTGCTCACCCTGGTGCTGGCGCGTGCGATGCCCATCAAGCGAATCGAGCCAGGTTCGTATCGACTTTATTCTCCCGCCGAGTCACTCGACCTCCTGAACCGCGAAATGGTGGCCCACACCGGGCGCAATGCCCGTTTCGCGACCGCGGCCTACGCGCTCATCGATCTCCGGACCGGCCTCACGCGAGTGGCCACCGCGGGCCATCCACCCGTGTTTCGAGTGGGAGTCGATGGCGCGCTGGACCCCATTCCCAGCTCTGGACCGATTCTCGGGATCTTGGAGGAGGCCGAATTCGAGCCGTGCGAAGTCACGATCGGCCCCGGCGAGGGGCTCCTTCTGTACACCGATGGCTTTGAACACCTCTATCCGCAGGCCCATCCCACGATTCCCGGAGCGCTCCTCCCGACTGACCGCTACCTCGAACTCTTCGCCGAGGCGGTCAAGGCTGGCGATGCCGCTTCGGTGGTCGCGTCCGTGGACAGTGAGATTGATCGAGCGAAGGGTCCCCTCCCCCTGATCGACGATGTCACGATGGTGGTGGCGAAGCGGGGATCGCTTGCGCCAGGCGCGCGTGAATGACCTTGGCCAACTGGTCACACTCCAGGTTGACGTCGTCACCCGCGACAAGCTGACCAAGGTTGGTGGCCCGAAGCGTCTCCGGGATCAGCGCCACGCCGAAACGTCCCGCCGCGGGGTCTGCCTCCGCGATGGTGAGGCTCACGCCGTTGATCGCCACGGAGCCCTGTGGCAACATCCAGGCCCGACAACGCTCCGGTACCTCCACCACCAGGCGAAAACCGTTGCGCTCCCCGGCAAAGTGCACGCGAGCCCGCCCGTCCACATGTCCCTGGACCAGATGTCCTCCAAGCGGATCGCCCATCCTCAGGGCAGGCTCCAGATGAACGCATCGCCCAGGCGCCATTGACCCCAGCGTCGTGAGCGCGATCGTCTGCTCGATCACATCAAAGCAGAGTTCCGCGCCAACGGAGGTGGCCGTGAGGCAGCATCCATCGATGGCGATCGAGTCGCCCACGCGTGTCCCGTGGAGGATCCCGTCGGTCGGCACTTGTCGAATCGCCAGCAGCATCGAGCCGCCACGCCGCTCCACAGTGGAGACCACGCCGCGTGCCCGGATGAGCCCGGTGAACACGCCTACCACGCCTCCGTCAACGACGCGCCGGGGTAGTAGCGCTGCAAGATGTGAGAGGCCGTGGCTCCCTCCATCGCCATGCCCTGCGCGCCGTACTGGCAGAGGCCGCAGCCATGCCCAAAGCCGCGACCCTCCAGCCTCCAGCTGCCGCCTCGGGTGCGACCGGCCAGGAAGTCACCGCTGCGGATGCTCCGCCCGCCGGAGGGCCCGTACGCGTTGAGTGCCCTTCGGAACTCTTCCGCGTCGATCGTGAACCGCACGCCACCGGCGTCCTCGATGGTGTACTGGACCGCGCGGCCCGACGCGTTCTCGCGAGACCGCTCGATCACGATGATGCGACCCAGCGCGACGATGTCGGGGCGCTTCCGCTCGCGCCCCCACTCCCGGAGCCGGTTGCGCATGTCCGTCTCCCCCAATTCCACGGACCAGGTGCGGACGCTGGCCGACTCACAGCACGCCGCTCCGGTGCGCGGGCCGTGGTTCCCCGACTGCAGCGGCGCGATGTCATGGAATGGGTTGCTGTTGACGGAGTCGCCCACATTGGCCCCAACACCACCGCAGCACGATGAGTAGTAGCCCGGCACGACGGCTCCGTCGAAGGTGAGGACCTGACCCTCGGTCGACTTCACGCCGGAGAGCGCCTGCGGGCGCGTCGTCTCGCCAATCCACGCCTGGTTGCGCTCGCCGGCGACCATGTCGTAGTGCCGCCGGTCGTGCCATCGATCCATCTCCACCAGCGAGTACGAGCGCGCCGCGACGGCCTGCGCCCGGTACGCCTCTGCATGCCACCCGGGGAACAACTCCTTGGCCAGCACGCCAGGCAGGTACGACTCCAGACCAACGTGGACGACGACCTCGACACGACCTTGATCCTCGTGGAGGACCAGCGAGCCGGGGAAGCTGGTCCTGCCCCAGACCACGACCGGCTTGGCATCCGCCAGGGGGTGCACCTCCAACGGCCGGTCCGCGGGAAACACGATCCTTCCGTCACCGCCACCGTTCGGGCGTCGCTCCTCCGTCGCCACCCACTCGCCGGCCTGGAGGCGCACGGTGAGTGGCGACGACACGGTCGCCGACCGCCCCGTCCCGCGCTGCGCCAGCCAGAGGAAGTGTTGCGGGTGGTCGAGGCTGACGCCTTCCATGCCGGGCGAGACTCCAACCAGCACACGCACCGTGGGCTCCTCGCGCGGCGGCACCGGGCGTGGTCGGGACGCCGTGGCGTTGCTGGGCTTGACCGCTGTGGTGGCCCTCTCCATCGCGGTGCCGGGCTCGCCTCCAGCCAACACCACACCCTCAGCTGGAGTGGAGGTCGTCGATGATTGGTCCAACGGTCCCGCACAGCCACTGGGACCCACGAGGGTCGCCAAGGAAGCCAGGGCCAAGGCCGCGACGATGCCCGATGCAACCCATCGGCGGACGAGATGGAATGACCGCGCCGGCATCACCCATCCAGGGGGCGGAAGTCCAGGCCCCGCTCGGTGAGCAGGTTGCGGAGCTCATCCAGGCTCGTCGTACCGAAGTTCTTGATGCCCATGAGTTCCGCCTCCGTGCACATCGCCAACTCGCCTACCGAGCGCAGGCCTAGGTGCGCCGTCGCGCGCCGGGCCCGCACGGATAGTGAAATCGAGGAGAGCGGGGTGTCCAGCACAGCGCGTCCCACACGTACCTCCAATGCGGCGAAGTGCGGGTCATCGGTGGTCCCCTGGAATCGCTTCTCGGCGGCGCTCTGGCCAAGCGACAGGTCCTTTTGCGAGAGTGCGCGCTTGATTTCATCCAGCGACTGGTCGCCGAAATTTCGGTACGCGAGGAGTTCCGCCTCGGTCACGCGGACCAAGTCGCCAAGCGTGCGGATGTTCATCTTTCGCAGGCAATTCCGAGCACGGAGTGAGAGGTCGATGTCGGTGACCGGCACATCAAAGAGCGCGTTGCGTTGCGGATCGCCCTCGTCCTTGGGCTCGAAGACCTGTGCTCCCTCGCCGCCTTGCACATTGCGCAGGTACAGCCGGGCCCGCTGGTTGGAAGGATCCACCGAGAGCACGCGTTCCAGGCAGCGGCGTGCCCGGCGGTACTCCCCGCCGTCCTCGAAGCGGATCGCCTGGTTGATGAGCGCCCGCACCGGCGGATGGGGCAAGTGCACTATCTCCTCGTACACGGCGTTTGCGGCGGCATCGTCCCCGTGGATGTCCAGGAGATACGCCAGCTTCAGGAGAACGGCGGGATGGCGCGAGCCCGCAGTCAGCACCGCTTCCAGCGTGGAGATGGCGGCGTCAAACTTCGCGCTCCGCTCCAGCGATTCGGCACTGGCCAGTGCCGCGACCACTTCTGATGATGGAGTCTCAAGCGTGGGCGGGTTGGTCATGGGGAGGGATTCAAAACTGGATCGTAGCAATCGCCCGGATCTCCCCAAGTCCTGCTTGAGCCGCGCTCAGTCCCCGCCCGGCGGAGTGCTGGACGCCAGCACGTTGATCGACCTCCATCGATTGGACTCAAACCGCAATCCCAGGACCAAGCCGAGAACAGAAATGTAGATGCTGGCGCCAATCCACGGGCCAAGGGATCCCCACTGCGGACACCAATGGGCCAAGGCGCCACCGACCCCGATGATCATCGACCACGAGAGGATGACGGTGAGCGCGGCGGGCCAGATCGTGTCCCCCGCACCCCTCAACGCACCGCTGTAGACGATGCCGATGGCGTCAAAGAACTGGAACAGCGCGGCGCAGACCATGATCGTGGAGCCGACATCGATCATCCGGGCAAGGGCGATGGGATCTTCGCCTGGAGCGCTTGCAAAGACCTCCATCATCGGACGCCGGAAGAGGATCATCGCCACGCCCCAGCAGGTCATGTAGACCAAGGCCATTCGGACGGTCACCCGGGCGAACTTGGTGGCTCGATCCTTGTCGCCGGCACCGATGGCCTTTCCCACAAGCGACGAGCAAGCGACGCTGAACCCGATGGCCGGCATGAACGACAAGTGCATGTAGCGCAGGGTCGCCCACCCGGCGGCCAGGTCGATCGTTCCGAACTTCCCCACCAGCACTGACATGAAGATCGCCCACGCCAGCATCTCGTTGGCATTCTGGAGCGCCGGTGCCCAGCCCAGCCGCAACAAGTCCTTGATCGGCCCCCACGATGGCTTCCACGCGGCCCAGAAGTGAAACTCGTGATTGAATCGCGGGCGCAGCAACACTGCCAACGGAATCAGCAGCTCCACGCCGGTCCCGAAGAGCGTCCCGATCGCCGCGCCGGTCACTTCAAGGCGCGGCGCGAACGGGATTCCAGGGAGTCCCCACTCGGGGATGCCGTCGGGGCCATAGATGAGCGCGTAGTTCCCCAGGAGGTTGGCGATGTTTCCCAGGATCGCGCTCACGGCGATCACCTTGGGCCAGTGAATCCCGAAGAAGAACCCACTGATGGCCTTGGAACTCAGCGTCAACACGGCGCCAAAGCAGAGGACCTGCCCATACGCCACTTCCATCCCGACCAAAGACGGTTCGTGGCCGAGTGCTCCAAAAAGCGTCGGGAGAAAGAACCCCCACGGCAGGATGACACCGGCGGCGCACGCGATGGAGACCCACACGCCCGCCCATGCGTACTTCGCGGCCTCACGGGGTCGACCTGCACCCATGTTTTGGGACGCGAAGGTGTTCACCAGCGTGACGATGCCGTACATCGCCGCGACCGCGGTCCAGACCCAGACGCCGCCGTTCCCCTGCGCGGCGACCGCTTCGGGGCTGATCCGCGCCAACATTATGCTGTCGATAAACTGCATGACGGTGTACGAGGTCATCGCCACGACCGTCGGCCACGCCTGTCGCCACACTTCTGCCCGGATCGAACTCGCCTCACTACTCGGCGCGGGCGCCTTGCTCACAATTCGACCAAAACCATGTCCGACTCGATCGTGGAGGGCGCACTGGGGCGATGGATGCCGCCGTCGCACCACTCCAATCCCTTGGTGGTGGCCATCTCGGTGCGAATGGCTTCCACATCAAAGGTGTGCGTCTTCGCGTGGCGGTGGATCGCGTCCAAGTCGATCGCCACCTGACCCTCGCTCCGTGCAAAGTCGATCGGGGAGATCGCTTGGGAAAAGTGCTGGGCGCGGTCCTTGGCGTTGACGAAGGTCCCGGACTTCTCCACCCACGTCGTCACCGGCAGCAGCACCGACGCGCTTCCGGTCAAGGCATTGGGGAGCGTGTCCAGGAGCACGAACGGAGCCGACGCCACCGCCTGCGCCATGTCGGCGGTCACCCACGCGCTGGGATAGTTGCCGGTGACCAACGATGCCTTCACCACGTCGGCGCGAAGGGCTCCCGCAAACCCGGCGGCGTCCACGATCTTGACCACGGTGCGAGCGGGGAACGAGGCGGCGACCGCCTCGAGGACCCGGCGCACGCCGCGCGCGTTGGGCGCCTTCTCGGAGAGCACCTTGAACCCGTTTGGGAAGGTCTTGTCTTCGCCCCGAACGGGCACGGGCCCCACGGCGAGCACTGCGTTGGGATCGATCCCCAGGACAACGTGCGCGAGGAGATAGGCCTCCTCGCACGACAGCATCGGGCTCACGAGGAGGCCCAGGCGGCCCGCGGAGGCGCCATCGACCAGGAGCTGGCGTGCGGCGTTCAGCGCCTGGAGCCACGCCTCGCCCGCGTGATCGCGACCAAACGCCTCGCGTCCGCGAATGGCCGGAATCGAGAGTCGATCCTCGGCGTGCACGAACTTCCACCCGTACCGCACCTCGTCAGTGATCCACCATTGGTTCACCTCCATGTTCGTGCGGGGCTTGATCCGGTAGACGCGCCCCTCGTTGTGCTCCACGGAAATGTTGTCGCCGCTGGCGGTGATGCCGTCGATGCTGGCGGCCTTCTTGAGGAACCAGACGCGCTGCTGGAACAGGAAGTCCTTGTCCAGAAGCGCGCCGACGGGGCAGAGGTCGATCACGTTGCTGGCCAGCTCGTTGTCCAGCGCCATCCCGGGAAACACATCGATCGACTCGGTCCCGCCGCGGCCGTCCACCATCAGCTCGGCCGTCTGCGTGACCTCTCGCGTGAACCGAACGCACCGCGTGCACATGATGCAGCGGTCGCTGTAGAGGAGGATGTTGGGGCCTATATCCTTCTTGGGCTGCTTGATCTTGTCTTCCTGGAAGCGCGACTCGCCACGGCCGTACTGGTACGAGTAGTCCTGCAGGTCGCACTCGCCCGCCTGGTCGCAGACGGGGCAATCCACGGGGTGGTTGATGAGCAGGTACTCCATGACCTGCTTCTGGTTCGCGACGGCCTTGGGGCTGTCCGTGTACACCACCATGTCGTCATTGGCCGGCGTGTGGCAGGTCGGCACCAGCTTCCCCATGCTCTCCAGCGCGCCAGTCTTTGGATTGGGGTGCCAGACCTCGGCCAGGCAGATGCGGCAGTTGCCCGGGACCGACAGCGACGGGTGGTAGCAGTACTGCGGGATCTTGATGTTCGACTCAATCGCCACCTGCAAGATCGACTGCCCCTTCTGGAAGGAGCAGGTCTTGCCGTTGATCGTCAGCGCAGGCATGGGTCGGGGAATATAGCCCGGGGAACCCCGAGGAGGTACCGAGGCTCCTGCGAGGAATCTGCGAGGAGGACCATCGCGATCTCTTGATTGAAATCGCGCGCCATCCTCAACCGGGAGCGGCCCGCGTGCGCAGGTCAAGAACCAAGGAGGTGGCTTGGACCGAGATCGAATCCACCTCCACGACACGACCATCTCCCAGCTCGATCAGGCTTGGGAGGCTCACGACCTCGGGCATCCACCCCATCCACCCAAGCACACGAACTGGAACCGCCTGTGATCCCACAAGGGCTGAACGCGGGATGGCTTCCCACCCTGCCGGAGTCCGCGAGAACCCCACCACCAGTGTGGCAAACACTCCGCCCTGCGGCGCACCGATGACTAGCCCGTCGCCGGACCCGCTGTCGCTCCCAGCGCTTCCCAGGCGCAGCCCATTCGGGAGATCCAGTTCCAGGTCTGCATCGCCGTGCGCGAGCCACTCGGGGAGCCGGCAATCCAGCCATGCCTGCGCTTCCCCCAACGGGATCGAGAGTTGCCAAGGCCCATCCGTCGGACGAATGCGGTGGATCTCCGAGACGATGTTCGATTCCAGGAGTCGGCCCGCGCGGTGCGACCGACTCTCGGCCTCGCCGTCCCTGCCGCTTGCGCAATCGACCGCCGCCCGAATCGCCCACGCTGGAGTCTCGGAGATTCGTACTGCCACCACCACGATCACCACTGAGAGAGTTGCCGTACCGACACCCGCAGCCACTCTCCAGCGGCGCATGGTCAATCCTTGAATCGCCGCACCACCACGGTGTCGTTTTGCCCACCAAAGCCAAACGAATTGCTCAGGCAAATGTCGACCGGGGCGGAGCGCGCCCGGTTGGGCACATAGTCCAGGTCCAGTTCAGGATCGGGCCGAGCGTGATTGATGGTGGGCGGGAGCATGCCGCGCTGGATCGCCAGCACGCAGGTCATGAACTCCACCGCACCGGCGGCGGCGATCAGGTGACCCATCATGCCCTTGATCGAACTCATGGGGATCTTGGGCGCAAGTTCGCCAAACACGCGCTTGACCGCGACCGTCTCGATGGAGTCGTTCTCCTTGGTGCCGGTGCCGTGGGCCGAGATGTAGTCGATCGGCGCGCGGCCATCCTCTCGCAACTGGTGCGGGTCGATCCCGGCCTGCGCCAGTGCCTGCAGCATCGCGGCTGCGGCGCCGCGACCTTCGGGCTGGATGTCGGTGATTCGGAAGGCGTCGGCGCTGGATCCGTAGCCCGCCACCTCGGCGATGGGGCGAGCGCCACGCGCGAGCGCGTGTTCAAGAGTTTCCAGCACGATCATGCCAGAGCCCTCTCCCATCACGAACCCATCGCGGTCGATGGCGAAGGGACGCGATGCCTTCGTCGGGTCGCCCTTGAAAGTGCTGAGCGCGGTGAGTCGGTTGAAGCCCGTCACGCCAAGCGGGTGGATCATCGTGTGCGTGCCGCCGGCCACCATCACATCCGCGTCGCCGCGCTGGATGATGCTGTACGCCTCGCCGATCGCCTGGGTGCTGGCCGCGCACGCCGTGAGGCAGTTGAAGGCGGGGCCCTTGATGCCCAGCTCGCGCGCGATGTGCGCCAACGGCATGTTGGGCTCCTGCTCGATCTCCTTCGTTGCGGAGAGGCGCCCCGCGGCTGCCTCGATCCAGCGGCGGCCGTCGCACCGTTGGGTCGCGGCGTCCCACGAGGCCATGTTGGTCTCGAAGAAGTTGATCGTGTCCAGCACCCCCTCGCCCGCGCCCAGGTACAGACCAACCCGGCGCGCATCCGCAGGACGCGTCTTCGCGAACCCAGCCATCTTCCATGCCTGCGCGGCGGCGCCCAGCGCGAACATGGAGTTCAGACCCGCAGTCGCGTGCACGGACAGGTCCTGCACAAACGGCGCGATGGACGGCTCCCGCACTTCTGCGGCAAAGGTCGTTGGGAAGGTGCGGGCGTCAAAGCGGGTGATCGGCGCCATGCCGGAATCAGAGGCCATCATCCGGTTCCAGACGGTGTCGATGTCGTTCCCCAGCGGGGTGATCCACCCCATGCCGGTCACCACGATCCGAGGTGCGGCGCTCATGCTGCCCTCCCCAGGATCACGACCGCCACTTGCCCCCCAAGCCCAGCGCTCACCACCATCAGATGCCCAAGCGCTGCGGCGCTGGAGGGTGCGGCGTGCGCCTGCAAGCCCCCCGCCTCCGGCCCACCAAGCCGCGCGGGAAGTAACTGGTGCTCCAGGCATCGGACCGCCACCGCCAGTTGCAGCGCGCCAACCCCGGCACCACAGTTGCCGATGGCGCCCATCATCGTGACGATCGGAATCGTGGTCGCCCGCTCGCCAAACACCGCCGCGAACGCCGCTCGTTCCGCCGCGTCGGTGGACGGAATCCCGGACGCCATCGGGACGATCGCGTCCATCGCCGAGGATTCCAGCCCGGCATCCCGCAGTGCTGCCAGCATCGTGGCAGCGATGTCTTCGCCAGCAGCGCTCAGGTCCACACCCACCGTGTCGTCGCACGAGCACTGCCCCGCGGCAAACCCGGCCACCCGCGCGCGAATCGTCGCTCCACGCGCACGAGCCGACTCCTCCGCCTCCAGGATGACCAGCCCGCCGCCCTCACCCAGGATGCTGCCGTCTGCGTCAGAGGCATAGGGACGCACGGCGCTGCTCGCGGACGCCTCCGGCGGCAACGCACAGAGTCGGTCGGCAAACTGCTGCCGGAGGAGGCCCATGGGGTTGATCTTGCTCTCGGCGCCGCCGGCGAGGCAGGCATCCGCCGCGCCACGTTCGATCGTGCGCATTGATTCTCCCATGCTCAGGAGACCCGATGCCTCAGCGCAGGTGATCGTGTTGGAGGGTCCCTGGCAGTCGTGGATGATCGTGACATGGCACGACAACATGTTGGGGAGGTACTTGAGCAGCCACAGCGGCGTGAGGTTGGTCATCCCCGTGTGGCCCCAGGCCCCGCTGTCGAATGCGCCCGATGCCGACTTCGCCGTCACCAGTGCCGCCGTCAATTCGTCCACGTCGCATGCGATGAGCCCCGCGCCGATGTGGCAGCCGAATCGGTTTGGTGGAATGGTGGGCGCTTCGCCCTCGGCGATGCCCTTGGTAACCAGTCCGGCCTCCCTCACGGCAGCGTCGGCCGCGGCCACAGCCAACTCGATGTCCCGCGCCATCACCTTGGTGGCCTTGCGGTAGCTCTTGGGGACCAGCTGCCGGATGTCAAAACCCTCGGGGACCTCCGCAGCCTGCGTGCACCGGAATCCCGAGGCGTCAAACGCCCGCACGGGGCCGATCGCTGACCGACCCTCGCAGAGGCCCGACCACAGTGCGTCAGTGCCCACGCCAAACCCGCAGGCGGTGCCGGTCCCGGTGATCACCACTGGTCGTCGAACTCGCGCCATGGGTGCGGGAATGTACTCGCGTCACACGCCTCGCGCCGCACGCATGCGACGAGAGAGTCGCATCGCCAATTCCAGCGCCTGCTCGGCGTTGAGGCGCGGGTCCACATGCGTGCGGTATGCGCGCGCGAGGTCCTTGGGCGACAATTGTCGCGCGCCACCGGTGCACTCCGTGACATCCTCGCCGGTCAATTCCAAGTGGACCCCGCCCAGCGGAACACCGATCCTGGCGTGGATGGCCATGGCGGCCTCGGATTCGGCCACCACATCGTCAAAGTGGCGCGTCTTGACTGACTCACCTGCCCCACGGCCCGGAATCGAGACACTCCGTGTGTTTCCGTGCATCGGATCGCAAAGCCACACCGGCGCTGCCTGAAGCCCTTCCATCGCGGCGATCACTGGCGGAAGCCCCTGCTCGATCCCCTCGGCGCCAAACCGGTGGATGAGGACGACGCGACCTCGCTCGGATCCGGGGTTCAGGAACTCCACCAGGCGACGAAGCGCTGCCGGATTGGTCGATGTCCCCACCTTGATGCCAATGGGGTTGCAGATCCCTCGCGCGTACTCGGCATGCGCGCCTTCCTGCGCGGCGGTGCGGATGCCAAGCCACGGCAGGTGGGTCGAGAGGTTGTACCAACCGTCGCGCCTGGGCACGCGACGCGTGAGCGCCTGTTCCAAGGGGAGGACAAGGCATTCATGGCTGGTCCAGATGTCCACTTGCGCGAATTCGCGGATGGATCGACCCGCGACGATCTCCATGAATCGGAGCCCCTCCTGCACTTCATGGACGATCTTGTGGTATTCGCCCGCGAGTTCCGAGTCACCCACGAAGGCCAGGTCCCAGGTCTCGGCGTGGTGCAAGTCTGCGAATCCGCCGCCTGCCAAGGCGCGGACGAAGTTCAGCGTGAGCGCCGCTCGTTCATGCCCCCGGAGGAGCAGCGTCGGGTCGGGTGTCCTCGACGCCGCATCAAAGTTGGGACAATTGACATTGTCCCCCCGGTAGGCCGGGTGCGTCTCCTCTCCCCTCGTCTCCAAGTCCTGGCTTCGGGGCTTGGCGTACTGCCCTGCGATTCGACCAATGCGCACGACCGGCCGCCCGCCGCCGTGCACCAAGATGAGGCTCACCTGCAGCAGGACCTTCAGCATGTCCGTGATGCGCCCCGGCCGACAGTCGGCAAAACTCTCGGCGCAGTCACCAGCCTGGAGGACGAAGGCGTCGCCCCGGCCGGCCAGCCACAGATTCTCCTTCAGCGCCTCGATCTCCCAGCTGGTGACCAGCGGCGGAAGCAACGCCAGCTCCTCCTGCGCCGCCGCGAGGGCCTGCAAGTCTGGCCACGCCGGCTGCTGGAGTGCCGACCGGTCGCGCCATGATCCCGGGCTCCACTCAAGCAGCGGGTGGGTTGGCGCGGGTTTGGACTCGTTCATACGGGGCTCAGGGCGCGTGACATGCGGGCGACAGGACTTGAACCTGCACGGGCTGTGAGGCCCACGGGAACCTAAATCCCGTGCGTCTGCCAATTCCGCCACGCCCGCGTCGGGTGGCTGACTCGCGTGGCAATCTACACTGACGCACACGATGAGCAGGCGTGGACGAGGTGTCATTGGATTCTTATCAGGCGTGGCGCAGAGCCTCGCCCCGTTCGTGGCTCGCGTGGTCCTCTGCCTGGCCTTCCTTCCCCTGGGGTGGAGCGCCCTCGCAGGATCCAGTCGGTTCGATCCCGAAGCCACTCAGATCCTGACCCAGTCGCTGGGGATCAGCCTGGATGTGGCCGAGGATGGCTCCAGCGCCGGAAGCACCTACCTGGAGCTGGCGCTGGTGCTGCACGAGCGGCACATCGGGCCGGAGGTGCCACTGGCACGGGTCATCGCCGGAACCCAGCTGGTTGGCGGGGTTCTGATCTTGATTGGATTCCTCAGCCGCGTCGTCAGCGTCGCGTTCCTCTTGATCCTGGGAGTTCTGTATCTCCCCAACGACATCACTCCGGAAGCGCTGCGCACGATGGCGCAGTTCGCTGATGCCGATCGCCTGCTCACGCTGGTGCACTTGAGCGCTGCGGCGCTCTGCCTGCTGGTCGTCGCCCAGGGACCTGGCTATCTGAGCCTGGACACGCTGATCTTTGGCACGCGTGACGACGACCCCTTGGAGATCGATTGACCTTGTGCCACGCGCCTATTCGTGCGTGAGCGAATCGCCCATGTGGCGGATTTCGTTGCGGAGGATCGCCGCGAGCTCGTAATTCTCCGAGGCCACGGCACGCTTCAGTCGATCTTCCAATTCAGCCCGCTGCGACGACGGCAGCTTGGGCGTGAGCAGTTCACGCATCGACCGGAGGATGGCCGCCTCAGGCGAGGAATCGAATCGTTGGGACATGCCCATGAGCGAGAACGACTCCCGAAGTTCGACCAGCCCGTGGTCCAGTGCGGCGACCGCCGCTCGACCATCCCCGGCTCGGACCGCGGCAGCCGAAGCGCTGCGTGCGCGCATCAGCACGAACGGAATCCGAAGCTGCTCAAACATCGCCCGGTCCTGGGGTCGTCCAGCGCGCTTGCGGACCAAATCCACCACCTCAACATTGCGGTGGCAGTCGCGGGCGGCATCGGCGGGTCGCCCGATGGCCGAGAATGCGGCTGCGCGCTGCTGGTAGAGGATGCACTCTGCGCGGAGGGCGTCGATCTGGTCTGGGGTCAGCGGCTCGTCGGACTCCCGGGCGGCGAGGTGGTGGCAGAGGCTCTCCGCCCCCTCCACGCGGACGCCGTCCGGGCGGCCGACCGTCTCCATCTGGAGGATTCCTAACTCCACCCTGACCTGCAGAACGCTGCGCCCCCCCGGGAGCGAGACCTCTCGAACGCGCGGTCCTGAGGCATCCCAAGGCCACTCCTGCATCATTCTGGTCAAATCGTGCATAGCTTGTGGAATCGTACCTCCCAAGGTCCCTCCAGCCCTCCAAATCACAATCTCGCAGTGGGTGGGCCCGATCAGCCCGCCCGTTGGGTTACGATGGACAGTCCACGGTCAGGGGGGGCTTCGGTTGGCCCTTCCGCGCGACTCGCGAGTGGTGTGAGGATGTTCAGCAGAAGTCTCGCCGCCAACGATCTCCAGCCTTATCTCAAGGCGATCCAGCACGAAAAGCTCCTCACCATCGATGAGGAAAAGGTGCTTGGGTGGTCGATCGTGAACGATGGGTGCCCTCAGGCAAAGGAGCGCATGATCCGCGCCAACCTGCGTTTGGTCATCGCGATTTGCAAGAACTACTCCCACCGAGGGCTCCCGCTGGCCGACCTGATCAACGAGGGCAACATCGGCCTCATCCGCGCCGTCGAGGGCTTTGACCCGGCGCAGGGCGCTCGCTTTTCCACCTACGCCTCCTGGTGGATCAAGCAGGCCATCAAGCGGCAGTTGATCAACGCCGTGCAGCCCATCCACATCCCGGCGTACATGGTGGACCTGATCGTGCGCTGGAAGCAGGCGACCAAGAAGCTCAGGGAGCTCCAGCAGCGCGCCCCCACGATGCAGGAGCTCTCCGAGGAGATGAGCATCCCGCTGCGGAAATTGGCCATCGTCCGGCGCGCCGTCAAGGCGTACAACGCGCCAAGCCAGACCCCTGCGGGAGAAGATGGCGAGGGACTGAGCATCGACGAGATGGTCTCCGACAGTCGCCACCGCGATCCATCCGAAACCACCGCGCAGAACGAAGACCTGGCCGTCATCTTGAACCTCCTGGACTCCATCGACGAGCGGGAGGCTCGGGTCCTGCGCCTGCGATTCGGGTTGGAGGGACATGAGCCGCTCACGCTCAAACAGATCGGCGAGGTCGTCGGCCTCACCCGCGAGCGCGTGCGCCAGATCGAATTGGAGGCCCTCAAGAAACTGGGCAAGCGCATGGAAGACTCCAAGGTCTCTCGATACTTTAATGTCCGGCGCGGGTGAGGCGGGTGCGCGCGATCAGCGAGAGTTCTAGGAGGATCAGGCCGCAGGCTTATAGAACGGCAGCGGGACGACGGTCGCAGAAGTGACCTTCCCCGGGGCGAACTCCACCTCGAGTGCTGTTCCTACGGTGGCATCACCTGGTGCCACATACGCCATGGCGATCGATGTGTCGAGGGTTGGGCTCAAGCAGCCGCTGGTCACGACCCCCGTGGGCTGGCCACCCTTCAGGACACGCATCCCCTGGCGACCGGCCCGGCGACCCTCCAGCACAAGTCCCACCAACTTCTTGGACACGCCGCGGGCAGCGATGGCTTGCAGTGCGGGTTGCCCGATGAAATTCCCAGCGCGCTCGTCGTCGCTCCCCTTGTCCAGCTTTACGGCGAAGCCGAGTCCGGCACAGAGCGGATCCGTCTCCTCGTCAATCTCGTGGCCGTAAAGCGGCATGCCGGCCTCCAGTCGCAGCGAGTCGCGCGACCCGAGGCCGCACGGCTTCACCAGCTGGTCGGCCCCCTTCCCCTGCTTGAGGAACATGTTGAGGGCCGCCTTGGCCATCCCCGCACCGAGGATGATCTCCACGCCGTCCTCGCCGGTGTAACCGGTGCGGGAGACCAGCAACTTCATCACGAGCAAGTTTTTCTCGGCGAAGCGGTACCGCTTGAGCGTGGGAATCTCGCGCGACATCGCACCCACCACCTCCATCGCCTTCGGGCCCTGCACGGCGACCATCGCCGTGGACTCCGTCTGGTCGTCCATCTTGAACACCATGTCGCCCTTCACGGCGGCGAAGTGGGCGTTCAGCTTGGCTCGATTCGACGCGTTGCAGACCATGAGGTACTGGTCCTCGTCGAGGCAGTAGACGAGGACGTCGTCCAGGCATCCCCCGCGCTCGTTGCAGACGAGGGAGTAGCGAACCTGCCCCTTGCTCATCCCCAGCACCTGGCGAGTGCAGATATGGTCCAGGAAGCGGCGCGCGTGACGCCCCGTGAACCGGATGCGTCCCATGTGGGAGACATCAAAGAAGCCCACCGCAGCCCGGCAGTGGCGGTGTTCCTCGATGATCCCACTGCCCGTGTAGAGCAACGGCATTTCCCATCCGGCGTACCCCACCATCTTGGCACCATGCTCTTGGTGAAACCCCTTGAGCGGGGACTGCTTCAGCGTGGTTGCGACGACATCGGCGGCGGCGGTCATGAACCGACCATCTTATCCGTCAGACCCGGTGGTACTGCTGTAACCTCTCGCGCGATGCCAGCCGCGAACCGATCGCCACTGCGCCGCCACGGGTGTGGTGCGTGGGAGTGTGCCACGGTGTTGGTGCTTGTGTCGATCATGGGGCTGCTGGAGGCGAGCGCGCCGGCGCTGTCGTGCTCAGCCGCCGCGCGCATTGACATCGGTGACGAGGCGCTCCAGGATCGACCCATTGCGCAAATCAACGTCAAGGGGCTGGCGCGCGTCTCAACCCAGGAAGTGCGCAACAACCTCCGCACGGCGCCGGGGCAACCGTTCGACGCGGCGACCGTCCGGGCGGACATCGCGACGCTCTATCGGCTGGGCCACTTTGACGCCGTCGAGGCCGACGCGGAACTCCTCCCAGATGGGAGCGTTGCCATCACCTACATCTTGACCGAGCAGGCCATCGTGGCCGACATCCAGGTCGTCGGCAACAGGGTGATCCCCGACCAGGAGATCGTCGGTGCGATCGGCCTCTTCCCCGGCGGGCCTCGCGACGACTTCCTCGTGGAGGCCGGCATCCGAAAGGTCCGCGAGCTCTACCGCAAGCAGGGCTACTACTCCGCCGAAGTCCGGATCGACGACACGATGCTCCAGGACACGGGCATCCTCATTATCCGCGTCATCGAGGGGCCCCGCGTCCGCGTCCGCGAGGTGGAATTCACGGGGAACAAGGTCTTCGGAGACGACCTGCTCGAGGACCAGATCAAGACCTCCACCTGGATCTTCATCTTCCGCAAGGGGGAGCTGGATAACGAGCAACTCACGGATGATGTGGCCACCCTCGTGAAGTTCTACAAGGATCGCGGCTACATCGACGCGCGCGTGGACCGTCGGGTCGAGGTCAGCCCCGACGGCGCCGAAGCCAAGGTGATCTTCGTGATCGACGAGGGCCGGCAGTACACGCTTCGCTTGGCCAAGATCGCCCCCGAGGGTGTGCCGCCCGATGCCCTCGCGACCAACGCGACGACGAGGACGCTGGCCGTCTTCAGTCCGGAGCAGGCGCTTGGCCTCATGCAGTTGAGGCCCGGGGATGTGTTCTCCACCATTGGCGTGGAGCGATCCGAGGGCGACATTCGCCGGGCCTACGGAGAAATGGGCTTCGTGGACGCCCGGGTGGAGGGCGATTGGATTCGCGTCGGTCCTGAGGCGGAGGTCGACTTGTTGCTCCGCGTTCGGCCTGGTCGGGCGTGGACGGCCGGGCTGGTCAAGATCCAGGGCAATGAGCTGACGAAGGACAACGTAATCCGCCGCGAGTTGGCGGTCCAGCCCGGCCGACCGCTGGATGGGCGCGCACTGGAAGATGCGGAGAAGAAGTTGCGGGAGCTGCGCCTCTTCAGCGATGTGCGGATCACGCCCCAGCCGGCCGACCCGAATGACCCGAATGTGCGGGATGTGCTGGTCGAAGTCAAGGAAATGAACACGGGAAGCGTCAACTTTGGCGCCGGCATTGGCACCGACACCGGCGTGTTTGGCATGTTCAGCTTGGTCCAGCGCAACTTTGACATCGCGGATCTGCCCCTGTCCTTCAATGAACTGGTGACTGCGCGGGCCTTCCGTGGCGCCGGGCAGACCTTCAACCTCACGCTGCAGCCCGGCAACGAGGTCTCGCAGTACTCGATCAACTTCTCCGACCCGCGGCTGTTCGACTCGCGCTGGGGCGGTGGCGCTGGCACCTTCTACCGGCTGCGTGACTACCAATCGGTCGCCAACTACAACGAGAAGCGCTACGGGGTCAACCTCTCGCTGTCCCGGCGCCTGGGTGATGTGTGGTTGGGCCGACTGCGGTACCAGGTCGAGCATGTGGAGCTCTACGACTTTGACGGGGGCACGCCGATCGAGATCTACGAGTTCAGAGGTCCCTCGGTCATCGACACGCTCACGATGGCCATCGAACGAACCACGACCGACTCGCGCCTGCAGCCAACGCGCGGTTCGCAAGTGGAACTGGAGGCTGCATACCACGGCCTCCTGGGTGACTACCCCTATTGGGAGGCGGGCGCCAGGTTGGTGACCTTCCTCGCCATCGACGAAGACCTGCTGGGGCGCCGGAGCGTCCTCCGCGCCACGGTCGAGGCACGCCATGCGTTCGCCGACGCGTCGGATGTGCCGGTCTATGAGCGCTATTACCTGGGTGGCCGCTCGCTCCGAGGATTCAGGTTCCGGACAGTGAGCCCAAAGTCGACCGGGTCCATCGACGCACCCACCACTCCAAACGACGAGCCGGTGGGCGGCACCTTCCTCTTCTTCGCGGGACTGCAGCAGGAGTTCCCGCTCTTCGACAAGTATGTCACCTGGGTCGCCTTCCTCGACTCCGGCACCGTCAACGATTCCCCTGGGTTTGACCAGTACCGAGCCTCGGTCGGCGTGGGACTTCGGCTGTACATCCCAGCCTTTGGCCAAGTCCCGCTGGCCTTTGATTTTGCCAAGGCGGTGCTCAAGGAAGAGTCTGACGAGACACAGGTCTTCTCGTTCACGATGGACTTGCCATTCTGAGTCTCGGGCGCGGGAATCATTGCCGGACCAGCCTCGGGGTAGCATCTCCCGATGCGACTCACACACCATCGACCCGGCTCACAAGCCCTGTGGATCGTGTTCGGGACGGCCCTCCTCTGTTCCGGCCTGGCCTATGCGGCTGGCCGGGCCAGCACCGCCCCTTCGGCGGTGGCCAACCTCAACCTCCTGCTGGTCTTGGAGCAACTCACGCAGCGGGCGGACATGGAGGTGGAAGTCTCCGCCATGCACCGCAAGGCGGAGGACGAATTTCGCAAGCGGACCGCCGACTTGGAATCTCGCGCCAAGGCGGCCGATGCGCTCCCCGACCCGGAGCGGCAGGCCACGCGAGATGACATCGCGCTGGGGCAGCTCCAATTGCGCGAGTGGATCGCCATGGAGACCAGTTCCCTTGACCGGGAAAATGCGTTGCAGTGGCAAAACCTCTACCGATCGATCCAGTTGGAGGCGGAGCGCCTGGCGGAGGCTGAGGGGTACGACTATGTGCTGGTGTATGACGGCCCGGCGCCGATGCAGGTTGACCGGGAGTTGCGCCAGCCGCTTGGGCAGCAGGTCATGGAGCAGATCATGCGGCGAAGAGTCCTGTACGCCGCCAAGAAGGATGACATCACGGAGCGCCTCGTCATTCGCATGAACAACGCGCGGGCGGCGGCCCCCTCGAAATCGACCGCCAGCAAGGAGAAGACACCGTGAAGGCCACGAGACCCCTGACGCGTGAACTCCTGACGACTGTGCGCGTGGCGATCCTGTGCCTCGCCGGGCTGGCGGCGATCGCTGCAGTCGTGCCCTCGCAACCCGCCGTGATCGCGACCGTCAACAGCGAGCGGCTGTGGGACAACATCGACGCCAGCCAGGCGATTGAGGCCCGCCGCGTGCGACTTCAGGCCGACCTGGCCGGGCGCCTGGACAAGGTCCAGGCGGAACTCAAGGAACTCCAGGACGACTTGGAGAGCTTCGCGCCCGGGACCGACACCTTCAACGCAGCAGCGAAGGCGGCACTGGCCAAGACCGGCGAGTTGCGGGCGCTGGAGGGCTTTGCCGAGATCAAGATGGATGCGGAGAAGTCCACCGCCATGCGCGAGCTGTACGCGATGGTGAAGGGCGTCGCGGCCACGCTGGCCGAGGAGCAGAACATCGACATCGTGTTCGTCGATGACGCAGCCCCGGCCATCCGCAGCGGCGACCTCGCCCAGACGATGGAGCAGGCGAGCGGCCGCCGCATGCTCTACGCCAACGCCTCCCTGGACATCACGGATCTCCTCACGCAGCGCGTCAACGCCGAACTCAAGGCCCGGGCCGGCGGCTGATGCCACCCTCGATGACGAGCGGTGCCATCCGTGAACTCCTCGATGGTGAACTCGAGGGCCCGGATGACCTTGTCGTCACGGGCCTCGCCACCGTCGTCGAAGCCGCATCCACCGATGCCGTCTTGGTCCACACCAAGGCCTACGGAGTGTCTCTGGCCAGCTCCCTGACGCGCGTCGCCGTCGTAACCAGGGGGATCGCGCTCCCGGACGGCGTGCAGGAGTCGGCGAACGGGCCGCGCGCACTCATCATGGTGCCCGACGCGGAAGTGGCATCGATCGCGCTCTTCACGGCATTCGCACATCCACCAGTTCTTCCATCGATCGGCATCCATGCCTCGGCGGTCGTGGACTCGGGGGCACGGGTCGATGCGTCCACGCGCGTCGGCCCGCTGGTGCACATCGGGGAACGCGCCACGGTCGCGGCGTCCTGCGTCATCCACGCCGGTGCGTGCGTGGGTGCCGGCGCGTCCATCGGCCATGGCACGACGCTCGGCGCGCGCTGCATCATCGGCGACCGGGTCATCGTCGGGAACTCCTGCGTCATTGGGCCCGGTGCGGTGATCGGGGAAGAGGGTTTTGGGTACCGTCCACTCGCCGGTCGCGGGCTCACGCGAATCCCGCACATCGGCACCGTCGTCCTGGAGGATGCCGTCGAGATCGGTGCCAACACCACCATTGACCGGGCCAAGACCGGTGCGACTCGCATCGGCCAAGGCACGAAGATCGACAACCTGTGCCAGATCGGGCACAATGTGGTGATCGGCAAGCACTGCGCCATCTCGGGGCTCACCGGCATTGCCGGGAGCTGCACGGTCGGCGATGGTGTGATGATGGGTGGTGGCGTCGGCATTGCCGACCACCTGACCATCGGCGCCGGCGCCCAGATCGGGGGCAAGAGCGGGATCATGCGGGATGTGCCCCCGCGCGCGCGTGTCGCCGGGACGCCGGCCCAGGACGTCCGCGACTTCCTTCGCCAAGCGAGCATTCTCAAGACCCTGGGCGACCACGCGCCGCAGATCCAGCGGCTCCTCAAGAGCCTCGATGGGGAATCCGCGAGCGCCATCGCGGGCTCCGCTGTCCCATGACCACGATGGCTCCATCGACCGGTCCCCTGTCCACGACCGCGCGCCAGCAGACGCTGAAACGCGAGTGCGTCATCCGCGGAAAGGGCTTGCTGCTCGGGCAGGATGCGGAACTGGTCATCTGCCCCGCCGAACCCGACTCTGGAATCGTCTTCGAGCGCGTGGACCTGGATCCTCCTGTCGCGATCCCGGCGCTGGCGGAGAATGTCGTGCGCCGGCCGCGCCGAACGACGCTGCGCTCGGGCGAGGTGACGATCGAGACGGTGGAGCATTGCCTCAGCGCGCTGTCGGGACTTCGCATCGACAACGCCGTCCTCAAGCTCCGGGGTCCCGAGTTGCCCATCGGTGACGGGAGCGCGCTGCCGTTCGCCGAGCCCATGATGGAGGCGGGCCTGGAACGCCAGGACGCGGAACGCCGCGTCTACAAGCTGAAGGAGGCCGTGTCGATCGACGAGCCCGGCGCAACCATCGCCGCGCTTCCACACGACGAGCTGGGGATGCGCGTGGTCTTTGACCTGGACTACCGCGAGAACGCCCACCGCATCGGCAAGCAGGCGTGGAGCTACGACACGGGCTCGGGCGACTACATGAAGGAGGTCGCGCCCGCGCGGACCTACAGCCTGCGCGAGGAGGCCGAGGCGCTGTGGGCGGCGGGCATGTGTCGGCACCTCACCCCGCGCGACATGCTGGTGATCGGCGAGGACGGACCGATCGACAACGCGTTCCGCTTTGAGAACGAGCCCGTCCGGCACAAGGTGCTGGACCTCATTGGCGACCTTTACCTGACGGGCTGCGCCGTCTCCTGTCGGGTGCTGGCCCATCGCTCCGGGCACCACATGAACCGGCGCCTTGCACAGGCGATCCGCCAGCGCATGCGCCTTGACGCGCGCGCCGTCGCCCTCAGCGAGGCCAAGGCGCTGGATGCGCGCGCCATCACGCGCCTCATGCCGCACCGGTACCCGATGCTCCTGGTGGATCGCGTGCTGGAGATCGACCAAGGGCGACGCGCCGTCGGCGTCAAGAATGTCACGATCAACGAGCCATTCTTCCCCGGCCACTATCCGGGCACGCCGATCATGCCTGGCGTGCTCATCGTGGAAGCGATGGCGCAGCTCGCGGGGCTCATGCTGAGCCAGCAGCTGGAGCATTCCGGCAAGGTCGCCATCCTGCTCAGCATGGACGATGTCAAGCTTCGCAAGGCGGTGACGCCGGGCGACCAGCTGATCCTGGAGGCGGAAACCATCCGCGCCACCAGCCGCCATGCGACGGTCCAGTGCCGCGCCAGCGTGGGAAACAAGACCTCCGCCGAGGCGCTCATTCGGTTCATGATGGTGGACCCGGATTTCACCTGAGTCCGCATCCCGCCGCGGTAGCCTGTGCCGTCGACGGGATTCCAGTCCCGCCCGATTCTCCTGCCCATGAGCCGCATCCACCCCACGGCCCTCATTGATCCCAGCGCGGAGTTGGCCTCGTCCGTCGAGGTCGGCGCCTACTGCGTCGTGGGCTCCCGCGTGACCATTGGCGAGGATTGCGTCTTGCGTGCCCACTCGCAGGTGGCGTCGATGACCCGGATGGGCCGCGGGAATGTCATCCACTCGTACGCGATGGTGGGAGGTGACCCGCAGGACCTCAAGTACCACGGCGAGCCGACCTGGCTGGAGATGGGGGACTACAACCAAGTGCGCGAGTACTGCAGCATTCATCGCGGCACTGGCAACGGCGGTGGGCTCACGAAGATCGGATCGCACAACCTCTGCATGGCGTGCTCGCACGTGGCGCACGACTGCATCGTCGGCGATCATGTGATCCTGGCCAACAATGTGATGCTGGCCGGTCATGTGCAGGTGGAGGACTACGTCAATCTCGGTGGCGCCGTCGGCGTCCACCACTTCGTGCGCATCGGCTACTGCTCATTCGTCGGCGGCATGTCACGTTGTGCCAAGGATATCCCGCCGTACATGATCAGCGAAGGCAACCCTGCTTCCATCCGCGGCTACAACCATGTGGGGATGAGCCGGCTGGGCTACTCCGAGACGGACATTGACGCGATGAAGGATGCGTACAAGATGCTCTTCCGCGCGCTCGGTGGGAGCGCCGTGGACAAGGTCGGGCGCCTCCGGACTCAGTTTCCAGATTCCAAAGCGATTTCAAGGCTTTGCCACGCCCTGGAAGATGAGGGTGGCGGCATGAATGGGCGTGTCCTGGAGCTCCGCCGAGGCGACGACAAGCGAGCCGTCCGCGCTCCGAGCGCGGGGTAGGATCGCGATTCCCTCATGGCGAGATCGGTCAAGGAACAACGCATCGACGATCTGGCTCGCGCTGCCCAGAAGGAGTTGCGCGCCAGCAGTTGGTTTGAGGCAGAGCGCCTCGCCCTTCGGGCCTTGGACCTGGCGCATCAAGCCCGAAACTGGGACGCGATGGCCGGCGTCGTGCTCCCGCTCCAGGAAGCCCGCCGCCAGCGGATGCAGCGGGCGATCGACTGCAACGTGCTCCGGGTGGTGGAAAGCAACATCCCCGAAGAGCCTCGCACGGAGCCTGGGTGCTACTTGGTGCAGCCTCCGCAGGTGGGAGCCGACGCTCGCCGACTCCGGCTCGCCGCGCTCCACCGGGAGGTGCCCGTCCTGGTCCTGTGCCGTGAGCCCGTGACCCGGCTTGGACAAGTACCCGTCGTGGCGGTCGGGCCTGAGACGATCCGCGCTCGCGTCGCGGCGGTGCCGAAGAAGGGATACACGCTGCCGTGGTTCCTCTCCGCGCTGCGGGACTTGGGCGACGCCGCGATCGCCGGACTGGACACGGGGCTGGAATGGCACCGCCAAGTGCAATACCTGGTGAGCGCGCTGGACGCCGTGAGCGATCACGAGGAGTTGCACCAGATCCTTCATGAAGTCTGCGCCAAGGCCGCCCGGGTCGGGGCCAGCGGCGGGGAGAATTCCCACGACCCGCTGGACGACGAACTTGCGCTGGACGATGGCTCCGCAGCCATTCGCGAAAACGACGAAGCTTGAGCACGATGGCGCAGCCGCCAGTTGCCGTGTTTGCCGGGATTCCGGCGAGCAACCTGTCGCTCTTCTGGCAGATCCGGTTTTCCGTTGGAGACCCCGCTGCGCTGGTGATCAATCCGGGTGGTGGCGACCGCGCCGCCGCGCGCACACTCCTCATTCGCGACATCGAAGTCTCGCGAGCGCGACAGTCTGCGCGGGCCGATGAAGTGTTTGCGCCGGGGGATTTCGAGATCTCAGGCGGCCTGTCCGGCGACCGCGAAGTGGCCACGGCGCAGGCGTTGGCAGAGTGCCTGACGCGCAGGGGCATACAGGCCGTGCGGTGCGATCGATCGCTGCCGGCGCTCTTCTGGCATCACTTGGTGGCGCGCGGGATCTCGGTGACATGTGACCAGGACCTTGGCGTGCTGGAACGGCGAGCAAAAGATGCCCAGGAAGTCGGCTGGCTGCGCGAGGCGCAGGCGGTGACGGAGCGAGCGATGGACATGGCGTGCCGGATCGTGGGGAGGGCTAGGGCCGGCGCTGGGGGAGTGTTGCAGCACGATGGCACGGACCTGACGAGCGAACGGCTGCGATCGATCATCGATGTCTGGCTCCTGGAGCGTGGCTACGAGAACCCAACGGGGATCGTTGCGGGCGGGCCTCAGGGCGCGGACTGCCACGACCATGGCCACGGCACGCTGCGGACTGGCGAGCCCGTGATCGTCGACATCTTTCCTCGCAACAAGTCGACTCGCTACTGGGGCGACTGCACGAGGACCGTGGTGCATGGTGGCACGGCTGCGGCTCGACCGGAACTGGTGCGCATGCACGCGGCGGTGGTGGAAGCCAAGGCCGCGGCCACGGCGGCGACACGCGCGGGGGTCACTGGTGAAGCGGTGCATGGCGTGACGGCGCGCGTGATGGCCGCGCACGGGTTTGCGATGGGATTGCCGGCAGAAGGTGAACGCAACTGGTGTCGAATGACGCACGGGACCGGACACGGCATCGGACTGGAGGTCCACGAGCCGCCGCTGCTGGCGGCCAAGGGGCCGATGCTGGTCGTCGGGGATACGCTGACCATCGAGCCCGGCCTCTACGCCGACGGCATCGGCGGCGTGCGAGTGGAGGACATGGTGATCGTGACTGAGGACGGATGCGAGAGCCTGAACTCGATTCCCGAAGGACTGGACTGGGAGTAGGCGGAGAGGGTGCCCCCTCACGGAAGTTGGTGAGAATCGGAGTCCCTGGTCAGGACCGGGACAGCTTGCGGTACTTCACGCGGCTGGGCACGAGGTCGCCCAGCCGGCGAACGCGGTCAGCCTCGTACTCGCTGAAGTTGCCGGGGAAGAAGGTGACCTTGCTGTCGCCCTCAAACGCCAGGATGTGCGTGGCGACACGATCAAGGAACCACCGGTCGTGGCTGATGACGACGGCGGTGCCGCCAAAATTCTCGATGGCTTCCTCGAGAGCTCGCAACACATTGATATCTAGGTCGTTGGTCGGCTCGTCGAAAAGGATGACATTGGCCCCCTGCCGCAGCATGCGCGCCAAGTGGATTCGGTTGCGCTCGCCGCCGGAGAGTACGTCCACACTCTTGGACTGGTCGGTGCCGGAGAAACCGAATCGCGCGACATAGGCGCGGCTGTTGATCTTCACGGGACCGAGCATGATCTCCTCGTCGCCGCCGGAAATCGCTTCCCAGATGGAGGCGCCCTTTGGAATCGAATCTCGCAACTGCTCCACATACCCCAGCGACACCGTGTCGCCCACGATGAACTGTCCGCCATCGGGCTTCTCCATCCCCATGATCATCTTGAAGAGAGTGGTCTTGCCGGCACCGTTGGGGCCGATGACGCCCACGATCGCGCCCGGCGGGATGTCAAAGGTCGTGCCCTCCATGAGGAGCGTCTCGCCAAATCCCTTGAAGACTTCGCGCGCCTGGATCACCACATTGCCAAGCCGCGGTCCCGGCGGAATGAAGATCTCCAGCTCTTGGGCAATCTGGCGGGAGTGCTGATCGCCGAGGAGTTTCTCGTAGTTGGCGATGCGGGCCTTGCTCTTGCTCTGCCGTCCCTTGGGGTTCTGGCGGATCCACTCCAACTCGTGGTCAAGCGTCTTTGCTCGCGCGCTCGCCTGCTTCTCCTCCGTCGCCAACCGCGCACGCTTCTGCTCCAGCCAGTTCGTGTAGTTCCCCTCGTAGGGGATGCCCACGCCACGGTCCAGCTCCAGGATCCACCCGGCGACATTGTCCAGGAAGTAGCGGTCGTGGGTGACTGCGATCACCGTGCCCACGTAGCGCGCCAGATGTTGCTCCAGCCACTGCACGCTCTCGGCGTCCAGGTGGTTGGTGGGCTCGTCCAGCAACAGGACATCCGGCTTCTGCAGCAAAAGTCGAGTGAGCGCGACGCGTCGGCGCTCGCCGCCGGACACCTTGTCCAGCGAAGCCTCCGGGGGCGGGCATCGCATCGCCTCCATCGCCATGTCCAGCTGGTTGTCGATCGTCCACGCATCCAGAAAGTCCAGCCGCTCCTGCAACTCTCCCTGTCGAGTGAGCAGTTTGTCCATCTGCTCCGGAGTGAGGTCGGTGGCGAACTTCTCCGCGATCTCGTCAAACTCCTTGAGGAGCGCAAAGGTCTCGCCGAGGCCCTCGCGGACCACCTCGATGACCGTGCGGGTCTCGTTGGCCAGCGGCTCCTGCTCGAGGAAGCCGACGGTGTAGCCCTGCGCGCGCTCGATCTTGCCCTCGAACTCCTTGTCCAGCCCGGCCATGAGTCGCAAGAGGGTCGACTTGCCGCTGCCGTTGAGGCCCAGCACCCCAATCTTGGCGCCGTAGTAGTACGAGAGCCAGATGTCCTTCAGAATCGTCTTCTTCTGGACGGTCTTGGTGACGCCCTGCATCGAATAGATGATGCGGGTCGTGCCCTTCTGCGTGGACACGGCGTCGCTGTCGCGCTTGCTGCCAGCCTTGTTTCCACCTTTGGCCATGGGGGCGGGGATGGTATCGGAAGGCGCTACGCTCGCGGCATGGCGACGCGGTTTCTGCAGGCGATGATGGTGGCCTGGATGCTCGCTGCGTGCGCCGGTCGGCCTGTGACCTCGGATGGGTCCGGTCTCGGTGAGCCCGTTCGCGGCCCCTGCAACGCGCTGATCTTGGATGACACCTTCGTGAGCTGCGGGGCGCCTGACGATGCCTGCCGCGCCTGGCTGGTGGAGCACCGCGTGGACACGCTCATCTGCGTGGATGGCTCGGAGCCGGACATCGAGGCAGCGAATCGCGCTGGGCTGAAGGTGCTTCACCTCCCCTTCTCCTACGACGGCGTTCCGGAAGCCGTGACGCTGGCGATCTCACGGGCTGCGTTGGAGTCGCGAGCGCGCAACAGGAGCCTGGCCATTCATTGTCACCACGGGGCACATCGATCTCCGGCCGCCGCCGCGACGGCGATGCGAGCCCTGGGCACCAGTGTTGCCGAGGCGGAAGCCGCACTCATACTGGCAGGGACCTCACCGGGGTACCCCGGACTGTGGCGGGATGCGCTGGAGCAAGAGGCGCTCCAGGTGGAGACGGAGGACGCACTCGCAGCCGTGCCCCTTGCCTGGAACACCACCGTTCCGCCCGCGGAGTTTGTGCGACTGATGGGTGAGATGGAGAGTCGGATCAATGCGATGCACGCGTCCATCACGCGCGGCGAGCCTCCGGCGGCGGCCGACGCGGGCGCGTTCGCGGATGCGCTGCGGCTGTGCGCCGCTCAGGGGCGGGGCCACGCGGAGGGAGTGGAACTCGCGTTGCTTGAGCTGGCTGGCGAGGCGCAGGCGCTGGAAGCGTTTCTCACGAGCGCTTCGATGGCAGACGATGTCGAGCACGGCGGAGCGGGAATCGATGTTGCCGGGATCCACGATGCCGAAGTGCGCGCCGCTGCCGCCGCGCTTGGGGTCATCCAAGAGTCCTGCAGGACATGCCATCAAGTGCACCGGGATCGGTGAGACCGGCGGGTGGCTGGAGCGGCCGGCGGTCGTCGCCGCGGCTCTGCGTACGATCGACTGCGATGAATGCGCCGCCGCGCACACCCAACACCCCTTCCCCCAGCGTACGGCTCCTTCGGAGGGTGTGGATATCGATCGCGGGATTCACCCTGCTCGGCATCGGGTTCCTCCTCCTCTTCACCCCAGGGCCGGGCGTGCCGCTCATGCTTGGTGGGCTCGCGCTCCTCGCGCTGGAGTTTGAGTGGGCCCGGCGGTCGCTGGCGAGAGCAAAGGAGACGGGTTCGATGCTCTGGCGTCGCGTCATGCCACGACGCCCGGCCGCCACTGGCGATTCGGCCCCCGGCGCCACAGGTGACGAACTCCCCAAGCGCCAGATCTGGTCGGTGATCGGCGCGTCGAGCGTCGGCACGATGATCGAGTGGTACGACTTCTACATCTTCGGGAGCCTGGCGACCGTCATCTCGCCACTCTTCTACCCAAGTGGGAATGACTCGCTTGCCCTGATCGCCTACCTGTCAACCTTCGCTGTTGGGTTTGTCGTGCGTCCGTTCGGGGCACTCGTCTTCGGCCGCATCGGCGATCGAGTCGGGCGCAAGTACGCCTTCCTCGTGACGCTCGTCATCATGGGAGGCGCGACGGCCCTGATCGGTCTCCTCCCGACCTACGAATCAATAGGAATCGCCGCGCCGATTGCGCTCCTCGTGATCCGCGTCCTGCAGGGACTTGCCCTCGGCGGCGAGTATGGCGGCGCTGCCGTCTACGTCGCGGAGCATGTGCCTGACCGAAAGCGCGGCTTCTACACCAGCTTCATCCAGATCACCGCCACGCTCGGCCTGTTCATGTCGCTGGTGGTCATCCTGCTCGTGCAGCATGCGGTCGGCCCCGACGCATTCAAGGCCTGGGGATGGAGGCTTCCCTTCCTCATCTCGATCGCCCTTCTGGTGGTCTCCGTCTACATCCGGATGCGAATGCGCGAGTCGCCGATCTTCTTGCACATCAAGCAGGCGGGCATGACCTCGGCGCACCCACTCCGCGAGGCCTTCACGCAGTGGGACAACCTCAAGCGGGTCCTGATCTCCCTCTTCGGCGCAACCGCGGGGCAGGGAGTGATCTGGTACACGGGGCAGTTCTATGCGCTCTTCTATCTCTTGACGATCCTGAAGGTCAATGCGACGACTGCGAACTGCATCATCGCTGTCGCACTGCTCGCGGGGATGCCGCTCTTCGTGGTGATGGGAAGCCTCAGCGACCGGATCGGACGAAAGCGGTTGATGATGGCTGGCTGCCTGCTCGCGGCCGTGAGCTACCTCCCGATCTACCACGCGATGCAATCGGTGGCAGGGTCCAACGTTGTCGCGGTGACCTCGCAAAGAAACGCAGTGACCGGCGCGATCAACCTCTCGCCGCAATCAATGATCGATGGGCAGATGGTCCCCACGACCGAGGTCCTTGCGTTCGACACGTTCGGCGCACTCATCCAGAGCGCCACGGCGTGGCAACTCGCCGGGCTCATCTTCCTCCAGCTTGTCCTGGTGACGATGGTCTACGGGCCGATCGCCGCCTACCTCGTCGAAGCGTTCCCCGCACGAATCCGGTACACCGCGCTCTCGCTTCCGTACCACATCGGCAACGGCGTCTTCGGAGGATTGCTGCCGGTGATCGGGCTCTCCGTCGTCGCGCTGACCGAAGACATCGACGCCGGGCTCTACTACCCGATCGCCGTCGCGGCCATGACATTCATCATCGGGTCCATCTTCCTCAAGGAGACGAACCACCACCGGATCTGGGACGAAGTGCGACCCGAAAACCCGCGATCCCCTGCGGGTTGACGGGGCTTGCCCTTGGGGATAGACTTTCGCTCTCTACTGCGGGGTAGAGCAGCCTGGTAGCTCGTCGGGCTCATAACCCGGAGGTCGTTGGTTCAAATCCAGCCCCCGCTACTTCAAGAGTGGTTGCGAACAGCAGCCCTCGCCAAACGCACGAGAGACGCGTCCTCCTGATCTTAATCACGAGGGCGCGTCTTTCGCTTGTACGCAGGGATTTCGAGGGGTGGGCCAGGGCGGGAAGACCGCCCTCGCGCGGCGCTGTGGGCTTTCACTCCGCACACGGAGAGCGCGCGTTCGCACTCTCGTGAATCGTATTGCGTTCGCTCGGCTCCGCCGCTCTCGCACGGATCGCCTCTGCGGCACGCACGTCACGGCGCGGAACGATATCGCGAGTGAGCCCCACAATCGACAATGCGCGAATCTCCCAATAGGTCAGATCAAACTCCCACCACCGATGCTGGAGGGAACAGCAGGAAGGATCAGCGTGGTGATTGTTATGCCACCCCTCGCCCGCAGCCACAACGGCGACGATCCAGTTGTTCTGGCTGTGCTCCTCCGTGTTGTGATTCCGATAGCCAAAGAGATGAGTGAGGCTGTTCACACTCCATGTGATGTGCCACACCAGCACCGTTCGCAGCAGCACGCCCCAGACCACCACACTTGATGCGAAGAGCGCCGCACCCGCGGCATCCGTCCACAAGAGCGCGACCGCGAACCCAGCGGCTGCGTACAACGCGCATTGACCAAGGTAGATCAAGAACGGACTCAACGGGTGCTTCTCGATCCACATGTAGAAAGGATCGTTCAGTATGTCGCGCGCGTATCGGTGATAGTTGGCCGATTGGTGAATCGCATGATTTCGGACGCACAGCCACCAGAGATGCCCCCATAAGAAGGTGACGAGCGGGGAGTGCGGATCCTGCTCCTCATCCGAATGCGCGTGATGCATGCGATGGGTCGCGATCCATCGTGCTGGCGAATCCTCGAGGCAGCACATTGCGCCAACGATGAGGAGGCGCTCGAACCAGAGCGGGGTGGTGAAACTCCGATGGGCGAGCAACCGGTGGTATCCCATGGTGATCGTCTGCCCAAAGACGTGGATGCCAGCAACGCAGAGTACGCAGCCGGTCCACGACCAGAGCGCGGGAACGAACACCAGCAGCGCAAGCGCGTGCACTGCGACCAGTGGCACGCTGTACCGAAACAGGATGTGCATGGGGCGCGTCGTCGACGGTCGCAGAAGCGGCGATTCGGACGACCTGCGCGGAGCATGAATCGAGGCGCTGGCCACGCTAGACCATACCACGCTGCCCGTTCAGCCGGCTGCTGTCGCCAGTGCCTCCCGCTGGGCTAGCCTCTGTCGATGCGAGCACTCATCGCCCTCCTCTCGATGATGCTGGTGGCGACGACGGTTGCGCCGACTGCGGCGGCGCTCGCGCCGATGCAGGGATCCCCGGCCACCCCCGCCTGCGCAACCACGACGCTTGACAAGCCGACCGCGATCCGCGCTGACCTCCGCGACGGCACGAAGCTGGATGGACGCGCAACGGCGTTCGGCGTCGATGGGTTCACGGTGCAGCTCTCCGCCAAGAAGGGCCAAGGCGCGGTAGCCGCGCCACCAGAGCCGAGCGCGGTCCTCTGGCTGTCGATCCAACCGGATGACCTTGAGCGGCTCGCCGACAAACTCATCGGCGACGACAAGAAGAAGCCGCAAGACCAACTCCTCAAGGCGGAGCTGCTGGCTCTGGCCGGCCAGGGCAACGAGGCCGATCGTGCCTTTGATCGAGTCCTCAAGTCAAACCGCACGTTGGCGGGCGAGGTTGAGGCTTCCAAGGCGCGCGCCCGAGAGCGCATCATCGACGCGGAGCACACGGAGCGGATCCGCCGGCACCAACTGATGGCTTCATCAATCCCCGCCCACCAGGGAGGTCAGCCCCCGTGGCCGATTCTCTCGCGCGCGGAACATGAGGCGGCGGTGGAGGCAATGAAGCGCCGCGCCGAGGAGATTTGCGCGACCGCCCGCGTGAACGCGACGCTGGTGGAGACTCGATACTTCCTGCTCTACGCGGCAGCGCGCCCGGAGGCAGTGCAAGAGTGCGCGCGCAGCCTTGACGCGATGTACGAGAAGGTGCTGGAGTTGTTTGGAATACCGCCGGGGCTCAACCTCTTCTGGGGAAAGGCCGTGGTCTTGCTCCAGCCCAACGAAGAAGCATTTCGAGTTGTGGAGGCCGCCGCCTTCGGGCAGATGACACCCCCCGGAGTGGTTGGGCTCTGCCACCAGGTCGGGCCGCAGGTCTTCGTCAATATCTTTTGGTCCGACGACCAAGACATGTTCGATGCCGTGCTGCTGCACGAGGCGGTCCACGGCATCACGCACCGATACCACTCCGCTGCACGGCTTCCCGCCTGGGCGGATGAGGGACTCTCGGAATACATCGCTGCGGTGAGCTTCCCATCGTCCAAGGTGGACAGCATGCGCCGCCCTCAGGCCATCGAGTTCATCCGCTCTGGCGGCAATGTGGCGCAGGTCATGCGGCTGAGTTACCAGGACCGATCGTGGCCGGGCCCCAACGCGGTTGGTTACGCCGTCGGGTACGCGGTCGTGGAACTCATGATCCGTCAGCAGCCGGAGCGTTTTGGCCGCTGGATTCGAGCCGTCAAGGGCGGCAAGCCGTGGGAGCAAGCGCTTGCCGAAGACTTTGGCTTCACCACCGACCAGTTCGCGGCCACTGCAACGGAGTGGTATCGACGGGGGAAGTGACGAACCGCGCAACACCCTGAAGCAACCCTCGGGCTCCTGCTCGGGGCCTGGGGCCCTGCACGAACTGCGCGGCCGCCCATACGCGCGCGCTCAGGGCGTTGCGGGTTGGGCATGCAGCGCTGGTGCAGCGGCGGGAGCAGGCG
>JAQCEQ010000018.1 GCA_027618565.1 Planctomycetota bacterium | reverse complement strand
AAGTGTTGAACGACACCTACGTCACGATGAACGGCACCGCTGGTGCATCCGCATCGACCTCTCTCGACCCAGGCTTCGGTAGCGGTGCTGGAACCGCCATCCCGCACAACGCGGGTTGGTACAACTCTGCTCCAGGTACGCCAATCGTCGTTGGAGCAAGCATGTCCATGCTCATCATGCAAGTCGGTCTCACCTCCGGCGACGCCGGCTGGACCGCGACGCTGACCTCTGGTTGGAAGGAGAGCACCTCGACGAGCACGGCGCTCTTCGGATACGGCACCTACTCGGTGGGCGTCCCCGCCCCCGGCGCGCTGGCCGTGCTCGGCCTCGCTGGCTTCGCCGGCCGTCGCCGCCGCGCCTAATCGGCAACTACTCTGACATTGGGCCGCTCTCACGCGTCCCCGTCTAGACGGTGATCACTGGCCGCCCCGGCACTTGCCGGGGCGGCTTTCTTTCTTGGCTGACCGCTTTCACTGCACGCAGCAGGAATCGCAGCCAGAAACGTAGAAAAACTTGGATCATTTCGTGGCTTGGTGCCTCATCTAGAGGTACTTTGACCTGTCGGTTCGCACCCACGGTTGGCGGTCCAACCCCCAACCCCTAGCCCCTAGCCCTCGGAGAACTCAAGAGTGAAACTCGGAACGACCCTCACCTGTCTGTCGCTTGGCGGCCTCGCCGCCTTCCTCGGTCAAGTCAACGCTGGTGCCCGTCCCGCCGACGATGGTGGTGCGAGCGCAGGCGCTGATGTCATCGTTGGCTCCATCCCGAGCGTCGCAAAGTACTTCAAGGGGACGATCAACGGCGATGTATGGCTGGCCTATGCGTTCGGCTCCACCAGCTGCAACATCGGCACGGCCCAGCTGGAGTGGTACGCCGCTCCAAGCAACCGACACCCGGTGATCCCGATGGCCCTGTATCGAGTCAAGAACGGCGGGTTTGAGCACATCGGCCTCTCGTGGGTCAAGCATGGATTCTGTGCTCTGCAGCAGAATCTCTGCGGCACCTGCACGCCGGCCGGTGGCGGCTGCCCGTCCCTCTTGGGCGTTGGGTGCTCCGATCCTTACACGGCCAGCCTCAACGGATCGCAGAGCGACCTTCGCCCGCGCTTCCAGATCAACCCGTCGACGGGCTACTTCAATACCAGCCAGACTGACCCGACGAATTCCGATCCATCAGCCGCCAAGGAGCGCCTCCGCGTCAAGCAGAGCGACATGAATCCCAGCCTCAATGCCAACGCCATCTTCTACGCCGAGTGCCAGTACGTCCACCCGCAGGATGCAGAGGCCGGCAATTCATTGAACAATGCTTCGTATCGTCGCGTGCTCGTCGGCAGCGACTCCAGCACGGGCTATTCGCTCACCTTCAGCGGCAGCACGATCCAGCAGCTGCCCGCCATCTACGGCTGGAAGGACCAGCACAGCGATGTCTCGATCAAGGCCGTCGATGTCTCCGGCGATGGCCGCTTCAACATCGGCAACCGAGCCTGGGAGGTCAGCCCCGGCGTCTGGCGCTACGAGTATGTGGTGCACAACCTCAACTCCGACCGCGCCGGATACTCCTTCAGCATCCCCGTGAGCGACAGCATCGATGTGAGCAACATCGGATTCGCCCGTCCCATGTACCACTCCGGCGAACCGTTCGCCAACGACTTGTGGACGGGATCCCACACGGGCGGCGCAGTGACCTGGACCTGCCCGCAGACCTATGCGCAGAACACGAATGGCGCGGCGCTCCGCTGGGCCTCGGCGTACACCTTCCGCTTTGACAGTCCCGCTGCGCCGAATGCCGTGAACGGCGTCGCCACATTGGGACTCTTCAAGCCAGGCAACCCGGCTTCGGCGACGGCGCCGGTCTTTGTCCCAGACAGCGCGCCAGCCACCCCCGGTGACTTCAACGGCGATGGCATCATCGATGGCATCGACATGGGCATCCTGCTTGCCAACTGGGGTGGCGCCGGCGGCGATGTCAATGGCGATGGCATCACCGATGGCATCGACCTCGGAACGCTCCTGGCCAACTGGGGGACCTGAACGGCTCCACTGAGCCACCGGCGATGCCGGACTCGGCTTGACGCGATTCTTCAGGGGGCTGCCGAGTACCGGCAGCCCCTTTCCAAATCCAGGCTTTGTTCGAGACATCCATGCGACACTCTGCACAGACCACCGCATCCCTCATGCTCGCCGTCGCGGTGACGACGCTCCTCGCGGGCGCGTTTGAGCCAAAGTCTCGCCCTGATGCGGTTCAGATCGCCGAGCTCACGGCGTGGGAGCAGGTGTCATTGGCGCTTCCCCAGGGGCTGCCTGCGGCCTTCGACGTGGACATTCCGTTTGATGGCGGCCTCCTGGAGGTTCACCTCGTGTCCCACAGCGTGCGAAGTGCTGACTTTGCGGCGCTTGTTGACGTGGGGGGAAACCAACTTGTCTCCGTGGACGCACCCGCGCCCCGAACCTATCGCGGATCTGTGGAGGGCTATCCAGAGAGCCGCGTGGCGATGTCCCTCTTGGAATCGGGATTGAGTGGCGTGCTTCTGCTGGATGCTGCGTCGACGGTGGTCATCCAGCCGGTCACGGATTTCGTTCCAGGCTTCGCTGGCGTGGCCGGCACGCATGTCGTGTTTCACGCCGGCGACGCCGTGGTGCCCGAGGGGCATTGCGGCAACCTCTTCCAGAACATGGAAGTCAAGCGACGGCTGATGGGGCGTGAAGGGCAGGGCGACGCTGCGGGCGGGGATTCACAAGACGGCGGGATTGCCGGCACCACCCCCAACATCTGCGACATCTCCTGCGACACCGACTACGAGTTCTTCACCAAGAACAACAACAGCGTGAACAACACGATCGCCGACGTGGAGTTGATCATCAACGGGATCGACACGATCTACGACCGTGATGTCAACATCATTTTCGAGATCGTCGCGACAGTGGTCCGATCCACCTCCGACGACCCGTACACCACCACCACCATCAACGGGCGGCTGGATGAGGTCGATGCGATTTTCTCGGCGTCGCCCTACACGCTGATTCCGGACGACGTGGTGCACCTCTTCAGCGGGTACAACTTTTCCGGCGGCGCGATCGGCCTCGCCTACCTGGGTGTTGTCTGCTACAGCCCGTACAACTTCGGCGTCGTGGAGAGTCGTTACACGACCACCCTCAACTATCGCCTTAGCCTCAGTGCCCATGAGCTGGGACACAACTGGGATGCCACGCACTGCGACTCGCAGGGGAATGCCGACTGCCACATCATGTGCAGCGCCAACGGCGGCTGCGGGGGCATCAGCGGGTCCAACCTGAAGTTTGACCCGTCCCCGATTTCGCAGATCACGGCCTACAAGAACTCGGTGAGTTGCGACGCCATCGCTGCGGCGCCTGCCGCGCCCCCATTCGTGGAGCCGTGGGCCAACACCACCATCTCCAGCGGACGGTGGTCCTACAACAAGGGCGGTACCGTCTCGACCGCCGCCCCCAACGAGCCAAGCGCGACCTACTCCCTCAACCTAGACAGCTCCGGCAGCACCGACTTTGCCGACGACGAGATCCGCAGCGCGCGCATCAACCTCGCCGGCCTCAGCGGGTACGAGCTCCGCTACTGGGTGAGCCGCGCGGGCGTGGAGTCCGGGAAGACGCTCACGGTCCAGTACATCAATTCCTCGATGCACTGGATCACGGTGAACACGATCACCTCGGACGGCGTGAACCCCACGGGATTCACGCAGCACGCGCATGTCCTTCTTTCAACCGCCCACCACGGCGAGGCGCGCATCCGGTTCGTGGTCGACGGCGCCGATAGTTCCGATGATTGGTTCATCGACGACATCTCCGTGCAGGAGCCCGGAAGCGCCGGTCCCGCGAACGACTCCTGCTCGGCACCGACGACCATCTCGCTCGGCTCGACCGTCTTTAACTCGGCGGGAGCGACGCTTGACCTGATCGCCGTGCCGACGCAATGCAACGAAGGTGCGGCAGGACTGGTCGGTGACGTCTGGTTCGCGTTCACCGGAGTCTGCGACGGCGTGGCGCAGGCAAGCACCTGCGGCACGGTCAACTTTGACACCAAGATCCTGGTGTACGAGATGGGGACCTGCCCCACCTCATCGCTTGACCTGCACGCCTGCGACGACGACACGACGGGCTGCTCGCTAGGCAGTTCCGAAGTGGAATTCAGCATGATCCAGGGTCAGCCCTACCTCATCCGCCTTGGCGGTCGGACGGGGACCGGATCAGGAACGATGTCGCTATCCCTGGTGTCCTGCGGCACGCCCTGCCCCGCCGACCTGAGTGGCGACGGCCAGATCGACGGTGTGGACCTCGGCATCATGCTGGCTGGCTGGGGTAGCCCCAGCGGTGACACCAACGGCGACGGCACGACCGATGGCGTGGACCTTGCCGGCCTGATGAGCGCGTTCGGCGCATGCCCGTGATGGCGACGATCGTCCGCGCGCTGCAACAACCATCGATTCAGGCGTACCGACACCAAAGAGTGCCGTTCAACGGCCGCTTTTGGTGTAGGTTGCCCGCCCTTCGTGCACGCGCGCAGTTCCGATCCTCCAGCCAATGGTTCCTTGGACCCACTCGCCGTCATTGCGCTGATCGGCGCCGTTATCCCATGCTGTCCGATCCCCAATTTGGTTGGCGCCGTGCTCGGCGGCTGGCGCTGGCGAGTGGCAGCGCGCACTGGTCACCCGTGGTCACGGCGACTGTCGATTGCGGCCACCATCGGCGGCATGGTGTGCGCCGGGGGCAATGTCTGGTTGGCAAGTTCACTGGAGGCCCGGCTGTTGGCGTCCGTCGCGCCGGTTGCCGCTGAGGCGGTGACGATCGCGGCTGGGACGGATCCGATCCGAGCGGTGCTTGAAGCCGAGGTCGGCGTGCCGGTCCGCCTCAGCGCACAGACCACGGAGTTGTCCGGAAGCGGCGGGTGGCTCTTGAAGTTCTCGTCGCGGTGGCGTGCGGAGGGACCCAACGGTGCATGCCAGTTGGAGTGCCTCGGGAACTTCGTCCCAAGCACGCAGCAACTGCTGCCCCTTCCGGTGGTCGCGACGGTCCGGGTGCAGGATTCCAGCGGTGATATCGAGGAGTGGAACGCGCCCAACTGACGGATCCCAGTCGGAACTAGACTCCTTGCCCCATGTTGGAGTACACGATCGATCCCAATCAGCCTGGCTTCGCGCCTGAGGTCTCGCCGGAAGTCACTCGCACCAGCACGTTGGCCGTGTGGGCGCTTTCGCTGGGGATCGCGGGGTTGGTCTTCCTCTGTTGCGGCTGTCCCTTGGTCTCCCTCGCGGCGGTCGTGGTCGGTGCCATCGGCGCGCTGTGCATCGGTCGTGATCCATCGGTGAAGGGGCGAGGGCTGGCGATCTTTGGCCTGGTCCTCGGCGTCGTCGGATGCGCCTTAGCCGTGGTCGTCGGATGGTTCGGCTGGACCAAGATCTACGCTCCGATGTTCCGGCTTCCCTCGGAGGCGATGTCAGCCATCGCGGCAGACGATGTGGATGCTTTCCGTGACCTCTTCACGCCACCCGGTTCCACGGCGGACGACGAGGTGGTACTGGCGTACTTCGCGCTCGTGGAAGCGGAGTACGGGACGCCATCCCATGCAGCGCTAGACCAGCAACGGCAGAGCATCGCCACTCCCGCTCTATCCGAAGCCATCAATCTGCCGTGGCTCTTCGTCTTTGATGGCCAGAACGTCGGCGGGTATGTCGCAATGGAGTTTGCCAACCAGCGCACTGGCGAACTGCGCGTGCGCATTCGGTCACTCAGCATCGGCAGTCCGCCCGGAGCGGTCCTCACTTTCCCTCCGGAGAGCGGGTCCACGTCTCCGCCAGCGCCGACCGATCACCCCGAACAAAGCGGCAGCTGACCGGAACCAGCGATGACATCCTCACTTTGGTCCCCGCTCCCAGAACTCCGCGGTGCGCGTGTGGCGGTCGTCGGGCTTGGTCGCTTTGGCGGGAGCTTGGGGGCGATTCGCTGGCTCGCCGCGCAGGGTGCGCGCATCCATGTGAGCGACCGCGCCTCGGCGAGCCGACTTGCGGAGAGCCTCGATTCCATCGCCGGCCTGGTGCGTGAGGGTCACGTCACGGTTCGCACCGACTCGCAGGACCCCAGCGACATTGAGGGCGCGGCGCTCGTCGTGGCCAGCGCGGCAGTCCCGATGCCTTGGCAGAACGCGCTGCTGACCCAGGCGCGCGCGGCGGGAAGCATCGTGACGACTGAAATCGCACTTGCGCTGCGCGAGCTAGAGGGCGTTCCCACCATCGCCGTCACGGGCAGCGCCGGCAAATCCACGACGACTTCACTGGTCGACGAAGGCATCCGCGCCGCGGGCGTTGATGCGTGGCTCGGCGGCAATATCGGCGGAAGCCTCTTGGATCGCGTGCTCGCGAACGGGCCACGGCCAGAGTGGCTGGTGCTGGAACTCTCCTCCGCGCAGCTGTGGTGGCTCAGTGCCCAAGCGCGGGAGTGGGGAGGCATGGGAACGGCTCGCTGGGCTCCCACGATCGGCGTCCTCACCAACCTCGCGCCGAACCATGTGGACTGGCATGGTTCGCTGCAGCACTACGTGCAGTCCAAGGCGGGGATCGTCCCGGAGGACGGTGGCGCCAGTCGATTCCTGAGCGCGCAGGACGCGGCGAGGACCGCCGCCTTGCGGAGGCATTTGGCCAGCGAACCGTGGTGGCCGCTGGACCCCAGCCGCCTGCCGGAACCGCCGGCCCTGCATCTCGCGGGGGCGCACAACCGTGAGAACGCCGCGCTGGCGATCGCGGCATTGGAGGCGGTCGCTCAGCACCGCTCCGGAGACCAGCACTCGGGAGCGCGCGATGGGGCCGCCCGCTTTGACCACGCCGCCGCCCGGGCTGCGATCGCCCGGTTCCGGGGCCTCCCGCATCGCCTCGAATTCGTCGGCGAACACGACGGCCTCCGGTTCTACAACGACTCCAAGAGCACGACTCCCGCCAGCACCCGTCTGGCCATCGCGGCGTTTCCCGATCCAGCACGCATCCACCTCATCGCGGGCGGATACGACAAGGGGATCGACCTCCAGTCGCTTCGCGACCTCGGACCCCAACTGGCTGGGCTCTACGCCATCGGACAGACTGGCTCGGCGATCGCCCTGCCGGAATCGTGGAGCGACTGCGCGACCCTGGACACGGCCGTCCAACGCGCGTGCGCCAGAGCCCAGCCTGGCGACATCATCCTCCTGAGCCCGGGCTGTGCGAGCTGGGACCAGTTCCGGGACTTCGAGGCGCGCGGCGAGGCCTTCGCGGCACTCTGCCAATCCTCCCGCGATCTGGTGCCTCGCGCCGATACGATGGCGCCATGATGCGGACCGCCACCGTCTTGGGACTCACCTGCTTCCTGGCCGGCTGCTACTCGCCCAAGGGAGGCCTTTTGCCTGGCCCGAAGAGTGCCCAGACGTATTACTCCACACCGATGGAACCCGTCACCATCAGGATGACGGATGCCTGCCGCGAAGAAGTCTTCTTCGAGCTGGATGTGCCGCCGCAACAGCAGTTCTCCTACAAGTTCGTGGAGGACGGAGGCGATGACCCATCGCAGGCCCCAGACCGGATGCTCTGGGGGCTCATGCCCATCGGCACCAAGACGGGTCGACTTCGCAACACGCTGTCAGTCCCGGCGGCCCCGTGCCGGCGCGTGGATTACTACCTGCGGCCCGGGCCCGAGACGGTGCCCGATGACCCGGCGCACCGTCTGCGGACGGACGATCGCTCGGGGGCTGGACTGGTCCCCGCCTCTACCGACCCCAACATTTACGACGGATGAGTGGCAACGTACCGCAGCGAGTTGGTGCTCGCACGCCACGCATGGGGCACGGCTACGACCTGCACCGCCTCGAACCGGTCGCGCCTGAGGGAGGTGGTCGCCGCATGGTGCTGGGTGGCGTGGCGATCCCGAGTGCACGAGGACCCCTCGCGCACTCCGACGGTGACGCAGTCATCCACGCGCTGGTCGATGCCATCTTTGGCGCGATGGCTTCACCGGACCTCGGTTCCCGGTACCCGGACACCGATGCGGCGCACCTGGGAGAGGACTCCACGCGCTACCTTCACGACGCCGTGCGCGAGATGAGATCGGCCGGCTATTCGCTTGGCAATGCGGACATCACGGTCGTCTGCGAGTCGCCCAAGATCGCGCCATACCGCCAGGCGATCCGAGCCAACCTGTCCAGTGTCATCGGCTGCCCCGTCGAGTGCCTCAACATCAAGGGCAAGACCCACGAGGGGGTCGATGCGATCGGCGAGGGTCGCGCCATCGAGGTCCATGCGGTTGTGCTGCTCGCTCCGGTAGGCTGACAGGATGCGAGCGATCGTCACCGGCCAGGTGGGTCTGGACAAGCGGGCCTACCTTGAACGAGTGGTTGACCTCGGCGGTGCCAGGGGCGACGGGATTGACCTGTTCAACATCGGCGAGATGATGTACACCGAGGCCCCGGATGTCCGTGCGGGGCACATCCTGGACCTGCCGATCTCGCGGCTGGGGAGCCTCCGGCGAGCGGCCTTCAAGGACATCATCTCGCGGTCGCACCCGCTGCGCGACCACCCCAACGTGATCGTGAACACCCATGCCACCTTCCGGTGGCGGCACGGGCTCTTCTCGGCGTTTGACTTTGACCAGCTGGAACTGTTCTCGCCATCGATGTTCATCTGCCTGGTGGACAACATCGAGGAAATCCACCGGCGCCTCCACGCGGAGCACTCGATCGACGCCACGCTCAAGGACTGCATGGTCTGGCGGGAGGAAGAGATCCTGGCCACGGAGCTCATGGCACAGGGACTGGGATGCCGCGACCAGTTCTTCATCCTGTCGCGCGGACGGCACCAGGACACCGCGGAAACCTGCCTGCGCCTGGTGACTCGACCCGGGATGCGAAAGGTGTATCCCAGCTTCCCGATGTCGCATGTGGTCGACATGCCGGATGTCCTAGAGGAGATCTCGAGGTTCCGGGCCGCACTGGCGGAACACTTCATCACCTTCGACCCCGCGGATGTGGACGAAAAGCTCCTCCTGGACCGCGCGATCGCTGCGGCCCGCGATGGCAAGGACTTCGTGGAGATCACTTCGCACGCGTACGGTGCTCGTGCAGGCGCGGCGCCTCAGCGGCTCCCCGTGCGCGAAGTGCTGGACATCGCCGGTGACATCGACGGCCAGATTTACATGCGCGACTTCCGGCTGGTGGACCAGTCGGACATGATCGTCTCCTTGGTCCCGGAACTGCCCGGCGGCATCCCGGGGCTTTCCAGCGGCGTGGAGCGCGAGCTGCATCACGCGTTCGAGCATGCCAAGGAGGTGTATGTGGTCTGGAAGCCCACCAAGAGTCCAAGCCCGTTCATCACGGAGACGGCCACGAAGATCTTCCGCACCGTGGACGAGGCACTCGCCTGGTTTGAGGCGAAGGGCATGATGGCCCCGCCGGCCTCGCTCTTTGGCGCCTGACGCCCAAGCGGCGCCATGCCTCGCTACCGGCTCATCATCGCGTACGACGGGACGGACTTCCACGGCTGGCAGCGACAGCTTGGCGCGGACGGCCAGCCACTGCGCACCGTGCAATGGTGCGTGGAGCAGGCGGTCACTAGTGCGATCAAGCATGCCGTCCCGGTGGTGGGCGCCAGCCGCACCGATGCCGGCGTACACGCCGAGGGGCAGTGTGCCAGTTTTGCGGTCCCCGTCGATGTGCCCGCTGGCCGACTGACCGCCGCCCTCAACGCACGGCTCCCTCGAGACATCCAGATTCGCGCGGCGGTGCGTGTGAGCGACGGGTTTGACCCGATCCGCGATTGCGACACGAAGCGGTACCGATATGCGCTGCGTGACGGATGCCGGCACGGCCACCGAACGCACCCGTTCGAGTCGCGGTTTGTGACGGAAGTTGTGCACGATTTGGAGCTGGGAGCAATGCAGGCCGCCGCCGGCCTGCTGGTGGGGCAACACGACTTCAAGGGGCTCGCCGGCCAGACGGAGGGCAAGGAGACCACGGTGCGCACGGTCCACGCCTGCGATGTCTCGCGCGGGCCCGAGGGGATCATCCGCGTGAGCGTGCAAGGCGACGGATTCCTCTACAACATGGTCCGCATCATCGTGGGAACGCTTGTGGAGGTGGGGCGCGGGCGCATGGACACGGACGGGATTCGGCGAATCCTCGCGACCGGGGATCGCACGCTGGCCGGCCCCACGATGCCGCCCCAGGGACTGTGCCTGGAGTGGGTGCACTATCCGCGAGAAGTGCCGCTGGAGACCGAGCAATGTGCCTGATGGCTTGGCTGGCATCGGGGTCGATGACGGTGGTGTCGTGGTTGTCGAGCGCACCGGTGCCGGCGGCATGCCAAGGCGAACGAACGCAAGCGTGGAGCGCCGGCTCAGCCGCCCTCGCTGAATTGGCGGCGGTGGTGGACGGCGGCGTGGGGACGCCCGCCGGGGCCACACGGAGGGCAAGCGACCGCGCGAGCGCCCTCCTCACGGCCGCCGCCCACACATTGCTGACCCGCGCTGCCGCGCTGGAATCTCCCCATGCCGACGGCACGATCACCGCACTCACCGCACTGGCCCTGGTCCCCAACCTTCGCGATCGGTTGGCTCGCGTCGAAGCGCTCGGGCCGGCGGATGCTGCGCGCGTCTCGCACGCCGTGTCGGCGATGGAAGCCATCGGCCTGGCTCCCGTGCGATCGCTGGCACCGGATGCCTCGGGGTGGGAGTGCGACGATGCACTGGCCGAGATGCTGTGGCCGCTGCGCGCCATCCTTCCCTCGGGGGCCGATCTTGGGTCCGCGTGGCCCGGGAGCGGCTCCGAGTCGCCGTTGGAATTGCTCTCGGCGATCACTTCCCCGCCCGCGGCATCGGAACCGTGGGCCTCGCTCGCCCCGCTGGTGGCCGAGTGGCGCCAGCTGGTGGCATCGAAGGGTTCCCATGAAGTCGTTTTCGCCTCCGCGCAGTCACTGGTGGACCTGCACGCCATCGTCGAGCGCGGTCAATCGTCCAAAGCGGTCCAGGGTGCCCAAGCGGGGCTGTTCCGGCGGTTCGAATCGGCCACTATCGCGCAGGTGCTCTCGCACCAGACACGCATCGGCACCCTCCGTTCGCTGCCCGCACGCCTGGAAGTCCTGTGTGAGTCGGTCCTGGCCCTGGAGCACTCGGCTGCAGCGCGGGAGGCACCCACACCCCGTCGATTCGCGGAGCAGGCCCGCCAGTCGTCCATCGACCTGGTGGACGCACACGGTGCGCTCTCTGTCGCGATGGCCACAGCGCTGGCCTCGCCCGGCATCGATCAGGGGGATCGATGGCGTGCGCTGGAAGAGCCCACCGCATCGTGCCGACGCGCCACCATCACCAAGGTGCGATGGCAGGAACTGGATCGAGGCATCGAAGGCGCGGCGGTCTCGCCAACCCTCCGGCAGGCCTTGGCGCGACGCCTGCCCCGGGCCGACCCGGAAGTGATCGACCTCTTCGTGCGATCCACCACGCTGGACGCCCCCGTCGTTGGCGAGACACCGCCGGATGGCGCCTTTCGGCTGGCGGCCTTGGAGATGCGCCGCAGGTGGGCCGTGGCGATCACGGAGGGTGGCCACGAGGCGGATGCACTCGCGGCGACGCTCAGGCTGTACCTGGACGTGCATGAGTGGGCGTCGCTCGTGGATGCATTGACGCCGGAGGCGGTGGCCATGCTCCCGCGATGGGGCGGCTGGGAGCCGGCACCGGGGGGAAACCTCGCGGGGCTCTCGCGCCTGCGCGGCGCCGTACGTGTGGCGAGGGACGACCTCACTCGGGGAGACCTGACTTCCGCCGAACCGATCTTGGTGGAGGCTCGATCGGCGATTCCCGACGCGACGGTCGCGTCGATCCTCTGTCGCGCGCTTGCCCGCAGTGCGGATGAACTCCCACCTGCCGGAGAATCGATCCTGGCTCGAGTCCTTGCGGCGCCGGGTGCCAACGCTGTCCTGGCCGGGTCCCGGGCGCTCTTGGAGCGACTCACTCGCGCCCGGCTCTCGGAGCGACACGCGCGCCAATCGAAGGATGCCACGTCGGCCCTCGCGGCGCAAGCCGTCCTCTCGTCGCTCGCCGAGGAGCTCAGGGAGGCGTGCCGGGAGGAGTGAGCTTGGGCGGTCTGGGGTGACCGCTACCGATGCCCCGTGGAACCAAAGCCGCCCGTGCCCCGCGCCGTTTCGCTGAGCGACGCCACGACCTGCACCGTGGCATGCGCCACCGGCGCGACCACCATCTGCGCGATGCGCATGCCGGGCTCGATCGTGAAATCGACGGTGGAAAGATTGATGAGGGCGATCTTGACCTCGCCGCGATAGTCCGCGTCAATCGTGCCGGGAGCATTGGGGACCGTGATGCCGTGCTTGCATGAGAGACCGCTTCGCGGGCGAATCTGCGCCTCGAACCCCACGGGAATCTCCATCGCCAGGCCGCTAGGAACCAGCGCGATCTCGTGCGGCCTGAGCGTGATCGACTCGGCGATGGCGGCATGGATGTCCATGCCCGCGGCGTGCTCCGTCTGGTACTGGGGCACAACGGCAAGCGTGCTCAGCACCTGGAATGAGATTGTTGGGCGTTCGGCGCTCATCGATCGGTGCGCCGGTAGTCCAGGTCAGGGCGCCTGGCGCCAAGCGAGTCAACGTGTTCGCTCCGCCACAGGCCAAGCCATCGATTGGGTTCCACTTCCACCAGCGCGTAGACGTCGCGGTCGGGCACCAGCGCGGGCGTGGCACCCTCGGGCATGAACGGCCACCAGGGCACCATGCCCTTGGCGTGGCCGGGCAGCTTGCGGTACTCCGCGGGGTCGTTCACGATGTCGTCCACGGTGACCAGCCGGTGCTTGGTCTCGTGCAACCCAGGAATCGACCGCAACAGTCCGCGCGTGTACGGGTGCAGGGGCCGGTCGAAGATGTCGAAGACGGTGCCGTACTCCACCACACGCCCGGCGTACATCACGCAGACGACATCGGCGTTTTCTGCGACGACTCCCAGATTGTGCGTGATGAGCATCATGCCCATGTCGCGCGTTCGCTGGAGCTGCCGGAGGAGATCCAGGATCTGCGCCTGGATCGTGACATCCAGCGCGGTGGTGGGCTCGTCCGCCAGGAGCACCGTGGGCTGGCAGGCCAGGGCCATCGCGATCATCACCCGCTGGCGCATGCCGCCGGAGAATTGGTGCGGATACTGTGACATCCGGGACTCCGGCTCCGGGATGCCCACATCCGACAGCGCGCTCACCGCCGCCGCCCAGCCATCGTCCTTCGAGAGGTCCCGGTGCAGGTGTACCGCCTCCAGAATCTGGTCACCGATCGTGTACACCGGGTTGAGGCTGGTCATCGGCTCCTGGAAGATCATCGCGATCTTCCCGCCGCGAATCTTGAGCATCTGCTGTTCCGTGAGCGAGAGGAGGTCCTGCCCCTCGAAGAGGATCGATCCTCGGTCAATGCGGCCTGGCGGGCGCGGCACCAATTGCATCGCGCTCATGGCCGTGACGCTCTTGCCGCAGCCGGACTCCCCCACCACGGCCAGCGTCTGCTGCCGGTGCAGCGCCATGCTCACGCCGCAGACGGCCTGGATGCGGGGGCCGCCGGCGTTGTCAAAGCTCACCGCCAGGTCGGCCACCTCAAGGAGTGGCCTTGGTGCGGGTGGAGTGGCGGACTTCTGTTCAGCCATCAGAGTGCGGCCTTTCTCAGCTTGGGGTCGATCGCGTCGCGCAGGGCCTCGCCCAGGAGGTTGTAGGCGAGCACGGTGAGGAAGATGGCCAGGCCCGGGAAGATCGCCAGCCACCAGATGAACTGGCCCGTCTCCCCGGTGGCGGACGCCAGCAGCTTGCCCCATGACGCCTGGCCCACGGGACCAAGGCCAAGGAACGAGAGCGTGGCCTCGGCCAGGATCGCAGCCGCAATCGCGAACGAGGCCTGCACCAGGACGGGCGTCACGCCGTTGGTCAACATGTGCTTGAAGAGGATCGTGTGCAGCGGAAGCCCCAGTGCCCGTGCGGCCTGCACGAAGTCGGTGTTGCGCAACTTCAGAAATTCGGCGCGGATGAAGCGCGCCGGTCCCGGCCATGACACGCAGCCGATGATCGCCATCATGACATAGGTGTTGCGCGGCAGCACCGCGGCGGCCACGATCAGCAGGAAGAGCACCGGGATCGCCATGAAGATCTCGACGACGCGCGAGAGGGCCATGTCCACACGACCGCCGAAGTAGCCCATCAGTGCACCCAGCGTGACGCCAATGATGAGCGAGATGCTGGTGGAGACGAACCCGATCGAGATGGAGAGTCGGCACGCGTGGAGCATCTGTGAGAGCACATCCTTGCCCACCGTGTCGGTACCCAGGACAAACTCGCGTTCGCCCAGCGCCGTCCCCGCGAATGACTCCGTCGCCTGCGCAAAGGTGGTGCCCGGCGGCTCCATGTAGCAATCAGTCCTTGACTGGTCAGGGCCAAACGGGATGGGCGCCCAGGTATTGGAGAGAACACCCGAGGCCTGTTCGTCCACATAGCGATCAAGGAGGGCTACGGGTTCGATCCACCGAGAGGCGATCGCCGCCGTGCAGACCAGTGCCACCGCGCCAGCCCAGGCCAGCCGCGGTCCCGTCCGGTGCTTCGGCCGGCCCAGCGGCGCCAGTCGGAAGCACGCCAGCGCGAGCACGCCGCAGGTGAGGCCAGAGGCGATCCACGCTGTGGAGGCCAGTCGACCCACGGATCGCACCCACTCGCTGCCGGTGTCATCGACCAGCCACTCGCGGATGGCACCCGCGACAACCACCGAGAGCCCCGCCTGCACGGCGAAGGTGCAGAGCAAGCCAAGCCGCGCGCCGCGCGTTCGCCACCTGGCGAGGAAGACGAGAGGGATGCCGACCACGCCTCCGAGGAGCATCAGGAGATCGGTCGCCGTGAGATGCTCCCAGAGCGGGCTCCAGGATCGAACAACCACGCCCCCCTTCGCTTCCACGGACCACAGCGGCAGCCCGCTCGCCACCACTGGCGCGATCACCGCAAAGAGCGCGATGAGCCCGATCCACGCCGTGGCCAGTTGGGCGCCACGGCGGGAGATGGTGCGATCCCACGCATCGGCCCAGAAGGGCTTCGCCCGCTGCACGCCGATGCCGCGCATCACTTCGATGCCGCTGACGGACTCGCGTTGGACGGGTGAGGTGGACATGGAGCAGTCAGGTCAAAGGAATCAGTCGAAGGACACTCGCGGATCGGCAAAGGCGTAGAGGATGTCGGCCAGGAGCAGGGCGAGGAGGTTCACCATGCCCACCATGAAGGTGTTGGCCAGGATGAGCTCGCGGTCGCGCAGGTTGATCGCCTCCAGCATGAGGCTGCCCATGCCGGGGACCGAGAAAATCTTCTCCACGATGAGCGATCCAGCCAGCATCGCGGGGAAGATCGCCACGAACATCGTGATGAGCGGCAGCAGGCTGTTGCGGAAGATGTGATAGATCTGGACATCCCGCGACGGGACGCCCTTCGCCTTGGCAGTGCGCACGAAGTCCATGTTGGCGTTGTCCAGCATCGCCGCCCGCGTCTGCTTCGCCAGCACCGCAAAGCCACCGTACGCCAGGCAGGCCACGGGGAGCGCGATATGCCAAAGCGTGTCCAGTACGTAGCCCATCTCGAAGCTGCCGCCTGCCCATGACGGAAGGAAGGGCATGGAGTCGGCGTTCTTGGCATGGAGCCCCGCCACGGGAAACCAGCCCAGGAACTTCTTGTCGGCGAGGTACCCGATCATGAGCACGCCGGCCCACACCGTCGGGATGCTCCACATCGCGACGAATGTCGCACCAGACAGCGTGTCAAACCACTTCCCGCGACGCGCGGCGGCAAGGATGCCCGTCGGGACCGCGATCAGGTAGATGATGGGAATCGCGATGGCGTTGAGCAAGAGCGTCACTGGCAAGGCGTCCAGGATCAGGTCCGCCACGGGTCGACCCTTGCTGAACGCCGTCCCCAAGTCTGGCGACGCCAGGTGGACCACGCCCGGAAGAATGGGGACACCCGCCTCTTGGTATGGGAACCGGGCAAAGATCGAATCGGCCTGTGCGCGGTATCGCTCGCACGCCACCCACTTGGCATCCAGGACCTGCGCCGCCACTTCCACCGCTTGGAACGAGCCCAACGATCGATCGGGAGTAAGCGCCGCTACCCCATCGACATCAACCTCACCGTCGGGGGCGACCAACGTGGGGAAGCCGGCTTCCACGGCGTATCGACCGAGGAGCCGCTCCATCTCGCGACCGGCGACCAAGTACTCCGCACGTGCCTTTGCGTAGTCGCGCGCCACGCCATTGAAGGCGGTCCGAAGTTCCGGAGTTCCCGCCTCGGCACCCGGGGCGGGATCCGATGCGGCAGCAGCAGCTACTTCCGCCGATGCATCCAACGGCACCCACGGATTCCACGCCGTCCCCGCGAGCACCGGCACTTTGACGGCACGCGGAGCCCGAACCAGGTCGCCACCATCTTTGAACTGGTCGCGACGGCCAAACTTGATGGGGCTGATGCGGCCCAGCCAACGCACGTACTGCACCACGACCGGGTCCTTCAACCCATAGCGATCCTCCAGATACGCCTCCAGGAGTGCCGCCTTGCTGGATTCCATTTGGCCGCCGCTCACTCGCAGCCCCGCACCGATGCCGCCAGGCGAAAGGGCCAACAGGCAGAAGACCATCAAGGTGATGCCGATGATCGTCGGCAGCATCAGGACCAGTCTTCGAGCGATGTAGGAACCCATGGTGATTCGTCGTTCGTCTCTCTCGGTCGCGCGTCACGCCCCGTTCAGCGGGCGGGTTCGGGGACAGAGCCAAGCCGGCACCACTCCTGTGGCTCCAGTCCCGTCTTGTAGGTCTGCACATTGCCAAAGCTGCGCGACACGAACCGGAGCCACGGGCTCACTCGGAGGAAGGTATAGGGCTGGTCCTCGTGGACCACGGCATGGAATTGCTGCCAGATGCGTTGCCGCTCCGCCGTGTCCATCATGAGGCGTCCGCGGGTCACCAGTTCGTCCGCGTCGGCGTTGGCCCACTGGATGAAGTTGTCACCCTGGTCCTGGATGCTGGACGAGTGCCAGATCTGCTGCGGGTCCGACTCCGGGCTGTTGGCGCTCCAGCCCATGATGAGGGCGTCGAAGTCGCGGGTCTTGAGCATGTCCGCGAAGAACGACCAGTCCACCACCTTGGGAACACACACGATCCGTGCCTTCTGGCACTGGCCGCGGATGTAGTCCATGATGCGGTCCATGATCTGGCCGCCGGTGGAGATCGTGAACTCAAACTCGAATCGCTTCCCCATGGGGAAGACGCCGTCGTCCAGCTGGTACTCCAGCACTCCGTCCCCGTTGGCATCCACCCACCCCGCCTCGGTGAGCAGCGCCTGCGCCGCCTCCATGTCGAAGAGCCACGGGGTGATCTCGTGGTTGTAAGCGGTGCTCTCGGGACCGTTCGGGCCCGTCGCGACCACGCCGATGCCGTCCCAGATGTCCTTAATCATCGTCTCGCGATCCAGGATCATCGTCATCGCCCGACGCACGCGCTTGTCATGGAACGGCGTGAACTGACCGGACGGCCCGCCGCGCTTGCCGCACTGCCACCCGATGAACGAGTAGCCACTGCGCATGTTCAGCCAGTTGAGCGCATAGGTCGATTCCAAGAAGTCGGCCTCCTCGCTCTTGTTGACAAACTGCGGCGAGGTCGGCGTCATGAAGTCGCCTTCGCCATTCTCGAAGGCCGTGAGCGACGCCAGGTCGTTGGTCACCACCTTGAAGCGGAGACCGTCCAGCGTGGCGGGGTCGCCCCAGTACTGCAAGTCGCGCACCAGCACGATGTCGGAGCCTGGGGTCCACTGGTCGGCCATCGAGAAACTCGGCAACTTGAATTGCCCGCTGCCCACGCACAGCCCGGTGGACTGGTTGATCTGCTCTGGCTCCAGGACGCCGTAGACATGCTTGGGAAGGATGTAGTTCCCCATGATGTTCGCGTTGGTGAAGAGCGCCTCGGTAAAGAGGAAGTCCACGACCCTGTCAGACACGACCACCACATCCTGAACCTTGTCCATGAGGGCGCGGCTGCGCTCCGCCTCGATGAGCGGGTTCTTGATGAAGTCCATGAAGGTGTAGCGGACATCCTCGGCGGTCACGGGGTGCCCGTCGGCGAACTTCGCCCTGGGATTGATATGGCAGCGCACCCACAGACCATCGGGATCCACCTGCCAGGCGTCGGCCAGGACGCCGACGCGTTCCAGCGTCTTGGGATCCAGCGCCATCAAGGGTTCCACGACCCGATCAATGACCCGTTGTCCGTAGACATCCGTCGAGAGGTAGGGAGTAATGCGGGCCGGCTGAGCACCGAAGATCTCGGTCACCTCGCCGCCGGCACGAAAGCCCGGAGTCTGCCGGGGATCGGTGGAGGCCACCATCGGTCCGCTCCAAACGACATCGACGCCCGGCCGTCCCCACGATTCGTCTCGCGAACTGCTGGCCACAGCTCCCCCGCCCGCCGCTGCCTGCACGACCTGCACGGGCCGTGCGTCCATCGCCGAGATCCGCGCCTCCAGACCGTCGATGCGCCTCCAGAGTCGATCACCCTGGATCATCTGCAGGATGCCGACCGTGACCAGCACGACGATCAGGATGGTGAGAACGAGATCCTTGATTCCAAAGCGGTTGCGCATCGTTGGGGTCCTGTCCCGGCACAGATCCGTGGATCCGACGGGGGTCGTAGGCTAGTCGTTTCTGCACGCCGGAATCGGCTGCGAAGGAGCGGCCCAGAGCCGTGCTGATCAAGCGCAACGTGCGGAATTCGCGGATCATGCCGATCGACGGGCGGCACTGGTCGGGTCCAGCGCATCCCGCAACCCATCACCAACCAACCCCAGCGCCACGAGCGTGACGGCGATCAGTGCGCAAGGCCACACGAGGAGCCACCACCTCGCGGTCACCACGTTGAGTTCGGTGAGCCCGGCACTGGCCAGGCTTCCCCAGCTGGGAAGCGGCTCACGAATGCCGATCCCCAGGAACGAGAGGAAGCTCTCCGACAGGATCGCGGAGGGAACGGCCAGCGCCGCGTACACCGCCACCGGCCCGACGAGGTTTGGCAGCACATGCCGGAAGAATTGTCGTGCGGGCGAGAGTCCGAGGGCACGCGTCGCCTCCATGAAGGGACGCTCTCGCAGGCTCAGGACCTGTCCCCGCACGACTCGGGCCATCGTGAGCCAGCTCATGCCGCCGATCGCGACGACGAGGACCGCGACATCGATGATTCGCGCGAGAGCCGGAGTCTTCTCCAATCCCAGCCGTGCGCTGGCCCCGTCGACCGCCACGGCCAAGAGCACCACGAGGAGCAGACCTGGGATTCCGTAGAGCAGGTCGACAAACCGCATCATGATGCCGTCCACCAGGCCGCGGCGGGCACCGGCAATCGCGCCGTACAGCGTCCCAATGACAACGGCGATCGCAGCGGCACTGAGTCCCACGGTGAGGCTGACGGCGCCGCCCAAGAGGCATCGGGCCAGAACATCGCGTCCATAGCGGTCGGTTCCCATCCACCCCCCAGCCGCGCCCCCGCCCCACCACGCCGGGGGAAGCAACGCCTGGGAATAACTCGTTGACTCGAAGCGTCGGACGGCCATTCCCTCGCCATCATCAACGCGAGCGAGCGTCCACGGAAGGCTGAGGATGCAGGCTCCCGCGACGATGAGGAGCACGAGAATGCCCACCAGCGCCGGTGCGGGCCATCGGGCGCGGTGCCTTGCTCCTGGATATGAATCGACGGCAGCCCGCGTCATCTAGCGCGCATCATCTGCGCGAGTGGCGGCGTTGTCGAGTGGGGCCTGCCCGGCCCCGTCGCCTGGCCCAGGCCCTGTGGGTCGCCGCCCATCGAAGGACCGCCCGCCCAGGGGCGGGGGGGCCTGTCCGGTGAGCAGTGCTCTTGTGACTTCCTCCGCCTTGTCCGTCCTGAGCTCAGAGTCGTGCTGCAACTCCACCCGCAGTTCCTTGATGAGGCCGTCCAGCTCGGACAGCTCGCTGGCCCGAGACCGAAGGTTGGCATCCACCAACTGCAGGCTGAGCGTCTGGAGCTGGCGCTCCAGCTCCATCGCCTGCTCGGATCGACCGGCCGCCACGGCCGCCACATACTGGGTTCCCAGCTCCCGAGCCTGGTAGTCCAGCTGGAGTTCCCGGATCCGTTGCTGGTAGACCGTCGGGCGGCGCTCGCGGAGGATCGCCAGAGAACGGAGGCGTCGGAATTCCAACAGCTGCGCCTGGAACTGGGCTGGACGTGCCACGCGAGCCTCCTCCAAGGAGTCTGCCCATGCTGGCGAGATGTCGCGCGCCACGGCGATCACCGCGTCGTCGCCTGGGCCCGACCGCTCACGGGCCGACTGCACGCCGGCCGCCACCAACCCGATCATCGCGACCAGAAGGCTGCACACGATCCAGCGCGCGCGCCGAGAGACCGTGCTCATGAGGCGCCTCCGACACGGGCCAACGCAAGGACCTCGAATTCCACCGATGCCGCGTCCGAGTCGAACGACTGCACCAATCCGTCAAACGCCGTGCCATCCACGCCGGCTGCGTCGGAGCCGACGAGCAGGCTGGCCAACGCGGCATCGGACTCCGACGGCTGGTATTCAAACGCCACCACGGAGCCACTCATCCCGGAGTCCGAACGATCAGGTCCCGGCGTCAACTGCCACAGCGCAAGCACGCAAACGACCACGGCCGCGACAGCCGCGATAGCCGCAGCTCGCCAGCCGCGGGACCACGCCGAAGGGCCGCGCGCCTGGTTGCGAAGCGCCAGCGCTGTTCGGCGAAGGACCGCGTCGCGGCGGCGCGTACGGCTTGATGGCGGTGAAGCGAGATGGGATCCCCACGACTCAAGCGTCGCCAGCAGTTCGGCCTCGGAAGGCTTCGGCGCGGAGTCGTCAGGTTCGTTGGCTTGGTCAAACACGGGAGCGATTCCTCAGGCCTCGGTTGGGGAAACGGCGGTGGCTGCTCGCCATGACTAGAAAACAAGGAGCCAATCCAAAGAGTTGTGTTATAGGACTACGCATCGCCGTCGGACGCTCCCCCCAGGATCGCCCTGAGCTTGTCCAGTGCTCGCTTGTGCCGAGCCAGCAGCGTATTGACATTCTCGCCAACGACGCCGCTCATCTCCACGAATGAGATGCCGCCAACGTAGCGAAGGCAGAGGAGATCGCGTTCCGCCTCACTCAGGCGCGCCATCGCGTCCTCCAGCCCCGCCAGGCTGATCGGGGATTCGGGTTCGCCTCCTGGCGGCACCTCGGGCGAGATTGCCACGAGTTCCTCCGGGTCGATGGCCTGGGGGCGTCTTGGCACGCGCCGGAGCTCGTCCAGGACCAGGTTCCGTGCAATAGTGAAGAGCCACGGCTCGAATCGGCCCGCTTCCACATAGTCGCCAAGCTTGGAGACCACTCGGACGAAGCAGTCCTGTGCCACTTCCTCCGCCGTGTCTGGATCTAGTCCTCGTGATCGCGCGTACCGGTAGAGCCGCTCGCCGTAGTGGTCGACGAGTTGACCCCAAGCCGCGGTGTCACCGGCGGCCGCACGCGCGACGATGGAAGCGTGGATGACATCCCTGTCCGATCCCACGGCACCATCCTAAGTCGAGCACGCGGTGCGGTGCGAGCGGACCACCAAATATCAGTAGGGAAAGGACGACTCCGCCGGCGCTGCGTAGGCGTCGCCGTCCGCGGCGTAGTCGACGCCGGTGGGAGCGTGGCGACGATCAAGCGGCAGGAATCGGGTCGTCTTGTTGTTCCAAACGAGGCGGACCGTCCCGGTGGGACCGTTTCGCTGCTTGGCCACAATCAGATCGGCCACATCGATCTTGTTCTCGTTCTTCTCGCGCCAGCCATCCTCCCCGATGTGGTAGTAGTCCTCGCGGTGGAGGAGCATGACGACATCGGCGTCCTGCTCGATGGACCCCGACTCCCTCAGGTCACTGATGCGGGGTCGGTTCCCGCCGCGGCCCTCCACGGCCCGGTTGAGCTGGCTGAGGCACACGACCGGCAGGTTGAGTTCACGCGCCATGGCCTTGATGCCCCGGCTGATCTCGCTCACTTCCACCTGGCGGCTCTCGGCTCGTGAACCCGATGTCAGGAGCTGCAGGTAGTCGATGAAGATTGCCGCGACCTGGTGCTGGTCCACCAGGCGCCGGGCCTTGCTCCGCAACTGGAGCAGGGTCATGCCGGGAGTGTCGTCCACCCAGATTCGCTGCTGCGCCAGTGACTGGCACGCTTCCTGCAGGTGGCGAAAGTCCTCGGCGCGCAGTTGCCCGCGACGGACGCGCTGGCTGTCCACGCCGCTCTTGGCGCACAGCATGCGCTGCGCCAGCTGCTGCTTGCTCATTTCCAGGCTGAACATGGCACACCCGACGCCAGTCGCCCCGACTTGCTCCATGATGTTCAGCGCCATCGCCGTCTTTCCCATGGACGGCCTTGCGGCCAGGACGATCATCTCGCCGCGGTGAAGCCCGTTGAGCAGGGAATCCAGGTCGTCGTAGCCGCTGGGCACGCCACCGGACGACCGCCCGTCCGCGGCCTCGATCTGCCCGATCGTCTCTTCCAGGAGTGAACGCAGGTCCCGGGCATGCGAGGTCTCGCGGGCCTGTGCGATGGCGAAGATGCGGGACTCGGACTCTTCCACGACACTCTGAGCATCGTGCGGCCTCGTGTGCGCGTCGTGGATCGCCTCGGACGCGGCATCGATGAGTTCCCGGAGCATCGACTTGTCGCGCACCTCGGTGGCGTATTGCTCCACATGGGACGCGCTGGGGACGCCGTTGGCCAGCTCCAGCAGGTACTCCAGGCCACCGATCGCCTCCAACTGCCCCTCGTCCTGGAGCCGTTGCTGCAGCGCCAGCAGTTCCACCAGCGGGCTGGCGTCGTGGAGCGCCAGGATCGTCCGGTAGATCACTTGGTGGTGGGGGCGATAGAACGCATCCGCGCTGGGCAGGATCTGCACCACGTCACCGATCCGCCTGGGATCGATCATGATCGAGCCAAGGACGGCAGCCTCCGCAGCGGGTGCGTGCGGCGGCAGCTTGGACCCAAGCGCGCCGATGGTCTCGCGCGCGGCCTGCAGCTTCTTTGCCCGCAGTTCCTTGTCTCGAGCCTTGGCCATCAGGCCGCCCCGACGATCGACGCGACCGGGCTGACCTTGCGCTTCGCGGCCGTGGTGACCTCAAAGGCCGCGTTCATCAATCGACCGGGCTTGAACTTCACGGTCTTCCGGGCGGGGACCTGGACGCGCTCGAGCGTGCGCGGGTTCTGGCCCACGCGAGGCGCGCGCGACTTCACCTCGAAGACGCCGAAGTCGCGGAACTCCAGGCGGCGACCCTTGGCGAGTTCGTTCACCACTTCGTCCAGGAATTGCTGGACGGTTTCACGTACATCGTTGCGGCGCAGCCCGGTGCGCGCGGAGATGCGGTCGATGAGTTCCTTCTTGGTCGTGGTCGGCATGTGTCTCTCTTTAGTGGCTGGACCACTCTCCCACGAGTGTGCCAACCAACAGTATCTGCCACACGAATGGGGCGAGTCAAGCCGACGAGCAAGTTCCACCGTGCATCCCCAGATTTTCAACAGTGCTCACGCCTTCGACAAGCCGGCGCAACGCCACGCGAATGACCTCGTCGCCGCCGATCGGCCACAGCAACTCCAGTCGCGGGCGCGCCACCACGGCGAGCGGCTGCGATCCCGCGGACAACGCCAACGCCTCAAGCGCCGCCTTCACCTTGACCCAGTCCTTCTCGCTGGTGAGCACGGCCTTCACCACGCACGGCTGGGCGCCGGCCAACTGCCGTGCGACCCAGCCCGGAGTGTAGCGAACATGATCACGCCGATCCGAGACCGTGCCAAACCGCACGCCGTGCGCGGCCGCCATCGCAAGAAACTGGCGAGAATCACCCACCCCTAGCCACAAGTCCATGACTCGGTCCGAGAGCCAACGAGTCGATTCCTGGCGCTCCCGGCCCGCCTCCCAGACCGATACGCCGTCCCACCGGCGGGCGAAGTGCGCCACCGGGCACGAAACACCGATCGCACGGAGCCCTTGGGCCACCGCCTCCCCGTCTTCTTCCGGACAGCACACCACACCGGCGCGACGCAAGGCGGTCACGGACTCGCGCAATCGCCCCCAGGGAAGCCGCCGGTCCCGAAAGTCCCGGGCGCGCACGAGAACGATGTCCACGTCCCGGGCCACGTCGCGGCGCTGGAATCCGTCGTCCAAGATCACGCAGTTCGCCACGCCGCCACCAGCCAGGAAGTTCCGCACAGCCGCGGCCCGATCGACTCCTTCTACGACCGGGACGTTCGGCAACGCCGCCCGGTGTTCGAGCGTCTCGTCGGCAGCCTCGGCCCTTCCGCGCCGGTAGCCGCGAGTCACGATGACCGGGCTCGCACCGCACCGCACGAGCTGCGTGGCGATCCATCGGACCAGGGGCGACTTGCCCGTGCCGCCAACGGAGAGGTTTCCGACCGAGGCCGTCGGAAGCGGCATCGCATGGACTCGGCGTGCGCGGCAGGCGAGAACGGCATCCGAGATCGCGCCGTAGACGATCGACGCAGGCGCGGAGGCCGGCACCAACCAATCAGGCAGCGGGCCCGTCATCTCGCCACCGCTCCCAAGGCGGTCGGTGACGGAGATCTCCAGCCGATTTCGCGCAGGGCCTCCAGCACCCGTTCCACCGGGAGTCCCGACACGGACCGTGGGTCTCCCTCGCATCGGAGCTTCCATCCCGCAGCCAATCGTTCCGGGTAGTCGTAGGCACCAGCCTTTCCCTTCCAGCACCCGCCCTGCAGGTAGTCGCTCAGCTCCCCGTCCTCCAGCGAATCCAGCCACACCTCCGCCGCATCGGCGAAGGTGATCGTCCGGTGCGGGACCCGGATCGCCACGCCCGTGACCACACGGTGCGATCGACCCACAAAGGTCCGAAGCATCTCGCGGGCATCGGGCTCCGACACTGGCTTCGTCACGATGACCCCATCCAGGAAGCACAGCGTGTCCGCCGCGACGATCACCTCCGCGCTGCCGCAGTGGACCTGGTGAGCCTTGCAATGTGCCAAGGCCTCCACCAGGGACGCCCCTGCCAGCGGCAGCGACAGGCTGGCGTCATCGACGCACGGAACCCGGCGCTGGTGCGGGACACCTGCGGCAGACAAGAGGGCAGACCGGCGTGGCGAAGCGCTGGCGAGCACGATAGAAATGGCTGGTGCGTCGCGCATCGGCATGCGGCTACGGATGCCGAGTATAAGGGTGGGCTCCCATGGGAGCGCCTGTTCAGCCCAACGACCCGGAACGGCAGCACGCGGAGGAGCCACCCAACGAGGACTCCGCCGCCAGCTCAGCCGGCGACAGCATGGTGGGAAGGCTGGTCGTGGAACGCGGGCTGGCCACGACCGAAGAAGTGGACAAGTGCGCCACACTCCGGGCCAAGCTGGCGTCCGAGGGCCGCCTCCACACACTTAACGAGATCCTGGTGTCGACCGGCGTCGTGACGCAACGGCAGCTGGCGCGGCTGCACCGGCAGGCCTCCAAGCCGCAGGGCGACCTCCACATTCCGGGGTACCACATCCACGAACTCCTCGGTGCCGGCGCGATGGGCTCTGTCTATCACGCCACGCAGCTGAGCGTCCAGCGACCGGTCGCGTTGAAGGTCCTCTCGCAGAAATACTCCGCGGACGCCAAGTACGTGGAACTCCTGCAGCAGGAGGCGAGGGCAACCGCACGACTCAACCACCCGCACATCGTGGGGGTCATCGAGACGGGCGTCGCGAGCGGGACCGCATACATCGTGATGGAGTTTGTCGATGGCGGCACGGTCCACGACCGCCTGATGCAAGCCAAGCGCCTCCCCGAGGAGGAATCGCTCCGAATCATCCGACAGGTCGCGATGGCGTTGGATCACGCGCATTCCCGCGGCATGATCCACCGCGACGTGAAGCCCAAGAACATCATGCTCACGCGCTCGGGGCTTGCCAAGCTGGCCGACCTGGGGCTGGCTCGCCCCATCGTGGACCATGCGCGCTCAGAGGCCGAGAAGGGCCTCGCGCTGGGCACTCCCTTCTACATCAGCCCGGAGCAGGCGATCGGCAAGGAGGCGGGGGCCCAGGCGGATCTCTACAGCCTTGGTGTCACGATGTACCACATGCTGACGGGGCGCGTCCCGTTCCAGGGCAGCACCAAGAGGGAGGTGATGGAGAAGCACCTCAAGGAGCACGCCATCCCGCCGGACCACCTGGTGCCGTCCATCTCCGCCTCCACGGCCGAGGTCGTGGAGATGCTCATGCAAAAGCGGATGCACAATCGCTACGCGACCGCGAAGGAAGTCATTGAGGACATCGATCTCGCCCTGGGGGGCGAGCAGACCAAGTACGCGCGGAAGGCACCCGACCTTGGCGCCCTCACGGCCGACTCGCTGCCCGAATCGGACTCCATACCGGTGCACGACACGGGGCCATCGATCTTCTCGACGACCGGTGGCATCGTGATGGTCGTGCTCCTGGCGGCCTCGGTCCTGGCCAATGTGGTGCTGGTGCTACTGCGCCCGCACTGAGTCCGGACAGCGGTCACTCGACCTCGACGATGAGGTCCACCTCCACCGACGCCCCCAACGGAAGCGCCACGCTCCCGACTGCGGCCCGGGCGTGCCGCCCTGCCTCACCGAAGACCGCCAGCATCAATTCACTCGCCCCGTTGGCGATGCCGGGCTGGCCGGTGAAGCCCGGGTCGCTCTGCACGAACGCCCCCACGCGCACGATCCGCCGGATCCTCTCGAGCCCCCCGGCCATCCCAGCCGCGACCGCCAGGGCATTGAGCCCACACTGGCGAGCCGCCGCCTGCGCCGCCTCCGGCGACACAACGGATGGCACCGGCCCGGTGGCCAGCAGCGCCCCGTCCTTCATGGGGAGTTGCCCGCTCACGAAAACCAAGTTCCCGGTGCGCACGCCTGGGACATAGGCGGCGACTGGCTTGGGGGCTGCGGGAAGGGTCAGACCGAGCGCTTGGAGCGCTTCAAGGCGGGTGGGCATGGGAGAACGATATCGGACTGGGGAAGAATCTTCCAATTTTCGATTCTGATCGGAACCTTGACTTCGTCCCGATCGGACCTATTATTCGGTTGGCTCCATGCCAAGGCTCGCACGGTCTCATTGCTAGATCCGTCCTTGATTTGACCCGATTGGGTCGATTCTTCCGACCGCGCAGCCGACAGCCTCATTGCACCGGGACGCTCGTCGTCGATGGCTCTATCGCTTGATGGTGCCATCAACGCCGCGCGACCCACCACCCTTTTGGACTGTCGGGTGCCCACGCCTCACTCGCGTCGGACCCCCACTTTCAACCACGCCGCCCGGATGGTCCGGGCGGGGCCTGATTCAGGCTATTCCTCATTGGGACCCCCCACGGGACCAGTCCCACCCCGTCCTGGAGATTCAAGATCATGATGCAGAACACGCAGAAGACTCGCGGCTTCACGCTCGTCGAGTTGCTAGTGGTCGTGGCGATCATTGCTGTGCTGATCGGCCTCCTGCTCCCCGCCTTGTCCAAGGCGCAGCAGGCCGCCCGCAGCGTCAAGGATTCCACGCAGATCCAGCAGATCCACAAGGCGATGCTGATCTACGCGAATGAAGAGCCCCAGCGCCGCCTCCCGGTCCCCGGCTGGATCCACCGTGACCAGTCGGCTGGCTACTTGCCCCCGGGTGTCTCCCAGGGCTCGCCCAACCAGGGCCGAGAGTGCCAAAAGAAGAATGGCACCCGCAACCTCTTTTCGGTGTGCCTCATGCGCGAGATGTTCAACCCCGACCTGCTCTACGGTCCGACCGAGGCCAACGAGGTGATTCGCGAGGCCATCAACTACAACTACGCGGCCTACAACCCGTCGGGCGGCATCTTCTGGGACGGTGACGTCACCGGCTGGAACTGCGCCGCCGACAATCTCAACGCCGGCAATTTCCGCGGCAAGATCTACTTGACCACGGCGCCGACGGACCCGAACGACGGTTGCCACTTCTCGTACGCGGCGATGGTCCTCTGTGGCCAGCGCAAGAAGCAGTATTGGCGCGCTGATCTGATCCCTGAGGCCTCCGGAACCAAGCCGATGATCGGCACGCGCGGAACGACGAACGGCACCACGACGGGCCCTACCTACGACGATAGCCCCACGCTCCTGCTGCACGGCGACAAGAAGGAATGGCAGGGAAACATCGCCTACGGCGACAACCATGTCGGAACCGAGAACACCTTCTATCCCCCCAGCACCGTCTATGAATGCGGCAATGGCAACGCGAGGGCGGACAACATCTTCGCCGCCGAGCACAACTGCAGCCCCAGCCCCAGCACCACGGCCGCCGGCGACGCTTGGCTTGGGATCGTGATCGGCAGCCCCACGGACACCAACGCCACCGTCAGTCACGACGCCCTCACTCCCCAGTAACCCCCACCAAGGAACACTTCCAATGATGAACCGAAAGCACATCCGAGGCTTCACCCTCGTCGAGCTCCTGGTGGTCATGGCGATCATCGCCATCCTGCTGGGCCTCTTGCTCCCCGCCCTGAACAAGGCGCGTGCCACCGCGAAGCAGGTCAAGGACGCCACCCAGATCGGCCAGATCCACAAGGGCTGGCTGATCAAGGCGGCCGAGAACGCCCGCGGCGACTTCCCACTCCCGGGCGAGATCAACAGACTGGCCTTCAACGGCAACCAGGTCCCCGGCCGCGGCTCGATCGACGAGTCTAAGAACACGCACGCCGCCCTCCACTCTTGGGCCATCACCCAGAGCCTGGTCAGCCCCAAGGTGCTCGTCAGCACCGCCGAGGCCAGCGGTCGAGTGATTGAGTGCCTCAACTACAACTACTCGCTGTACAACCCGGCGCTCGATGTGTACTGGGACGACATGAACTTCAAGACCGACTTGCAGACGGTCTGCAACACCTCGTACGCGACGATGCCCCTGGAGACTCGGGCTCGCCGCACTCGGGAGTGGAAGTCGTCCAACAACTCCAAGTTTGCCATTCTCGGCAACCGTGGCATCGACGGCGGCATCGTGGCCAACATGAACGCGTCCAAGACCATCGAGATCCATGGTGGTCCCAAGGAATGGGAGGGCAACCTCTGCTTCAACGACAACCACACGATTTTCGTGGATACCTTCTTCCCGGAAGGAATGTCGCTGGTGGCGGGCCTGCCCGACAACATCTTCAAGTCCGACGCCACCGACTACAGTGACTCGTTCCTGACGATCACCTCGGTCGCCACCGACCCGCTCAATCACGTGAAGGAGTGGGACTAACCCCACCAGCGGCCGGCCGGCCCTGCCGACCAGTCGTTGAGCCTGCATGACCTTGGGGGCTGGCCTTGCGCCAGCCCCCTTTTTCGTTGGGAGTGGCCGGCGATGCTGTCACCTAGAATCCGAGAATGGTCACTCTCGGCGCGCGCGGCGGTTCCAGGGGACAGCAGCCTGCTGCCTGGCGAGCCACGCTCGCGATCGCCACCGTGGCGTGCATGGCCTCGTGGGCCGCTCCGGCGCCGGCGACGCAGGTTGCACAGGAATCCAACGACCGGGATCCGGGCAGCATCCCCGCGTGGCGCGCTGCCCAGCGCGTCGTCGTGATTTCGGTACACGGCGAGATCGACGAGGTGACCCGGGCCTCCGTGCTCAGGCGACTGGAGAGCGCCGCGGCATCGGGTGCCGACATGGCCGTCCTGGAACTGGACACACCGGGCGGCGACCTCAAGTCCACGCTGGACATCTGCGCGGCGATCCGCGCCAGCAGCATCCGGACGATCGCCTGGGTCCACCCGCAGGCCTTCAGTGCCGGGGCGATCATCGCGCTGGCGACCGATGCCATCGTCGTGTCGCCCGCCGGCGTCTTCGGTGACGCCGCCCCGATCGCAGCGCTCCCGGGCGTGGGGCTGCAGCCGTTGCCAGAGACGGAGCGTGCCAAGATCGAGGCTCCCGTCGTGAGCGAAGTGGTGGAAAGCGCGCGGCGCGTCGGCCGCGACGAGCGGCTGGTGGAGCGATTCGTGCGCCTGGGTGACCCGTTCTGGCTGGTGGAGCGACCCTCCGATGGCATGAGGATGATCGTGGATCGACAGGAACTGGGAGCCCTTCGGCTCGCCGAGGACAATGCGGGGACGGGTCGGCTGGAGGGAGACGCGCCGCAGCCGTGGTTCCAGCCGTTCGGTCGCAAGTCCCTTCGCGCAAGTCCGCGGGAGCGGGTGGTTGCGGGAACTGGCGAGCTGGGGTGGGTCGTCGTCGCGCGCGTCGCTGAGGAGGGGACACTGCTGACTGTCCGTGAGCGCGAGGCCGTGGCGCTCGGGTTGGCGGAGGGATCGGTCGCGAACGATGTCGAACTCTCCCGCTGGACGGGTGGCGCCACGATCTCGAGGCTGGACGAGCGCTGGAGCGAATCGCTGGTCCGATGGCTCACCGGCTGGCCTGTCCGGCTCGTGCTGGTGGCGGCGCTGCTCATCTGCTTCATCGGCGAACTCCTCACGCCTGGCGTTGGTGCCTTTGGGGCTGCGGCCACGTGTTGCCTCGTCATCCTGGTCGGCTCACCGGCACTCATCGGGATGAGCGAGTGGTGGGCCACGACGCTGGTGCTGGTGGGGTTGGGGCTGGTGGCGATGGAGTTGCTCCTCGTCCCCGGAAGCACCTGGGTGGGGTTGGCGGGGGCACTGTGCTTTTGCCTAGGGATGGTGGGTGTCTTCACGGGCGGCGACCTGGGAACCCCCGAGGGCCGTGCCCAGCTCCCCGGCGCTGCAGCGGTGGTGCTTGGGGGAATCGCGCTGGCTGCCGTGGGAATCTGGGGGTTGCGCCGAGCGGTGTGGTCTTCGTCGTTCATGATGGCCGGCGTGCTCACCGCCATGGCCGATGAGCAGGTCGATGCAGGGATTGCTCATACTGTGCACAGCCGGCCACTGACCGTCGGCGAATCGGGCGTCGCGGAGACGGCGCTCCGACCGTCGGGTCAGGCACGCTTCGGACAACGGCTTGCCGATGTCGTCGCCCTCGGTGCGATGGTCGACGCCGGAACGCCGGTCAAGATCATCCGGATCGACGGCATCACCACGGAGGTTGAACCGATCCATGCTTGAGTTCCTTGCCACTGCTCCCGCCTCGGCAGCCAGCGCCAGTGGCGGCGATGCGTCGATGCTCCTGGTCGGACTGGGCCTGCTTGGACTGGCCATCGTGTTCCTGGTGCTGGAGCTCTTCGTGCCCAGCGGCGGGCTGCTGGCGATCTTGACAATCCTCACGGCGCTGGGGGGCGTGATCTCGCTCTTCCTTTGGAACGAACTCGTCGGCCTCGTGGCCATGGTGGCGATGCTCCTGGCAGGACCGATCATCGCCGTGCAGGGCGTGAAGTGGTGGAGCCGGACTCCCATCGGGAAGCGCGCCGTGCTTAATGTGGAGGCGGGAGGTGGCGCGGTCAGGGACGCTGCGCCGACCGGCGAGGGTGAACGCAGCACGGCCCCGGGCGTTGCCCTCGGTGCACGCGGCATCACGGAGACCCCACTTCGCCCAGGCGGATTCATGCGCATCGGCTCCGCTCGCGTGGACGCGATTGCCGAGGGCCGATTTATCGACGCCGGCGAAGAAGTGGAAGTCATCGGGCGCGTGGAAGCGCAGTGGCGGGTTCGTCGCACCGGTGGTGGTACCCTGCCCCGATGATTCCACTGCTTGCCATCGACACGTGGGCGCTCATCGGCCTTGGGGTGCTGGGGCTCTTTGGCCTCATCCTGTTCCTCATCCTGCTGCAGTATTTCCAGCTGTGGCTCCAGGCATGGCTCTCAGGAGCCCCGGTCGCGCTGATCGAGCTGGTGATGATGCGGCTTCGGAAGGTGGAGCCGTCGCTCATCGTGCTCAACCGGATCGCAGCCAAGAAGGCGGGGCTGGACATCACCGCCGACCTGATGGAGGCGCATTTCCTGGCACGCGGCAACGTGAGCAACGTCGTGCGCGCGCTCATCGCCGCCAACAAGGCCAAGATCGACCTGCCGTGGGACCGTGCGGTGGCGATCGACCTAGCGGGTCGCGACATCCTTGACGCCGTCAACACCAGCGTGAACCCCAAGGTCATCGACTGCCCCAACCCGATAGGCGGGAGGCAGACGATTGACGCAGTGGCCAAGGACGGCATCCAGCTCCGTGCCAAGGCCCGCGTGACGGTTCGCACCAACCTCTCCCGCCTGATTGGCGGTGCCACCGAGGAGACCATCATCGCCCGAGTGGGCGAAGGCATCATTTCCACCATCGGCAGCGCCGCAGACCACAAGGAGGTGCTGGAGAACCCTGACCGGATCTCCAAAACGGTCCTGGCCAAGGGGCTTGACGCAGGAACGGCCTTCGAGATCCTCTCCATCGACATCGCCGACATCGACGTCGGCTCCAACATCGGCGCGCAGTTGCAGCAGGCGCAGGCGGAAGCTGACACCAAGCGGTTCCAGGCGCAGGCGGAACAGCGTCGCGCGCTCGCGGTGGCGCAGGAAGCGGAACACCAGGCCGAGGGACAGAAAAATCGCGCCATCGTCGTGCTCGCCGAGGCCGAAGTTCCCAAGGCGATCGCCTATGCGTTCCGCAATGGCCACCTCGGCGTGATGGATTACGAGCGGATCCGCAACATCCAGTCCGACACCTCGATGCGATCGACGATCGCCAAGGAAGGCGTCTGACGCCACGGCGCGCGCGATGCCCTGCGAGCGCTCCGCGTCATCTGGCGTGACCGCCCCAGGCATCGCCGCGGAGGCTGAGATCGCATGCCTCCTCGATCCGTCGCCCTCCCGATCATCGTCCGCACCCCCGCCGGGCAGCGCTATTCGTGCCACTCCTGCGGAGCGTGCTGCCGAGACTTCACGGTGCAACTGCGGGCGGAGGACGTGGATCGACTCAAGAAGCAAGGCTGGGAGCGCGAGCGCGGCGAGCCGGTCACCACCACATTCCGCGGGCGCCACTTCCTCCGCCAGCGCGACGACGGGTCGTGCACCTTTCTCCAGCCGGACGGTCGATGTGAAGTCCACGCTCGCTTTGGGCTCCAAGAAAAGCCCGTGGCATGCCGTTTCTTTCCTTTCAGCGTGGTGCCTTCGGCGTCGGGCGCCATCGCCGGCCTCAACTTTGCCTGCCAGAGCGTCCAGCGAAGCGTGGGTGAGAAGCCAGAGTCGCACCTTGCGGACCTTCGCGCGATGGTGGCCGACGCGCCTGAGCTGGTGGCCCCGCCGAGATCCCCTCCCAGCATCACAGGTTGGTCCACCGCGCGACTCCCGGCACAGCCAGGCGAAGTGGAGGCAGTGCTCAACGGTGCGCTTTGCATCGTCGACGGTCATCGTGGTGCGCGCTCGTCCCAAGATCCGTCGTGGATCACGGCGCTCTGCTTCTTCTCCCAGTCGCTCGTCAACGCGGACATCCCGCGGGTGCGGGGAGACCGGTTCGTGGAGTTGGCCAGCGTGCTCGCGGAGCACGCAGTCCAGGAAGTGGCTCTGGCCGAAGCCGATGCACCAAGACCGCGCGACTGGGCGTTCCTGCGCGGGGCGATCCACCTGCGCATCCATTCACCCAGGCTTGAATCGCTGCAGTCGCGCGGCTGGCTCCGGAGTGCCTGGAGCGACCTGCGCCTGTCGCGCGCCTGGAGCCGAGGTCGTGGCACCGTGCCGGCCTTCAGGGGTCTTGAGGCAATCTCGACCAGCCCCATCGACTTCGCCACGATCACCGCGGATCGACCCGTGCCCGATGCCGCCGTTGCGCGCGAGATCGATGACCTGCTTGTTCGCTGGGTCTCCGCGCGGCTCCTTGGGGAGCGGGCGTGGGGCGCGGGCTACTACGGCATGAGCGCGATCTTCGGATTGGCCGCGCTCACCGTGGATGTCCTCGCCGTGCTGTGGCTGGCACGGCTGCATGCCTCGGTCACTTCGGCGACCAGTCCCCTCACGCTTGAGGGCGTCCAGTGGTCGGTGGGCCACGTCGAGCGCACCGCGGGCCGCGTGCCATGGCTGTCCACGGCGGCAGAGCCGCTGCGGTTGCGAGGGCTGGCGCAGAATGGTGGCCTGGTGGCGCTGGCGCGGGCGCTGACGCCGGTGCCGGCGCACTTCACTGGGACGCCACGCGGTCAGGGTTCGCGGTGAGCCCGCGAAGCGAGTCCGCCATCGCTCGCGTCGCCGCCCCGCGGTGGCTTCGCGCGTTTTTCTCCTGCGGGGAGAGTTCCGCGCTGGTGCGCCCCTCGCCGGGGAGTTCCAGAAGCGGGTCGTATCCGAATCCGTTCGATCCGCGCGGCGCAAACCCGATGGCTCCCTCAAAGGTCCCTTCGGCCTCTGCCAGGATCGACCCATCGGGCGCGGCCAGGCACATCGCGCACACAAATCGAGCGGATCTCTGACCCTCTGGCACGCCCGTCAGCGCCGCCAGCAGCTTGGCGTTGTTCGCGGCGTCGCGTTCGGCGCGCGTCGTCCCAACGCCTGCGTACCGCGCACTCTGCACCCCCGGCGCGCCTCCCAATGCGTCCACGCTGAGCCCCGAGTCATCCGCCAGCGCATGCATGCCGCACATCGCGGCGTACGCCACCGCCTTGATCCGTGCATTCTCCGCGAAGGTCTCCCCCGTCTCCTCCGGCTCTGGAAATTCGCTGGCAAGGTTCGCCAGGCTGATCACCTCCACGCCCACCAACTCCAGGACCGCCACCACTTCCTCCACCTTGTGCGGATTGCTGGTGGCGAAGAGGATTCGATGCGTCACGTCTGCAGCACCCCGGTGGCCACTGGCCCGCTCACCGGCGCCTGCGCCGCCACCTGCATCGCCACGATGAGTTCCGCGCGCGTCTGGCGGGGATCGATGATGCGATCCACCCAGCCGCGGCTGGCGCCATACAGAATGTCCTGCTGTTCGCTGTACGACGCCGTGATCGCCGCGAGGAGTTGCTCCCGCATCGCCTCGTCCACCTGCTCTCCCTTGCGCTGGCGCGCGGCGAGGTCGATCTCCAGCAGCGTCTTGGCCGCGCTGCCGGCACCCATCACGCTGCACGCGGCGGTCGGCCACGCCAGCGTCAGCATGGGGTCAAACGCACGGCCGCACATCGCGTAGTTGCCTGCGCCGTAGGAACCGCCGACGATGAGTACCACCTTGGGGACGGTCGCATTGCTCATCGCGTTCACCATCTTGGCGCCCGACCGGATGATGCCGCCCTGTTCGCTGTCGCGGCCCACCATGAACCCGGTGGTGTCGTGGACGAAGAGGATCGGGATCGCCCGCTGCGAACAGTCCATCATGAACCTGGCCGCCTTGTCGGCACTGTCGTCGTAGATGACCGCCGGCATGTTGGCGGCACTGGTTGGCCCCGACTTGCCTCCGGGCAACAGGCGCTGCGTCAACTTGCGCTGATTGGCCACGATGCCGCACGCGTACCCGCCGATGCGTGCGTACGCACACACCATCGACTTGCCGTACTCCGCGCGGTACTCATCAAAGCTTCCGCCGTCCACGATGGTTCGCAGGAGCGCCACCATGTCGTACTGGGTGCCGGCACCAAGCTTGAAGACGGCCAAGGGGTCCGACTCGCCCTCCGGGTCCTTTGGCGCTACGTCCGGCGCCACGAGCCTGGCGACCGATCGATTGGCCAGCATCAGGCTGCGAAGCCGCTCCAGGCACGACTCGTCATCCTTCTCTCGAAAGTCCACCGTGCCAGAGATCGCCGCGTGCATGGCCGCACCGCCAAGGTCTTCGCTGTCCACTTCCTGCCCGATCGCCGCCTTCACCAGCGCCGGGCCCGCGAGGTAGAGCCCGCTGCCCTCGGTCATGAGCAGCGTGTCGCAGAGGACTGGCAGGTATCCACCGCCCGCCACGCAGTTGCCCATGATCGCGGCGTACTGCGCAATCCCTTGCGCGCTCAAGACGGCGTTGTTTCGGAAGATGCGGCCAAAGTCGTCGGTATCAGGGAAGACATCTTCCTGGAGAGGCAAGAAGACGCCGGCGCTGTCAACCAAGTAAAGGAGGGGAAGCCGCGTCCGTTCCGCGATCACCTGCGCGCGAATGATCTTCTTGCATGTCATCGGGAAAAACGCCCCGGCCTTCACCGTGGCATCGTTGGCCACCACCATGCACAGTCGGCCCTGGACCTGGCCGATGGTCGTTACCACCCCCGCCCCGGGCGCCCCCCCGAACTCCTTGTACATGTTCCAGCCGGCGAAGAGCCCGCACTCCAACTGAGGGGTACCGGGATCCAGGAGCCGTTTCAGGCGCTCCCGGGCCGTCAGTCGCTTGTGGCGATGCTGGCGTTCGATCCCTGCGGGCCCGCCTCCCTGCTCCAGGCGCGCCGCGTGGGCTGTCCAAGTGGCGATACATCTCGGGATGGACGGCCCGTCGTCGGTCATGGGGGGAAGATACGGACCAGTTGCGGTTCGGGAGGGGGTCCGGTAGGATGCTTGGCTCGATTCAAGAAGAAAGGACCCGTCGGCCCCGCGTGGGCCGGCCCCAAGAACCATGACCATTTCTGCCACCACCAAGAAGCAGGTCGTTGCCGACAACCGTCGCCACGACTCTGACAGTGGGTCGCCAGAGGTCCAGATCGCGATCCTGACGGAACGCGTCAACGCCCTCACCGACCATTTCAAGCAGCATCGCAAGGATCACGCCGGACGCCGGGGGCTTCTCCTCCTGGTCGGTCGGCGCAACCGCCTGCTCAAGTACCTCGCCGCCACCCGGCGCGAGGACTACACCACGCTCATTCACAAGCTCGGCCTGCGCAAGTAAGCCAAGCGGCGCCCCTCCCCGTCAGGCGAACCTGGCGGACAAATGGCTGGGTCCACGCCGCCGCGGGTCTGTTCCCGCCGGCCGCGTGCACGCCTTCGCCTGACCCCGGGGCGCCTTCCACTCACTCCGAACCGGAGCCTGTTCTGACTATGTCCAAAAAGATCCACGCCATCGTTGAGCGCGAGATCGCCGGCCGCACCCTTCGCATGGAGACTGGCAAAGTTGCCAAGCTCGCGAGCGGCGCCGTCATGATCTCCTACGCCGACACCTTCATTCTCTGCACCGCCGTCCGCGCCAACCCGCGCGCCGGCATCGACTTCTTCCCCCTCACCTGCGACTACCGCGAGAAGACCACGGCCGGCGGCAAGTTCCCCGGCGGCTTCCGCAAGCGCGAGGGACCGCCAAGCGAGAAGGAGATTCTCACCATGCGGATGATGGATCGCCCGATCCGCCCACTCTTCCCCAACGGGTTCATCGACGAGATCCAGCTCCAGGCCATCGTCATGAGCCACGATGCCCAGAATGACTCCGATGTCATTGCCTGCAACGGCGTGTCGGCGGCCCTCAACCTCACCGACGCCCCCTACCAAGGCCCCGTGGCCACCGTGCGCGTGGGCCGCATCGTCACCGAGTCCGGACCCACCTTTGTGATCTTCCCCACCCAAGCGCAGATGGAGTACAGCGACCTGGACCTGGTCCTCTCGGGCCACATCGACGGGATCAACATGATCGAGGTCGGCGCCGCCGAGATCGACGAGGCCACCATGGTCGCGGCGATCCGCTTCGGCTACGACGAGGGCGTCAAGCCCATCCTCGGCATGATGGCGGAGCTTCGAAGCAAGACGGGCGCCCCGGAAGTGAACATGGGTGCCGCCGTCCTTCCCAGCGACGAGGTCATGGCGAAGGTCAAGGAACTGGCGTACGACAAGCTCGTCGCCGCTCGGCAAATCAAGGGCAAGCACGACCGCAACAGCGAAGTGGATGCCGTCAAGAAGTGGTGCCTGGAGTCGGCGTTCTCCGTCCCCGCCGGTCTCTCGTACACCGACCATCTCGCGGCCTCCAAGAAGGCGGCCGAGGCCAAGGAAGCCCTGCGCATCCTGGAGAAGAAGGTCACCCACTATCTGGTCGCCGAGAAGGGCATCCGCGCCGACGGTCGCGGCTTCAAGGAGATCCGCGCGCTGGACATGAGCGTCGCGGTCTTCCCGCGCACGCACGGTTCCGCCTTCTTCCAGCGCGGTGAGACACAGTCACTGGTCTCCTGCACGCTCGGCACCAGCCGTGACGAGCAGATTGTGGACGGCCTGCTCCCCGAGTACGCCAAGAAGTTCTATCTCCACTACAGCTTCCCCCCCTTCTGCACCGGCGAGGCTGGCCGCATCACCGGCCCGGGCCGTCGCGAGATCGGCCACGGCGCCCTCGCGGAGCGGTCGCTCCTGGCGATCCTCCCCAGCACCGAGGACTTCCCCTACACGATCCGATTGGTGTCCGACATCACCGAGTCCAACGGCTCCTCGAGCATGGCCTCCGTCTGCGGCGGATGCTTGGCGCTCATGGATGCCGGCGTCCCCATCAAGGCCACCTGCGCGGGCATTTCCGTCGGTCGCTTCACCAGCACCGATGGCCGCGTCAGCCATGTGACCGACATCATCGGCGAAGAGGACTTCTTCGGCGAGATGGACTTCAAGGTCTCCGGCACGCGTGAGGGCATCACGGGCATCCAGCTGGATCTCAAGGCCCGCGGCTTGGGGATCGACGAGATCACCTCGATCTTCGAGCAAGCCAAGGAGGGTCGGCTCTTCCTGATCGACCAGATCGAGAAATGCATCCCGGCCCCGCGCGCCGACATCGCCGCGCACGCCCCGCGCATCACCCAGGTCAAGATCGACCCGGAGAAGATCGGCAAGCTCATCGGCCCCGGTGGCAAGACCATCCGAGGCATCCAGGAGCGAACCGGCGCGCAGATCGATGTGGCCGAGGACGGCACCGTCTCCATCGCCTGCTCCAACGCTGCCGCGGCCAGTCAGGCCCGTGCGGAGGTGGAAGCCCTCGGCGCGGAGATCAAGGTCGGCTCGATCTACGACGGCAAGGTGGTCTCCATCCGCGAGTTCGGCTGCTTCGTGGAACTGGCCCCCGGCACCGACGGCATGTGCCATGTCTCCGAGCTGGCGTACGGCTTCGTCAAGAAGGTTGACGATGTCGTCAAGATCGGCGACAGCGTCAAGGTCAAGGTCATCAATGTGGATGACACGGGTCGCATCAAGTTGAGCCGCAAGGCGTTGCTGCCGGTCCCTGAGGGAATGGATCCTGAGACCGTGGGCGCCGGAGCTGGTGGCGGCTACGGCGGCGGCGGCGGTGGTGGTGGTGGCGACGGTGGTGGCCGACGCGACCGTGGGGACCGCAGACCTCGGGACTGACCTGCTTCTCGGTAGGGACGTGACCCCCAATGACCCCCTCGGGGGCGGCTCCGGCCGCCCCCTTTTTTGTCGTTACCGACCACCAAGTGACAGGTCTGCAACTTCCGGTAACCAATTCTGTCGCCTCCCTTGCAGACTTCACGATCTTGGCGCACAATACAGATGCCCCGTTCTTGGGGTCGTGGGTTGGGAGCGCTTCCCATCGCACGAGGTTTGGCCCCTGTCGGAGACACACGAATGTCGGAGCAGACGCGCATCGAGAGCAAGGAAGGCACCGTCAAGTGGTTCGACGCGCGAAAGGGGTTCGGGTTCATCATCGGTCCGGAAGGGCAGGACATTTTTGTTCACTTCAGCGTGATCGAGCAAGATGCCGGTTTCCGGACCTTCAAGGACGGTGAACGCATCATGTACTCCGCCGAGAAGGGTTCCAAGGGCTGGGCGGCAACCGCGGCGCGAAGCCTTGTTCGGGCGACCACGCCAACGCACAGCTGAGCCCGCGTGACCGACGGCGGCCTTACGAGACACTCCACACCTGAGCCGTCGCACGCCGGTGCGTCTACGGGATCGTCGCCATCAGACCGTGACGGCGCCGAATTGGTGGCCAACCTCACGGCGCTGGGGGCCGGGCTCGCGCACGAGATCAAGAACCCGCTCTCGACCTTGGTCCTCAACGCCCAGCTGCTGCGCGAGGAGATCCTGGATCTGGAGCTGCCGGAGGACCGGGGCGGATCGCTCACCCGCCGGGTGGACACGCTCACTCGGGAGTCCAACCGGCTCAAGGAGATCCTGGAGGATTTCTTGCGATACGCCGGGCGCATGGTGGTGGACCGAACGGAGACCGACCTTCGCACGCTCATCGATGAGCTCGCTGACTTTGTCCACCCCCAGTGCGAGCGCGCCGGCGTCCAGATGCGGGTGGACCTGCCGAAGGAGCCGATCGCCGGGAACCTCGATGCCGGGCTCCTCAAGCAGGCGCTCCTCAACTTGGTGGTGAACGCCCTGCAAGCGATGGGGCCACCTCCAGCGCTCGAGGAGGCTGCAAGGGCCCCGCGCTCGAGGGAGCTGATCCTGAAGCTGGAACCAGCGGACTCGACCCGGTGGACGCGAATGCACGTCATCGACACCGGGCCAGGCATCGACCCCGCGCTGGTCGCGGAAATCTTCCGGCCCTATGTCACCTCCAAGCGCTCCGGCTCGGGGCTGGGGCTCCCCACGGCGAGACGCATCGCCACCGAGCACGGAGGCACTCTTGAGGTTCACTCCACGCCAGGGTTGGGCTGCGACTTCGTCCTGTGGATCCCGCTGGATGCGCCGGATGCTGGCAAGTGAACACGGGGTCGTCAGTCCGCCGTGTCCGGCCGGGTGCTACTCGAGCCAATCCTTCTTCTTGAGGCGCTCCGGCACATACTGCTCCGTCACATAGGAGATGTCCTTGGTGATGAGCGACTCCACCTCCATCTTGAATCCGTTCTTGAGGAGCCCCGCGATCTCGCGCTGCCACCCCTTGTGGTCGGCGAACCACGGGTACCCCATGATCTCCTTGGCTCGCTTGATGTCGGTGTCGGTCAGCGCGATTTGCACATCGTCGGAGAGTTCGCAGTCGACATAGTCGCGCGCACGGATGCCCAGGAACTTGGCGTCGGGAATCGCCAGGCGCTCACTCTCAAAGGCCAGGGAGATGGATCCCTGCTTGAGGACGGAGTAGATGTAATGCCCCCATGGGTCGCAGTCCAGGAGGCAGTAGACGGGGAGCTTCAGCTCCTCGTGGAGCCGCCGCAGCATCCGGCGCACCCCGCGCGGCGGCTGCCCGCCGCCCTCGGTCAGGATGCAATTGTGCTTCTCCCAGAACCGGTCCTCGTTGAAGCGGCTCCAGACGGTGTTCTTCTCCACGTGGAGGATGAACTTGGCCTCGCACTTCTTGAACTGAATGACATCCGGCTCCACGATCGACGGGATGGCGTAGCCGCCGGAACCCATGTGCCGGCAGTCGATCTCGTCGCCGGAGTCGATGAGCGTGATGTTGCCCACGATCGTGCCAGCCTTCTTGGCGAAGATGTGGAGTTCCTCGCGCAGCGCGCTGAGCGAGACCTCCAGGTCTTCCAGAATCCCGTCGGACTCCGACTGGTCAGTGAAGGTCTTCTCCTTGGTGCCGGCCACCGTGTGAAGACCCTTGTAGAACATGCCGCGCAAGGAGAGCGTCTTCTGTGCCTCGATGAGCGACTTGATCGATTCCGAATGCAGGAGCGACTGCATGAATCCCTTCGCCTGTCCGAGGTTGAAGAGTTGGCGCTCTTGGCAGGCGTCCCCCATCTGGAGAATGCCACGCTTCTTGTTCCACAGGGTGTTGGTGCGGGTGCGCGACGGCACCTGGAGCGTGGGTTCCGCCCCTTGGAGCGCCGTGGAGGCGACGCCCCCCGCCATATCGACGATCTTGGCCAGCGTCTTGCGATCTCGCTCCGCCTTGGAGGCCTGCTTTCCGCCGATGGCCGTGGTTTTCTTGGTCGCCATGTGTTGCTCGTCCTCTCCTGCGTGCCCAGGGATCACTTGCCCACGCCATCAAACAGGTCACCGTCGTCCGACGGCTTCGCGGGGCGAGTGTCCGGTCGCCCCCCCGCCGCCCTCGGCGCGATGTCCGGGGTCCGGTCCACGACCATCACTCCCTCGATGTCGTCGGGTTCCTGGCGCACCACCTTGCCGTCCTCATCAAGGACATCGTCGGCGACCGCGGTGCGTGACCGGGCCTGCCTGAGCAGCGACTCATAGACCTTCTTGGGGTCCGCACCGACCAGGCCGTGGAGGCTGCGCGAGATCTCGCCGATGTAGCGCTCAAAGACATCTCGGCGCTCGCCCTCGCGGCGCATGCGCTGCCGTCGCTTGAGGTACGAGCCCAGCTTGCGCCCGCACTCCATGAGCGCCAGGCGCATCTCCTTGCGGATCTCGTCGTAGTCGGCGATGGCTTCCTTGCTCTCGCTGGTGAAGGGCACCCACACGCTGGCCATGTGGATCATCACGACGAGGGGGCCGACGGGGCCTCCACCGCGCGGCTGCTGCAGCCCGTAGTTCTTCCAGCTGGTTTCCGCCACCGCCTTGTAACTGCTGCACGCCGACTGCTGGAAGAGCAGCGGCACGCGGTTGGCGAATCGAATGACGCGCGCCGAGTCGTCAGCCGGGAGGTCCCCGCCAAAGGCGATCGCCGCCTCGATCTGGAAGGGCCGACCACGGTAAATGGACGGGTCACGGGAGCTGGCGGCATAGAACTCCGCGCGCACGCCCTTGAGCATGCCGGCGAGGAGTTGCCGCACGCCGATGGGAGCGAGGCAGTCGGTGGGCGGCGGCCCGAGGCGAATGTTCTCGAACGACGTAAAGAGCCGTTCCACTTCTGGCGCTTCCACATCGCGCGCCCTGGTGCGGCTCGTCACCCCCGCCGCCTTGCACATCGAGGCCGCGGTGGTGGCCGAAACGCGGCAGAATCGATCCTGCAGGAACTGGAAGAGCGTGCCGCCCTTTTCGGTGGCGGCGTAGTCCTTGACCATCTGCAGCAGCGTCCCAAGTTCGATCCCCTTCGGGTGCGGCTGGATCTCCATGGGCTCCGCGGGGAGCTCTTCCACGCCGCGCGGAAAGATGACCACGCCGCTGACCTCGGTGGTCTCCACCGGCGATGCCGCGGGCGAGGCGCTGCTGGCTGACTGGGCCTTCACCGGAAGGAGTTCATCCTCCACACTGGCCTCCCGAGTGGGCGCCACCCAGGTGATCCGCGCGTGCGGGTTGGCGATCGCCGTCAATTCCAGGAACTCGTCCACGGAACCGCGGCCGCGCTGGTATCGACCCTCCATCTCAATGGAGACGCTTGTGCCGGTTCGGTAGCAGTCCTCCGAGAGCATCTCCTCGATGGCGCGAGTGCCGGGCGTGAGGTCACGCAGGCGCTGCGGCGGGAAGTCCGGCGTCTCGATGTCCACCGTGACCTCCGCGCGGTTGGTCTTGGTATTCATCGCCAGCTCGATGTGGTGCGCCGCGGCCCTGGTGCTTGGGCGCGTGTGGATCACCATCGGACGGCCGGTCGTGATGAGGCCGTACATGCCCGCGGCGGAGATGCCGATCCCCTGCTGCCCCCGGCTCATCTTGAGCCGATGGAACTTGGAACCGTAGAGCAGTCGACCAAAGATGTTCTCCACTTGCTTGCGGACGATTCCCGGACCGTTGTCGACGACCGTCACGCGGTAGCGCGAACTCTTCGCCGACGCAGGCCGGTCTGGCTGGAGGTCTTCGATGACGACTGTGATGTCGGGAAGGATGCCGCCTTCCTCGCAGGCATCCAAAGCATTGTCCACCGCCTCCTTGACGCTGGTCAGGAGCGCCTTGCGGGGATTGTCGAAGCCGAGCAGGTGCCTGTTTTTGGCAAAGAACTCGCTGACGGAGATGTCGCGTTGCCGCGAAGCCATCTCCTCCGCAGTGGCACGAGTCCCAGCGGATCCCTTCCTCCCCCCGCCTTTCGCCGCGGCGCTGGTCCCGGCGACACCCGATGGATCAGGCTTCGAAGTCGCCGCTGGCTTGGATGGCTTGGGCGGCTTGGATGGCTTGGGATCGTGCGGAGTCATCGGCGTGCGCCGTTCCTGTTCCGGCGCTGTGGGCGCAGGCGGCGCCGCGACCGGCCGTACCGAACCAAGTTGAAGCGAACTGGCGACTGTACCCATGGCTGCGTCCATGCCGCGTTGCGGGATCCGTCCCGACATCAGGCGACCCCTGACTTATAGGGGATTATCGGGTGATTCGCGGCGCGGGAGCCGTTTCGCACCCCGGCATCCGTGAGAAAACTCTGCTAGCCTTTCCGCCCGCATGGAGACCACACTGATCATTCTGAAGCCCGACGCCGTCCAGCGCGGGGTCGTTGGTCGCGTCGTCACCCGGTTCGAGGAGAAGGGTCTCCAGATCGTCGGCATGAAGCTCATGCAGATCCCGCGCGCGACCGCCGAGAGGCACTACGCCCCCCATGCGGGCAAGCCGTTCTACGACGGCCTCTTGGCATTCATGACCAGCAGCCCGGTGGTGGTCATGGCGGTACGAGGCGTGGGGGCGATCGCCATCGCCCGAAACCTGATGGGGGCAACTTTTGGCTCCAAGGCGGCGCCTGGCACGATTCGGGGAGACTTTGGGGTCTCCAACGCCTTCAACCTGATCCACGGTTCCGACAGCACCGAGGCCGCCCACAAGGAACTGGGGCTTTTCTTCGCTCCGGGCGAACTGGTCCCCTGGACCCGGATGATCGAGGGGTGGGTCTACGACCTGTCCTCCGGCACCGCAGAGTAATCGCTCCGAGCGGGCACTCCACCCGACTCATGGCACTGGACAGCCCTCCGGAGAGTGGAGGGCGATTTTTTGTTGATTTGTCGTCGCAAATTCCGGTCGCGGAGCGAACAGTTCCGTCGCGTCCGTCCGTATTTCAAGGAGGTTTCTGCCAGCAGATTCCTTGCTACGGACATCCAACGGAGCGCCTGCGCATCGCGCGATGACTGGTCGAGGTGCGCCCGGCGTCCCACGTGCGGCAACCCCGCGTTCTCCATCGACTCCACCCGCCTGAAGACCCACCGATGTTTGACCCAATCCTCAGCGAATTGGTGCCCACTCGAGCGCCCGCGCCAGTTCGGCGTGGACGCGCGCGCAAGGTCTCGGCGCGACTCACCCGCCAGGCGCGCGACAAGGCCATCGCCCTGTTGGCCCGATCGACCCCCTTCGTGGACAGCCCTGAATTCCGGAAGCGGGGCGCGGAGAAGCGCCTCTTCGATGACGCTCCCGATATCCAGGCGGCGGATGTCTCGTGGTATCGGCCCCTGGTGGAAGACCTGAGCGCACACACCACGCGGGATGCTCGATTCCGCCAGACAAAGCCGTTGACGGGCCGCGAGGAAGTGACCCTCTTCCGGCAGATGAATTACTCACGCTATCGGATGGAGCGCCTTCATCGCCAACTCCGCGGCAAGGAGCCCACCACGGCGGTGCTGGTGGAGGCGCTGCACTGGCGCGACCGTGCGGTGCAGCTTCGATTCCAGATCGCCGAGTCCAATGTGGCGCTTGTCCTGGCGATGGCCCGACGCGTGCGCGCCGACGACATGGAGTTCGCCGACCTCATTGGCGAGGGAAACATGGCGCTCATGCGCAGCGTGGACAAGTTTGACTGCGAGCGAGGCTTCAAGTTCAGCACCTACGCGTGCCGCGCCATCCTGAAGGCGTTCAGCCGGGCGGGGATCAATAGCACGAAGTACCGGCAGCGCTACTCGCTGGCGTACGACCCGGAGCTGGAGATCGGAAACGCGGTGGATCCACGGGCGGGTTCGGCGGTGACCGATGGAAGCACCATCGTGGAACTTCGCGAACTCCTATCCACCAATGCCGCAGCCCTCAGCCCTGTCGAGCATTCGGTCATCGAGAATCGATTTGGCTTCACGGCCCACCTGAACGACGACTCCCCCACCCTGGAGGAGGTCGGCCGAAGGCTTGGCCTGACCAAGGAACGGGTTCGCCAGGTGCAGAACCATGCGCTCGCGAAACTGCGCTCGCTCCTGGGAAGCCGCGAAGAATCCTCCGCAGCGGGCGGTTCATGCAACTGAGCGCTGCCGCCAGGCTCCCACCCACGACGCACCGGAGGTAACCACGGTGGAGGCCAGGTGGAGGCAGCCGAACCCTGCCAAGAGGCCGCGTTCGCCGTCCGTGCCCGGCTGGATTCCGGCGAAGAGCAAGAGCGGGACCAGCAGTCCGACGGACTGCCCGACGCCGCCCGCGGCGGCAAACGCCGTGAGTGCGGTGCAGCCGCGCCGGGACCGAGCCGCGATCGCAAGTGAGGTCGGCAGCAGCACGCTCCCAGCGCAACCAGCCACCACGAGCAACACGACCAGCAACGGGCGCTCCGGCGGGACGACCGCGATTGCGATGAGTGCCAGGGCGTAGATCGCGGCACCCGCGTGGCGAGTGACCCGGACGCCCGCGCGAGCCGCGACCATCGCAGCCAGTCCCGCACCGAGCGCCATCAAGATCACGGGAAGCCCCACCATCCAACCACGCTCGCCGGCGTCGGCGCCCAGGATTCTCCCAAGCAGGAGCGGAAGCACGCTGGTCAACGAGCCGCCGGTCGCTCGATCCGCGAAAGCCATCACCAGCGCTGGCCAGAGCGGACGCGGAACGCTCGTGGTGCTTGCCGCTGGCGATTCCGCCGGCTCCAGAGGGATATCGCGTTGGGGAAGCGCCGTGGCGGCCAGCGACCTCACGAACACGGCCGCCGCGATGTTGGCCATCGCACCAAACCAATACACGTTGGTCGGATCCGTGCCCCGCGCCATCGCTCCGCCGGCGACGATGCCCAAGCCGATGCTGAGCATGAGCGTGGTCGAGGCCACCCCGTAGCGCCGTACCCTCAGGCGTGGGTCCTCAACGGCTCCTACGAGGGCAAAGAGCTCCCCAAAGACCAGCGCGTCTGGGAGTCCCTCGAGGGCTCGGATCGAGATCGTCCAGGCCAATCCAATCGGAGCCGAGAGCAGGGCAAGGAGTGCCGCATCCAGCAGCGCCCCGACCACGATCACGCGTGCGGGTGACCAGCGACGCCGCAACCAAGACGCCAATGGCGCTGCGACGAGGAACCCGACGAGGTTCACCGCAAGGAATGCCTGCGCCGCCACCGGCGTGGCGTTGTATTTGTCCACCACCAACTCCTTGAGGGCGGGGACCACGACTGCGTCTGGCAGGGTGCACAGGAAGATGGCAACAAGCAACCAACGCACGCGGCCACGCTAGCCGAGTCGGCTCACCCGCCGTATCGTCCGCCTCCCATGTTGAACAAGGTCTTCCAGTCCCCCGCCTCCGCGCTTCAAGGCATCGTTCGAGATGGCATGACCGTGGCGGTGGGCGGGTTTGGCCTGTGCGGGATTCCGGAGCAACTGATTGTCGCCCTTCGCGACAGCGGTGTTCGCGGCCTGACGGCGGTGAGCAACAATGCCGGGGTGGACGATTGGGGGTTGGGGCTGCTCCTGCAGACCCGGCAGATCCGCAAGATGGTGTCCAGTTATGTGGGGGAGAACGCAGAGTTTGAGCGGCAGTTCATGAGCGGCGAACTGGAACTTGAGTTCTGCCCCCAGGGAACCCTGGCCGAAAGGCTCCGTGCCGGAGGCGCGGGCATTCCGGGCTTCTTCACCAAAACAGGCGTGGGGACGGTGATCGCGGAGGGGAAGCCACACATGGACTTCGACGGCGAGAGTTTCGTGCTCGAACGCGGAATCCGGGCAGACCTGGCACTGGTGAAGGCTTGGAAGGCCGACCGGACGGGAAACCTCATCTTCCGGCGCACAGCCCGGAACTTCAACCCCATGGCTGCCACGGCTGGCGCCGTGACGGTTGCCGAAGTGGAGGAGTTGGTCGAGCCGGGCCAACTGGACCCCGACCATGTCCACACCCCAGGGATCTTCGTCGATCGCATCGTGGTGACCGTCCCGGTGAAGCGGATCGAGCAGCGCACGGTGCGCGGCTGACGGCAAGGTGCCAAAAGACTCTCTGTAGTCCTATAACACGTCTTGAATGGTGTTATTGGACTATTGATGCGCGTCGCGCTCGCCTCGCGAATATCTGTCAATCGCTCAGCCACGAAGCCCTGATTGCCGAGTTTGCCGTCATGAATGGTCAGCATCCTCGTTTCCCGATAGTCAGGAATAACCCATGAAGACCGTGATTCGATCGATCTCGCGCGCGATGGCACTCACGCTTGTCGCATCCCTCGCTCCGCTCTTGACTTCGTCGGCGAACGCCCAGTTCGGCGGCGAGGCCGGCTTCCGCAAGGCATTCCAGCCGGACTACCTCGCGCGCGATGCCGAACTGCTCAACGAGATCCTCGCCCTGGAGGAGTGGCAGAAGCCCATCGTGGAGGTGCTGCTGGACGACTACCAGACGGACTACCGCGCCGGCGAAGCGTCGTTCCGCAACCGACTCATGGACATCTCCGGCCAACTGGCGGCCGGTGGACAGGACGACGCCATGCGGCAGTTGCTGGTCCCCTTCCAGGAGTGGGAGCTGGAAAAGTCGAAGATCGCCAAGCGCTTCGAGGACGATGTCAGGATCCAGCTGAGCGATGACCAGACCGCTCGCTGGCCCGCGCTTGAGCGGGCGCTTCGACGAGAGAAGATCCTCCCCGACAGCGTGTTGAGCGGCGAGGGCGTGGACCTGATCCTCGTCTCGAAGCAGATCGACCTTCCCCTGGACCTGCGCCGCGGTGCGGAAGAGGCATTTCTCGCCTACGAGCTTCAGCTGGACGATGGACTCACCGCCAGGGACCTCAAGGCCGGCGAGGCGCAGGCCGACCTGCGGGAGGCGCTCATAGGAGGTGATACGGCGCGCGGCCTGTCCGGGCTCGGCAAGATCCTCGATTCACGCGTGGCCTTGAGAATCGTCCAGGACAGGCACATCGAGGAGCTGACGGCGGCGCTGGGCGCGGAGTGGGGTGCGACCTTCCGCCAGGCCGCGCTGCGTGCGGCCTACCCGAAGGCCTACCGGGCCAGAACCTTCATGACTGTCTTCGAGCAGGTGCTTGCGATCGATTCCCTGACGGAAGAGCAGCTGAGCGCCGTGCTGGAGACCCGCGACCAGTATGTCTTGGCGATGGACACGCTCGAGGCGAAGCTGCGCACGATCCTCCAGAGGGAGGAGCCTGAGCGGGAACTGGCCACGGCCAATGCCGCCACGGCTCGAGCGCGCGGAGAGTCGCCCGCCACCAAGCCCGCGGACACCTTCCGCATCGAGGCGGCGCGGCGGGAGACCATCCAGGACGAGGCCGCCACGCGGCTGCGCGACATCCTCACCCCGGAACAACTTGAGCAGGTACCCGTATTGCTCAAGCGATCCAGTCCCGGAAAGGCGGACGAGCGGTCTAGCGGCAAGGTGAACAACCGTTTCGGCGATGCGGGAGATCAATCCCACAGCAATACCAACTTTGGCGACACCGGCCGACCCACACGTCCAGGCGGCGCGCCAGGCGGACCGGCACGCCCGCCCCGCGGCGGCGCTCCCATGGATGCCCCGCCGACGATTGAGTGACGCACCGCCGCCGGACGCACGGTTCTTGGATGGACCGAACGAGGATCACCGACTGTGGATGAACTCTACGACCGACTCTCAATGCCGCTTCCCGGAGGCGCTGCGGAGCCACATGCCGAGGGTGGCCTCGACTCCGTGGCGATCACCGCCCCCGAGCAGCTGCAGCGCCGGTGTGCGGCTCTTGGGATCGAGTTCATCGAGAAAGCCATGGACCCGGAGCCGGCCGCGGTGGCCTGCCTGGACGCATCGCGAGCGGTGCGACTTGGAATCGTGCCCATCCGCCTGGATGGGTCGAGGCTGGTGGTGGCGCTCGAGGATCCCTTCAACCTGACGGCCGTCGATGAAGTCGCTGCGATCACGCGCAAGCGGGTCACCCGCGCCGCCGTGCCGAAAGATGTCTTCCGGGAACTGGTACGGAAGGCGTACGGAACCACCGCCGCGCGCATGGCGGAGAGCCTGGGTGGCGAGGATGAGTCCGCTCCCGAGGTGGAACACAACCTGGACGCCATCGAGGCTGATGACCTCCACCGGATGGCCGAGCAGCCGACGCTGGTCAACCTGGTCAACCTCCTTCTCCTGGAGGCGATCCAGACCCGCGCATCGGATGTCCATGTGGAGCCGTTCGAGAGCGAACTCAAGGTCAAGTACCGGATCGACGGCGTGCTGGTGGAGCAGCAGCAGCCGCCCAAGCACCTGCAGGCCGCCATCGTCGGCCGCGTCAAGATCATGGCGCAGATGAACATCGCCGAGCGATATGTGCCGCAAGATGGGCACATCGCCCTGCGGTTTGAGGGGCGCAAGGTGGACATCCGTGTCTCGACGGTGCCCACGATCTATGGCGAGAGCATCGTGATGCGCATCCTGGACAAGTCCAATCTGCAGCTCAACCTGCAGAGCCTGGGCATGAACGAGGTGCATCGACGCGCCATGGATCGCCTCATCGAGAAGCCACACGGGCTGCTCCTGGTGACGGGGCCCACGGGCTCGGGAAAGACGACGACGCTGTACGCCGCGCTTTCCAAACTCTATGACCCGCGGAAGAAGATCCTCACCATCGAGGATCCCGTCGAGTACGAACTGAACGGCATCAACCAGATCCCGGTGAATCCCAAGCGTGGGCTGACTTTCGCCACGGGGCTGCGCGCCATCCTGCGCCAAGATCCCGATGTCGTCCTGGTGGGCGAGATTCGCGATGCCGAGACCGTGGACATCGCCATCCGCTCTGCGTTGACGGGTCACTTGATCCTCTCCACGCTGCACACGAATGATGCGCTCAGTTCCGTGGGCCGCATGGTGGACATGGGTGCCGAGCCCTACCTGGTGGCCAGCGTCCTGGAGGGCCTTCTCGCGCAGCGCCTGGGTCGTCGGGTCTGCCAGGCCTGCCGCGTCAGTTCGCCATTGGGCGAGGACCTCCTTGCGCGCCTCAGTGACGACGAGCGCGAGTTGTTCGCCCAGCACGGCGCCTTCGCAGGCGCCGGGTGCGATGAGTGCAAGGGGAGCGGATTCCGCGGCCGCATCGGCTTCTTCGAGCTGGTTCGGATGACGACGGCGCTTCGCGCGGCCGTGAGTTCCAACCAGAATTCGAGTCGACTTCGCGATCATGTCGGTAACGATTTCCTCAACATGCGCGATGACGGCATGATCAAGGCCGCGCAGGGATTCACGACCGTCTCGGAGGTCCTGCGGGCGACGCAGGATGTGGATGATGGGTGAGCCACTTCCGTCCCCGGTGTCCACGATGCTCGCCCTGACCGCTGAACGGCGGGGGGTCGCGTGAGCGAATTCCGCTATCGCTACATAGGCGCGGATGGTGCCAGTGCCGTCGGCACGGTCGCGGCGGCTGACCGGGGCGCGGCGCTGCGTCAACTGGCTCACCTAGGCATCATGGCTCTGGAGCTGGAGAGCGTGGGGTCGGCCCGGGCCGAGGCGGCCAGAGCGCACCGCGGGGGTGCCGCTCCCACGCGACGTGCCGCCGGTCGGCCCTCCATCAAGCGGGCAGACCTGGCCAATCTCGTGCGCGAGATCGCTACCGCCGCCGAGGCTGGATTGCCCCTCTTGCAGGCACTCCAGACGGTTCGCAGGCAAGCTGCCGGCAAGGCGCTCCCGGTCCTCCTGGACTTCGTCATCGAGCGCGTGGAGGCGGGTCGCCCGCTCCACCAGGCCGCCGCGGACTACGGGGCGCCGTTCGACGAGATGACGGTGGGCATGCTCCGTGCGGCTGACACGACGGGTCGCATGCCGGAGATCCTCCACCAGCTGGCAGACCTCCTCGAGAGGCAAGTCGAGTTGCGACGCGAGGTGATTGGTGCCACCGTGTACCCACTCATCGTGGCCGGGCTGATCGCCATGAGCGTGGTGGTGCTGATCGTGTTCGTGCTGCCCAGGCTTCTCAGTGGCATCATCGGGCAGGTCGAGTTGGAATTGCCGCTGCCCACCCGAATCCTCCTGGGGATTGCCGACGTGGTCGTGCGGTGGTGGTGGGCCATCCTCTTGGCGGTGGCGGGCGCGGTCTACTCCTCCCGCCAATGGATGGCGGTGCCCGCCAACCGCTTTACGTTCGACCGATGGGTGCTTCGCGTGCCGATCCTTGGCAAGTTGATGCGAGACATCGCCGTGGCGCGATTCACGCGGACCCTTGGAACCCTGGTCTCTGCGGGCATTCCGATCCTGCCGTCGCTCAAGGTGGTGCGCGACACGCTGGGGAACCACGCGATGATGAACGCGATTGACGAAGTGACGGATCGCGTCTCCAGCGGCGCGTCGCTGGCCGACCCGCTGGAGCGGAGCGGGCTCTTCCCGCCGCTCTTGGTGCAAATCGTCAACATCGGCGAAAAGAGCGGACGCCTCGAGAACATGCTCATCCACGCGGCGGGTGCGTTTGACCGGCAAGTGAATTCCTCGCTCAAGGTGTTCACCAGCCTGCTCCCCCCACTGCTGATTGTCATCATGGCCGGCATCGCCAGCTTCGTGCTGGCGGGCATGCTCTTGCCAATCCTCCAGCTCCAGGAGGCGCTTGGAGGCGGCTGATGCCGTCTCCATCCAGACGCCTCATTCCCCCGACTGATTCTCCTTCCCACCACCCACCAAACCACCATGCTTGCCTCAACCCCCACTGCGACCGACCCATCCTTCCGCACCCCCAACGCGGAGTCGCCTCTCCCGCGGCCGACGGGTTTCCGCCGCGCATCGCGTCGTGCCTTCACGCTGATAGAGGTCATCGTCGCCGTCACGATCATCGCCATCCTGGCGGCGATCTTCGTTCCGCGGCTTGGGAGGTTCATATCCGGCGCCAAGGAGAATCGCGCGCGGTCAGAGGCGGCACAGCTGGCCCAGCAGGTTCGGCTGTACCTCACGGAGAACGGGTTGAGCGGCGTGTCGGACGACTTTGACCTGGAGGTCTTGGTGGAAGGTGATGACCCCTACCTCCCCAATGTCAAGGCACTCCTGGATCCCTGGGGAAACCCATACATGCTCGTGATCCCTGGCGAAGTGAACTTTGACTTTGACATCGTCTCGTTCGGGCTTGACGGGCAGTCCGGCGGCGAGGGAGAAAACGCGGACATCACCAACGGAGAGAAGTGATCCGGTGACTCGCGACCGACGAGCCTTCACGCTGATCGAGGTGATCATCGCCGTCACGATCGTGGCCATCATGGCCGCCATCGTGCTGCCGCGCATCAACCGGATCAGCCGCGCCCGCGGTGAGGTCGCCGTGGCGCAGGCCGAACAATTGCTGTCCGCGCTGGCGTACCGCGACAGCACCGGCAGCCGACAAGTGGGACTGATGCGGGAAGCCGGTTCGCCGGACGTGTTCCTGGTCGTCATGGACGAAGCGGTGGCCGAAGAGGGCGAGCGCGCGGCCTGGCGGCGCGAGGAACTGGTCTTGCCGCTGCGGCTGGGTGGCGAAATCGAGTTGCTGGATGTCTTGGTGGACGGGGAGCCGATCTCGCCTGACGAGTTTCTGGTGTCAACCATTCCAGGCTCGATCCGACCCAGCATTGCGCTGGTGCTCTCCAACGGCGGCGCCGAGACCACCGTCACGCTGCTTCCCACCGCGCTCCGCCCGCGAAAGGACTCGGACGCCTCGTCTAACGAACTCGCCGATCTCCGCGCGCTGATCGATTTAGACGCCGAGGGAAGGGACCAGGATCCATGGTGAAGCCATTGACGACCCGCGGTTTTGCGCTGGTCGAGGTCTTGGTGGCCGGCATCGTGCTGGCGATCGGGATGGCGGCCATCGTGAGCATCATGTCGCAGTCGCTGGCCAACCAGCGGCGCGGCGAGTTTGCGGTTGCGGCAGCGTCGATTCTGGACGAATTGCTCTCCGAGGTGGTCCTCATGGGTCCCGACGAGTTTGGCCTCTACCGACCCCTCAACGGTCCCTGCGAGGACCCGTGGCAAGACTTCACCTACGAAGTGGCCATCGACGGCGCAGAGGCACCGGGCCTCCCCGCAACCGTGCTTGCGACGGTGACGGACCCGCTGGGCCGCAGGCACCAGTGCGAGACCAAGGTCGCGCCGCGCCCGGAGATGGAGGAAGAGGATCGCGATCGTCGCCCCGAAGAGCCCTTTGATCGAGAGCAGCGGCACGACGAACTGGAGGAGCAGACCAGTGGCTGACACACGACGAGGATTCACCCTGGCCGAGCTCTTGGTCGCCGGCTTGGTGGCCATCATCGTGCTTGGTGCGATCACCATCGCCATGTCCCAGATGGGTCGTGCGCGCGAGGTGGCGGCCGTCCGAAGCACCGCGTCGGTCCGCGCGCATGTGGCGGTGGAGCGGCTGCGCAAGGAGGTCGCGGGGCTGGTTCGTTCCGACGACCTCTTCGACACGCGCGTCGTGATCATTCCTGATTCGTTCGACACGCCTCTGGGAGAACTGGACCGCGACGATCTCCTCGTCTTCAACACCGTGCTCCGGCCACTCACCGACGAACGCTTCGGCGGGCAAGGCCAGGAGTATGAGACGCAGGTGCGGGTGGAAGACGATGCCGCCGGCTCCGCACTCTGGATCCGCTCGGACAAGGTGCCCGATCGCTATGACACGGCGGGAGGCACGGCCGACCCGGCGATCGACGGGATCGTGGCGCTCAAGGTGGAGGCGTTCGATGGCTGGGATTGGTTCGAGGAGTGGGACAGCGACATCGACGGCGTTCCGTGGGCGCTCCGGCTGACGGTCACCGCGACTGGTCGCGCACCTGGCGTGGACCCGTGGGATGACACTCGCGACATGGTGAGCCTGCGCGCAGTTGTGCCCATTGAGCGGCTGGAGGCGCTCTATGTCCCGCCGAGCGAGGAAGAAATCGCCGCGCAGGCGGCGGAAGCCGCCGACGCCGCCGCGGAGGCGGGGCAACTGACGGGCACAGGTGCCACCAGCGGTGGTGCTGGTGGCGGTGCGGTCGGTGCGCCTGGCCGACCCGGGGGTGGTCGGCCTGGGGGCGTGGGGGGCGTGGGG
>JAQCEQ010000048.1 GCA_027618565.1 Planctomycetota bacterium | reverse complement strand
CAGTCAACCCCGAATGAGGGACCCCGCAAGTCCGGGGGCGTTCGGGGAATGTGTTAGCCTCTGGTTATCTTTGGCGGCGAGGCAGTCCGCATCGCGGGGTTTATGTACCTCCTGATGCCGATCATCATGGGCATTCTCGGTTTTGTCTTTTTTGTTGTGTTCGCGTCCATGTACAACCGTCTAGCCAAGTGGCTCGGAGGCTTTGAGGTGGAACTCAAGGTCACTGACCAGTGAAGGCTCTCTCCATCAAACAACCTTGGGTTCACGCCATCCTTCGATGACCTCACTGACAACCTCGTCGATCCGGCTAGCCCCCCTACCCCCGCTTCCGAATAGCCACCACCGTGCCGGTCGGTCCCCGCCGGACATCGACCACATCCATGCGGATGCGCCGCAGCGTTCCGTCCGCCTCGTCCACTTCCGCTTGCGCCTTCTCGCCCTTGATGGAGAGCATCAGCCCGCCCGGCTTGAGGAGCGGCATGCACCACTCCGACAGCGCCTTCAATCCCCCGACGGCCCGGCTGGTGACCACATCGCCGCGCCCGCGCAGGAGGCCCGAGGGTCGCTCCCCCAGTTTCTCCGCACGCTCGGCGTGCACCGTCACATTGCCCAGTCCGGTGTGCACGGCGACCGCTTCGAGGAACGCCGCCTTCTTGGCCGTCGACTCCACGAGGTGAAATTGCACGCCCGGCAGGCAGATCGCCAGCGGGATCGCCGGCAGTCCGCCGCCTGAGCCGACATCGATCACCGTCTTCGCGTCTTCGTTGGTGATCGCCGGGAGCAGCGACAGGCTGTCGGCGATGTGCCGCGCCCACGCATCCGCGGGGGCGATGCGCGTGAGGTTCATGGACTGGTTGACCTCGTAGAGGTACTCCAGGAATCCCTGCAAGGAGGGAATGTCGCCACCATCCAACTCCACGCCGTGGAAGGCGAGGATCTCGTTGAAGTCAGGGCCTGATTCGGGGATCTGGACGCTCATCGCTGCAGCTGGAAAGCGGCGCGGAGCGTATCCGCACGGCGGGCGCTGGCCACCGACCACAGCATGCCCACCATGATCCAGCTGGCGACCAGGCTGGTGCCGCCGTAGCTCACGAACGGCAACGTCATGCCGGTGATGGGGAGTACGCCGATGTTCATCCCGATGTTGACGATGACCTGTGTCCCAAGCAGCGCGGCGATCCCCACCGCGATCAGCCTCCCGCCACGGTCGCGGACCGACGCCGCCACAGCGAGCGCGCCCAACGAGAGGGTCGCGCACGCCGCCAGGAGGAGGATCGAGCCCCGAAGGCCCCAGCGACAGGCCACGCTGGAAAAGATCATGTCGTTGTGCTCTTCGGGCAACGCGTTGGTCTCAAGGAGCCTCTGTGCACCCGCTTCCCCCTGCCCAGTGACGCCGCCAGCGCCGATGAGCGTCATCGCACGGTCAGCCTGGAAGCCGATGTCGCGCGCGTACCGAGTGTCGCCCACGATCTGCGCGGCAAGCGCGTCCACGCGCGCCCTCTGGTGGGGCCTGAGGAATGGATAGGCCGCGGGGGCAAGGACTGCGCCCACGAGCATCGCCACCACCACGTGCCTTCGCCTGCATCCGGCAGCCAGCAGCATCGCCGCCGCTGTGGGCACCAGCGTCATCGCCGTGCCCAGGTCAGGTTCCAACAGGATGAGCACAAAGGGGACGACCGCCAGGGCCGCGGGGACGATGAGCCCCTGCCACTTGGTGATGTCTTCACGTGCGCGCAGCCACTGCGCCAAGACCAGGATCATGCCGATCTTGGCCAGCTCGCTGGGCTGGAAGTCGACCACCACCAGATTGATCCAGCGGCGCGCACCCTTTCGCTGTCGGACCAACGCTTCCGGAACGCCCGGCACCAACACGAAGAGCAGCAGTGCGAGCGCGACGATGTAGAACGGCACCGCCCACCTGTCCATCCATCGTGGGTGGATCCACCCGATCACGACGGCCACGGCCAGCGCGATCGGGAAGAAGAGCAACTGCCGCTGCGCATAGCCAGGTTCGGTGGTGCCAATCGCTTCCCAGCCGATGAGCGTGAGCAACAGCGCAGCCAGCACCGGCAGCCAGCCCAGGTGCCAGAGCCTGCGGTCGGTCCCGCGGAGGCTGCGGACAGAGAAGGAATCGGCGCCGGTCATTCGTCGGCCTCCGGCTCGTCGCCGTGCGGTCGGATGGCGCGAGATCTCGCTCCCTCGCCCCGCAAGTACCCCAGGTTGACCAACTCGCGGGCCATGGCAGCGGCGATCGGTCCTGCAGCGCGACCGCCGCTTCCGGCACGCTCCACCACGGCCACGATCGCGTAGCGCGGACGCGCGTCGCCTTCGCCCCCGATCAGCGCCGCGAACCAGGCGTGGTCGGCGTCCTTGACCTCGCGGTCGGCACCGCCGTCGCCGTCGGTATCCAGTCGCCACACGCCCGCCTGCGCGGTGCCGGTCTTGCCCCACACCCGGACACCGGGCAGCCCAAAGATTTCCTCGCGACCTGCGGCGGTGGTGACATTGTTGGCAGTGCCGTAGCTCGCTTCAATCGCTGAGCGCATGCCGGTCAGGGCGTTGGTCACCGCCCGCGAATCCAGCCCCAATGATCCCTCGGATCGATTCCCCTCGATCGGCCGGCCCATCACGATGTGGGCGTCGTGCCTCGAGCCGCCTCGCGCCAGCGTGGCCAGGGCACTGGCCGCCTGCACAGGCGTCCACGACAACTCGCCCTGCCCGATGCCCAGGATCACTCCCGAGAACCGGTCGCGCGACGATTGCCACTCCTGAATCCGCCTTTCAGAGGGCACCGTCCCGCCGGCCTCGCCTGCGCGCACAAACTCTCCCTCAGAGCGCTCGCGCCAGCCCTCCAGCCCCACATGGAGCGGCGAACCCAGTCCCCAGTCGCGCAGCCACTGGACCGTCGCCTGCGGTCCCATGCGGTCTGCCAACTCGTAGAAGTAGATGTTGCAGCTGCGCGCCAGTGCCTCGCGGGGGCTGAGTGGACCGTGCGTGGCCAGCCCGTATTTGGGTCGATAGATCCAGCACCGCGCGGAGTCCTTGCGTTCCGGGAAGAAGTGGCCGGTGCACGCGATGACTTCGTCGGGCGTGGCGCTCCCGCCGCTCACGGCCGACACATACATGATCGGCTTGAGGATCGATCCCGGCGCGTACACGGCATCGACAGACCGATCGATCCACGGGCTCCGAGCGCGCTCTTCGGCGTCGCTCATGTTGGCGGCGGCAGCGGGACCGGGCTGGCTCGCCATCGCCAGGATCTCGCCGGTCTCGATGTCCACCACGACCACGACGGCATTGAGTTCAATGCCGCGCGGCATGTCGGCGTTGGGAGTGTGAAACTCCTGCTGCGAGAGCGTCAAGCCGTACTCGGGGCTCAGGATCGCCTGCGCACGCGCTTGCAACTGGATGTCGATGGTCAGCTGGACATCGTCGCCATCGACTGGTGCGCGGAGGATCTGCTCGGTGACCGTGTCATCGGCGTGCTTGCGTCGCTCCCGCATGCCCCACGCACCGCGCAGCGTGTCTTCCCAGGCTCGCTCGATGCCACGCGTGCCGATGAGGTCCGAGGCCTCGCGATAGCCGCCCCAGTCGATCGTGTCGCCATCGAAGGGACGGCGCCGCAGGTCAACCGCCTGCACCTGGTCCCGGACTGACCCGACAATGAGGTCACCGACATCCGTCAGGTGGACCTGCACGGGCGCACGATGCCCCAGCCTCCCGGGCAGTCCATCGTTGCTCAGGACGACTCGCGCCTGGCGCTCGGGGTACACGCGGCGCGGCGCGGAGCGCACCTCGAGCACATCCGGGAATCGATCCTGCATCTTGTTGACCGCAAAGGTCGCCTCCGCGGGAAGTGATTCCGCGACGGCGTGCGCCTCGGTCTCCTCGCGAAGTCGTTCCTTGGCCTGCGTCCCGCGCGCCGCCAGCCGTGCGCGATAGGCATCGCCGCGCCTGGAGACGGACGCAACGATCTCGTCCATGGCGGTCTCGATGACCTCCGGGGAGACGGACGCAGCGTCGGCGACGGACTTCACGATGGCGCCGCTCTCGGCGAACGCTTGCTTGACGGCACGGTCGTGCAGGGCAGCGCGTTCCACGGCAGGCACTCGCGCCAGCGCGGCTCGACCCCCTGCCGCCTCGCGTTCCAGGATCCGCACGCGCTCTTCTTCCCACTCACCCGTCATGAACTCGTAGGCAAGCGCGATTTCGTACGAGTCAGCGTTGTCGGCCAGCACCACTCCGTTGCGGTCCACGATCCTTCCGCGAATTCGTGGAAGGACCGTCTCGGATCTCGTGCGCGCTGCCTCCCGCGACTGGGCGCGTGCGATGTGCGTGCCGTGGTCAAGCACCTGCAGCTGCACCAGCCGCGCGGCCAGCACCGCGAAGCACGCCACCATCACCCACGCCACCAGCGCCGTGCCGCTGCGAAAGGTCCCGACGCCGCCCCGCGACAAGGTGCTCAAGGGCTGCTCGGGTCGGTTTGGAGAGGTGCTCATTCGTGAGGATCGACCGTCATCCTGCGGTCGCGTCCTGAGTGGGGGCGAGTATAGGAGTGACCCCGCACGGCGCCCGCAATCGACAGTACCATTCGCCCCCTTTCGCGCGCAGAGCACAGGCGGCACACCCCATGGAAGCAGGCATCGTCGGTCTCCCAAACGTTGGCAAGAGCACGCTCTTCAACGCCCTCACCTCCGGCGGCGCCGAGGCGGCCAACTACCCATTCTGCACGATCGAGCCCAATATCGGCGTGGTACCCGTGCCGGACTCGCGGCTGGCCATCATCACCCGGTTCATCCCGCCACAGAAGTGCATCCCGGCAAGCCTGCGGCTGGTGGACATCGCCGGCATCGTGAAGGGCGCCAGCGAGGGCGAGGGTCTGGGCAACAAGTTCCTCAGCCACATCCGCGAGGTGGATGCCATCCTCCATGTCGTTCGTTGCTTTGACGACGGCGATGTCATGCATGTCGACGGCAGCGTGGACCCCATCCGCGACATCACCACGATCGAGACGGAGCTCATGCTGGCCGACCTGGCCATCTGCGAGGGCATCCTGGAGCGGCAGATCCGCGTGGCGCGCAGCGGCGACAAGGAAGCGATCGCCAAGGTGGCCCTCATGGAACGATGCACCAAGACCCTTGGTGCGGGCAACCTGGTTCGATCGCTTTCGTTCACCCCCGAAGAAGATCGACTGCTCTCCAGCCTTGGGCTCATCACGGCCAAGCGCGTCCTGTATGTCGCCAATGTGGACGAGGCCAGCGCCGCCAACCCCGACTCCAACGCCCATGTGGCCAAGGTCAGGGAGTACGCCGCGGCGAATGGCGGCACGGTCGTGGTCATGTGCGCCAAGATCGAGTCGGAACTCTCAGAGTTGCCCGAGGCCGACCGTCGCGAGATGCTGGAGAGCCTGGGAATGAAGGAGCCGGCCTTGAACGCGGTCGCGCGCGAGGCGTACGACCTGCTTGGGCTCCAGAGCTACTTCACCGCGGGTGAAAAAGAAGTCCGTGCGTGGACGATCCACCGGGGATTCACCGCACCACAGGCTGCCGGCGTCATCCACACGGACTTTGAGCGCGGCTTCATTCGCGCCGAGGTCTACACCGTGGCGGACCTGGAGCAGCACAAGAGCGAGAAGGCGATCCGCGAGGCGGGCCGCATGCGCGCCGAGGGCAAGTCGTACGTCATGAAAGACGGCGACGTGTGCCACTTCCTGTTCAACGTGTGAGTCGCGGTGGGCGCGACCCCCTCACGCCTTTGAGCGGCTGATCGTCCGCACCTGCGCAAACTGGCGCGTGCCGTACTTGCCGCCGTGGAAGCCGTGGCCTGAGTGCCGCGAGCCGACCCACGGCGAGCCATCTGCGCCTCCGCACCCCTTGTTGATGCCAACCATGCCTGCGGTGAGCTGGTCCGCCACTCGCGCGGCGTGGTCGGGCGCACCAAAGACCGCGGCGCCGAGGCCGTAGGGCGTGTCGTTGGCCAGCGCCACGGCCTGGGCATCCGTGGACACTCGCACGATCGGCGCCACGGGCCCAAAGGTCTCGTCGCGCATGATCGACATCTCCGGCGTCACATCCACCAGCACGGTGGGTCGCACGAAGTTGCCTTCGCTTGGAGCCGCGCCGTCATCGCCCTCGCCCACGAGGCACTTCGCCCCCGCCGCGATCGCCTCCTGGAGTTGCTTCATGACGATCGATTTTTGCCGCGCGCTGGCCATCGGCCCAAGCTGCGTGGACTCGTCGGCGCTGTCGCCCTGCTTCATCGTCTTGGCGCCCTCCACGACCAGCTGGGTGAATCGATCCGCCACAGCGTCGTGGACAAAGATGCGCTCCGTGCTGACACACACCTGCCCGGCGTTTCGGAAGGAGTTGCGCACCGCGAAGGTCGCCGCTGCCTCCAGATCCGCGTCCTCCAGCACGATGAGTGGGTCCTTGCCGCCAAGCTCCAGGATCAGGCGCGTCAAGTGTCCCGATGCCTCGCGCATGATGGCCATGCCGGTGGCTCGGCTGCCGGTGAAGACCACCAGGTCCACGCCCTCCCGGATGAGCGCGCTCCCTTGCGTGCCATCACCATGGATGACCTGCAGCACGTCCTCCGGCAACACGGATTGCAGGCACTTCGCCCACGCCTGCGCACAGAGCGGGCTCACCTCGCTTGGCTTGAAGATGACCGCGTTGCCTGCGATCAACGCCGGGAGCACATTCTGCACCGGCATGAGGATCGGGAAGTTCCACGGCGTGATCGCAGCGGCCACGCCGTAGGGATCGAACACCAGTCGTGTCCGGACACTGGCGTCCTCCAGGACTTCCTCGCGCAGCGCCTCCACCGACTCCTTGACCATTTCTTCCAGTCCACCCGCGGCGTGCTTTGCTTCTCCCAACGCTTCCTTGATCGGCTTGCCCATCTCCCTCGAGGCCAGCGATCCCATGCGCTCTGCGGCCGCAGCCAGTGGGTCCTTTGCTCGCAGGATGATCGACGCGCGCTCGTCCAGGCTCTTGGCCGCCCAGCCGACCTGGGCCTCCCGGGCTCGCGCCACCACGCCTGCGATCTCCGCGACCGGCGTTACAGGCACCTCTCCCACGACCTCACCAGTGCTGGGGTTGCGAATGGTGAGCATCGGGGCATGTTGCGTGGCGAGCATGGGCTAAATCGTAGTGGTTTCATCAATCGGACTGCTCGTGGTACACTCCTCGACTCCCCTCAGGGGGGCCGTTGGTGACAGCTGCTGGAGTGCCAGCACTGGCACCGCATGGGGCTCCAAGCGCGGCTTGCGGAGCTCTCGCCCCAGGGGTTTCGTGCCGCGACGGGTCGAGCCCGCCGCGCTCCTTGTTTCGCCTCGTTGGCTCCGCTGATCGACAGCGCCAGCCAGCCCGGCAAGGTTCGTGACCAGGTTCCCCGCCCCACACTTCACCCAGACGATCAGCGACAATTCCATCCGCACTGTGCTCCTTGGCCCGTGGTGTAACGGTAGCACGAGAGATTTTGGTTCTCTTTGTCCTAGTTCGAATCTAGGCGGGCCAATTGCGCGGATCGATCCCCTCCGACCCTCCCCACCTCCTCACGATGCCCTGCGCTTGCTGCCAACCACGATCGCCCAGCGCCTCGCCGCGCCCAGTCGCCATCATCATGGCGGCGGGCAAGGGAACTCGCATGGGTGCCGCAGGTGAGGGACTTCCCAAGGTCATGGTCCCCACGCTGGGGCGGCCGATGGTCGACTGGGTCGTCGAAGCCTGTCGCGAGGCCGGCATCTCCCGCATCATTCTGGTTGTTGGGCACCTGGCCAGCCTGCTGCGAGCGGCCTACGCCGACCAGAGCGATGTGGAGTGCGTCCTGCAGGAACCGCAACTGGGCACTGGCCACGCCGTGGACCAGGCGCGACCGGTCCTTGAACGGCTTGACGCAGCCACGCCCGTCGTGGTGCTTGGCGGCGACGGCCCGCTGATCCGTGCCGCCACCATCAAGGCGCTCGTCAAGGAGCACATCGCCCACGGCGCCGCCGCCACGATGGCCACCAGCGTGATCCCCGACCCGACCGGCTACGGTCGCATCGTGCGCGACGCGAATGGGAACTTCTCCGCCATCGTCGAGCACAAGGATGCGTCCGAGGCCCAGCGCACCATCCGTGAGGTGAACCCGTCCTACTACTGCTTCCGGAACGACGACCTCCTGCGCGAACTGTCCCGCGTTGACAACAAGAATGCCAACGGGGAGTACTACCTTGTCGATGTCCTCACGCTGCTGCGTGCGGCAGGACGGCCCGTGCAGGTGGTGAGCGCGGTCCCGCCCGAAGATGTCCTCAGCATCAATACCCCAGAGCAACTGGCCGAGGTGGAGTCGATCCTCGGCCGGCGTGAGGCGGCGCCATCCGCCCGGAGCCACGCATGACCTCAACTGACCGCGACCACCTGAAAATCTTCGCCGGCACGACCAGCCGCGACCTTGCCACGAGGATGTGCGAGCACCTTGGCCTTCCGCTGGGCCAGGCGCAGGCGAATCGATTCCCCGACGGCGAGATCCTCGTCAAACTGGAGGAGGATGTCCGCGGCCGCGACTGCTATGTCGTCCTGAGCACCAGTCATCCCGTCAACGACAGCCTGATGGAGCTCCTGATCTTCATCGACTGCCTCCGACGCGCCAGCGCCAAGCGCATCACGCCGGTGATCCCCTACTTCGGCTACGCGCGGCAGGACCGCAAGGACGAGGGTCGCGTGCCGATCACGGCCAAGCTGGTCGCCAACCTGATCACGGCCGCCGGGGCCAACCGGGTGCTCTGCATGGACCTCCACGCGGCGCAGATCCAGGGATTCTTCGACATCCCGGTGGACCACCTCACGGCTGCACCGGTCCTGACCAGCCACTTCATGGATCGTCGCGACGAGTTTGGCGAGATCGTCGTCGTGAGCCCCGATGTCGGCAACGTCAAGGTGGCCAACACCTACGCGCAGGCGCTCCACGCCGACCTCGCGATCATCGACAAGCGCCGGCAGAGTGGCTCCCAGGTCGCGGTCAAGAATCTCGTCGGCGAGGTGCGTGGGCGAACAGCGCTCATGTTCGACGACATGATCTCGACCGCCGGCACGATCTGCGAGGCCGCACGCGTCGTGATGGAACACGGCGCAACCAGCGTCCACGCCGCGTGCACGCACCCGCTCTTCGTCGGCCTGGCCATGCAGAAGCTCATCGAGAGCCCGATCAAGCAGATCGTGGTCACCGACACGATTCCGGGCGGTCCTCGGCTGGATGCCTTGGGCGACCGAATCACCATGCTCACCGTGGCGCCGCTCCTGGCGGACGCCGTCCACCGCATCCACCATGACCAGAGCGTCAGCGCCCTGTTCCGTTCGGGACTGGGCACCAAGCGATGATTCGCCGGCGCTGACCTCGCGACCTGCATCCACGACCTGATATCGACCCATCGACCCCACACCGTCCCACGGACTTTCACAGGAGTTCTCTTCACCATGTCACACAAGACCCCCTCCATCGAAGCCGCGCTCCGCGAGCGAATCGGCACCCGCTACGCGCGTCGAGTGCGGCAGACGGGCCAGTTGCCCGCCGTCATCTACGGCCACGGCACCGCACCAACCAGCGTCTCGGTCAATGAGAAGCAAATCGTCACCGCACTCAAGCAAAACCAGCATGTCGTCGAACTCGCCATCGCGGGCGGCGCCACGGAGACCTGCCTCGTCAAGGAACTCCAGTTCGGATTCCTCGGCGACAACCTGATCCATGTCGACTTCACGCGGGTCAACCTCGACGAGCGCGTGACCGTCAAGGTCCACCTCCACTGGTATGGCACCCCCGAGCTGGCCAAGAAGCCCGGCCACGTGCTCACGCACGACCAGTCGGAAATCGAGGTCACCTGCAAGGTGAGCGACATTCCCAGCGAGCTCCGCGTGGATCTGGGCAAGGTGATGCACAGCCACAACCTCCATGCGAGCGACATCACGCTGCCTGCGGGCGTCTCGATCACGCATCCCAAACTGATCATCGCCCGTGTCGAGGAGATCTTCGACGCTGCCCCGGCCGAGGCCGCTGCACCCGGCACCGGAGCCGAGCCTGAGGTCATCAAGGCGAAGAAGCCCGAGGACGGCGCCGCCGCCACCGACGCGAAGGAGGCCAAGAAGTAGCCATGAAACTGGTCGTCGGCCTAGGCAACCCAGGTCCCGAGTACCGTCGCACCCGGCACAATGTCGGGTTCGAGGTGATCGATTGCCTGGCACGCCGCAGCGGCCTCTCCGACGCCGCTTCCCGCAGCCGATTCTCCGGCCTCGTGCTGGAGGCGGAGCTGGGCGGCGAACGGACACTGCTGCTCAAGCCGATGACCTTCATGAATCGCTCCGGCCAGTCCGTCGTGGAGGCGGCCCGCTTCTACAAGGTCGACACCGAGCGAGACCTCCTGGTCATCGCCGACGACCTGGCGCTCCCCTGCGGGCAGCTCCGGCTGCGCGCCGACGGCGGCGACGGAGGGCACAACGGCCTCGCGGACATCACGCGCGCGCTGGGCACGCCTGCCTGGGCGCGGTGCCGAATCGGCATCGACCGATCGGCCGTGATTCCGCACGACGAATATGTGCTCGGGAGGTTTTTACCGGAACAGGAACCACTCGTGGCCGAGTGCGTCGATCGTGCCGCCGACGCGGCGACCGTGTGGTGCCAACGCGGCGCCACTGCGGCGATGAACCAATTCAACCAGCGGATCCCCGGAGAGTCCGGCCCCGCTTCCACCCAGAACCAGAACAAGGAATCCTGACATGAGCACTGAAACGCGCATCCAACAGTATGAGGCGATGTACCTCTTTCCACAGTCCGCCACCGCCGACCTGGAATCTGCGGTCACGCATGTCCGCGAGCCGCTGGAGCGCCACGGTGCCACCCTCGTGAGCCTGGCCAAGTGGGACGAGCGCAAGCTTGCCTACGACGTCGCCGGCAACAGGCGTGGCGTGTACTTCTTGGTGTACTTCACCGCACCCACCACGGCGCTCCACGCGATCGAGCGTGACTACACCCTTTCCGAGCGCCTCCTCCGATTCATGATCGTTCGTGCCGACGAACTCACGCCGGAGCAGATGAATGATGCCGATGGACAGGCGAAGCTCGTCATCGAGATGAAGCTGCGCGGCCAGCCCTCCCATACCGGCGAGGGTGAGACCGTTCCGGCGGCGATCATGGAGGCCTGACTCGAGCTGCCCCAGGCCGCCCGGGGCCTCTTTGGAATCGCACCACGAACTGCCCGAAAGGGCAGTTCTTTTTGGCACCGCAAGCGCCACCTACCCGAACATGCGTTAGGATGCCTGCATTGGAGAAAAACACATGGCAAACCTCAACAAAGTGATGCTTATCGGCAACTTGACCCGCGACATCGAACTCCGCGCGATCGCTGGAGGTCAGAATGTCGGGAATTTCGGGCTGGCGGTCAACCGCCAATTCAACACCAAGGATGGACAGAAGCATGAGGAGACCACCTTCCTCGATTGCGAGGTCTGGGGTCGCCAGGCGGATGTCATGAAGCAGTACCTGAGCAAGGGGCGCCCCGTCTTCATCGAGGGACGCCTGAAGTTGGACACCTGGGAAGACAAAGAAGGCAAGAAGCAGTCCAAGATCCGCGTCGTGGTCGAGAATTTCCAGTTCCTAGGAGGTGGTCGCCGCGAAGAAGGCGCCGGCCAATCCGGGAAC
>JAQCEQ010000047.1 GCA_027618565.1 Planctomycetota bacterium | reverse complement strand
CCGCGGGCAGTATGCCCGCCCTCGGCGGCAGCCGGCACCGGCAGCACACCCGACGATTCTCGCACCGGCGCGGTGCATCTCTGCCACACCATGCAGCGATTCCCCGGCGACTGGTGGCTCACCCACTCGTTCGCTGGACTTCCCGATTCTCATTTCGGCGCAACCATCGGCGCGGACCCGAGTGGTGAAGTGCTCATCGTTGGAGCCACCGGCTTGATGGGTGCCGTGCGAGCGAAGGGCCAGGGCGGCGATGGCGGCGGTGCTGGCGGCGGCAAGGCGCTTCTGCAGCTGACTGGTGGCATCGCGATCATCGAGCTGGTAGGCCCCGCAGCGGGCGAGCGCTCAGGTCGACAGGGCACTGGGCAACTGTGGCGACACACTTGGATTCGAGATGCGGTGGTCCCGCAGGGCTGGCTGCTCGGACACGGCGCCGCCGCGCTGGATGGCGAAGCGCTCCTCCCGCTGCGGTGCGACCCGGAGTCCACGCCGGTGTCTGGGTTCGTGCTGGTCGCCGCGCCGGGGGGTAAGTGAGGCAGCGCGCTTACCGCCGCGTCACATCACCCCATACCGCCGCTCCACCACCTCGCCCCACTGCGCCAGCGTGGTGCACTTGATGAAGTCGGCCTTGGTGGCTTCGGCATCCGCGTGGTGCACCGCAAACTTGATCCCGAACTTGCGCATGCGGCGACTCGCCGCCATCTCACCGTGCAAGACCTTGGCCAGCCGCAGGTGCTCCAAGAGGACGGCACGCTGCTCTGAAAGCGTCGGCGCCAGTGCCGTCCGACCTGCCATGAGTTCCCGCGCCTGCCGGAAGATCCACGGATTCCCGATGCACCCGCGCGCCACGCTCACGCCGGTCACGCCGCAGTACTCCAGCATCTCAAAGATGTCGTTCACGGTCCAGACATCGCCGGAGCCGAACACGACTCGGTCGCGGTGCCGCGACATAAGCTCGCGCAGGAACGACCATCGACTCGGTCCCAGGTACTTCTGCTCCACCGTGCGGCAGTGGACCGTGGCCCATGCATAGCCCAGGTCGTACGCGGCGTCGAAGATGCGCTCGAAGTTCCGGGCCATCTCGGGCGAGTCGTCATACGCCCGCCGCAGCTTGACCGTGCAAGGCACGCTGGCTGGGACGCCCTCGCGCACCGCGCGCAGCACGTCGATCGCATCCTCCGCGTGCGCCAGAAAGTGCCCGCCTCGATTGCGTGACTTGATCTTCTTGACCGGGCACGCCAGGTTGACATCGACCATGTCGTAACCCATGTCCGCCAGCATCGCGCCCGCCTCCGCCATCTCGCCGGGGAGCGTCCCCATGATCTGCCCCGCGATGGGGTGATCCTCCACGCCGGCGATTCGATTCTCCTCCACCTCGCCCGTTCCGCAGGACTCGGAAGCGAGCTCCGCCGCGGCCGCATTCGCCGCAGCCGCATCCGCGATCAAGTCCGGATCCTCGCGATTCTTCCCCTTGCCGCCGTTGAGGAGCGTCCGGTCCAGGAGCGCCTCGGTCACGCAGAAGGGGCACCCATGTTGGCGGGCAACCAGCCGCATCGCGCCGTCGGAATATCCCGCGAGCCCGGCCTGGAAGAAGGGCGCATCGAAGCCTGGCACGAGTGCTGGAATCCGCGGATCCACCCTCCAGCCGCGGGCAACCTCTGCGACGCTGCGGACGACCTCTCTCTGTGGCCGCTGCGGACTGTCCAGTTCCACGCTCATGGGCTATGGATTCTACGAGTGGCCATGCGCGGTAGAGTGCGCGGCAGAATGACACACCCTGCGTCGATCACGCTCGCTGGCCTCGGCGCATCGCTCCTGGCGATGGCGGCCTGCACCCCCAACGCCAACTACGCGCTGGCCACAGAGCCGTATCCAGTCGCACGCGCCACCGGGCCCACACTCCAGATCCAGGCCGAGCCCGAGGGCGACCAGCTCAGGCTTGAGAACCTCACGGTGCATGCTTTCAAGGCTCCGAGGCTCTGGGTCAATCGGCGCTATGTCTGCGACCTTGCCGACATCGCCCCCGGTGAAACGGTCATCGTGCCGCTCATCAACCTCCGCGACCAGTGGGGACAGACTCCGTATCCATCGACGATGTTCCGGCTGCATGCACCCACGCCGATCGTGTTGGTGGAGATCGATCCAGGGCCAGACCAACCGCTCCTGGGCCTGGTCGTGGTTGAGCCGCCGACGGAAGAGCGGTAGACGCACGGCATAAGGACGAGCGGAGCCGCGGCTTCTCCGCTACAGGCCCAATGTCGCGCGCTTCTCGTCCCACTCCGACTGTTCGCGCTTGTTCTCGGTGGCCAAGGGGCTGCCGGACTTGATCGCTTGAATTTCCAGCGCCGTGAGGTGCATGGCGTTGAGCCGGTAATCCTCGAACGCCTCGCACGAGATTGGCACGATCGACTTGATCATGTCGTACATCGCGCGCGCGTACTCCCGGATTTCCAGCTGCGCGTGCTCGTCCATGCGAAGCGAGAGGAAGTGGAAGATGTTGTGGAGGTCGCACTTCCAGTACCACTCGGTGTAGACGCTCACCGGAAGGACGCTGCGCGCCAACTCGCGTGCCACGCCACGCTCGCTCAGGTCCGTGTAGTCCTTGTAGAGCTCCTCGGCGCGATCCAGCAGCTTGAGGAAGTCTTCGGCGGTGCCCACATCCACTGTCCCATCGCCCCCCTGCCGGTTGGACTTGCTCTGCTTGCGGATGTGCTCCACGGGCGGCCGGTAGAAGCGGTCGGGGAGGATGGAGTAGCGCGCGGAGTACTCGTTGACATTCGCGGTGCGGTGCCTGATCCATTGCCGCGCGATGAAGACCGGCATCGCGATGTGGAACTTAAACTCCACCATCTCGAACGGTGTCGTGTGTCGGTGACGAAGAAGGTATCGAACCAGCCCGCGATCTTCATTGACCTGCTTGGTGCCCTGGCCGTAGGAGACGCGCGCAGCCTGGACGATCGCGAAGTCGGCGGTCTTGCCCTCGGGGACCAGGCGCGGCATCGCGTCGACCAGCGCCACAAAGCCGTGCTCGTGGAGTCGAGTTTCCCAGCGGGAAGCCCCCCCCATCACGTCGACGAGCGGCGACTCGGCGGGGACGCGGCTGAAGGGTTCGGGGGTGGGAGCCGCCACGTCAGCGGGACTGGGACTGGGACTGGGACTGGAACAACCTGGGGCGGCTGAGGCAACTGTGGCGTCCGTGCGCATCTCCGGAGTTTCTCAGAAATCGCAATGTGCCGCACCCCCTTGAAACGGTCTGTTTTTGCAGGTTAAGCGTGAATTCCGACCGTTCCGGTGGTGCGATGTCTTGGCAATCACCCAGCGGCAGAGATCCGTGGCCACAATGACCGCGCCGGCTCGCTACCGCGAGCCGACCTCTCGGAGGGGCGGGCTTCGATCAGCACGGTCCCCAGTTGGAGAGCAGGGTTGCGAGGTCGATACCGTCGGTCAGGCCGTCGCCGTTGACATCACCTGTGGAGGTGCCCCATCCGCTGAGGGTCATGCTCAAGTCCACGCCGTTCACCGCACCGTCCGTGTTCAGGTCGGCGGGGCACGGAGGAGCGACCAGACAATCGTCGCAGTTGTTCGAGATGCACGAGCCGCCGAGGTCCGTGACGATGGCGCCAGTGCTCATGCCAATTTGCGGTTCATTCGGTGCAGTATTGCCGCAGATGCGCGTCGACTGGAGGTTCACTCGGCCTGGGTTGCTTCCTCCAGTCACATAGAGGGCGCCACCGCTATAGTTGCTTGAATTTCCATTGAACGAGCAGCCGTTGAGGGTCAGCGTATTGTTGCCAACGTAGATGGCACCGCCAGCGGCTTGTGGTGCTCCCTGTGTGTTCGAAGCCAGATTGTCGGTGAACTCGCAGTCGATGAGCAATGGATTTGAATCATTGAGGAAGATCGCGCCTCCGCGGTAGCTCGCTCGATTGCTGCGGAATGCGCAGTTGTGAAAGATCACATCGGCGCCGTAGGTGAACATCGCGCCGCCGTAATCCGCCCATCCGTTGGTGATGACCAAGTTCTCGAACACGGTGGTGTTGTTAAGCGCGACTAAGCTGAAAACCTGCTTCGTCCCACCGGCGTTGAGCACGGTCGTCGGATTCCCTGATGCGTCGACGGCGCCGCGGATCAACAACGGCTTACCCGTGAGACCAGCACCCATGATACTGATGGTGCTCCCGAGCATGTAGGTTCCTGCGTGGATCTCAATGATGTCGTTCGGTGCTGCTGCGGCGATCGCGGCGACAGGATCTGTGAAGTTGCAGGATCCATTGGGGCACACGGTGATGGTGTCCGCGCGGGAGTGTGCGGCGATGGCACCGAGCGCCAGTGCGCCCAGAGTAATGGTGCGGCGGGTTGATGTGCTCAGAAGGTGGCGCATGGGTTCATTATTCTACACCGTAAAAACCTAAAAAAAATTCGGGTGAACTTAGTCTTAAATGTGGTCCATCACGGCGTCCTGACGGCATGGAACTCGATGTCGTGTCAGCGGATGTCCCTGCTCCGCGCCATCCGTAGTGCCCGTGTCACGCCGCCAAACTGACTCAGGATCCCCAGGCGCCAAGCAGTGCCGCGAGATCCGCCGCCCCCACGGCATGGTCGGCGTCCATGTCGGCGCGGCTGGTGGCCGTGACCAGCCCCCAGGCATTGAGCAGGTGGCCCAGATCGGCGCCGTCCACATCGCCATCCTCGTCTATGTCGCCTGGTCGACGCGGCGGCAGGTCGTAGGCCGCGCACAGGAAAGCCCGGACCCTAGCGTGATGCCCCGGCAGGCTGGCTAGAGAGTGCCCGCCGGTGGGGTACTCGAAGTAGTGGAAGGTGGCCAGCGGGGGCGAGGCCGCCGCGGCGTGCTCGGCCAGCAGCCGACTCTGGATGACATCGACGGTCTGGTCGAGTGTGCCGTGGTGCACATCGATTCGCGCCGCCTGCTCAATGAAGTGGCCGCGACTGTGCCGGAGGAGGTCGAGGCGAGTCTGCTCCAGCGTGAGCGCTCCCTCCACATAGTCGCAGACCGTCAGGCGCCACGAATCGGGCAGACTGCAGGCGCCGTTGGCGATCAACGTCTCGGCCTCCAGCTGCGAAGATGCCTGAAAGACATACTGTGTCAGACATACTATCGATGTCAATGGTCAAGGCGCTTCCTGAGTAGGCTCCCAGCCATGCTCACAAGTGCCATCGCCGCTGTTTCTCTCGTTCTTTCATTGCCCACCCCTGCCCCAGCGCAGTCTGCCTCAGCGCAGACCCCCTCAGCAACCTGGCCAGCGGATGCTGCTGGGCTCAATCAGCTTGCGACGACACTCGCCAATGACTGGCTCGACGCGGTCAAGGCCAAGGATTCCGACAGCCTTGGCAAGATGCTCTCTCCGTGCTTCCAGAGAGTGACCTACCAAGGTGCCGTAGACGAGGCCGGCGCCATTGCGCGAATCAAAGGTGAGACAGTAGGAACGACGACGCTGGCCTCGATGAACGCGACTCGCGTCGGCGACGCGATCGTCGCCACCTGGACGGTGTCCGGCGAAATCACGATCGATGGAACCGCCATGCCCACCATGGCCTCGCCGCGTCTAGGTGTCTGGCAGATCGTCGATGCGAAGTGGAGCCTCGCCGCGATGGCCTCTCTCAACATTCCAGACCAACGACCAGCAGCCTCCGCTCCGGCTTTCGCAGGCGAGACGGCACTCAACGCGGATGGTCAGGCAATGCTCGCAGCATTTCTTGGCGCCCAGCACACCAAGGACATACCCACGTTCGATGGAATGCTCGCTGATGGAATGCAGGCCGTGAACTTCAAGGGACAGAAGTTGCGCGCGGACATCATCCAGGGAGCGCAGCGCGCAACCACAGGGGCGCCGAACATCCAGGATGCACGCGCTACTCGCTGCGGAGAACTCACAATCGTCTCATGCAACCTCGGCATGTCACAGAAGATCGTCTTCACTTCGCTGCCAGATGTGCCGGTTCCATTCCTCGCAGTGTTCGCGGGAAGTGGGGAGGACGCCAAGGTCATCGCCCTCGCTAACACGAACCGTCCGGAGTGAGAGGCGAGCCGCGTTACTGGTGTTTCAGCGGTCGCGGACTCTCAGCGCATAGTGCCAAGAACGCGGTGACAACCTTGGGGTCGAAGTGAGTTCCAGCGAGCGAATGAGTGTGTTTGAAGACCCGCTCTGTCTCCCACGCCTTTCGATAGGGCCGGACTGAGCTCAGTGCATCCCAGACATCCACCACGGCGAATTGCGGGTCGGCATGTTTTTAACGAGCACATGGTGACGTGCCCGCAAACGACAGCGGGGCCGGCGCAAGGCCGACCCCGCGGGTCATGGATCATGTGGTGCAGCGGATTACTTGCGGCGACGACCGGTCAGGAGGCCCGCCACCCCGAGGAGCGCCAACGCACCCGGTGCTGGCACGAGGTTGCCTGAAATCACGATATTGTCGATGCGATTGGTTCCGGTAGAAGCCCCTGTCACCAGCGAACGGAACTGGAAGAGAACCGTCGATGTGTCGCTCGCGCCGCCAACAGAGGCGGTGTTGGTGAACACAGACTGCCCGGTTGTGGAGTTCCAACTTGTGGTGTTCGTGCCTGAACCTCCAGCCTGCATCACTGTGTAAGCGGTAATCGAGGTCCAGTTACTGCCGCCATCATTGCTCGCAAACAACTCGAACGACGAAGGACCCGTGCCGCTGCGGGTCTGATCCCAAGAGATGGAGATGTCGTTGTAGCCGGTAGTGCTGAGAGCGACTTGGTAGTAGCTGCCGGCCGTCCATCTGTTCGAACTGAATGAGTACTGGGAGCCGTTGCCCGCAGGAGAACTCCAAACGGTGGTCGCCAGGGTGTGGAAGCCGCTGAGCATCGAGCCCGCAGTCAAGTCACCCATGTTGGCCGCACCGTAGTTGTAACTCGAGCCAACGGTGCCGCTAGGGACCGCAGTGGCCATCGACCAACCTGAGATGATGCCTGCTGAGGCCGTGGAAGCGACGGACACGACCAACGCCCCGATGAGCAGGAGGGAATTATTATTCTGCATTTGGAAGGAACCTATATTCGAGCGCCTCAGCCAGTTCGACTAGCCGCCCGTTCCACACCTTCCAAGAACGAGGATAGCACCGTAATCCGATGCCGCAAATCAATCCGAGGCAATATACAGAAAACAAGTTCGGCTGGTTATAGGACTACAACCAGGCCTCGGCTTGCTTGGTTTTTTCGAGGGAAATGAGGGACGAAGCCAATCAGCCGGTGCTTCAGGACGGCCCTCAGGGGCACGTGCCCCAGCCGCTCAGCAGGATCGCCAGGTCGGACCCCCCAACGATGTCGTCGCCATCGATGTCCATGGGGCACGAGCCGCACGCGCCCCAAGCACCCATCAGCTGCGCAAGGTCGCTTCCACCGACCTCGCCGTTGCTGTCGAGGTCCGCGGCGCACGATTGCTTCGCGGGAAGCTCGATGATGAAGCCCTTGCGATGGTTCTCTATCCGGGTGTCGTCGAGCCCGGTCGCCCGGTCGGCGACCTGCGCGAAGGGCGTTGGCGAAGCAAACGAGAGCACCGCATACGACTGTCCAGCGATTCCCTGGAACGCGGTGCAAACGAACCAGACATCGTTGGTGAATGCCCCGGCCGTCTGGACGTCCTGGCACTCGGTGATGAGGAGACCGCCGTCGGTGTTGCAGTTGCGGGTCGTGAAGGGGAATCGGCCGAAGGCGAGAGGCCGGGGAGCCGCGCAATTGTCGTGCTCGGGTGCAATGCCGCAGAGCACGGCCGCCTGATTCACGCAGAGAGTGTCCCAGTCCGAGGCGCAGCAGGACGGATCGGCTGCGCACACGGCCGAGCAGCATGCAATGTCGTTGCAGCCGGGGCCCTGGCGCTCAAGGCCGCAGTTCCCTCCGGTGCCGCAGCTTGCTGGCGGTGGCGGCGGTGGCGGCGTATAGGTTCCGCCCATGGCCATGGTGGTGTTGCCAAAAGCCACCTCGGTGTGAAGCAGGAAGGGCACCCCAGGCAGCGAATCGACTGTGGTTTGGCTGTCGATGGCGCCGATGGTGAGCTGCGACAATTGTAAGCAGCAAAAGAAGTGGACATATCCCAAGTCTGGCATATCCTAAAGTTGTGAGACTTCTCCTTGCAACGTCTGCGCTGAGCTGTGCTGCAATAGCGCTTCCTGTTGTGGCGGATATCACACTGGTCGGTCCGACGACTTTGCCGCTTTCGACACTCCTTTATCCAACGCATGCAGCGGTAGGTGATGTCGATGGCAATGGTGTCGTGGACATCATCGTGAGTTGCCGCGATGTGACTGGTCATATGGCATTCCTACGCGGGCTTGGCGGCGGTGTTTTTGCTGCAGCAGAATGGGTCGATGTCGGATCGCAAACGGACTGGGTGGAGATTCGCGATGTGGATGGCGATGGAACGCCGGACTTACTCGCTTCGATTCGCGCAGGACATGGAAGGTTTGCCGTGCTGAAGGGGCTTGGTGGTGGACAATTCGCTCCGCCAGTCATGATTCTTGCCCAGCGGAATCCCGCGGGAATGATCGTTCGCGATCTCGATGGAGATGGCGATCTCGATGTCGCGCTTGTAAATTACATTTCTGCGTCGCTCGAGATATGGAAGGGCGATGGTGCGATGAATTTTCAGCCATCTCAAACCATTATGACGCAGCAATGGGCCGCAGGCATTCCATACCCTTTCAGCATTATCGCCGCGGATTTCGACGGCGATGGTGACCTCGATCTGGCGACTGCATCCATTGGCGCATCTCAAGTCGCAATGATGCGCAATATGGGTTCGGGGATCTTTTCGGAGGGGGAAACATGGCGCGCACCTCCAGTGGGAGATGAAACAGTGTCGATCGCCAATCTTGCTCCATCCGACATTGATCAGGATGGTGATATCGACATTGTTTCGAATGGATTGTTGCTTGCTGCTGCAAATGTGACCGTCTTCTGGATCAATGATGGGGCGGGCCACTTTCCAACTAAAGATATTCGTCCTGCTGGAACAGAGGGATATGCGTGGACTGTCAATGCCGCAGATATGGATGGTGATAACGACGACGATGTGCTCATGGGATCGTCTTTGCCAGGGAAGTTGACTATCGCCGAAGTTGATGGCGCAAATGGTGGAGCATTCGTAAATGTATCTACAAAAGATGGTGGCGGTTTTCTGCGTGACATAACCATTGTGGATATTGATGATGACGGGAAGCGAGATGTCGTAGCAGTAGATATTGCTGGCCATGTGGTGATGGTGTATCGAAACACTTCTGGCGGAGTCGCAGGCGATCCACCAGGGCAATCGTGGGGAACTCTTCCGAAATTCAGGAACGCATCCGCTGCATCGCAGTGGCTTGCGCAGTGGGAACAGGATCAAGGATCGCTGGCAGGAGCCATTCCTGCGGCATGCGGTCCAGGCGCTGGTCCATGCGAAGAAGTGCACGACACCCCTGGATGCGTTCGGACGTTGTGCTGTGAAGCTGTTTGCACATTCAATCCACTCTGCTGCGAACTTGAATGGGATCAAGCTTGCGTTAACTCCGAGGAAAAACTCTGTGACGGTTTCAATTGTCCAAGTGCAGGTGCTTGCGATCAATTTCACGCAAGCGTCGGCTGCGAGGATGAAACATGCTGCGGGTTTCTCTGTGACTTCGATCCATTCTGCTGTTATTCCATTTGGGATGAAACATGCGCACGAGAATCGCCAATGTATTGCGGCGCTTCAGCATGTTCGATTGGACATAACCCGGTCGCGATTGAGCTCCCGGAGATGTGCTATCAGCGTCTCGATGACGGCTGCAACAACGTTGGGGCCGGTTCTATCGCTGCACTCTGTGGCGAGATGTACGAGTCGACAATTGCATCGGATACTCCCCGAGATACCGATTGGTTTCGTCTCGACGCGTTGGGTTGCGCGAGCGCAGTCATCACATTCAACACAGAATTTCCACTCTTAGCGTTGGTGGTTCAAGGTGCTTGCGATGGTCCGCTCCAACTGCAACACGCAATCGAAGTCGAACCGTGCTCAAACGGATCAATGACCGTCGTCAACGCGCCGAATTCTTGGCTCGTTGTGAGTGCAGGAAATGTAGACCGAGTTTTCCGCGGCGAATTTCCTTGCGACATTCCCGATCCGAACGATCCACCGCCAGATCCAGATGATCCTCCGTTTGAGCCAGGCTTCTTTGGACTGCATTACCGAGCCACCTTTATTGCCGCAGCAATTGCTGGCGATATCAATGGCGATGGACATGTCGATGGAGCTGATCTATCAACATTGTTGGGCGATTGGGGCGGATCTGGCCCAGCCGATTTCGATCACAACGGAATTGTTGACGGCGCGGATGTGGCGAGACTTCTTTCGAATTGGGGATGAGTTCGCTCACATTCTCATCGTCATTACCGCACGTTGCGGCGTATCGTTGCGATCCATGCTGACTCTTTTCGCTGCTGCCTGCCTCGCCCTTCAGTTCACCCCCGCCCCACCGCTCCCAGTCGCCCCGCTCACGCCGCCCGCCACTCGCCAACCGACATTCAAGGTCTTCATTCTCGCTGGGCAGTCGAACATGGAGGGTCAAGGCGTCGTCGATCTCAGCGGCAAGGACTACAACGATGGACGTGGCACGCTCGTCTCAGTCGCGAACGCTCCGGACACCGCCGCGCTCGTTGCGCACCTTCGTAACCCAGACAACTCATGGAAGAGGCGCGACGATGTATTCGTGCGCTACACACCCGAGGGGGATCCCGCGAAGATGGGCCCGCTTGCTTTCGGATTCACCCCCTACCTTGACGCGCATCACTTCGGACCGGAACTCCAATTCGGTCACATCCTTGGCGACGCGATTGATGAGCCGATCCTGCTCGTGAAGACCGCATGGGGCGGAAAGAGCCTGTACAAAGACTTTCGTCCACCGTCGTCGGGCGGCGAGACCGGCCCCTACTACCGTCGCATGATCGCCGATGTTCGCACCGCGCTTGCGCGGGCGAGCGACGAGTTCCCGTCACTCAAGGGCCGTACACCCGAACTCGCAGGATTTGTCTGGTACCACGGTTGGAACGATGGTTGCGAGCCGGACCGCGCAGTACCTGAGTACGAGGACAACCTTGTCAACTTGATCGGCGATGTGCGACGCGATCTAGGCGTTGCGGATCTTCCGGTTGTCATTGGTGAAATCACAGGCCCTTGGGTCGAGGCGCCCGACGAGTGGAACACTCTGCGCCGCGCACAGGCTGCGGCCGCTGCACGGGCTGAACTGCGCGCTTCCGACGGAACCTTGCGCGTGTGCTTTGTGCCGACGGCCGCGTTCGTGCGCGCACCCGGCGACTCGCCCAATCCTGGTCACGGTCACCACGAGTTTGGCAATGCCGAAACGTATTTTCTCGTCGGCGACGCGCTAGGGAAGGCGATGCGGTCGCTCACGGTCGACGGTGCTCCCCCGTTTGTGCCCTCGCTTCCGCCGCCACAACGCGAACCCCCTGAGAACGGATAGCCGGAGTTACCTCTGTCGTCTCCTCAACCAGCGCTCATCAGCACACCCGTCATTTCCACACGGCAGCACAGGAAGTGTCGGCATCAAACGCTCCAGAGGCTCAAAGAGGGAGTTGTGCGAAGGGCTAGAACTGGCCCACGATCACAATGTGCGAATGTGCGTTTGGAACGCATGCATTGATTCCTGGTGGTGAAGAAGCGCAAACATGTGCGCCGCTACGGCACCATTCCCCACGCGCCCAGCACCGCAGCGAGGTCGGCGCCGTCCACGAGGCCATCA
>JAQCEQ010000046.1 GCA_027618565.1 Planctomycetota bacterium | reverse complement strand
CCGGCTTCGTCCGCCGCATCGGCGGCGAGGGCGAAGCGTTGGATTCGGTGCCAGTTGCAGTGAAGGCGTACCTGTTGCTCGGTGGGGCCATGCACGATGTGGCGATCACCGCCTGGGGCATCAAGGGTTGGTACGACTATGTCCGGCCGGTCAGCGCGATCCGGCTGATGTGCCAGGCCGGGCAGTGCACCGACCCCGCGCAACCCAGTTACCACCCGGCGGGACTCAACCTGCACCCCGGCGTGGTCGAAGTCGTGACGGAGGCCAGCACGGCCGCGGGACAGCGCCACGAACACCTGCGCGGCCACGAGGGGAGAGTCGCCGCCAACGCCTGGCGAGGCCCGGACTTCATCATGAACCCGGCAACGGACGAGGCCGGTGTTGGCTGGATCCTGGCCCAGAACTGGTGGCCGTACCAGCGACCCAGTTTCGTGACGCCGCCGTTCGCTGGATTCGTGAGCGGGCACAGCACCTATTCCAGATGCGCCGCCGAGCTGCTCACCCTCATGACCGGGTCGCGCTACTTCCCAGGTGGGCTTGGCGAGTATGTCTGCACGAAGGACCAGTTCCTGGTGTTCGAGGATGGCCCCAGCGAGGATGTCCGGCTCCAGTGGGTCAGCTACCAGGACGCCAGCGACCAGTGCTCGCTCTCGCGCATCTGGGGCGGCATCCACCCGCATGTGGACGACATTCCCGGGCGACTCATCGGGATGCAGATCGCACCTGATGTCTGGGCCAAGGGCCAGGAACTCTTCAACATCTCGCTGTGCGTCGCCGACGCGACGGGGGATCACCGCGTCGATGGCGCGGATGTCTCCATGCTGCTGGCGTCATGGGGCCAATGCCCAGCTGGGTGCGCGGCCGACGTGAACGATGACCTGTTGGTGGACGGGCAGGATCTCTCGATCATCCTCGGCGCGTGGGGTTGGTGCGAGTAAGTCCGCCCCCGACTCGACCTCAGAGAATCCGGCGTCCGGCCACGAACGCTGCGGTTGCCTTCCCCTTCACGGACCACCCGTCGTACGGGCAATTCCGGCTCTTGGACTTGAAGTCCGCAGTCCGAATCGTCCAAGCCAGTTCGGGATCGATCACTGTGACATCGGCGGGGCCACCCTGTCGGAGGCTGCCCAGCCCCGTCGCCTCAATCCCAAGCAGCCGCGCCGGGTTGATCGTCATGAGCGCGATGAGCCGCGCCCAGTCGATCGCGCCTGAGTGGACCAGCGCCTTGGCATAGAGAGCCAGTGCGCACTCCAGTCCGACGATGCCAAAGGGCGCGGACGCGAAGTCCAGTGCCTTCTCGTCGGTGGAGTGCGGCGCATGATCGGTGGACAGGACATCGATGGTCCCATCGGCGACGCCAGCGATGAGCGCCTCGACATCGGCGCGTGAGCGAAGCGGCGGGTTCATCTTGGCGTTGGTGTCAAAGCCCTCGCAGGCTTCGTCGGTGAGCAGCAGGTGGTGTGGTGCAGCCTCGCCGCTGACCGTGTGGCCCGCAGCGCGCGCTCGACGCAGGATCTCCACGGTCCCGCCTGAAGACACATGCTGCACGTGGTAGCGCGCGCGGATGCCTTGATTGATGCGGACATCGCGCTCCACCATGAGTTCTTCGGCCACCGCCGGCCAACCTCCAAGGCCGAGGCGCGTCGCCACTGCACCCGCGTTCATTGCGCCGCCGGCCGTCATGGTGCGCTCTTGCGCGTGCTGCATGAACACCTTGCCCAGCGACGCGCAGGTTGCCAAGACTTTGTGCATCATCGATGCCGACTCGATCCCGTCGCCGTCGTCGGTAAACGCCACCGCCCCCTCCGCAGCCATCGATGCCATCGGCGCAAGGCGTTCTCCCTTGCGACCCTCCGTCGCGGCACCCGCGACGAAAACCCGCGTGAGTCCCGCGGCAGCGGCGCGCTGGTGGACGAAGGCCACCAGTGCCGCGTTGTCAAGGCACGGGTTCGTGTTGGGCATGCAGCACACGGTGGTGAACCCACCAGCAGCTGCAGCAGCCACACCGGTGGCGATCGTCTCCTTGTGCTCGCCGCCGGGTTCTCGCAGGTGGACATGGGGGTCGATCAGCCCTGGCGTCACGATCAGCCCGCTGCACTCCAGGACCTCTGCATCCGCGCGGGTCGAGAGTGCGCCGCGAGCGGTGGACATCTCGGCCACGCGACCGCCCTCGAGCACGATATCGCCCGTGGCATCCAGTCCGCTGGCGGGGTCGATGAGCCGACCTCCTCGCAGGATGGTGGTCGTTGGTCGCGATTTACTGGGGGCCATGTGGCGCGAATCCTAAGCCATGCGGGAGGGAGCCCCACGGAACACAAAAGCGGCCCGCCTTTCGGCGAGCCGCTTGGTGTTGCTTCCCTGAGTTCAGCGACCCTGTGAGTCCAGAGTCGAGTCGATCAGTTCAGTCGTGTCGCTGGTCCTTCAATCAGCCGTTGCTGTTCGCCTTCTTGGCGCAGCAGCCGCTGGCCTTCTTGGCGGAGCAGTCGCTGGTGCCGCTGACGGCGCCGGGGGCCGCGTCAGACTTGACGGGCTGGCCGGTGACCGGGCAGGTGGCTGGCGCGGAAGCGGCCGTGGCGGTGCAAGCGCTCTTGTCGCCGCACTTGGCGGGGTCGCCGGCCTTGCCCTGGGTCAGGCAGCAGTTGGGGTCGCCGGCGGGCTTGCCCTTGCAGCAGGCGGAACCGACCGCGCCGGGGGCGGCACTGGTGGTCGAGGTGCTGGTCTCGCAGGCGGCGAGCCCACAGAGCATGGCAACGGCAAGGATGGAACGAAGTTTCATGAAGTGTCTCCAGATATTCAGTCGGGGATTCTCGAACAAGAGGCACAGGCATACGTTCCGGTGCCGAGAGCCGTAATGTAGTCGGACACCCCCCTTTAAGTGCGATAAGAATGTCCAAAAATATTTCTGTGCTGGAACCATCATTTCTTCATTCTGCGCCATGAATCCAATGAATCCCATGCAAAGGACACGGCTGGACGACCTCCTCCAGAAGGCCCGCTCCCTGGACGCGGTCCCCGGGGTCTACATCCTCAAGGCCGCCGAGGGGCGGGTTCTCTATGTGGGGAAGGCGCTCCGGCTCCCTGACCGGGTCTCCAGTTACTTCTTGCCCAGTGCCGACGTGGGCGATCGCAAGCAGCCGATGCTGGCCGAGGTCGAGACTTTCGAGGTAATCCCGTGCGAGTCCGAGTGGGAGGCGCTCCTCATGGAGGCGCGGCTCATCAAGGACTTGCGACCGCCGTACAACGCGATGCTCACGGACGGGAAGACCTTCCCGTACCTGGTGGTGACCACGCGCGACGAGTTCCCTGGGGTCTACTTCACGCGTGAGCCGACCGCGGATCGATTTCGCGGTGGACGAATCTACGGACCATTCACGCGAGCAGGAGACCTTCGCCACGCCGTGCAGGTACTCCAGCGCATCTTTCGATTCCGCACCTGCGAGATGGAGATCCGCGAGGACGACCCCAGGAATCGATCCTTCCGGCCGTGCCTGTTGCACGACATCCACCAATGCACCGCGCCGTGTGCGTCCAGGGTGTCGCGCGAGTCGTATCGAGCTGACCTCGATCGGTTCCTCCGGTTCCTCGGCACCAAACGCACTTCGCTGGTGAGGGAACTGACGCGAGAGATGGATGCAGCATCGGCAGACCAACGCTACGAAGAAGCCGCGGCCTTGAGGGACCAACTCCGCGCGATCGAACGCCTTGGGATGGGGGAGACTCCTCGCGGCGACCCGGAACTGGACTGGCCCACGGAGCTCACCGTGTTCGCATCGGACCCAGAGGGATGCGTGGAGGCGCTTGGAGAGGCGCTTGGCGCTGTGGATCGAATCCGATGCATCGAGTGCATCGACATCGCCCACCTGGCTGGCAACGAGACGGTCGGGAGCAAGGTCTGCTTCATCGATGGCCGCCCTTTCAAGGAGGGCTATCGCCGCTACCGCGTGAGAAGCGCTGGCAACGACGACTTCACTGCGATTCGGGAGATCGTGTCACGCCGTTATCGCGAGGCGGGCGAGGGCCACGAGCTCTTTCCCGACTTGGTCTTGATCGACGGCGGGCAGGGGCAGCTCTCCGCGGCGATGGAGGTCTTCTCGCTCATGGAGGTGCGGCCGCCATTGGTCGCCAGCCTCGCCAAGCGAGAAGAGGTGCTGCACCTTGCCGGGCGCGACGGCACCATCCGGCTGGCCAAGCGGCACAAGGGACTGCGGCTGTGCATGGCGATCCGCGACGAGGCGCATCGATTCGCCCAGCACTACCACCACATCCTGCGAAAGAAGCGAGTGTTGGGCGAGGAGGCTCCATGACCGCGCAGCGCGCCGAAGCCGTGGGTGCGGGCCTTCCATCGTGGGTGATCCCAGACGGTGCCGCCGGGTGCATCATCCGGGTCAAGGTGGTCCCTGGTGCGAAGCGCCCGGAGGTGGTGGGCCCGCTGGGGGATCGACTCAAGGTGCGGGTTGCCGCACCTCCGGAGGACGGCAAGGCCAATGCAGCGGTCGAGGCGCTCCTTGCGAAGGAACTCGCGCTGAACGCGCGCGATGTCTCCATCGCCGCAGGCCACGGGCAACCTCAGAAGTCCGTGCGAGTCGCGTGCGATGCGGCGACGGCAGCCGCTCGGCTCATCAGGTGAACCGACTCCCGTTTGGTGGATTGGCGGCCACTAGGCGGGCAAGGGGAGCGCGTCGGGCGGCGCGTCGTCGGCTCGGTTCGCCACGGTCGCAGGGCCCGCGGGCGGCTTCGATCCCTCGGCGAGTTCCTTCGTCAAGAGGTCCGCAACGGTCGGCCGAGTCAACGGTTCGCCCTTGATAAGCCGGTGCACTTCGTCGGCATTGAGGGTCTCGTAGACGAGCAACGCCTTGGCGATGGCTTCCACCTTGGGCCAGTGGTCGTCGATGATCCGCTTGGCATCCTTGTAGGACTCGTCGATCAGCCGACGAATCTCCTCGTCAATGACGTGCGCGGTCTCGGGCGAGTACGCACGCTCGGTGACGAAACTCTCCTGGCTCCCGTCATCGACATAGCGGACAAATCCCAGCCGGTTGCTCATGCCGAATTGGAGGACCATCGCGCGTGCGATCTCCGTGGCTCCCTGGATGTCACCTGCGGCACCGCTGGAAATGTCGCCCGTATGCCGTTCCTCGGCGATGCGGCCACCGCACGCGACGCGCATGCGCGCCTCTAGGTAGCGGCGAGATTGTCCCGCGCGGTCCTTGTCCGGCAGCCACATGCTGGCGCCCAGCGCCTGGCCGCGCGGGATGATGGTCACCTTGTGGAGCGGGTCCGCGTGCGGGACCAAGACCTGCAGGATGGCGTGGCCGGCCTCGTGGAAGGCGACCAGCTCGCGCTCGTCCCGCTCAAACTGCTTGCTCCTGTTGGCGCGGCCCCAGCGGACCTTGTCGCGGGCCTCTTCCAGGTCCGCCATCTCCACGAAGTCCTTGCTGGCCATGCCGGCGATGAGCGCGGCCTCGTTGATGAGGGCAGCCAGTTCGGCACCCGAGAACATCGGCGTGCCCTTGGCCAGCCGCTCCAGGTCCACATCCGTCCCGACCTTGATCTTCTTGGCGTGCACGCCCAGGATCTGCTTGCGCCCCGCAATGTCGGGCAACTGCACCACGACCTGCCGGTCAAACCTGCCTGGCCGAATCAGTGCGGGGTCCAGCACATCCGGGCGGTTCGTGGCCGCGATGATGATGACCTGCTGGTTGGCATCGAAGCCGTCCATCTCGACCAAAATGGCGTTGAGCGTCTGCTCGCGCTCGTCATGGCCTCCGGTCGTGGATCCGCCGCCGCGGCGACGGCCCACCGCATCGATCTCGTCCAGGAAGATGATGCACGGCGAATTCTCCTTCGCCTGCTTGAAGAGGTCTCGCACGCGGCTGGCACCCACGCCCACGAACATCTCCACGAAATCCGAGCCGCTGATGGAGAAGAAGGGCACGTCGGCCTCGCCGGCGATGGCCTTAGCCAACAGGGTCTTGCCGCAGCCAGGAGGGCCCGAGAGCAGCACGCCTCGCGGGATGCGAGCGCCAATCTTGGTGAAGCGCTTGGGATTGCGCAGGAATTCCACGATCTCCTGGACTTCATCCTTGGCCTCGTCAATGCCCGCAACATCCGTGAATCGAATCTCGACATGCTCCTTGCCGGTGATCTTGTGGCGGCTCTTGCCGAAGGACCCAAGCATCCCGCCGGGACCGCCGCCCGCCGCACGCATCGACCGAGAGAAGACCCACCACAGCGCCAGGATCAGGAGGAGGACCGGGCCGACGGCCAGGATGAACTGCTCGAAGAATGAACTGCCCTCGGCCTCGCTCCAGTCGGCGTGGAGCTCCGTGAGCTTGCCGCGGATCCAATCGGGCTCGGCGGGGAGGAGCCCCACATAGACAGGCGTGGGATTGTCGCCGGCGGTCTCGAACCCAATGGTGCCCGGCTTGATCTCACCCACCATTTTGTTCTGGTGGAGGACGATCGACTTGTCGACGATCCGCCCGCTCTGCACATAGCCGAGGAATTCCTGGATGGAGGTCAGCTTGCGTCCGTCGCCAGAGGAGGTGCTGAGCACGACCCAGATGAGCATGCCCAGCATGAGCAGCATCATCCAGGTCATCATTTGCCGTCGCCCCTTCTGGAGGTCACCCGGCGGCGTGCGCGGGTCGCCCGGCGCCCCGGGACGCTGACCATTGGAGCCTCCGCCCTGCCCACCGTCGCCGGCCGCAAACCTGTCCTGCTGGCTACTCATTGGCTGGATGGTATTGGTTCCCCTGGAAAACCGTTCGCTCGCGGGTTACCAATTTCCCTGAAGGCTGGCGACGATGTCGTCAGCCATGTTCTCCACGGCGCCGAATCGCCCAAGATCCGCGGGTTCCTGGCTAGGCAGGCTGGGGACGAACATCGAGGACTTCACGAAGCCGGTGCGTTGGACAAACACCTTGCCGGTGTCTTGCTCAACCCACTCGAAGTCCACGGTCAACCGGTACGCCATCTCACCGGGAAGCCCTGTCGTCCGGTTCTTGCTCAGCACGCGCAGTTCCACCTTCGTGACCCGCGCGCGAAGCACCAAGTCGGCGTTCCCGGCCCGGACAACGCGGTAGGGCGTCTGTGCCTCCACGGACTTGACGATCGCCTCCGTCAATTCAGCCGCGACCTTGCGGTCGTAGGTCTCGTTCTCGATCATCGGGACGCCGACGACCCGGAATTGGTTCGGGAAGGTCGCGGAATTGGCGGGCCCGGTGGAGCATCCGGCGAGCCACGCCACGCACAGGGACCAAGCCAGCGCGATCGAGGCGCGCCTAGCCGTGGCTGCGCCGCCGCGCCGTGTGGGGCGATCACCCCTCACGATGATTCCTTTCCAAGGAACGATTCCCGAAGCGCCGCGTAGTCGGGCGCGTCCTGCAGGGCGTGGGGCGGCAGTCCATGGAGGAGTCTGGGTGACGCGCGAAGCGCGTCCAGCATCGCCGTGGTGTCGGGATACTCAATCACGAGCGCGCGGAGATACCGCTCCGCCGCAATGCGGTCGTCCTGCGCGACATACCAGTTCAGTTGAGAGAGCAGTTTCGTCGCCTCCGACTCTCGGATGCGCAACAGGAGCGCACGCGCCCCTTCGCGCCGCGCCAGGTTGGCTTGCTCCTGGAGGATGCGGTCCAAGAGCAGCCGAGCCGAGACCAGCCCCGTCGCGCTGTAGTTGGGCCCGCGAAAAGTCGCCAAGGAGCTGGCGACCAGCCGAATCCTGGCCCGGTCCGCCTGCTTGGACTGCGGGTAGTTCATCAGGAACAGGTCGTAGGTCGTCGCCGCCAGGTCCATCTGCCCGTTGCGGAAATAGAAGTCGGCCAACTCGGCGCCAGCGCGCTCCGCCAACTCAGAGCCCGGCAGCCGCTCCTGCACTCGAATCAGGATCTCTTGCGCTTCGTCGGAGGTGTTCACCATGCGGAAGAGCCCCAGGAATTTCCGCTTCAGTCCATGTGCATAGGCGATGCCGATATCCAGTTCTCGTTGGAGCGCCGTCACGAACACCGGGGACCCTGGAAACCGGCGAGCGATTTCCTCGTACTCAAACGCGGCGTTGTACTCGTCGCCGACGCGGTACATCGCATCGCCCTTCGCCAAGAGCGCGGCGGGATACAACGGGTCCTTGGGAAACCGATCACACCACTCCGTGGCCAGTTCCTTGGCGCGTGCGTAGTCGCCACGAGCCAGCACCTGCTGGACTTCCTGAAGTTGCGCCGCCGGCGAACCGGGTGGGGGGGCGCCCTGGATCACCCAGTGGTCGGTGTCGTCCAGCTCACGGGTGACTTGGGCATGGCAATCGCGCGATCCCAGGAGCAGCGTGGCCAGAACCGCGAGCAGTGCCAAGCGGCCCGCAGCGCTCGCACGACGGCGTGGCGCGGAGGGGCTCCCTCTTGTGGCATGAATCGGCACGCTGCTCACGAGAGCAATCCTACGGCGCGGGAAGAGATCGGGGAGAATGCGCGCCACATGCGCGTCCTCCTCCTGTGCAATTCGATCTCCGGCGGGGGTCAGGCCATGAAGGCGCGCGGTGCCTTTGTCTCGGCACTCCGGGCGGCGGGGCACTCCGTCGCGGAACTGGACACCCAGCCCGGTGACACCGGAAATGCCGCCCTCGAGGCGGCGCTGCGGCACCAGGAGGTGCTGGTGGTGATGGGTGGGGATGGCACGATCCGTGGCGCGTCGATCGCCTGCGTGCGGGCGGGAGTCCCGGTCTACGCCCTGCCATTTGGCACCGAGAACCTGTTCGCCCGGCACTACCGTTTCACGCGCCGCGTGGACCACCTCTTGGCCAGCCTCCACTCGCCTCAGGTCTCGGAGATGGATGTCGGCGAGGCGAATGGCGAGCGGTTTCTCATCATGGCCAGCATCGGCTTCGATGCGGAGGTGGTGGCCGACCTCGCGGCGCGCCGCAAGGGGAGAGTCTCGAAGTTCTCTTACGCGGCACCGATTCTGCGCACCGCGCTGCGATGGCGCGGCCAATCGCTCACCGTCACCTGCGACCAACGCGCTCCCCAGGCCTTGGCGCGCGGCACCCTGGTGATTGCCAATCTCCGCGAGTACGCCGCGCGGCTGGATCCAGTGCCCAGTGCGGTGGCGACGGACGGGCGGCTGGACGCGATGCTGGTCCCGGGACGGACGGCGATCGGAACCGCACTCGGCGCGCTGATGTGTTGGCTCCGAACTCCCGCTTTCCGGGCCTCGGCCCAGCGATTGAGTGGTGAGCAGATCCGCATCACTGCTGCAGCGCCATTCCGATTTCAGGTGGATGGCGACTGCCCGCACGGAGCGGGTTCCGTGACGAGGTTGGATCTGCGCGTGGTGCCCGGTCGCCTCAGGGTGCTGCTCCCCGTCTGAGCAGTCCTATAACCATAATGAAGTCCTATAACCAATAAATGGAATGAGAGTTTTTCAAACCGCAAGCCCTTGCGAACTCCAGGCGGTGTGACCTCAATCTGTAGCGGTTGAAGACTCGCGGCTGGCCACCGCCGGGCCTCCGCCCGAGCCAGCACCCCCAAGATTTGTTCAAGAACCCCCTTGCGCCCGAGCCGAAACGTCCGGTATGTATCTCAGAGTCGGGTCAGGATGACTTGACAACGCGGTGTCAGGATGATCCCGCGATGCACGCTAGGACGGCGTGCACCAAGGGCCAGTGGGGAATTCCCGCTGGCTGGCGCAGGACTGGCGAGTGTCGCCAACAGGTCAAGGAGTGACCGAATGCCGAAGCAGAAATCACATGCTGGATTGACCGATGGAACCGGGGCGCTGAAGTCAGCGACTCGATCAGCGAATGCTGCGGGTGTCCGGGCTCGAAAGGCCCCTCCATCCATCCCCGTTGTAGCCGATCTACCGCCATCGACCGGCCTCCCGATGGGCATGACCCAGGCGGTGGCACAGCTCTGGCGTGACTTTGGCGTGGCCAAGTCCACCGGCGCCCCGACACTGGAGACCTTCCGCAATGCGCTCATCGAGACCTACCTCCATGTCGTGAAATACGCGGCCGAGCGCGCTCGCGCCAAGCTTCCGGCGGAAGTCGATGTGGACGACCTCTTCCAGGCAGGCCTCTTCGGCCTCATGGACGCCATCAATGGCTACGACATCGAACGAGGCGTCCGGTTTGAGACTTTTGCGGATCGACGCATCCATGGCGCGATCATGGACCAGCTCCGAAGTCTGGACTGGGTGCCCCGGCTGGTCCGCACGCGCACCGCAACGATGGAGCGTGCTCGCAAGCAATTCCAGTCCACGCAGGGACGACCGCCGAGCGAGGAAGAACTTCAGTCCGCGCTTGGGTTGAGCGATGAAGAGTTTGACAAGGTAAAGCGTGACGCCGCGCCCGTCGGCGTAACCAGCCTCAACCGCCAGTGGGGCGATGGGGAGTCCGGCAAGGAGAGTACCCACGCCGATGTCATCGAAGACACTCGCCTGGCCAATCCATTCGCGGCCGTGGAGAGCAGCGACATGCTGGAACTCTTCACGCGAGGGCTCTCGCGCGCCGAGTCACTCATCGTCATCCTCTACTACTACGAGGAGATGACGATGAAGGAGATCGGCATGACGCTGGACCTCTCCGAGAGCCGCGTCAGCCAGATGCACTCGTCCATCCTCCAGAGACTGAAGGCCCAGTTGTCGCATCGGATGAAGGAACTGGAGTAGGGGATTGACTGGTCGGCATTGCGCCGAGTAACACACTGAGGATCTCCACGCACAACGAGGGCGAGGGATGCCCGTGAATCACCCCAACTCTGCCGGTGGTTCACCTGTGCCGCCGCCGCCGCCGCCTCCACGGCGGGAGCCGACGGGAGCCGCGCTGACTCCGAGCGCCCCTACCACTGCGGTCCGAACCTCCACCGGACGGTCCAATCGCGACATGTTGCTTTTGCTCGGTGAGAGTGGAAGCGGCAAGACAGTATTCCTCGCGCAGTTGTACGAAGCGCTACATGGCGGGGCGACCATGAGCGGCGGCCGATTGGTGAACCCAACGGCACAAGAGATTGCGGGCGGATCGCTCGGGATCAAGCTCCGCGCAATGGATTCCGTCACTGATGAACGACTCAGGTTCACATCCTCTCGACTTGCCGGTGGACGCTGGCCAAGCGGGCACCCATCAACGTAATCGAGGCATTTGCGCACGCGGTGTCGGTGCATTCGTCTTCCGCAGACGTTGGCTGACTTACTTTGACTTCATCCGGGAGTGCCTGCTATCACACCCCCATGGGAACAGCTGAGCGCAGAGACGGTGGCGATGGCGGGGACCCCGATCGATTGAATGCTTCACGCGCGCGCGCGAACGGGGAGTCCTGCTCTGGTTCGTCGGGTGTCACCGCCACTTCCGGAGTGGAAGGCGCCACCCCAACCTACTCCAGCCGCCGCACCATCACATTCCCCCAATCCACGGCGGAACCGTGCTTCTGGAGGCCGATGGGGCCGGTGGATGGGACTCCAGCCAGCGTGGCGTCCACGATCACATGCTGGTCATTGAGCCAGACATTGAGGACTTCTCCCTGCATCCGGATGCGGAAACGGTTCCACTGGCCGATGGGTGCATCGGCCTTGGCCTTGGGGGTGCAGGCGGCACGGGCGTCCGGGGCGAGGTTGGGATCGGTTCGATAGCCCCAGACTTCGCCGCTGCCGCAATTCCAGTTCCAGAGGTTGACTTGGCTCTTGCTGTTGCCTCGAAGGAAGATGCCTGAGTCGTATTCGTCGATAGTCTCGGTCTTCTCCGAGCCATCGGCGTTCTTGAGGGTGTTGCCATCGGGACCGATGAGGGGTCGAACCATCTGTCCTTGGGGCGGGCCCGCCCAGCGCCAGTCGGCGATGAGCTCACAGTCGCCGAAGGACTCCTTGCTCCAGATATCGC
>JAQCEQ010000045.1 GCA_027618565.1 Planctomycetota bacterium | reverse complement strand
GCGCTTGATCTTCGCGTTCATTCCCGAGCGATAGAGAATCGAATCACCCGAGCGATTCACCTGCATCTTCGCCACGGAGAACGGATTGCGAACAATGTATTGTTTCCCGCAACCGGATGTCCACTTATGCCAGTCATTTGCTTTTGCAGTGGAATGTTGCTCATAGTGCTGATTTGATAGCTTGTGCGTGACAAGCGTAATTGCAATGAGTACTCTTACGAAACGCTCAATAGGTCATTTGCTATTCTTACACAACTATTTTCCAAAAATAAAATCGCAGACTATTCCTGCTTGGACAACACCGAACAGAGACTTCACATTAATCAGCAGGAATGCCGATCAACGCGCGGGGATCTTGCGTCGTTAGGTTTCGTAGCTCGCCCATATGAATCCACTCCTCCAGCCTATTGACCTCCGCGGACTTCACTGTCCCAATCGTGTATTTATGGCGCCGCTCACTCGGCAGCGTGCCAAAGATCCCGACTGCGTCCCCGGTGAACTACAGGCAGTGCACTATTCGCAGCGCGCTTCATTCGGTCTGCTTATATCTGAAGCCACGCAAATCTCGCCGGAGGCCAAGGGATATCCAAATACTCCTGGCATTCATACTTCAGCGCAGGTGGCAGGGTGGAAGGTGGTGACTGATCGCGTTCACGCCGCGGGTGGTCGAATCTTTATGCAGCTATGGCACGTTGGTCGCATCAGCCACACGGCACATCAACCCAACGGGCAAGCACCGGTTTCATGCGTTGCGGTGGCGTCTCAATCAAAGATGGTGATTGTGCGCGCAGACGGCACGCGTGAACCAGTTCCGGCGAGCACCCCGCGGGCGTTAGAGACCGAAGAAATGTCGCGTGTCATTGCTGACTATGGACTCGCAACCACAAATGCAAAGATTGCTGGCTTCGACGGAGTTGAGGTTCACTCAGCAAATGGGTATTTGATTAACCAGTTCCTCTCTGGCTCTCTCAACACTCGCACAGATGCGTGGGGTGGATGCATTGAGAATCGACTTCGGCTCTTGATGCATTGCGTTGATGCCGCAGGCGCTGCATTTGGTTATGCCAAAGTTGGCGTGCGGCTCTCGCCAATGGGTAGCGCAACAGACCTTCCCGCTGCAACCGATGACAGAGAACTAATGCTGCGCGCCGCGCGCGAGCTTGGCGATCGCAAATGCGCCTACTTGCATCTTTTTAATCACTACTTCCCAACGCAAGGATGGGACGGTCCGTTCGACCGCGCTTTGGCGCAAGGTATGAAGAACAACTTCAACGGCTCAGTAGTGCTTAACGGCTATTCACGCGATGTTGAAAGTGCCGAGCGCGATATTCGCGATGGCCTCGGCGACGCCGTGGCATTCGGCAAGCTGGCGATTTCAAATCCTGACCTTCCCGAGCGCATGCGCGAAAGCGCGGCGCTTGCAGAGTGGGATGCAACGCAGTTCTATGGCGATGGCCAAAAGGGATACAACGATTATCTCGCGATTACGAGAAAGCGAATGACGATAGGACCGACATAGACGCGTCGACTAAGCAAGTAGCGGCAGAGTCAATGGCGTTGCTCTGAACGCGAAGGAACGCCACTTCATAGTGGATTTACAGAATCTCGCCGGTAACACTAGAAAAGCGAAGTCCTATCAATCCCGGCACTGAGAACTGCGACCAAGTGGCGCGATTGCCACCCCAGACTATGGCGGCGCGCGCACGGTTGAGGTTGGCATCGAGCATGCGCCACTGAAAGTTCACCCATACAGCGTAGCGAAGGACGGATATCCTCCGTCACGCACTCGCACTCGCGGGTGCGTTGCATTGCGAAGCTCACGATGACCAACCGACACACGACTTCTCGCACGGAATCAGCGCTCGATCCACTTCACGGTGACAACACCGGCAACACCGATGCGACGCGCCGCGATTTTCTCGGCACGCTCGCGCTCGGTGCCGTGTCCGTTGCAGCATCCGCAAGCGTCGCTCGCACCGCACATTCATTCATCAATCCGACCCCAGCACTTGCTCAGGAGAATCTCACGATGGCGTTTACTCTTCCCGAACTTCCCTATGCCGAAAATGCTTTGGAGCCGTCGATCGACGCGCTCACGATGAACATTCATCGCACCAAGCATCACAACGCATACGTCACCAATCTCAACAAGGCACTCGAAGGCCACGCGGATTTGCAGGCGATGTCGATCGATGACATTTGCCGCAACATCGCCACCATGCCCGACGCGATCAAGAACGCCGTACGCAACAACGGCGGCGGACACTGGAATCACTCGATGTTCTGGAAGTGGATGGCGCCCGCGGGTTCGGGCGGAGCTCCCAGCGCGGAGCTTGCTGCGGCGATCACCAAGTCGTGCGGCAGCATGGATGAGTTCAAGACCAAGTTTGCTGCGGCAGGTGTGGGACGATTCGGTTCGGGATGGGCGTGGCTGTGCAAGAACGCCGATGGCTCCGTCGCGATTTGCTCCACCGCGAATCAAGACAACCCGCTCATGAAGGGCATCGTCGATGGATGCGGCGCGCCGATTCTCGGCTGCGATGTGTGGGAGCACGCGTACTACCTCAAGTATCAGAATCGCCGACCGGATTACCTCGCCGCTTGGTGGGAAGTCGTGAACTGGAACGCGGTGAACGCGCTCTACGCCGCGAAGTAAATCGCTGGTTTTTCAGGCTCTGCGCAGGGTTTTGCGCGGCTTGACAGCTCAATCAAAGACAACGCCTCGCGCGATGCGAGGCGTTGTTGTTTTTTGGCGCTTCAGGAATCCGTGTGGGTTGATGCAGTTTGTGGGTACAGACCAAGTCTGCCCAGATGAAACATGATCGCGCTGCGAAAGCGCTTCCTGTTGCGATATCCGCATGCCTGCAACTTGACCTTCTGGATCTTCGGGTTCATCGATTCGCCCAGCGCATTGGCCGTCTTCAACACGATTGCGTTGATGATTCCATCGAGATGCTTCTGCACCATCGACGCCGCGCGAATCTCATTGGCGACCTTCGCTCTCGCGGCGGAGCAGTTTCCGCTCGTTCACCTGCATTAGCGTTTGCGTAATTGGAATGATGAAATCTTTCAAATCGCGTGTGTCATTACTGCTCCAGCGTGCTCGATCGCAGTCTGAACTAGCAATCAAATCCCGCGGTCATAATCCGGCATCGGATCGTCAAGCCACGGCTCGATGACGAGTTGGCCGCGCTCGATGATTCTCGCTACCAATTCCCCCGCCGAATCCCCCACCGGCGGCCCCGTGCTTGGCGCGTTGCCAACGCCGCCCGCGTCGCCGAACGCATCACGAAGAAAGTCACTCACGCACTGATGCGCAATGCGACAGAGTTGCTTGAGCAGTCCGCGGTGAAATCGAAAGTACGGCCGCAATGCAGTGCATCATCTGGGGGCCAGGCCACATCAATCGAGCGCACCGGGCGAACGAGTGGATCGGGCTCGATGAGTTGGATCGAGCGGAACAGTTCCTGCGACGGATCATCCAGTGGGCGTAAGAGACGGGCTGCGTTCTCACGACCTCGGCGCCATCATGCGGCGATCGCTTTACTGCCCGAGCGCACCGTTCGTGCCCCAAGTCGTGAGCAAGAGCGTGAGGTCGGCTCCATCCACAATCCCGTCTGCATTGAGATCCGAGGACGGGAGGCAAAGCGGATTGCACTCTGGCGGGGTCAACTTCACGGAACCAAATCCGGAGCTGGCCGAGGTGCACAGCCCATTCGTGTCGGGGCTCCCGCAGTACCCACCCACGCGGACGAAGTAGCGGTGACAGGGATCCACCGTGAAGGTCACAGTGGATGAGTAGCCGCTACATCCAGAGCCATCGTCGTTGCAGGCGTGTGGCGTGGAACTCACGGGGCATGCGCCGTCACCCTCAACCTCGTACACCACGATCACCGAGTCAAAGTTGATGAAACCACAGGTTTCCACGGTGGCGCTGCCAGCGCACACGGGGTCGTATATGAACCAAACATCCTTGCCCATGCCGGCGTCACCACCAAATGAACAGGACATGTCGTACGAAAGGGAGTCTGTCGTCGCGGCGGTGTTGTCCAGCAGATTCTGGCCGTCATTGAGGTAAGCCGCGTCAGCGCAGGTGTCGGAGAGGATGATCTGGATGCCCGTCACATTGTTTGAGTACGAACCAGCCGAACTGGCGGTCCCGATCCAGTTACTGAATCGCGGGTTCTGCGGGAAGAGCACCCCGTTCCAGTCTGTGGGGAGGCTAGAGAAGCACTTGAGAAATGCTCCGGTCGTGACATTGAGGTAGCCCGGTTGCGCCCCTTTCCCTGTGATGGCGAGAAAGTACCGGCTATTAGAGAATTGACTATTCAGGGTGACGTCGGTGCTGGAGATCCTCGCTCCATCTTCGGTGGCTGAGATATCGTCGGCAGCAGCGATCAAGTGCACCACCCCATCCCCCAAATCTAAGAAGAGGAAGAGGTAGACATCCCAACCGGGACGACAATCGATGGACCACGGGGCGCCGCTGAACACGCTGGGGTCAAACTTAAACTGGAGGAGGTCGATGAGGTCGGGAGTACCCATCAACGCGGTCGAGGTGGACCCGTTGATCTTGGTGGCTGAACCGCCCGCGCCGCCGGACACTGTTCGTGCGGTCGCCACCACCTCGCCCGCGTCCTTGGAACCTTCTTCCCAGACCGGGCCCGCCAACGCCGCGTTGGCACAGCCAAGAGATATGAAGACCGCCAATATGAGTCGCTTTAGCATTGGTTAACTCCTGCTGACGTATCGCTCCGCCAAGGAATAGAGGTAGCGTGAAAGCCGCAACGAACAAATTTTTCTGCGGGAAACAGCCACACCACATCGCTGGATGAAAAAAGAGCCCCTGGGCGAGCCGACGTGGGGTGCGGCTCAGCCCAGGGGCCGTGGGGACAATAACTCGCGGCGAGCGCGAGTTCCTCGCCTCAGCGTCGACGACGCGATCGGTTCGAGCAGCCCGCCAGCGCCATCAGCGCAAGCGCGCCGGGGGCAGGGACGGGGTTCACGGTCCAGTCGCCGTCAAAGCCGACACTGTCACCGGCAGAGAGCGTGAACGAGAGGCGCACCGTCAATGACGAGTGGTAGCCAATCGAAGACGCTCCCGATCCAGTGAGGTCACCAGTCGTAGCCGAACCGCCGGGCGCGGTCACCAGCGAGAACGGGCTGTTCGCCAGGTTCAACAACGGCACGCCATCGACAATGCCCGTGAACAGCGCAAGACCGCTGGACGATCCAAGCGTCGCGCCATTGCCGTTGTTGTCGTGCACCGTGGCGTTGAACAGCGCTGAGTACAGGATGTCGCCATTCCAGTCGTCGATCCCGTTCAGCGAGAAGGTGAAGAGGTACGACTGGGTCTGCAACGTCGTGTTGGTCCAGCTGAAGTTGAAGTCCAAGACCGGATCGACTATGGCGGCGATCTCGTAGGAGTGCTGGAAGTTGCTTCCATAGCAGTCTCCTTCAAAGATCCACTGTCCCGGCAGGAAGCCAGGACGGCCGTCCGCGTCGAAGGCGGATTCCCCGTTGCAGTCGAAGGTGATGATGGGTGAGTCGACGAGATCCGCTGTCGCGTTGAAAGCGACAGCCAGTCCCCCCACACACATACCAATAGTGCCAGTACGCCAATGGCGCATCCTTTTCCTTTCTCTCTCCAAATTACAGACCTAACCCACACTGCTCGGGCACACGAATTATGCCACCGGAATCCGCTAAGTCAACACAGCGGGGCATCCAAATTCTTCAGCTGGACAAAGTTGACGACTCAAATAAAGGTCCTATAACCGTTGCATGCCAGACCTCATCCCACGTGCACCGCGGAAACCGCCTGGCGTTGGAAACATTGACGAAGCACTTGCGACCATGCTCTTTCTGTGGTCGATGGCCGAGCTGGGCTTCAAGTGGACAGCCCGGATCGCCGGTCGGCGCGGCTGACAAGTCACCGGAGGGTTCTGGCTACTTGCCCTCGTCGCCCGAGCCCGACTGAAACTCCACTCGGACTTGCGTGACCCCCACCTCTGGCGGAATCATCCCACGAATCACCGCCTCCAGAACGGGCGCGGCATCGGTGCGTGCTTCCAGAAGCGCCGCCGGGTGGGAGCCGGCAACGATGACGGCTTCCCGAATGGCAGCCTTTGCAGCGTCCACTTCAGATTGTGCGCTGAAGGCGTGGTGTAGCCAGTCCTTGTCCACGAGCACTTCAAACTTGGCTGGATTCGACTGAATGTCCACCATCTGCGGGTCAATGGTCGGCGACGCCACGCGCACCACAAGCTCGCGCCCCTCCGCAGTCACCTCGATACTTCCCGGCGTGATCGACCTGAGGTCCACGATGTACTGCACGCGGTTTCCAGGTGCTCGGATGTGCGTGACGGTCCTTCCAACGCGCACCGTGAGCAGCTCCGGCAGCCATCCGGCACCAAATGTCGTGATCGACTCCCTGGACACTTCCGCCGTGATCTCCCGCGTCGCCACGACAAACCGGGGGGCCACCTCCAGCGCGCCCAGTTGTGCCACCACCGTCTGCACCACTTCCGTCGTGATGAGCGAACGCGGCAACGAGGCCACCGTCCGTTCGCACGACCGCATCCCCAGCCACCCAAAGAGGAGCACCAATCCGAGCGCGATCAACGATCCCGGCAGGCAGCACCCGCAACCGTCACGCCCTCCCCGCGCCGAGAAAGAATGACTGGGCCCCACGCGTCGTGCCTCCGGAAATTCCTCGGTTTCAGTCATCGGGGAATGGTAGGCGCACATCGATAGACTCATCCACCAAGCCACACTCGCCATGCACACCGCACACGCCACAGATTCCGCGCTTTCCGCCACCTCCCACCCCGACCGCACGGAGACAGATGCGCTTGGTCCCGTCCCCGTCGCGGCGGATCGCTACTGGGGCGCGCAAACGCAACGATCGCTCCACCACTTCCCGTTTGGGGCGCGAATGCCCATCCCGGTGGTTCGCGCATTTGGACATCTCAAGGCTGCGTGTGCGGATGCCAACCTCGCATTCGGGAAGCTCCCGGCCGAGTTGCAGTCGCTGATTGTTCGCGCGGCGGACGAGGTGGCCTCGGGCCGCCTTGATGACCACTTCCCCCTCAAGGTGTGGCAGACCGGCTCCGGCACGCAGAGCAACATGAACGCGAACGAGGTCATCTCCAATCGCGCGATCGAACTGACCGGCGGGTCGATGGGCAGCAAGAAGCCGGTCCATCCCAACGATCATGTCAACATGAGCCAGTCCAGCAACGACACCTATCCCACGGCGATGCACATCGCTGCGGCGACAGAGGTGGAGCAGCGGCTGCTTCCGGCGGTCGCCCGGCTGCGCGGGACCCTCGACGCCAAGGCAAGGGCGTTTGACGGGATCGTCAAGATTGGACGGACGCACCTGCAGGACGCGGTCCCACTCACGCTGGGGCAGGAGTTTTCGGGGTATGTCGCTCAGATCGACCTCTCTGTTGCTGCGGTCATGTCGGCACTCCCCGCGGTACGGGCACTGGCCATCGGCGGAACCGCCGTTGGCACAGGCCTCAACGCCCCCGCGGGTTTTGGCGAGAAGGTGTCCGCGATCCTGGCGCATCGCACGGGATTGGCGTTCACCAGCGCCCCGAACAAGTTTGCGGGGCTGGCCGGCCACGAAGGGATGGCGCAACTCTCCGGTGCGCTGACCGTGCTGGCCGGCGCCCTCATGAAAATCGCCAACGACATCCGATGGCTGGCGTCGGGACCCCGGTGCGGCATCGGGGAGTTGGTCATCCCGGAGAACGAGCCTGGCTCCAGCATCATGCCCGGCAAGGTGAATCCCACCCAGTGCGAGTCGATGACGATGGTCTGCGTGCAGGTCATGGGCAACAACACCGCGGTGCAGTTCGCGGCGAGCCAAGGGAACTTCGAACTCAATGTCTACAAGCCGGTCATTGCGCACAATGTGCTCGAGTCAACGGAACTCCTGGCCGGAACCTGCAATGCCTTCCGCGAGTTCTGCGCCGAGGGCATCGAGGCGGACAAGCGTCGGATCCAGAAGCTGGTTGGCGAAAGCCTCATGCTGGTCACCGCGCTCGCGCCAGTGGTTGGCTACGACAAGGCCAGCGAGATCGCCAAAAAGGCGCACCATGAAGGCACCACGCTGCGCGACGCGGCGCTGGCGCTGGGCTACGTGGATGCCGCCACGTTTGACCGAGTCGTGCAGCCGAGCTCGATGGTGTAGCGGCTCGCCGTTGAATGGCGTGGATTCGACCTTTTTTGGTCGATTCCGATCAATTCACGTCACGGCGCGCCGCTCCCCGGGGTGGGCTTGAGCGGCGTTCGGTGGACCCCGATCAGGCGGAGGGCGGGCGAGCCCAAGGTCGACGAGACCGTGACGCGCAGCGAATCCGTCTCCACCAGTTCCACTCGAATGACTCGCCGATTTCCCACCGTCGTCGCCGTCGCGATCTCGCGATACGCACCAGCCACGCGCGCTTCCACCTTGACCGACTCAATGCGTTGTCCAATGTGGATGGGTTCTCGCAGCTGGACCCTGTCCAGCGTGACGGCATCAACCCAATCAATCGTGATGGTCGCCTTGCTGACCTCAAGGGGCGCAATCCAGTAGGCGTCGTCTGGCGAGGCCCCCTCGGAGTCGTCCACCAGGCACGCCGCCGGCGAAGATGCCGCATCGCTTGACGAGGCCGCCACGAGTGCGCCCTGGGCGAGGTTTTGGTCGTAGGTTGCGTCGACCAGCTCGCGGAACCCGCGCAGGGCTGCGACATCGTTGTCGTGGATCCGGCCGCGTCGGTCCGGCGGCACATTGAGCAGGAACGAGCCGTTGTGGCCCCAGCTGCGCTCGAAGAGGTCAAAGAGCACCCGCGGCGACTTGACCTTGCCGTTCTCGTGCTCATGCCAAAACCAACCTGGGCGGATGGAGACATCGCACTCGGCCGGCACCCATCGCTCGCCCTGGCGGTCGCCGTGGCGAAGGCTCTCGGCCGTGGGAGGATGGTCGTTGCCAATTCCAAAACCCGTGACATTGAGCGTCGCCCAGTTCGTCTCGCCCGCGTGGCCAGACTCGTTGCCAACCCACCGGCAGTCGGGCCCGACATCACTGAACATGACGGCGCCGGGTTGCAACTCCCTCACGACCGCGCGGAAGCCAGGGAAGTCGTAGACCTGACGCTTGCCGTTGGGCCCCTCGCCGCACGCGCCGTCAAACCAGACTTCAAAGGTCGGCCCGTAACTCGTGAGCACCTCGCGAAGTTGCGCCCGGAACACTTCGTTGTAGCCGTCGCCAGTTCCATACGCAGGATGGTTTCGGTCCCACGGCGAGAGGTAGACGCCAAACTTCAGTCCCGCGTCGGCGCAGGCGCCGGAGAGCGCGCGAAGGACATCGCCCCTTCCGTTCCGCCACGGGCTGGCTGCCACGGTGTGGGTCGACTGCGCGCTCGGCCACAGGCAGAAGCCATCGTGATGCTTCGCCGTCAGGATCACGCCCTCGAAGCCCGCCTCCTTGAACGCCGACACCCACTGGCTGGCGTCAAACTCCGTGGGGTTGAAGACGGACCCAGGCTCATCGCCGTGCCCCCACTCGCGGTCAGTGAATGTATTGGGACCGAAGTGCACGAAGGCGTACCCCCGCATCTCGTGCCACGGCAGCTGCCGAGGCTCTGGGAGCGCGCCGACGCCGGGGTGGGGACCGGACTGAGCAAGGATGGCGCCGGCAACGATCATTCCCATGACGATCACGCCGCCGATCCTACGGAACGCCTTGGGGAGCGTGAAATCGCTTCACGGGGGCGAATTCAATCGACTTTTCCTCCGATTTCGACCGATTCAAGGTCAATCGAGCCCGCGAGACGACAATACCAAGTCGATGCGCTCCGAAGACCTCTTTGAGATCCTGGTCCGGCAACACTCGGACATGCTGACCGCCTACCTGCGCGGGCTGGCCTTCGACGAGTCGCTGGTCGAAGATGCCTTCCAAGAGACGCTCATCACCGCGTGGAGGCGCATCGACGAGTTCGACCGCGAACGCCCATTCGGTCCATGGCTCCGGGGAATCGCACGCAACACCCTGCTGGCGATGGGTCGAAAGAAGAAGCGCTACCGCCACCACCTCACGGAGCTCATGGAACAGCGGTTCGACCAGCAGATGGAACGGATGGAGCAGCAGCCGGGCGATACCTTCGCCGAGCAGATGGGGACGCTGCGAGATTGCGTCGCAAGACTGGGCGACGAACATCGACACGCCGTCGACCTGGTGTACATCCGTGGCCTGGACGCACACCAGGCCGCCGAGGTAAGCGGCCTCGCCGACGAAACATTCCGCAAGCGCCTCTACCGGGCGCGGCTGGCGCTGGCGGAGTGCCTGCGCAACAAGGGCATCTTCACCGAGGTGGCAGCATGAGCGACAACACCGGACCAGACTTCCAGTCGCCCCACCACGATGCCATCGAGCTTGAACGCCTCCTTGCCGAAGAACTGGAACTGGGCAACGCCAACCCCACCCGCGCCGCCGACTCCATCGTCGTGCACGCGATGCTCTCCCTGCTGGCGCCCGGCGACGCACAGCGCACGCAGCGGCGAGTGACCTCGGTCATGGCGGTCATCCGTGCCCAGGCACGCGAGCGCTGGCAGCTCCGGCGATGGGCCAAGCGCGCCTCGGCGGCGGCCGTCCTCGTTGCGGCCACGCTGGCCATCGCCATCGTGGTTTTCCAGGTCGAAGAGACCAGCGCGGATGCCACGCTCAGCCGCATGATGGACACGGCGGCGGCGCTGTCGAACCGGACCTATGCCGTCGCCATCCGTCGCAACAACCACGAGTACGGAATCGAGTCGCGTGCCTCGCTGGTGCTTGGCGAAGGCAATCGATTCGTGTTTGCCTTCGACGATCCGATCCCTAATGGCGGCCGTGGCGGGCGGGCACCGATGGGACAGGCCATGCCTCAGGGCGCCGGACAGCCCGGCCACTTCCTCCCGACGGTCGGATTTGACGGCGAGGCATTCTTTGCGGAGATGCCCGGCAAGCGTTACTTCCGTTCGCAGGACGCTGGCCCGCTCCGCATGCTGCTGGCCGCCTCTGGCGGAGACGACGACGATGGTGCAGACATCCTCACGCTGGAGTCCGTCATGGAGCGATTGCGCCGCGGCTACGACCTCACGATGACCCGTGGGGCCGATTCCCAGACCGGCCTCAGCACAATCAACATCGTGGCCACTCGCCAGGGCGGTGCCACCGAGGCGGGATCGCGCGGCTCGATGCGACAGGCCGGCGATCGAACCGGCGATCGAGGCGGCGATCGCGCCAGTGATCGAGGCAACAACCGAGGCAGCGACCGCTCACGCGAACCGATCCGGCACCGCGGCATGGATTTCGGGGTCGGCGACGCGCCGTCCTCCGTGCGCATCTCGGCAGACGCCCACTCGTTCGAGGTCCTCTCGATGAAGATCGACTGGTTGACGCCCGACGGCAGCCTCACGCGCCAGGTGGAAATCAATCGCGGCGCGGCACATCACTACGGCGCCGAGTGGTTCACTCCGGCCAGCCGGGGACTGCGCGAAGCGGACCCGTCGCAGTTGCGCGGTTCGCGAGGCCGTGCGGACGGTGATCGACCTGACGGAGGACGACCCGACGGCAACCGTCCTCCAGGCGGCCGTCCCGATGGCGGGCCATCCGACGGCGCGCCAGCCAAGGCGCCCGCCGGCGGCTGATCCCGCTATCGAACCTGGAACCTGAACGGCGCCAGCGGCAACCCGCACTCGTTCACGACATTGGCGCGGACGGGGTTGTCCTGCCACGCGTAGATGACGGTGGTCGGCTGCGCCACGAGATCCGACCAAACAAGCACGGAGTTCCCGTTGAGCTCAGCGCTGGCCCAGTGGAAGACGCCATCTGCGCCGGCCACCGCAAACCCGCCAGGTCCGGCGCCATCTCGCGTCGTCAGTTGCGA